>PLYT01000011.1 GCA_003153475.1 Betaproteobacteria bacterium | reverse complement strand
ATCGGCCCGGCGTCGCGTCCGGCCCGTCATTGCGCAGCGTGAAGTAGAACGCTGAGCCCACGCCCGGCTTCGAGTCGGCCCAGACCCGCCCGCCGTGGCGATGAATGACCCGCTGGACGATTGCCAGCCCGACACCTGTCCCCGGGTACTCGGCATGGCTATGCAGGCGCTGGAACACTCCGAAAAGCTTGTCGTAGTATTTCATGTCAAAGCCGGCGCCGTTGTNNTTGATCGCGTTGCTCAGCAGATTGGCCAACGCCTGCTTCAGAAGCGCCGGATCGGCGTCGACGCTGCCAAGGTCGCCGACGACGAAGTCGATTTGGCGACCGGCGCGGTCGGATTGCGCCTCGTCGATAATCTCCCTGACGAGGTCGTTCAGCTGCAGCGGCCTCGTCCGCAGTTGCTCGCGGCCCAGACGCGAGAAGGCCAGCAGATCGTCGATCAGGCGCCCCATCTGCTGGCTGCTCGCGCGAACGACGCCCAGCAGCCGATTACCCTCGGCATCGAGCTTGTCGGCATAGTCCTCCTCGAGCATTCGCGCATAGCCGTCCACGGCGCGCAACGGCGCGCGCAGGTCGTGCGACACCGAATAGGAAAACGCGTCGAGCTCCTTGTTCGCCGCCAGCAGCTCCGTCGTACGCTCGCCGACTCGGAGCTCGAGCTCCTCAGCGTGGCGCCGCACGCGATCGTATAGCCGTGCTTGCGCCACGGCGATCGCGAGTAGCGTCGCCACCTCGCGAGCGATGCTCATTTGTTCGGCGGGGAACGCCCCGGCTTCCCCACCGAAGCTGATCGCGCCGATCAGCTCGCCGCCGGCGATCATCGGCATCACCATGTACAGATGCACTCCCGAAGCGAGCAGCGCGTCGACCTCCGGGCCTGGTGGCAGCGCGTGCGTGTCGACCAACTGCGCCTCGCCGCGCTTCAACGCCTCCACGTCCCCCATCATCTGCATCGAAAAGCGAACACCCGCTCCGACGTGGACGCGACGGCGCCCCGCCGCCGCCAGCCACTCGGCTTCGCCGGCGGCTAAGTCAAAGATGTTCACCACCGCGCGCGCGACACCGAGAACCTCGCGCAACGGCTGGATCGCCGCGCCCGCGATGACCTCGGGCGACTCCTCTGCCGCAACGGCATGGTCGATGGCGTGGAGGATGCTCAACCGCCTGGCGTGCTTGTCATGCGCTTCGACAAGCCGGCCGTAGAGGGCGCCGTTCTCGAGCAGCAACATCAGAAGTACCAGGCTCGACGCCATCAGTCCGTAAATCCGCCCGGCGTAAAAGCCGAGGTCGAATCGCCCGGCATTGAGAACGGCGGACAGCCCGATGTCGAAGATCCATGCGCACATCACCACCATCACCCACAGATCGAGTACGGTGTGCGGACGCCGGCGCCATAGCGCGCCCAGCGCGACAAGGCTCAATGCCCAGACACTCGAGACGACGCCGACCATCGCCGGCGTGTAGTGGTTGCCCTGCATGATCGCCGGCAGCGATTGCTGGCCGCTCGTCGCGAGGTAGGCAAACCCGCACACCGCGACGAAAGCGCCCGCAACGGCGACGAACATCGCGATGCGGACGTTCGATGAGTCGATGGGCCGGCGCTGGCGTCCGTTGAGCCACGCATAGGCCATCACGCACAACGGAAATACCCCGTGCCAGGCCATGTACAGCCACGCCGTGGTCTGCGGTCCGGCGCCCAGCAGTCCTTCCGGCGAAAAAAGGCCGGGGAACGTCAGCCCGTGCGCGACGGTGATGAAGGTCGTGAAAAGATAGCCGCCAGCCAGCACCAGCAGCGCCTGCGATCTCAGGAAGCCGAACTGACCGAACAGCAGAACGGCGGTCATCAGATCGGTGACCGCGAGCGCGGACTCGTAGGCGGGAATGAACGCCCAAACGGGCGAGAGTTGGACCTTCGCGAAAGGTGCCACCGCGGCAAAGATCACGGCCGACGCCGCCACGAGCTTGAGCGCGATCCGACGCTCGCGGCGTTCGGCTGGCAGCGTCGACAGGAAGACCGGTTGCTCGCCCGTCAGCTCTTGCACCATGCCGCGTGTTCTTGCCTGCGGCTCAAACGACCGGCAAGTTACCGCGTTCGAGCAGCGCTCGCATCTGGTCGGCGGGCACGGGCCGGGCGAAATAATAGCCCTGCGCTTCCGTGCAACCGTGAGTCTTGAGGAATTCGGCCTGCTCGGCGGTTTCCACGCCTTCGGCAATCACGTCGAGCATCAATTCGTGGGCAACCGCAACGATGGCGCGGACTATCGCGGCGTCATCCGGATCGAAGGCCAGATCGCGGACAAACGATTGGTCGATCTTCAGCCCGGTGACGGGCAGACGCTTCAGGTAGCTCAGGCTCGAATAGCCGGTGCCGAAATCGTCGAGCGCAATCCGGACATCCATGCCGCGCAGCCTCGCCATCGTATTGATGGCGTCCTCCGGATGCATCATGACCGCGCTCTCGGTAAGCTCGATCTCGAGGTGCTCCGGCCGCAGCCGCGTGGTCTGAAGCACGGTGCGAACCGTATCGACCAGATCCTTGTCATGCAGCTGTCGTGCCGAGATATTCACCGCGATCGGGACGGCGCGCAAATTATCATCCTGCCAGGCTTTGTTGTTCCTGCACGCCTCGTTGATCACCCACGTGCCGATCTCGGTGATCAGGCTGCTGGCTTCGGCCACCGGAATGAATTTCCCCGGCGGGATCATGCCCCTGGTCGGATGGCGCCAGCGAAGCAGCGCCTCCATGCCGACGATACGCCCGGTCTTGAGCTCGACCTTCGGTTGATAGTGCAGGACGAGCTCGTTGCGCTTGACGGCATTCCACAGATCGGTCTCCAGCGTCAGGCGCTCGCCCAGATCCGCATTCATGTCGGACGAATAGAGCTGGAAGTTGTTGCGACCGAGATCCTTCGCCCGGTACATCGCCGTGTCGGCATTGCGCAGCAGCGTGTCGGCGTCCTCGCCATCGCGCGGGAAGCTCGCGATGCCGGCGGAACACGTGATCTTGAATTCGCGCTGATCAATCAGGAACGGTTGCGAGATCGCAGCCATCACCCGCTGCACCGCGCGATAGGTGCCCTCCTCGTGCTCCTGCTCAGCGACCAACAGCACGAATTCGTCGCCGCCGAGCCGCGCCACGGTGTCGCCTTCCTGCACGCAAGCGGCGAGCCGCTCCGCGGCGATTTTCAGCAGCCGGTCCCCGATGTCGTGGCCGAGGCTGTCGTTGATCAGCTTGAAGTTGTCGAGATCGATGAACGTCAGGTCGAACGGTCGCTTGTAGCGGTGCGCGAGCGCCAGCGCCTGCCGCAGGCGGTCTTTCAGCAGGTTGCGATTGGCAAGCCCGGTGAGCGCGTCGTGATTGGCTTGATGCTCGAGCTCTTCCTGGTAGCCTTTGATCTCGGTGACGTCGTATTGCACGCCGACGAAATGGGTGACGCGGTTCGAGCGCGGATCCCGCACCGGCGTGACGTACAGCTTGTTCCAGAAAAGACTGCCATCCTTGCGGTAATTGCGCAGCACCGCCTGCCCGTCGCACTGCTCGGTGATCGCCCGACGGATCTTATCGAGCTCGGGCTGGTCGTGATCCTCGCCTAGCAGAAAACGGGAGTTGCAGCCGATGACTTCGGCGCGACTGTAGCCGGTGACCTGCTCGAAGGCGCGATTGACGTAGACCAGCGGCATGTCGGGGTCGGTCGCGCTCACGATCACGATCGGGTTGACGCTCGCTTCGACCGCTCGGTCGCGCAGCCGCAGCGCCTCCTCGGTCTCGAGTCGCTTGGCGCGCTCGTCAGCGTCCTGCAGCGCCCGGCGCACGGCCGTCGGCAGGCGCGACAGATTGGTCTTGAGGACGTAGTCATTGGCGCCGCCGCGCAGGCTCTCGATCGCGGTTTCCTCGCCAATGGTTCCCGAGACGAAAATGAACGGAACGTCAGGGCGCAATTTACGCACGATCCGGAGCGCCGACAGACCGTCGAAATGCGGCAAAGCGAAGTCGGACACAATGATATCGGGCTCGAACTCGACGCATTCGCGCCTCAATTCGGCCTCAGTCTCCACCCGCCGGACGATGAATTCCAGGCCGTTGCGCTTGAGCTCGCGCAGCACGATCTCGGCGTCGGACGGCACGTCCTCGACCATCAGCATCTTGAGCGTGGAAGTCATCGGGAGCCTTAGCGCCTGGACCCCGCCGCCGTGCCGGGCAGACGATTGACGAGCACCCAATAGCAGCCGGCCTTGGCGACCTCATCGACGAAGCTCGCGAAGTCGACCGGCTTGACGATGTAGCTGTTCACCCCCAACGAATAGCTGGCGACGATGTCGCGCTCTTCGGCGCTGGACGTCAACATCACTACGGGTATCGTTCTGGTCTCCTCGTTCGACTTGACCTGACGCAATACTTCGATGCCGTCGACCTTGGGCATCTTAAGGTCGAGCAGCACGAGCTTGGGTGCGCCTTCGGGCCTTTGCGCATACGCGCCGCGGCGAAAAATGAAATCGAGCGCTTCGGCGCCGTCCTTGACCCAAACCAGATGGTTGGCGAGGTTATTGCGTCGCAACGCGCGCATGGTCATCTCGGCGTCTGCCTCGCTGTCCTCGGCGAGCAGGATCTCGATCTGCTCAAATTCGTGCATCGGCCGTCCTTTGAACCCACGCGTGATGATGAGGTGATGGACAAACCATTTTTTTACGATAGCACGCCTTGCGGGGGATCGTACAGCACAAGAGTGCACTGCATTGCACGGGAAACGCCCATCCTCATAGAAGGAGTGACGAAAACGATAGATTGGCGATAGGCAAGTTGTAGGGTCCAGTGACCTGTCGCGCTTGGTGCCTTTCGACCTTCGACATCGAAAGCGATGCGCGCGTTTCGATCGCCCATCGGGCATCATCGCAGCCGCGTGGCCTCCGATGCCACGACCTGCAGCCTCGCCGCCACACTGCGATCGAGCCGCAGCGCATCGGACACGGAAAATCCCCGTGGCGCTTCGCCAAACAGGCTGACGTGGAACACGCAGGCGGCCAGGTAGGAGCCGAGCGCGGTCGGATGACTTCCATCGTCCGTGTAGAGCGGCAGATCGCTGTCCTCGGCCATGGCGGCCTGCCAGGCCGGGCCCACCGGAACGACCAGTGCGTCGTCGACCTCGCCGGCGACCTCTTCGACGGCACGTGTGATGAGATCCTGGGTGTCCGGCGCCTGCTGCCTTGCCCACGTCAGATAAAGCACTGTCTTCGCGCCGCGTCGGGCGATCTCGGGCGCGAAAAACCGGACGTTGTCATGGTAGCGCGCAGGATTCTTCAGCGGCAGCGTCGACTGTTCCTGAAGTACGACGTAGTTCCACGATAGCTTCGCCAGCGCCTGCTGCGCGAAGCCGGCGTTACAGTGTCGCTTGAGACTCGCCCCGCCTGCCACGATGGCCTCGACCTCGACGCGCCTGGGATGCTCGGCCGTCGCCGCCAGGTCTGCCAACAAGCGCGGCAACTGGTTGCGCGACGTGTAGCTGTTGCCGATGAACAGGACCCGGCTGTCCGGCGACTCGGGAGTCGTTGGCATCGCTCGCGGCGTGGTCCCTGCCATCCTGGTTCGTCGCGTGCGCCTGCCGGATTGGTACCCGAGGATCAGCGGCTGCCGGTCAGCTTGCGAAAAGCGCTCAAGTGCCGCACGGCGTCCTGCTTCAGTCCGCGCGCCTCGCACAGCCGCGCCAGATTGAAATGCGCGTCCGCCAGGTCGGGCGCGGCGACCAGCGCAGCGCGATAAGCGTCAGCGGCCTCGTCGGCCCGATGCAGGTCTTCAAGCAGAACCGCGAGATTGAACAGCAATGTGCCGTCCGTGCCGTGCGCGAGCGCTTCGCGGTAGACGGTTTCGGCATCCTGCATCCGGCCGCGCTCGTGCAGCAGCCGGCCGAGATTGACGCAGGCGCCGCGATGGGCAGCGTCCAGCTTCAGGACGCGGCGATACGCCTCAACCGCTTCGTCCGGGCTGGTGCGCTCGAGTGCCAGTCCCTGCTCGAACGCGGAGTCTTCCGCAGAGGACGAGCATACAGGCTCCTCGGCCGGGCCGAAAAAGGCGAGTCGCCCACCGGGAGCCGCAACCTGGAACTGCATCACATACTGACCATCGTCGGGGCGCCATTGCGTCTGGCCAGCTTCGCTCACCACGACAGCGTCTCCGACTGCCTCGATCCTCAAGCCTGCCAAAGGAGCCTGCTGCGGCAATTGCGCACGCAATCGGCGCAGCGAGCGCAGGATGCGCGACGACGGAATCTTGGCTTCGGTCAGGCCCTGGGCGGCACGCAGCAGGACCAGGTCGCGAAAAGTGAAACGATACTCCCGCCGCGGGCCGCGCGTCGGCGAGACGAAGCCCGCATCGATAAGCCGACCAAGGATGGAACGGGAAAGGCCAAGCAGCTTGCCGACTTCGCGCAGCGAATAGCCTTCGGTCACGACGGCGCTGGCATCGATAGCCGTCCTAGCGCTTGGCGGCCTTGCGGCGCGTTTCGGGCTCGGTGGCGATCTTCTTCGGCGGCTTGCGCTGCGCGGCCTTGATTTCAGTCGCCGGCGACGCAGCGGCTGTTTTCGGCGGCGCGCGCTTGCCGGCGGTCTTTTCGAGGCTGGCGCGCAGCGCCTCCATCAGATCGATGACCTGTGCGCCGGCTTCGGGTGCGCTGGGCGAAACGGCGATCTCCTCGCCCTCGACCTTTTTCTGGACGGCCGCCTCGATGCGCTTCCTCACGTCGTCTTCGTACGCACCCGGATTGAATTGTTCGGATGAAATCTGCGCAATGAGCTGCTTCGCCAGGGCGAGCTCGCTGTCGCGCACTGGAGCCTCCTCGATGCCGATATCGGCCAGCGCGCGGACCTCCGGCGCGTAAAGGAGCTGCTGCATGACCAATCCGCCGGGTACGGCGCGAAGCTGGACGATATATTGTTTGCCGCGCGCGGCATACCGTCCGATGGCGGTCTGATGCGTCTGGCGCATGCTTTCCGCCAACAAGGCATACGGTTTCGCGCCCCCCTTGTCGGGACCGAGGAAGTAGGCCTTGTCGTAATAGATGGGGTCGATGCTTTCCGCCGGGACGAACTCGCTTATTTCGATCGTCTGCGTGCCCTTCTCCTCCAGCTCCTTCAATTCCTCGGGTGTAAACGTCACGTACTGGTCCTTGGCGAACTCGTAGCCTTTGACCATGTCCGCCCGCTCGACCACGACGCCTTCGCGCGCACAGAGGTATTGTTGCTTCAACCTCGAGCCGCAGCCGGCGTGCAGCAGGTTGAACGAAACGCCGGCCTGGGCCTGGGTCGCCGTATAGAGCTTGACCGGGATCGAAACCATGCCAAAAGAAACAGTGACCGAAGCCAATGCGCGAGCGGCCATAGGGTCTCCGTGATGGGGATACGGTATCGGAACCGCTCATCGTGCCAAAATATCAGACGATCTTCAACTAAACGACATGCTTTTCCGTCGCGACGCCTCCGGCCCGTTGCAGATAAGGCATGGTGATGTGACCGTTACGTACCATGGCGCTCGAGCGATATCGACAAAAACGTGACTTCCGGGTGACACCCGAGCCCACGGGCAAGGTCGGACAACGCCGATCACGCGGCCTCGCGTTCGTCATCCAGAAGCATGCAGCGACCCGACTCCACTACGATTTCCGGCTGGAGCTCAACGGCGTGCTGCTGAGCTGGGCCGTCCCGAAGGCGCCGAGCCTCGATCCCAACGACAAGCGCCTGGCCATGCATGTCGAGGACCATCCGCTGGAATACGGCGACTTCGAGGGAGTGATACCGGCGCGGCAATACGGCGCCGGGACGGTCATGGTGTGGGACCGCGGAACGTGGACGCCCAAGGCGGACCCCGACGAAGGCTACGCCAAAGGCCGGCTGAAGTTCGAACTCGACGGCGAAAAGCTCAAGGGCGGGTGGAATCTGGTGCGCAGCCGCAGCGGCAAGTACGGTGGCGAGAACAGCTGGCTGCTGTTCAAGGAAGCCGACGAATTCGCGCGCCTGGGCGCCGACGGGCTGATCGGCGAGGATCGCCCCGACAGCGTCGTCACCGGTCGAAGCCTGGAACAGATCGCCACCGACGCGGATCGCGTGTGGCACTCGAACCAATCGGTCGCGGCCAATATCAAGGGCGGCGCGATACGCAAGCCGAAACCGGCCGCGATCGGCGGACTCGCGAAACTCAAGGGGGCCCGCAAAGCGCCGCTGCCGGACATCGTGGAAGCGCAATTGGCGAGCGCGGCCAAGACTCCTCCGACCGGGGCGGCCTGGGTGCACGAGATCAAATACGACGGCTACCGCATGTTGTGCCGGATTGCGCGGCAACAGGTACGCATGGTGTCCCGCAACGCCAAGGACTGGACCAGCGATTTTCCGGCGCCCGCCCGCGCTCTCGCGCAGCTGCCGGTCGACGAGGCTTGGCTGGATGGCGAGGTCGTCGCCCTGGACGCTGGGGGACGCACCAGTTTTCAGGCGCTGCAGAAGGCCCTTTCGGCGGTGGATTCGAAGGACCTCAAGTATCTCGCCTTCGATCTTCTTCACCTGAATGGCTTCGATCTCCGTGCGGTCGCGCTGACCGAGCGCAAGCGCCTGCTGCAGCAGCTATTGTCGAACGCGCCTTCGGCGATCCAGTACAGCGAGCATTTCGCCGTTCCGGGACCGACGTTTTTTCAGAATGTCGGCGATCTGGGTCTCGAAGGGATGATCTCCAAACGCGCTGACTTGCCCTATCGCGCGGGTCGAGGGCCCGCGTGGCAGAAGACCAAGTGCATGCAGCGGCAGGAGATGGTGATCGGCGGCTTCAGCGATCCGGAGGGATCGCGCCAGGGATTCGGTGCCTTGCTGCTCGGCGTCTACGAGGCGGAGGGTCGGCTGGCCTACGCGGGCAAGGTAGGAAGCGGATTCAGCGACGCCGCGCTCGCCACATTAATCCGCTCGCTATCGGCGCTGGTGCAAAAGGAGAGCCCCTTCCACAACCTACCGCGTGGCGCCGAAGCCCGCCGCGCGCATTGGGTGCGGCCGGTACTGGTGGCCGAGGTGTCCTTCACCGAGTGGACCGACGACGGAACCTTGCGCCATGCGACATTTCACGGCTTGCGCACTGACAAGCCCGCAACGGAGGTCGTTCGCGAGCGCCCGGCGAGTTCGCATGGCGACGAGGCAACGGACGAGCCGCCGCCACGTCCTGCTCCGCGAGCCAAGGCCCCGGCCGGTACCGGCAAGAACGCGGTCGCGGGCATCGTACTCACCCATCCCGACAAGATGCTCTATCCCGAGGTGGGCGTCACCAAACGCGATCTTGCCCTGTACTATGGCGCCGTCGGCGATTGGATGCTGCCACATCTCTCCGGTCGGCCGCTGACCTTGCTTCGCTGTCCGAACGGCTGGAACGAGGAGTGCTTCTACCAGAAGAAGGCCGAGGGCGGTATCAACGAGGCCATCTCGCGCGTCGAGATCGACAACGGCGACGGCAGCGTATCGCTTTACATGATGGCCGATTCGGTACCGGCCATCGTTGCCCTCCTGCAAATGGGCGTGCTCGAACTGCATCCCTGGGGATCCCGCGCACCGAGCCTCGGTCTCCCCGACCGCATTATCTTCGACCTCGACCCCGACGATGCGGTTGCCTGGGAAGACTTGCGGCAGGCGGCGCTGATCGTCAAGACCCTGCTCGAGAACGTCGGTCTCGCGCCGTTCCTGAAGACGACCGGCGGCAAGGGTTTGCACGTGGTCGTGCCGATCGAGCCCGGCGTCGGCTGGGAGCACGTCAAGGGATTCTCCAAAGCCGTGGCCGAGCTTCTCGAGAGGACCTTTCCGGATCGCTTCACGTCCAAGCTGTTGAAGGTCTCGCGTCGCGGCAAGATCTTTATCGACTACCTGCGCAACAGCGAAGGGGCGACGGCGGTGGCGGCCTATTCGACGCGGGCCCGGGAGAACGCTCCGGTCTCGACACCGGTGGCGTGGTCCGAGCTGTCGCGCGACCTGCGCTTCGACTATTTCAGCATCGGAAACATGCCCGAGCGGCTCAAAAAAGTGAAGGCCGACCCGTGGCGGCATATCGCCGAGGCGGCGGTCCCGCTGAGCCCGGCCATGATGGCAAGGGTGGGGTTCAAGCCGCGCTGAATTTCAGGAGCAAGATCGATGAAGCTATTGGCGGGAACGAGCGGCTATTCGTACAAGGAATGGCTGGGGCCCTTTTATCCGGAGAAGCTTCCCGCGAGCGAAATGCTGCGTTACTACGCCGACCGCTTCACGACCGTCGAGATCAACAACACGTTCTACCGCATGCCGGCCGAAGCGATGCTCGCGCAATGGTCGGAACAGGTGCCCGATCATTTCACCTTTACCCTGAAGGCGCCGAAGCGCATCACTCACGTTCTGCGCCTGCGGGAGGCCGAAACGCACGTGGCCGAGTTCGTGCGTCGCGCAGGCGCATTGGGAAGCAAGCTTGGCGTGCTGCTGTTCCAGCTCCCGCCTTTTCTCAAAAAAGATCTTCCCCGATTACGGGATTTTCTCCAGCTCCTGCCATCGGGCACGCGCGCCGCGTTCGAATTTCGCAGCACGTCGTGGCACGACGACGAAGTGTACGAGACGCTGCGCGGCCGAGGCGCCATCCTGTGCGTTACCGACACCGACGAAGGCGACACGCCGTTCGTCGCCACGTCGGACTGCGGCTACTTACGCCTGCGACGAACCCACTACGACGACCAGGAGCTGGACGCGTGGACGGCTCGCATCGCCGAGGCCGCGTTGCCGCAGACCTACGTCTATTTCATGCACGAAGACGAGGCGCTGGGAACGCGGTTCGCGCGCCGCTTGAACGAGCTGTGGCAGGCGCGCGAGCCCGCGTGATGTCGGCCCGGGAGGGCATGACCGGACATCGAACGATCAACGCGGCGTATAGCTGAACTTCTGGCCGCCGACGGTCGCTTCGTACATCAAGCCGCCCCTGGCCACGGTGAACGTCGCCATGCCATTGCTGTATCCGCCGACGGTCTTGGCGTCGTGCCTGCCCGCGCTGGCGCCGGCCGATGAGCCAGTCGTATTGGCCTTGGCTCCGGCCGCAGCGGTAATGGCTATCGCGGAAGCTTCCGCACCGAATGCAAAGTTGCCGCCCGTGAATTCCCTGAATGCGTGCTGGTCCTCGAAAAAGATGATCTGGCTATAGGCCTCACCGCCGAGCTGGAAGCCGACCGTAAGCTGGGTCATGGATGCGTCGCCGACGTACTTCCCGTGTTCGTATACCCGGCCCTTGCCAAACGCGCCACCGACACCGACGCCGCCCTTTCCGATGGTCGGAAAGACGGCGTACCCGTACGCTGTCCGGAAAAAGTTGCCGCTCTCGCCGGCGTTCTTAAAGACGCTGATCGTGCTCGTGTACTCGTCTGCCCATGCTGGCGAAACAGCCAGCGCTAATGAGAACAGCGCGAGGATCGGAATAAGACGCTTGGTCATGGTGTACCCTTTCTGATGAAATATGCCGCGAACGTCGTTCGGATGTTTCGGGCCGCGCCATCGAGAGGTGGTTTCGATTAGCTCCCCCGAGGTTGGCGTACAATCAATAGCTTGCGGCGGCGCAGCCCCTTTTTACACCTCGGCCCGCGAAACGCACATACGATTTTATAACAAACTTCGAAGCGCGACGAGACGCAAGATAGAGCGATGAAAACCGAAGAACTTCGAGCGATTCAAGCGCCTCTAAAGAAACTTTACCAGGAACAAGCCGAAGCGGCGCTGGTTACGCTCAAGGCTCGAGGCCATCTGGGCGAAGGGGTCACTTGCAGTGTCCAGACCGGCAAGGCGCTCGCTACGGCCGGGCTGCATCCGGCAACCGGAGGCAACGGACTGAGCGCGTGCTCCGGCGACATGCTGCTTGAAGCGCTCGTTGCCTGCGCCGGCGTAACGATGAACGCCGTCGCGACGGCGATAGGGGTCGTTATTCGAAGCGGCGCGGTCGCAGCCGAAGGCGATCTCGACTTCCGCGGCACTTTGGGTGTGGTCAAGGACGCTCCGGTTGGATTTCAGCGCATCCGGCTTCACTTCGATCTGGACACCGACGCGTCGGAAGACCAGTTGCATACGCTCGTCCGCCTGACCGAGCGTTATTGCGTCGTGTTTCAAACGCTGCGCCAATCGCCGGATATGACGGTGTCCCATCGCGTATCCGCGGACTGAAACGCAATCACCCGGTTCAGGGTCCGGGCCGTATACTCGCGCTTTTCGGAGGTTGAGATGCCGATGTACATGGACATCCATGAGGTTCACGGCGCCACCGCCGCAGATGTTGCCAAGGCGCACATCGCCGATGTCAACACGCAGGCCAGGTACGGAGTCGAATATCACAAATACTGGTTCAACGAGAGCAACGGCAAGATTTTCTGTCTTTGCAGCGCGCCGAATCCGGAAGCAGCAGCGTCGGTGCATCGCGAAGCGCACGGCCTGGTCGCGTCCAAGATCATCGAGGTTGCGCCGGAGATCGCGGAGGGATTCCTGGGCGGATGCGAAGTGAATTCCGCAGGCGCCGCTCTCGTTCCCGCCGGCGCCGGCGCCGGAACCGAACGCGACCCGGGAATCCGGACCGTGCTGTTCACCGACATCGTCGACTCGACCGCAATGACGCAACGCTTCGGGGACGACGCGGCCATGGCCTTTCTGGAGATCCATGACACGATCGTCCGGGATGCCCTCGGTGTGCTGGGCGGACGCGAGGTCAAGCACACCGGCGACGGGATCATGGCGTGCTTCATGTCAACCGTCGCAGCGGTACGCTGCGCGACCCGGATTCAGCTTGCGCTGGCTCAGCACGAGCAGGCCGACCGTGAGGTCGCCGTCAAGGTTCGAATCGGCGCGGCGGCGGGAGAGCCGGTCGAGAATCACCAGGACTTGTTTGGATCGACGGTTCAACTTGCCGCGCGGCTTTGTTCTCATGCGCAGCCGGATCAGAGCCTGGTGTCCAACGCGGTTGCCGAGCTGTGCATCGGAAAGGGCCTGACATTCCTGGACCTCGGAGAACTTTCGCTCAAGGGCTTCGATCGGCCGGTGAGAGTCCATGCGGTCCAATAGCGGTCCCATAGCGGTCCGAAGCGACACTTCCGGTAACGCAGACCGATTCGAAACGCTCCGGATGCAACCTGCATTGGGCGCATTGCTCGCATTTCGTTCGGCATGAGGTCGCTCGGCAGAAAACCGGAAGGCGAGCGACTCGAACGCATCAAGGCATCGCCGCTCTGGACAGGCGAACAGTTTCGCAACGTACACGCGATCATCGCAGGCCTGCGCGACCCGAACGTGGCGATGCCGACGCTCGGCGAATTTCTTTGCGGCGGCGAACGACGCGTACCGCGGTCGCCGCTGCCGTCGATGAGCCCGCTTGAAGTCTGGGCAAAGCCGGCCGACCGCGGGCTGCGCGCCACCTGGCTCGGCCATTCGACGGTGCTGATCGAGATCGACGGCCTTCGCGTACTTACCGATCCCGTTTGGGGCCCGCGCGCGTCACCGTCGCGCCTCGTCGGTCCCAAGCGTTTCCAGCCGGTACCCGTTCCCCTTCGCGCGATGCCGCCGATCGACGTCGTGGTCGTGTCGCACGATCAACTACGACCACCTCGACTACCCGACGATCCGCGAGCTCGCCCGGAGCGATGTCCCGTTCGTGACCTCGCTCGGCGTCGGCGCCCACCTCGTAGCCTGGGGCGTGCGCCCCGAGCGCATCGTCGAGCTGGAATGGTGGGAATCGCACGACGTGCCGAACACCGGACTCACCGTGACCGCAGCGCCCTCGCAGCATTTTTCCGGCCGCACACTCAAAAACCGCAACGCAAGCTTGTGGTCCTCGCTGATCATCCGTTCGCAACGGCACGGTGTGTTCTTCAGCGGCGACACGGGTCTCACGACCGAATACCAGACCATCCGCGAACGGCTCGGGCCGTTCGACCTTGTGATGCTCGAGGTCGGCGCGTTCCATCCCGCTTGGGGCGACATTCACCTCGGGCCGAAGAACGCGCTCGAAGCGCTGGCGCTGCTCGGCGGGGGGCCCTTCCTCCCTGTGCACTGGGGCACGTTCAGCCTTGCGATGCATGCGTGGGACCAGCCTGCCGAGACGTTGCTGGAGCTCGGTCCGAAGCGGGCGCACGACTCGTGATGCCGCGACTCGGGCAGCCGGTCGAGCCCGCGTACGCGGAAGACGTCGAGCCGTGGTGGCGCGTCGTCGACACCAGCGTGCGAGGACCGGCGGCGGACACATCTGCAGTGATCACGGTGCCGAAAGCGATGCCCTGGCCGATCGACTAGTTCTGCAGGCAGCCGGTCTGCTGCGGCTATCGCCGGCGAGGCTCGTAGATCAGCAGACAGAAAAATCCCAAATAGGACGCCGTGGTTTCGCATCGCTCCCGCTGGAATCGTGAGGCTATCGCGATTCCCGAAATAGCTTCAGAATTCCCGAAATGCACTGGTCGGGACGGTCCTCGGCTGGCAAATGCAGGATCGGGTTCCGAGTGATTGCCCCACAGGTCGCAGAGGCTGGCGGAGACGGCGTAGACGCGCGCGCGATGCGCGCGTCGATCCTCGGCAAGCTCAACTACATGGTAGGGCAAGTCCCGGACCATGCGAACGAGCACGATTGGTTCATGGCAACCGCGTACGCGGTCCGCGACCGCATCATCGACCGGTGGGCGGAGGCAACGCGCCGCACCTATCGCGACGGGCGCAAACGCGTTTACTACTTTTCGCTCGAATTCCTGATCGGTCGCCTGCTGTTCGATGCGATGAGCAACCTGGGCATCACGGCCGCCGTGCGCGAGGCGCTGGCCGAGCTCGGCATCGACCTGGATCGGCTGCGTCGTATCGAGCCGGATGCGGCACTCGGCAATGGCGGGCTCGGGCGACTCGCAGCGTGCTTCATGGAAAGCATGGCGTCGCTCGGCATACCCGCGCATGGCTATGGCATCCGGTACGACCATGGAATGTTCCGCCAGGTGATCCGGGACGGCTGGCAGGACGAATTGCCGGAGGATTGGCTGACGTTCGGCAACCCCTGGCAATTCGAGCGGGCCGCCGTGAATCACACGATCGGCTTCGGCGGACAGGTGACCGAAAGCGTCGGCCGGGATGAAGCGGTCCGCTACGAGTGGCGACCGGCCGAGCAAGTGACGGCGGTAGCATTCGACACGCCGATCGTCGGTTGGCGCGGGGGCCACGTCAATACACTGCGGCTTTGGTCGGCGCGTGCCGTCGATCCGCTGCGCCTCGATGAATTCAACCGCGGCGATCACGTGGGCGCGATGGTCGAGCGCGTCCGCCTGGAGGCCATTTCACGCGTTCTCTATCCGAGCGATGAAACGCCGGCCGGCCAGGACCTGCGCCTGCGCCAGGAGTATTTCTTCGCGTCGGCCTCGCTGCAGGATCTGCTTCGGCGACACAGGCAACAGCACGGCGAGCTGTCCTCCCTGCCCGACCACGTCGCCATCCAGCTGAACGACACGCACCCGGCGATCGCGATTCCCGAATTGATGCGGCTCCTGGTCGATGACCATGGCATGCCATGGGATACGGCCTGGGGCATCGCCACTCGCGTGTTCAACTACACGAACCACACCTTGCTGCCGGAGGCCCTCGAATCATGGCCGGTCGCGCTGCTCGAGCGCTTGCTGCCGCGACACATGCAGATCATTTACCGGATCAACGCCCTCCACCTGGACGCGCGACGAGCGGCAGGCGACACGGAAGTGCTGCCGGCGCTCTCGTTGATCGCCGATGGCGAGGATCGTCGCGTACGGATGGGGCACCTCGCTTTCGTTGGCTCGCATCATGTCAACGGCGTGTCCGCGTTGCACACAGAGCTGATGCGAGAAACGGTCTTCCGCGATCTTCATGCGGCGTACCCCGCTCGCATTGTCAATGTAACCAACGGCATCACGTTTCGCCGCTGGCTCCATCAGACCAATCCCGAGCTCCTCGCACTGGCGATCGATGCCGTCGGGCCCGGCGTCAGCGATAATCCCGATGACCTCGCGACGTTGGCGTCGCTTGCCTCCGACCCGGCATTGCAGCAGCGTTTCGCCGCGATCCGGCGACGAAACAAGGTGGCGCTTGCTCGGCATGTCGCCGACTGCACCGGCTACAGTCTTGATCCCGACGCGCTGTTCGACGTGCAGGTGAAGCGCATCCATGAATACAAGCGGCAACTGCTCAACATCGTCGAGACGATCGCGCATTTCGATGCCATTCGCGCCGATCCGACGCGCGGGTGGGTGCCTCGGGTGAAGATATTTGCGGGCAAGGCCGCGGCGGCCTACCGTGAGGCGAAGTTGATCATCAAGCTCATCCACGACGTCGCGCGCATCGTCAACGACGACCCGGCCGCGCGCGACTTGCTCAAGGTCATTTTTCTTCCCAATTACAACGTGAGCGCGGCACAGACGATCATTCCGGCGGCGGATCTGTCCGAGCAGATCTCGACCGCAGGCATGGAGGCATCGGGAACCGGGAACATGAAGCTTGCACTCAACGGTGCATTGACGATTGGAACGTACGATGGTGCGAACATAGAGATTCGGGAGCGCGTCGGCCCCGAGCATTTCTTCCTGTTCGGGCTTGTTGCCGCCGACGTCGACGCGCGCCGGCGCGTCGACGTCGACGCAAGCGCTGCGATCGCCGCATCCCCTGACCTCGCGAAGGCACTCGAAGCGCTCGAATCCGGCATGTTCTCGCCAGACGACCCCGCGCGTTTCCGGGGCCTGGCCGATCGCCTTCGGCACCGCGACTATTTCATGGTCTGTGCCGATTTCGAAGCCTATCGAGCAGCCCAGCAGTCGGTCGACGACCTGTGGCGCAGACCGGCGGACTGGTGGCGCTGGGCGATCGTCAATACCGCGAGTGTCGGCTGGTTCTCCGCCGATCGCGCCATTCGCGAATACGCCGACCAAATCTGGAATGTCGCGCCGAGGCTTGGTTGAGGACTGCCCTCCGTCAATGACGCCCGGATCGAGCCATGTCGGCCGATAACGCCGAACAGATTGCGGAATGGAACGGTCCGTTGGGCCAGCGATGGGCCGCGATGCTGCGGGAAACCGACCGCATCGTGGCCCCGTTCGGGGACGCCGCGCTCAAGGTCGCTGCGCCGCAACCGGGGGAGCGGGTACTCGACATCGGCTGTGGCTGCGGCGACACCTCGATCGAAATTGCGCAACGCGTGGGTGCGGCGGGCAGCGTCCTCGGTATTGACGTATCGCAGCCGATGCTTGAAGTTGCCCGCTCGAGTGGCGCGCTGGCGAATTGCGCGCATCTCGCCTTCCGCGAAGGCGACGCTTCCGAGGTCTCGCTTCCGGCAGACATGGACTTGCTATTCTCGCGCTTTGGCGTCATGTTCTTCAGTCGACCGTCCGCCGCCCTCGGGCATTTGCGAGAGTCGCTGCGACCCGGGGGCCGGTGCGTGTTCGTCTGCTGGAGAGCGCCGCGTGACAATCCGTGGGCGATGGCGCCGCTGTCCGCCGCGCGCGAGGCGGTGGGCGTCACGCCGACACCGGCCGATGCGGAAGCCCCCGGCCCCTTTGCGTTCGCCGACGAGCAAAGGCTGCGCCGCATCCTGTCCACGGCCGGCTTCGGCGATGTCGACTTGGAGCGCTTCGATGCGGTGATCTTCCTTGGCGCAACGTCGCGCTCCGCCGCCGAATTCGCCGTGAAGATCGGGCCGGTGTCTCGCCTGGTGCGTGAGATGGGCGCCGAACACCTACCGGTCATCGTCGACGCCGTCGAACGCGCTCTGGCTGGGGTCGCGGCGTCGAGCGGCCAGGTGAGCTTGAACGGTTCGACCTGGATCGTTTCAGCGACCAATCCGGCGTAGGACCGGCCCTGGTGGCCGTCGCGGGCCCATGGATATTCGTCACTCATGCGGTGCTATGGCCGGCCCTTTAGCTCTAACCCGGGCGACCTATCGCGTCCATTGTCGGGCGGAAAGCGCATTTGAGGCGCATACACCCGGCCCTCACCCCGTCGCCTGCGACAAGTGGTGCTCCTGGGAAATGTCCTTGTTCGTATGGTCGCCGAGCAACGCCGTCGAGATCACGCTCAGGACCGCACAGAAGAAGATATACCAGGCGATCGGGTAGCCCGAATGGTAGTGGGCGAACAGTGCCGCCGCGATCAGCGGCGCGGGCCCGCCCGCGATGACGGAAGCCAGCTGGTAGCCCAGCGACGCACCGCTGTAGCGCAGCCTGCCGGTGAACGATTCGGCGATGAGTGCAGCCTGCGGACCATACATCACGTCGTGTGGAACGAGCGAGAGGACGATGAGGAGGAATATCCACACCGGATTCCCCGTATCGAGCAGCGCAAAGTAGACGAAGCCGAAGATCCCCATCGTCGCGGCGCCCAGCAGATACATCCGCTTGCGGCCGATGCGATCGGACACATGTCCACAGAATGGTATGGTGAAGAATGAGAGAACGGATGCGGCCAGCACCGCCGTCAGCAGGACGTTCTGGGAAGCCTTCAGGACGGTCGTGCCGTACGAGAAGACGAAGGCGGTAAAGATGTAGAACGGTGCTTGCTCGCCCATGCGCAGCAGCGCCGAAAGGATGATCTCTCTTGGCTGCCGCCTGATGACTTCGCGGATGGGCGCCCGCTCGATCCGCCGTTCCTTGATCAACTGGGCAAACACCGGTGTCTCCAGGATTTTGAGCCGGATATAGAGGCCGATGCCTACCAGAACGATGCTCAGAACGAAGGGGATGCGCCATCCCCAGCGCAGGAACTCGTCGCCCGACATGCGGCTCAGGGCCAGCACCGCCAGATTCGCCAGGAAGAGCCCGGCGGGAACGCCAAATTATGGCCAGGAGGCCGCGAACCCGCGATGGGCGTTGGTCTTCGTCCACTCCATCGACATAAGCACCGAGCCGCCCCACTCGCCTCCGACCCCGACACCCTGGATAAACCGGAGCAGCGTCAACAGAACGGCTCCCCATATGCCGATCGACGCGTAGGTGGGCACGAAGGCGACCGCGAACGTGGCCAGCCCCATGATCAGCAGCGTCGCGATCAGCGTCGATTTGCGCCCGATGCGATCGCCGTAGTGGCCGAAGATCGCGGCACCGATGGGCCGCGCCACGAAACCGACCGCGTAAATGGCGAAGGCCTGCAAGGTTCCGACCAAGGGGTCGGAGTTGGGGAAGTACAGCTTGGCGAAGACCAAGCCGGTCACGATGCTGTAGAGAAAGAAGTCGTACCACTCGATCGTAGTGCCCACGGTGCTGGCAACGACGGCGCGTCGCAGCTGCCGCCGCTGTTCCTGGTCCGACAAGGGGAGTGGCGTTGCCGTCGATGTCGTCATGATCGGGTCCTTCGCCAAGTTATCGACAGAGCAACGATTAGATTATTGTGCGATGGCGTCGTTC
The DNA here is from genome assembly GCA_003153475.1 of Betaproteobacteria bacterium. Lineage (GTDB taxonomy): Bacteria > Pseudomonadota > Gammaproteobacteria > Burkholderiales > Casimicrobiaceae > PALSA-1003. The sequence continues at coordinate 16,538 of PLYT01000011.1, read as the reverse complement.
CATTCTCGGCAGCTGCCCTTTATTGCATTGCAACAGTTAGCGCCGTCAGAAGACTTTGGTGGTCAAGCGCATATCGCCTTGATATTGCGTGAACTTTGGCCTGGCACCGGAAGGGGAGCACGCGACGGCGGCGCCCATGGCCCAATGTTCGGTCCGTTTCGAGGATGCCGTCACGTCCACAGCAGAACCTTCGGATCCTTGCGCGCCGTCGGAGGCGTCTCGCCCAGGGGCGCGCCAACGACAATCGGTGCGACGGCGACGAAGTCGTGCGGAATGCCGAGCTCGTCCTTGACCTCGCTCAAATTCAATGTGGACAGGGCGGAGCCGATCACGCAGCTACCCAGGCCTCTCGCGCATGCGGCGAGCATCAGGTTCTCGGCGCCGAGCCAGCAATCGGCCGCAACGAACGGGCCGCTCAACTGCGTGCCGATGACGATGAGCGTGCCTGCATTGTAGAAGATGTTGAAATCCGGGCTCGCGAAGATATCGAGCGCGTGGCCTCCGAGCGCAAGCAGGTCGGTATGGGGCTCGTCGGCGAAGACCAGCCTCGCTCGATCGGAAAGGCGCTTGAGCACGACCGGATCCTGTATGACCACAAACGCCCATGGCTCTTCGTGCACGGCCGTGGGGGCGCGCACGGCGGCGGCGAGCAACGTGTTGATCGTCGCCCAATCGAGTTTCAGCGGTGCGTACGATCGCACGGACCGGCGTTGATCAATCGCGTCGAGAATGCTCACCGGTGCATTGGTCTGGCTCATCGAATTTCCCTTCTCTAAAGGTGGTGCCGCCTGCCGGTAGAACCGCTATCGGCGCAGCGCACCGTCGCGCTTGGCTCCTGAGTACGCCTGCCGGCGTCAACCTGTCAGGGGCGAATTGTGCCCGCCGACCCCGGACGCCACTTTGATCTTCCGCAAGCATCGCGGGATTCAATATCCGATTCCAACCGTTCCGGCAAAGACCTCCGACAGCCGGGCTAATACCGCAGCGCCCGATCCGTGGGCGGCTGCCGCTTTGCCAGCCGCGCCAGACTCCACCCTCCGTTGATCTAGCGCAAGGCGGCGCATGTCCGCGTCGGGTACATAAGCGCATGAGCGGTCGCTTTGCAGGACCTGGGCACACTCCCGCCGGACCGGCCGATGAATATGAGGCAATCGAAATGTCGAACAATTATCGGTACATCCGTTTCTTCAAGGACATCGGCATCGAGGACGTGCCGCGGGTCGGGGGCAAGAATGCCTCGCTCGGCGAGATGTTCCACGAGTTGAGCACCCAGGGAGTGCGGGTCCCCAATGGATTTGCGATCACCGCCGACGCATACTGGTACACGCTGGAGTGTGCCGGAGCGATGCCCTTGCTGAAGCAGGCGCTCGCCGGCCTCGATCCTGCCAACGTCGACGATCTCGCCACGCGCGGGCACAGGATGCGCGAGATCGTCTACGGAGCCGGCCTTCCCGACGACCTGAGCACCGAGATCCTTGCCGCGTATCGCAGTCTGCAAGGAGAATATGGCGCGCAGCTCAGTCTCGCGGTGCGCTCGTCGGCCACCGCCGAGGATCTGCCCGACACAAGCTTTGCCGGGATGCACGAAAGCTTCCTTAACGTCCATGGTGACGCGCAGCTTCTCGATGCTTGCCGGCGCTGTTTCGCGAGCCTTTTCACCGACCGCGCGATCCATTACCGCATCGACGAGGGTTTCGATCATTTCAAGATCGCGCTTTCTATCGGCGTGATGAAAATGGTGCGATCGGACCTGGCTGCGAGCGGGGTGATCTTCACGCTCGATACCGAGTCCGGGTTTCGCGACGTCGTGTTCATCACCGGCGCGTACGGTCTTGGCGAAAATGTCGTGCAGGGCGCGGTCGATCCAGACGAATTCTACGTCTTCAAGCCGACCTTCGAAGCGGGCCATCGCGCCGTGCTGCGTCGCGTGCTCGGCGGCAAAAGCGTCAAAATGGTGTACGTCGAAGGCGGCACGCGCCTGTCGACGCGCAACATACCCACCCCCGCTGCGGATCGCGAACGGTTCTGCATCAACGACGAAGATGTGCTGACGCTGGCCGACTATGCAATCAAGGTCGAGCGGCACTACAGCGCCCAGGCGGGCAAGCCGCGCCCGATGGACCTGGAATGGGCCAAGGACGGCATCGATGGCTTGCTCTATCTCGTCCAGGCGAGACCCGAAACCGTGGCCTCGCAGCGTAGCGTTACCGTGCTCGAGACCTACAGTATCAAGGGTGGGGGCGAAGTATTGTCGACGGGGCGCGCGGTCGGGGAGAAAGTCGTCACCGGCCTGGCCCGAGTCATCGCCAATGTCGCCCACCTGGGCGAATTCCGTCCGGGCGAGGTGCTGATCGCCGATACGACCACGCCCGATTGGGAGCCTGTGCTCAAGACCGCAGCGGCGGTGGTGAGCAATCGTGGTGGGCGTACCTGTCACGCCGCGATCGTCGCCCGCGAGCTCGGGATCCCGGCGGTGGTGGGCGCCGATAACGCCACGACCACGCTCGTCACCGGGCAGGAAGTCACCGTGTCGTGTTGCGAGGGCGATATCGGCAAAGTCTATCGCGGCAAGGTCGCGTTCGAGGTGCAGCACACCAACCTCGAAAGCCTGGCGCGGCCAGCGACCCAGATCATGATCAATCTCGGGAACCCCGACCTCGCGTTCAAGACGAGCTTCCTGCCCAACGATGGCGTCGGACTCGCCCGCATGGAATTCATCATCAGCGAGTCGATCAAGGTGCATCCGATGGCGCTGGTGCACCCCGAGAAGGTCGAGGATCCGACTGAGCGTGCCGCGATCGACAAGCTTGCTCGCGGTTACGCCACGCCCGCCGACTTTTTCGTCGAGCGGCTCTCCGAAGGCGTCGGCACCATCGCTGCCGCCTTCTACCCGAAACCGGTCATCGTGCGCATGTCGGACTTCAAGACCAACGAGTACGCGACGCTGATCGGCGGCCGCTGGTTCGAACCGAAGGAGGGCAATCCTATGCTGGGGTTTCGCGGTGCCTCGCGCTACGCCCATCCCGCCTATGCGGAGGGCTTCGCGCTGGAGTGCGCGGCGATGCGCCGCGTCCGCGAAACCATGGGACTCACCAACATCAAGTTGATGATTCCCTTCTGTCGTCGCATCGCCGAGGCGAAGCTGGTCATCGAGACGATGGCGAAGCTCGGCCTCGAGCGCGGGACGAACGGACTCGAAATCTATGTGATGTGCGAGATCCCCAACAACGTCATGCTGATCGACGCGTTCGCGCAATACTTCGATGGCTTTTCCATAGGCTCCAACGATTTGACCCAGCTCACCCTGGGCGTGGATCGGGATTCGGAGATCGTCGCCTTCGACTACGACGAGCGCGACGATGGCGTCAAGGCCATGATCAGACTCGCCGTCGAAGGCTGCCGGCGCAACCATCGCCATTCCGGGTTGTGCGGCCAGGCGCCATCGGACTATCCGGACATGGCACGTTTTCTGGTCGAGCTCGGCATCGATTCGATGAGCCTCAACCCCGATGCAGTCATCAAGACCACGATGACTGTGCTCGACGTCGAAAAGAGCCTGGGCCGCGGGTCGCGCCCGTCGCCCGCACCCCGGGGCATCGCCATCAATGCAGAAGGGGCCGTAACGTGAACAACGATTTCAAGGAGCTCAGGCTCGATGGCGTCACGCGACGATTTAACGCCGGGGGCAAGGCGAGCTTCAACGCCGTCTCCGGACTTACGCTGACCATCAAACAAGGCGAGTTCATCGCGCTGCTGGGACCGTCCGGCTGCGGGAAGTCGACCGCGTTGAACCTGATCGCCGGCTTGCTGCCCTTGTCCGAGGGCGGTATCTGGCTCGACGACGAGCGCATCGACGCCCTGCCGCCCGAAAAGCGCGGCTTCGGAATGGTGTTCCAGAACTATGCGCTGTTTCCGCACATGAGCGTGATGCGGAACATCGATTTCGGCCTGCGCATGCGACGCACGCCGGCCGCCGAGATTGCAACGCGCGTGGCGAACGTCCTCAAGCTCGTGCAATTGGTCGGTCAGGAGAACAAGCTGCCCGGCCAGCTCTCCGGCGGGCAGCAGCAGCGGGTCGCCATCGCGCGTGCGATAGTCATCGAACCGCCACTGGTCTTGATGGACGAGCCGCTGTCGAACCTCGATGCCAAGCTCCGGCTCGAGACTCGCTCCGAAATCCGGCGCATTCATCGTGAACTCGGCAGCACGACCATTTATGTCACCCATGACCAAGAAGAAGCGATGTCGCTCGCCGACCGCATCCTGGTGATGATCGATGGAGTCGTGCAGCAGATCGCCACGCCCGAGGAGATCTATTCTCAGCCCGCCAATCTGGCGGTCGCGAGCTTCATGGGCTACCGCAATATGCTGGAGCTCGCGGTCGAGCGCCAGGACGGCGAGCGGGTGACGCTGGCCGGGCCCGACGTGCGCATCACCGGCACGCGCAAGCTGCCCCTCACCAATGGGCACGCCTGCATCGCCATGCGTCCGGAGGAGATGGTCGTTGGCGACGGACCCGACGGAGCGAACACGTTTTCGGTACACATCGACGGGGTGGAGTACTGCGGCCGCGATTCGCTGCTCGATGTCACGACCGGGGCGGGTTTCCGGATGCACGTGCGTACCAACCAGCGGTTTGCCGCCGGAGAAACGGTCCGCGTGCACGTCCCGGTGGAGCGCGTGCTCGTTTATCCGCCTGCCTGACCCATGGCCATCCCCATTCAACGCGTCACATTCGACCGCACGCTGCTGCTCGTGATGCCGGCGGCGCTGTTCATGATGTTGCTTTTCATCTACCCGTTTCTTTACGGCCTGTTGCTCTCTCTCAACCCGCCGGAAGGCGACTGGTTGGACAACTATCAGAAGTTCTTCACCACCGACAATCTCTGGCCGACGATCTGGACGACCTTGCGGCTTGCCGTGCCGGTGACCTTGATCAACGTCGGGCTCGCCCTTCCGATCGCGTTCAAGATGCGCGTGCACACACGCTACCAACGCTGGATAACGACGATTCTCGTCGTTCCGGTCTCGCTTGGAACGGTGCTGATCGCCGAAGGAATGCTGACGTATTTCGGTCCCAAGGGCTGGTTGGTGCAGACCATCCAGTTCCTGCACCTCTACGAGGGATCCATTCGCCTCACGCACAATTTCTGGGGCGTGCTGATCTCGCTGGTGATATCGGGTTTTCCCTTCTGTTTTCTGCTGATCCTGTCGTATATCACGGGGATCGACCCCGCTTTGGCGCGCGCGGCAGCGACGCTGGGCGCGGGCCGCGCCGACCAGTTTCGCCAAATCTATCTGCCGCTGCTCGCGCCGGGGCTGGCGATCTGTTTCTGCCTTGCCTTCGTGCAGTCGTTCTCCGTGTTTCCATCGGCGGTTCTGCTCGGCGCGCCTGCAGGTCCGACGCGGGTGATCTCGATCGCCGCGTACGAGGCGGCTTTTGAGCAATACGACTATTCGCTTGCTTCCGCAATCGCCATGATCATGGGGTTCGTGCAGCTCCTAATCGTTGCAGCGGTTCTCGGACTCCGCAATCTCTTCTATCGCGGGCCGGCTATGGGAGGTAAGGGATGAGCACCGTCAGCCAGCCCGTCGTTCCAACACCCCGCAAGCCGATCCCACGCATCGCGGGCCGTGCCATCGAACGCGCCTGGCTCGACCGCGTCTGGAGCGGATTCCTGTGGGGCGTGATGCTCCTGTTTCTGCTCAACATCGGGGCGATTATCGCAGCAGTCGCCACCAGTTCGTTCGCGCGACGTTGGCTCGGAACCTGGCTGCCCGACGGTTGGACAACCAACTGGTATCTTGCGGCGTGGAAGGAGTTTCAACTCGGGTCGGTATTGTGGGTGACCACAGAAATCGTCGGCGCCGTGGTCCTGATCGCTTTGGTGCTTGGCGTCCCGGCCGCATATACGCTCGCCCGCCGCGATTTTCCCGGCAAGCGCTTTCTGATGCTGCTGTTCCTGCTGCCGCTTATGGTTCCTCCGATCACCTACGGTATTCCGCTCGCCACCGTCCTCTACAAGCTGCGGCTCGCCGGGACGATGAACGGCGTGATCCTTGCGAACCTGATCCCAGCCGTGCCATTCGTCATCCTGGTGATGACGCCATTCATCGAGCAAATTGATCGTAACATCGAATCGGCCGCGCGCGTTTTCGGCGCGAGCACGTTGCAAATGTTCCGGCATGTTCTGGTGCCTCTTCTGGGGCCGGGAATACTCGCCGCATCACTGCTCGTGCTGGTGCGCACGATCGCGCTGTTCGAGCTTACTTTCCTCACCGCAGGGCCCGATTCGCAGACCCTGGTGGTAGCCCTCTACTACGCGGTGTTCGCCGCCGGCGTGCGTGCGCCGCAGTCGGTCGATGCAATGGCAATGATCTACATGGTCGTGACGTTGGTGTGGCTACTGATTGCGATGCGCTTCGTCGACCCGACGCAGCTGGTCTCGCGCGTCAAAGAGCATCCGCAGCGAGCGTGAGCCGTCTCAATTTCGCTGCGCTCGCCGGTCTTGGATCGGCCATCGGCACGCCGCGATACGACGCGCGCCGTATCGCGATCGGCATTGTGCACCTGGGCATCGGCGCCTTCCATCGCGCGCACCAGGCGGAGTACCTCGACGATGTGCTCGCGCTCGAGGGCGGCAGCTGGGGCGTATGCGGGGTGAGCATGCGCTCGGCCGACGTACGCGAGCGGCTTTCGCCGCAGGACGGGCTTTACACCAGCGTCGAGAAGAGCCCTGCGGGGACGCGTCGTCGGGTGATCGGCAGCGTCCGCGAGATCCTTTTTCTTGGCGAAGAGCGCCCGCAGGTGCACGCGCGCCTGGCCGACGCCCGAACACGGATCGTATCGCTCACGATCACCGAGAAAGGCTACTGCCACGATCCAGCAACCGGCCGCTTGAACTTCGCCGATCCTGACATCGCGCACGACCTCGCTCATCCGGGCGAGCCGAGAACCGCGCTGGGATTGATCAGTTCGGCGCTCGATGCGCGGCGGACCTCGCACGGGGAGCCTTTCAGCGTGCTCTGCTGTGACAACCTGCCGCACAATGGTGCCATGGTCCGCGGCCTTGTGCTCGCGTTCGCCGGGGCGCGCGACCCGACGCTCGCGAACTGGATTGCCGAGCACGCGAGCTTCCCCTCCACCATGGTCGACCGCATCGTGCCGGCAACGACGAAGGCCGATATCAGCGACAACGACGCCGTGCTCGGTGTGCACGATGCCGCCCCGGTAGTGCACGAGCCGTTCAAGCAATGGGTGATCGAGGATCAGTTTGTCGCGGGTCGTCCGGCGTGGGAACGCGTCGGGGCCGAGCTGGTCGCAGACGTGGCGCCGTTCGAGGCGATGAAGCTGCGGCTACTCAACGGTTGCCACTCCACGCTCGCCTACCTCGGTTTTCTCGCCGGATATGAGTACATCTACCAAGTAGCCGCGCGACCCGAGTATGTCACCCTGATTCGCCGTTTGATGGCCGAGGAGATCACACCCACACTGCGCGTGCCCGCGAACGTCGACGTCGCAGCCTATCGGAGCGCGCTCGTCGAACGCTTCAAGAACCCCGCGCTGCCGCATCGCACGCAGCAGATCGCCATGGATGGATCGCAGAAGCTGCCGCAGCGCCTGCTCGGCACGGTGCGCGACAATCTTGCCGCGGGCCGTTCGATCGATCTGGCGGCACTCGCGGTGGCGGGCTGGATGCGCTATGTCTCCGGCAGCGACGAAGCGGGTCGTGCGATCGAGGTGTCGGACCCGCTCGCCGGCGAATTCGCACGGATTGCCACCGCGCACAGCGGAGACCCGGCTGGATTGGCGCGCGGGCTGCTCGGGCTGCGGACGGTCTTCGGTGAGGACCTGCCCGCCGATGCGCGCTTTGTCGCCAAGGTTACCGCATGGCTCACTGCGCTGTACGCCGAGGGCGCGGCGCGAACAATGGCTCGAGCCGTCGGCGCCGCCGGCTGACGTCGGGCGACCCCGATGGAGCGCGCAAGTGTCGATCTGGTAGCGTTGGGCGAGCCGATGGTCGAGTTCAATCAGACGCGCGGCTCGAGGAACCAATATCTGCAGGGCTTCGGCGGCGACACATCGAATTGCGTAATCGCGGTCGCGCGTCTGGGTTGGCGCACGGCGTACATCACGCGGCTGGGATCTGACGCGTTCGGGAGAATGTTTCTCGATCTATGGCAGCGCGAAGGCGTGGATTCCCAAGGCGTTGGGATCGACGCGGATGCGCGCACGGGCGTCTACTTCGTAACGCACGCCGCCGCCGGCCACGAGTTCAGCTACCTGCGCGCCGGCTCCGCTGCAAGCCGGATGCGTCCAGCCGATCTGCCGCTCGATCTCGTCCGCGCCTCGAAGGTTCTGCACGTCTCGGGGATCAGTCAAGCCATCAGTGGGTGTGCCTGCGATACAGCGTTCGCCGCGATCGAGGCGGCACGTGAGGCGGGCACGAAGATTTCGTACGATCCCAACCTGCGACTGAAACTCTGGACGCTCGCCCGCGCCAGGGCTGTGATCGTGGGCACGATTCCGCTATGCGATTGGTTCCTGCCAAGCCTGGAAGAGGCACAACAACTGTCCGGAGTCCACGAACCGCAGGCGATTCTCGACTGGTGTCATGCGCGCGGCGCGCCGGTCGTCGCGCTCAAGATGGGCGCCGAGGGAGTGTGGGTATCGACGGCGACCATGCGCCAGCATCTGCCCGGCCATCGCATGGCTTGCATGGACACCACCGGCGCGGGAGACTGTTTCGATGGCGCCTTCACGGCACGCCTCATCGCGGGCGACACCCCGCTGGCGGCCGCGCGCTACGCCAACGCGGCCGCGGCCCTCAAGACGCTAGGCTACGGCGCGGTTGCACCGCTGCCGCGAGACCACGAGGTGAAGGCATTCCTTGCCCGCACGCCCGCATGATTCCAATCTTGCTGTCATAGAGAGCCCGGGTCGCCTGGAGCACGATCGATCATGCCGCCAGACTCGACCGACCTTGCACGCGATCAGGCGCGACTCATAACGTCCTTGCGCGTGCCCGCGGTCTTTGGCAGCGAGTGTGAGCACGTCACCGTTCTGGAAACGCACATCTCCTACGTCCTGCTGACGGGAAAGTACGCGTACAAGATAAAGAAAAACGTGAACCTGGGATTTCTGGACTTCACGACGCTGCCGGCACGGCGTTTCTACTGCGAACAGGAGCTTAAGCTTAACCGCCGACTCGCGCCCGCACTCTATCTCGACGTCGTTGCGATCACCGGCACAATCGATGCCCCGACCCTCGGCGGCGATGGCCCGGCGCTCGAGTATGCCGTCAAGATGCGCGAGTTCTCCCAGGAAGCGCTCGCGAGCCTGTTGCTCTCGCGTAACGAGCTCGGCGCGGCCGATATCGACGTACTGGCCGCCAAGGTCGCCGCTTTTCACGCCGCGATTGATGTCGCCGCGCCGGATAGCGCATTTGGTCGGCCCGGCGATGTCCTGCGCGTCGCGCTGCAAAATTTTTCGCAGGTCAGGCCCCTCTTGGCCTCGGCTGCAGACCGGACGGAGCTCGATGCGCTCGCGCTATGGGCAGAGCATGAGCACAAAGCTCGTCACGCTGCGTTCTGCGAACGCCAACGAGGCGGGTTCATACGCGAGTGCCACGGCGATTTGCACCTGGGCAACATTGCGCGCATCGATGGCGAGATCACTATCTTCGACTGCATCGAATTCAACGATGCGATGCGCTGGATCGACGTGATGAGCGAAGTCGCCTTCACCGTGATGGATTTGCGCGACCGCGGTCGCGGCGACCTGGGCCAGCGGTTCCTCAACGCCTATCTGGAGATCACGGGCGATTACGCGGGATTGTCCGTCCTGCGTTTCTATCTCGCGTATCGCGCTATGGTACGAGCGAAGGTCGCCCGCCTGCGTGCCGCACAGCTCGGCTCCGGGGATGCGAGGCGAGCCGTCCTCGCCGAATACCATGGCTATGTCGTTCTCGCCCAGGCTTACGCACAACCGCCGTGCACGGCGATCATCCTCACTCATGGCCTCGCCGGGTCCGGAAAGACAACCCTGTCACAGGCTCTGCTGGAAGTACTGGGTGCGATACGTATCCGCACCGATGTCGAGCGCAAGCGTTTGCATGGGTATGGACCGTGCGAGCGATCGTCAGCCGGCATCGACAGTGGCCTGTATGCTCTCGACGCGACCGAGGCTACGTACCGCCGCGTGTGCAACCTGGTCGGCGGCGTCGTCGCCGCGGGTCATGTCGCCCTTGTCGACGCAACATTTCTCAAGCGTCGGCAGCGAGATCTGTTTCGCAAGCTCGCGTCGGAGCTGAAGGTTCCGTTCGTGATCGTCACCTTCGCGGCCAGCGAGGCAACGCTGCGCGAGCGCATTACGCGCCGTGCGACTGAAGGCCACGATGCGTCTGACGCGGACCTGGCGGTGCTGAACCATCAGCTGCGGACGCAGGAGCCGCTCGAGCCGGACGAGGGCGCCGACGTGGTCACCTACGATAGCGAAGCCCCGCTCGAACGTGCCCGTGAGGCGGCGTCCTGGGCCGCCGTCGTCGGGCGGGTTGCAACCGAAAACCGTTGCGGCGCAGACACCAAGACGCTTGCCGTCGCTGATCCCGGCCTGGGAGCCAAAGTCGCGTTCCTGTCAATGCCGGCAAGCTACCCCGAGCCTACGACCAAGGTCGACATGGTGGAAACGCACCTGTCCTGGGTTTTTCTCACTGATCGGCACGCCTGGAAACTCAAGAAGCCCGTGCGCTTGCGCAATCTGGATTTGACTGCCGAGGCTGCTCGACGGCGAAACTGCGTAGTGGAGCTGCAGCTCAATCGCCGGCTCTCGGACGACGTCTACCTCGACATCGTGCCCTTACTGCTCGATGACGGCGGGCGCTTGCGGCTGACGGGGGACGGGCAGGCTATCGATTGGCTGATCAAGATGCGTCGGCTGCCAGCGGCACGCATGCTCGACCGGTTGATTCTGGGCGGTGCAGCAACGAGCTCAGACCTTCGGCGCATCGTCATGCGGCTCGCGCGGTTTTACCGGGACAGCGTGCCGGTCGCGATCGCCGGCGCCGCCTACCGCGACGGGTTCGCCCAGGGTATCGCCGAAAATCTGCGCGAACTCAGTATTCCCGCGTACGGCCTGCCGGCGGATCTGATCGCGGCGATCACACTGCAACAAAGCGGCATGCTGGAGCATCGGCCGGGATTGTTCGACGAACGCGCCCAGGCGGGGCGCATCATCGAGGCGCATGGGGATTTGCGACCCGAGCACATCTGCCTCGAAACCGAACCGCAGATCATCGACTGCCTGGAGTTCTCGCGCGAGCTGCGCATCCTCGACCCGGCCGACGAACTGGCGTTCCTGGCGCTCGAATGCGAACGGCTGGGCGCTCCTGCGTTCTCGGCCACCATTTTCGAGACCTACGCTGAGGTCACGCAGGATGTACCGCCACCGCCCATGCTCGCCTTCTATCGAAGCTATCGCGCCTGCGTGCGGGCAAAGCTCGCCATCTGGCACCTCAACGACCCTGCACCGCGCGAGCCGTCCAGGTGGGCGGCGCACGCCCACAATTACCTCCAGCTCGCCAGCCAGTACGGTGCGCGCATCGCATGACCCTTCGGCCGTTACCGAAGCGTCAGTTGCCGAGCAGCTCCACGATCGAGCCGTCGCCATGAAGCCTCTTGATCGCCTCCGCGAACAAGTCCGCGGTGCTGACCAGCACCAGCCGGGACTTCAATCCCGGGGCGGTAACGCGCAGCGGCGGGATCGTGTCAGTCACGACGATGCGCTCGATCTCGCTCGCGGCAAGCACCATGTTGGCAGCGTCCGCGAAAACTCCGTGCGACGCGACGGCAAGTACGCGCGTGGCACCGCACGCGCGGCACGCGTGCGCGGCGCGGGCGACCGTATTGCCGGCGCTGATCAGATCGTCGACGATGATGGCCGTCTTGCCGCGAACATCACCTACCAGCGCATCGCCGGTAAGGACACCGCTGCTGCGATACTTCTCGGCAAACGCCGCCGTAATCGGCCGCTTGAGCACGGCCGAGAGGCGCTCGCGCAAAGCCTCCGCCCGCTTGATGCCGCCGGCGTCGGGAGAAACGACCGCAAGGTCGTCCGTGCCGACCAGGGGAACGAGTGCGGAAACGAAAAGTTTGGCGGCCTCGAGATGTTCGGTCCGACAACGAAACGCATTTTGAAAGGCGGCCAGGTTGTGTACATCCAATGTGACGACACAGTCCGCCCCGACAGCCTCGAACAATGTAGCGACGTAACGCGTGGTCACCGGATCGCGCGCTTTGCTCTTGCGGTCCTTGCGCGCGTACGCAAGATAGGGAACGATCGCCGTGAGACGGCCGGCCGAGGCGTCCTTGAGCGCCCCCAGAAAGAAGAGCAGCCGCAGCAGCTTGTCGTTGACGCTTTGCTTCGCATCGGCGTAAAGCGATTGCATGACGTACACATCGCGGCCACGTACGCTCACCAGCGGCCGCGTCTTGTGCTCGCCGTCCTCGAACTCCCGCTCCTCGTGTGGCGAAAGCGTCACGCCGAGCTCGCGGGCAACGGCTTCCCCGTATGCACGCGTCGCATCGAGCGCAAACAGCATCAGTTCATCGCGCATCCGGGATGCCCTCCATTACGCACCGGGTGGCCTGTCCGGCCCAACGATTCAGTTCCTCGCCGGCCATGACCCAGTTCGACGTCTTCAACGGCGATGCCGACGGCCTGTGCGCCTTGCACCAGCTTCGGCTGGAGGCGCCGCTCGAGTCGGTACTCATCACCGGCGTGAAACGCGACGTGGCGCTGCTCCAGCGCGTGCCGGCACAGCGCGGCGACGCGGTCACCGTGCTCGACGTATCGGCGGCGACCAATCATGACGCCCTCGTCAGCCTGCTGGACCGGGGAGTGGACATACAATATTTCGATCATCATTATGCCGGCGACTTGCCGCGCCATCCCGGGTTGAAGGCGACCATCGACCCGTCTCCCGAGGTGTGTACGGCGATGCTGGTTGACCGCTATCTTGGTGGCAAGCAACGCATTTGGGCCATCGTTGCAGCGTTCGGCGACAACCTGCCCGACGCAGCACGCGAGCTTGCCCGCCCCCTCGTGCTCGGCAGCGAGCAGCTCGGCCAACTGGGAGAACTCGGCGAAGACCTCGCGTACAATGCCTACGGCGAGAAGATAAGCGACCTTATCATGCCGCCCGCGGCGTTGTATGAGGTCATGCATCGTTACGCCGATCCATTCCACTTCCTCCGCACGGAACCGATCATCGCCCGTCTGAGCAAGGCTCGTTGCGACGATCTCGCCACGGCAAGCGAAGTCGATCCCGAAGTCGTGTTTGACCATGCCACCATCTATGTTCTGCCGGACGCGGCCTGGAGCCGGCGTGTTTCCGGCGTGTTCGGCAATCATCTGGCGAATCGATTTCGAGCTCGGGCGCATGCCGTCCTGACGCCCAATGCGCAAGGCGGATACACGGTCAGCGTGCGCGCGCCGGTGGCCATCCGGACCGGCGCCGACGACCTTTGCCGCCAGTTCGTGACCGGTGGCGGACGGGCGGAGGCGGCAGGCATTAACCACCTGCCGCGTGACGCGTTCCAGGAATTCGCGCGGCGTTTCGAGCAAGCATTTTCCACGGCACCCCATCCGCCGTAAAGCCGGACGATCGTGGCGCCGGTTCACGACGCATCACACGACGATGCGCGGATACATCTTGCCCGCCCAAGCGACGAGCACCGCCAGCGTTAGCGTAAGAACCGCGAAATCGAGGCCGAGCCCCAGGCTACTGCCCCCTCCGTCGAGCATCAATGCGCGGAGTCCGTCAACCTCGTAGGTAAGCGGATTGGCGTGCGCGATCCACTTTAACCAGTCCGGCATGATGTCGGTCGGGTAGATCGCATTGCTGGCGAAGAACAAGGGCATCGTCAGCACCTGGCCGATTCCCATGAAGCGTTCCCGCGTCTTGACGATGCAGGCGATGATCAGCGAGAACGTGGAGAACAGCGCGGCACCCAGGATCACCAGTAACACCACGCCGCACAGTGGCCCGGGATGCCAATTCATCCGGACGCCGAGCACCAGTGCGAGCACGTAGACGATGATCGCCTGCGACAGCGCCCGCACGCCTGCTGATAGCGCCTTGCCGAGAACAAGGGCTGTGCGTGGCGTCGGGCTCACCAGGAACTTGTGCAAGATGCCGAGATCGCGTTCCCAGATCACGGAAATACCGTAGAAGATCGCGACAAAGAGCACGCTTTGGGCCAAGATGCCGGGCGCAAGAAAGTCGAGATAGCTCAAGTCGCCCGTAGGAATCGCGCGCACCCTGGCAAAGACCTCGCCGAAGACCAGCAACCAGAGCATCGGCTGAATGGCGCGGGTCAGCAGCTCGCTCGGGTCGTGGCGCAGCTTGCGCACCTCCATGTCGGCTACGGCGAGCACCTTGCTCCCGTAGCGCAGAACTGCTGCCGCCCTTCCGCGCTGCTGGTCTTCCGGCGGAGGTTCAGCCGAGGCGTTGGGCGGCATGGCGGGCGTTGGCTGTTTCAACGTACCCTCCGGAGCTCTCAATCGTGTCCTCCGTGTAAAAGGCGAACATGTGATCCAGGTTATTGCCGGAGACGCCGCTACCGGCAGCCAGCTCCGCCAGGGTGCCGACCGCCGCCATCCTGCCGCGGCGGAGGATGGCAACCCGATCGCACAGTTGCTCGACTTCGTCCATGTAATGCGAAGTCAGGACGATCGTCGTCCCATACCTGGTCTGCAGTTGCTTGATATGCTCCCAGACAGCTTCGCGCGCGACCGGATCGAGGCCGACCGTCGGCTCGTCGAGAAAAAGCACTCTGGGGCGGTGCAGCATCGATTGTGCGATTTCGAGCCGCCGGATCATGCCGCCTGAATAGGCGCCCACCAGCTTGTCGGCTGCATCCGTCAAGCCCATGAACGCAAGACCTTCGTCGACGCGCTGTTTCCGAAGCGCCCGCGGAATGTCGTAGAGGCGAGTAAAGATCTGCAGATTCTCGCGTCCGGTAAGCTCGCCATCGGCGGAAAGCGCCTGTGGCACGTAGCCGATAATGCCGCGCACGCGTGCGGGCGCAGTGACAATGTCGAAGCCGCCAACCGTCGCTCTCCCCGACGTGGGCGGCAACAGCGTCGTCAGCATCTTGATCAGCGTCGTCTTGCCCGCGCCGTTACGGCCAAGCAACCCGAACACCTCGCCTTCGCTGACCGTCAGATCGAGAGCGTCCAGAGCCATGACGTCGCCGAAGCGCCGCGTCAATGCTTCAGTGATCAGAATCTCGGCCAAAGCTTGCTTTTCCCCCTGGCTCGACGCATAAGCTCTCGCCGGCCTGGCTCACCGGTAGCGAAGCGCATCGATCCCGATAGTGGTGTGAACGGGCTGCCAGCCACGGCGATAAAGGCGAGCACCATGATCGTCTCGCTTCCGCGGCGTTGGAAGCATTTCCGTTGTCAGTTCGCGACGGCGTCGCCCGGGTCAGGCTCCGCCTAGCATCTCTTCCGATGATTGCGCCTCGCGCTTGGGTGCTTCGACGATGATACAGTCGGTAGTCAGGATTAGGCTTGCAATCGACGCCGCATTCTGCAGGCCCAGTCTAGTCACCTTGGTCGGATCGATCACGCCCATCGCGACCAGGTCGCCGTATTCATTGGTCGCGACGTTGTAGCCGAAATTTCCGCTCCCGGCGAGCACGCGTTGCAGCACGACCGACGGATCCTGCCCGGCATTGGCGACAATCTGTCGTAGCGGCTCTTCGACGGCGCGACGCACGATTTTGATGCCCGCTGCCTGTCCCAGAGCCGTCTCCGGCAATTGATCGAGTGCATGACGTGCTCGTAACAGCGCAACGCCCCCACCAGCCCCGATGCCTTCAGCGACGGCGGCGCGTGTCGCATGCAGCGCGTCCTCGACCCGAGACTTCTTCTCCTTCATCTCGCTCTCGGTGGACGCCCCGACCTTGATCAGCGCCACACCGCCGGCCAGTCTGGCGCTGCGCTCCTCGAGCTGCTTGCGATCGTAATCGCTGGTTGTCTCTTCGATCGCTTGGTTGATCTGAGCGATGCGCGCCTTGATCTGCTCCGGCGCCCCCGCGCTGCCGATCAGAGTCGTGTTGTCCTTGTCGATCTCGATCCGATGCGCCCGGCCCAGGTCGCCCAGCGTCGCCTTTTCCAGCTTGAAACCCGTCTCCTCCGAAATCACCGAGGCACCCGTCAATATGGCAATGTCCTGGAGCATCGCCTTGCGACGATCGCCGAAGCCCGGGGCCTTGACGGCGCAGGTCCTCAGCACGCCGCGGATCGCATTGATCACCAGCGTTGCCAGCGCTTCTCCGGTAACGTCCTCGGCGATCAGCAACAGCGGCTTGGCTTCCTTGGATATCTGTTCGAGCAACGGCAGCAGATCGCGGATCGAGGATATCGATTTGTCGTGCACGAGTACGTACGCATCGTCCAATACGATACGCTGCTTTTCCGCGTCGGTGATGAAGTAAGGCGACAGGAAGCCGCGGTCAAACTGCATGCCTTC
>PLYT01000046.1 GCA_003153475.1 Betaproteobacteria bacterium | reverse complement strand
ATTTCCGCGTGGTGCCGCCCGACACCGGGATCGTGCATCAGGTGAATCTGGAATATCTCGCGCCGGTCGTGTTCGCGTCGAAGAACGGCGAAGCGTATCCCGACACGGTAATCGGCACCGACTCGCATACGACGATGATCAACGGGCTTGGCGTAGTCGGATGGGGCGTCGGCGGAATCGAGGCGGAGGCCGCGATGCTCGGCCGCTCGATGCCGATGCTGATACCGGAGGTAATCGGGTTTCGCTTGTCCGGCAGTTTGCGGCCGGGCGCGACGGCGACGGACCTGGTGCTGACCGTCACGCAGATGCTGCGCCGCAAAGGCGTCGTCGGAAAGTTCGTCGAATATTTCGGACCCGGAGTCGCGTCATTGCCGGTCGCCGATCGGGCGACGTTGGGAAACATGTCGCCTGAATACGGCGCGACGATCGGATTTTTTCCGGTGGACGATCAGACGCTCAAGTATCTGCGGCTGTCGGGGCGCGCCGAGTCCCAGGTGAAACTAATCGAGGCGTACTGCAAGGCGAATGGATTGTTCAATTCGGCCGACGCGCCGGAACCCAACTTCTCCGACACGCTCGCGCTCGACCTCGCCACAGTGGTGCCGAGCCTGGCCGGACCGCGCCGCCCGCAGGATCGCGTTGCGCTGACGTCGGCGAAACCTGACTTCCGCAAAGAGCTGGCGAAGGAGTTCGAGCAGCATCCCAGCGTCGATCGCGCGGCGCTGGCCGCGTGGGTCGCCGAGGGCGGCAACGGCGCGACTGTGATCGAAAATACGCCGCTGGACCCAAAGCTCGGGCATGTGGCGCATAAGGTCGAGGTGCATTCGGAGCAGGGCCGCTTTCCGCTGACGCACGGTTCGCTGGTGATTGCCGCGATCACGAGTTGCACCAACACCTCGAATCCGTCGGTGATGCTGGCGGCGGGAATTCTGGCCAAGAAGGCGGTCGCGCGCGGGCTCGGCGTAAAGCCGTGGGTGAAGACCAGTCTCGCGCCGGGCTCGAAAGTTGTCACGCAATATCTGAAGCATGCGGGGCTTACCGAGTCGCTCGATAAATTGGGCTTCAACCTGGTCGGCTACGGATGCACGACGTGTATCGGCAACAGCGGTCCGGTCGCGGAAGCGATCGCCGGCGCGGTGAAGTCGGGCAACCTGGTTGCGTGCGCGATTCTGAGCGGCAATCGCAATTTCGAAGGCCGGGTGAATCCGGTCGTGCGTTTCAACTACCTGGCGTCGCCGCCGCTGGTGGTTGCGTACGCGATTGCGGGAACGATGGATATCGATCTCGAGCGCCAGCCTTTGGGCGTCGGCGCCGATGGTCAGCCGGTGTTTCTGCGCGACATCTGGCCGTCGCAGGATGAAGTTGCGGGCGCGGTCAGCAAGTCGGTGAACGCCGCGATGTTCAAGGGCGAATACGCGCGGGTGTTCGACGGCGACGAGCGATGGCGGAGCCTGGCGGTGCCCGAGGGGAATCTGTTCAAGTGGGAAGCTGATTCGTCGTATGTGAAAGCGCCGCCGTTCCTCGACGGGGTGACGGCGAAGGTCGGCGCGCTTTCCGATGTAATCGGCGCGCGCGCGCTGGCGGTGTTGGGCGACAGCGTGACGACTGACCATATCTCGCCGGCGGGATCGATCGCGACCGATACTCCGGGCGGGAAATATCTTGTCGAGCACGGCGTGAAACCCGCCGACTTCAACTCCTACGGAGCGCGCCGTGGAAATCATGAAGTGATGATGCGCGGGACGTTCGCAAATATCCGGCTCAAGAATCTGATGGTGCCGGGCGTCGAGGGCGGCTTCACGGTGCATCTGCCGGACGGCGCGAAGACCACTATTTTCGAGGCGTCAGAGCAATATCGAAAAGAGGGCACGCCGCTGATTGCGATCGCGGGCAAGGAGTACGGCACCGGTTCGTCGCGCGATTGGGCGGCCAAGGGCACTCAACTGCTGGGCGTGCGCGCGGTTATCGCCGAGAGTTTCGAGCGGATACATCGCAGCAATCTGATTGGGATGGGCGTGCTGGCGTTGGAATTCAAGGCCGGACAGACCCGCGAGACGCTCGGCTTGACCGGGATGGAAACGTATTCGATCACCGGGTTAAAGGCCGGTATCAAGCCGCGGCAAATCGTGAAAGTTCGCGCGGAGTCGGACGGCAAAGCGACCGAGTTCGAGGCGACGCTGCGTGTCGATACGCCTGAAGAAGTCGAGTACATCAGGCACGGCGGAATCCTGCCGTTCGTGCTGCGCGAGCTGCTGAAGGCGTAACGGCGCGCCGGTGCGTCGCCGCAGCGCTGGCGGGCTATTTCTTTTTTGCCGCGGCGGGCGTCGTTTTTTTCAGGGCCGGATCGTCGCTCGAAACGCAGCGGTAAAAGTCCGGCATTTTTTTGAGCGCCGCCTTGCAGTCATTTTCAGATCCGAGCGTCTTGAACGTAAGCCAGTTGGACATCGGCGCTTTGGTGTTCATTTGATATTCGCCTGACGAATCCTGGACCGGCGGAAACACCGGTGGCGGAAGCATCAGCAGCCAACCCACTAAAACCAATCCAGTCGCGTAGCACTTTCGCATCCCCAAGCCGGTAGCAGATTTTGCGGGGTGAATGCGAGCGGGGGCAATGCCCCGCCGCAACTGCATCGCGACATGTGAGCGACCGCGAATCTCGATTTCAAGCGGGCTGCGGCGCCGCACTATCCAGCCGCACTGGCGTGCCGGCCTTGCGGGTCGCGTAACGCGTCAGCGCCCTGACCGCGGGCCGCGTGATTTCAGTCAGCGCCTCGGCGCGGAAGCCGACCGTCTCCGGCCCGCGCGTGCGCATCATGCCGAACAGCGAAAGCCTGAGCAGGGCCGCCACGGTCTGGTAGTAGCGAAAGCGCCGCAAATCCATCGGCGCCATCGCGTGATACAGCGGCAGGTACATCGCGGCAAAACTCGTGCGCAAGCCGTTTCCGACGACGTTGTCGCGCATCCAGCGCGGCTTCTCGAGCGCCCACGAGCCGAGAATGACCGCTGTCATCGCGGCGTCGAGATGACGGTCGCCGGTGTCCGCGTTCGCCCAATCGATGACCCCGGTCACGCGCACGCCCTGCACCATCACGTTCAGCGGATGATAATCCATGTGCACGATCGACGGCGTGCTGTCGCGGAACAGATGCGCGCGCTCGGTCACGGCGCGTAACGCGTCGCGCAGGCCGGGCAGGGGCCCGTCCTCGACGCGGGCGGCAATGATCGCCAGGACGCGGTCCAGGAGCGGCGACTCGTCCGATGGAGTTTTGTTTGCGCGCGCCGCGGCCCCAATCGCAGCGGTGGTGAAGGCGTGCGGAATGTCGCGCAGTCCGGCGGCGGCGGAGTCGAGTTTGTGCAGTCGCGTCTGCGCGCGCACGAATGAAAAGAACCCGAGCGAAAATGTTTTGAATGCCTCGGGAAAGTTGCGCACCGTCAGCATCGGACCGCCCGCCAGCCGCTGCATGATCAGAAACGGAGCGCTGAGCGCCTGATGGTCCGGCTCGAAAGCGAACGGGCGCGGCACCGGATAGCCGGTGGCGAACAGCCGATCGACGGTGGTGAATTCGCGCAGCGCTTTAGTGTCGCAGTCCGAGCCCTGGTAGAAGCGCAGGACGACCGGAAGGTGCTGCGGGATCGACGGATGCCGGCTCGACGGCGAATCGAGGACAAATTCGAAGACCATGGTTTCCCATCCGCTGGCCAAAACGCTGAGCCGCGCGAGAGGCGCGCCAAGATAGCGGGCGAGTCGATCTTTAATCTCGGCAGGAGGCTGCATCAGGCGACTTGTGCTCGGTCCGTTCGCGCGCATCGCAGGCTATTACAAAAGCGACGGCAAATGAACTGACCGACTTGACGCGCGGTTCGGACCCATGGCGCGAGACGGAGCCAGCGCGGCTAACGAGGCGCGACGCCGTGGATGAAATGCTGTTGCTCGCCGTGTGCGGCGCCGGGTTCGGCCTCCGGCCGCGTCTCAGAGTTGGGCATCGGCGCAACTTTGAGCGACTCGTTCGGCAGCGTCTCGCCGTTTTTCTGGAAGCGACGCTGCACGATCGAAGTCAGCAGCGCGCCGTGACGGTCGCCGAGATCGATCGCGACTTCGACGGACAGCCCTAGACGCAGCGGTTTGTCCGGCGGCGCGGGCTGGTCGAGCACAACTTTCACCGGCACGCGCTGGACTACTTTGACCCAGTTGCCGGTTGCGTTTTCCGGCGGCAGCAGCGAAAACGCCGCGCCGGTGCCCATGCTGATCGAATCGACGTGGGCCTGATAAACGTAGCCCGGATAGATGTCGGCGGCGACCTCGGCCTTCTGCCCGACGCGAACGTCGGTCAGTTGCGTCTCCTTGAAATTCGCCGTCACGTAGAGCTTGCCGAGCGGAACGACCGCCAGCAGCGGTTCGCCCACCTGCACGCGATTGCCCACGTGGGCGGATTTGCGCGTGACGATTCCGGCGAACGGCGCCGTAATCCTGGTGTAGGTTTGATCTAGCTTGGCGGCTTCCAGAGCGGCTTCGGCCTGTTTGACGACGGGACGCGCGTAGCGCGAATGATCTTCGGCCTCGTTGCCGAGCGCGGCCTTTGCCTGCGCCAGCTGATGCTCGGCGAGCGCTTCATCGGCGAGCGCGATGCGCAGGCCGGTCTCGGCCTGATCGTACATCGCGCTGGAAACGACGCCCTGATCGCGCAAGGACTTGGCGCGGTCGAAATCGATTCGCGCCTGCTTCAACTGCGACTGCGTCAGTGAGACGCCCGACTTGGCTGCCTCGACGCCGGCAAAAAGTTCATCGACCGATTGCTTGGTGCGCTCGAGCTGCGCCCGTGCCTGGTCGACGCGCACGTCGAAATCGCGCGAGTCGAGGGTCAGCAGCAGGTCGCTTTCCTTCACCGTCCAGTTGTCCTCGACGTAAACATTGGTAACGGTGCCGGCGACGCGCGACGAGACCAGCGCAACCGTGCCATCAACGTACGCGTCGTCGGTCGAGGTGTGGCTCTCGAGATACTGATAGTAGTGGAAGCCGGGAATTGCTGCGGCGGCGAACGCAATTATCACGGCCACCAATAGAACCCGGCGCATGAGCTGCGAATTCATAGAATGATTTCAGGGGCGGGACGGTCCAGGCACGTCTTCCGAATCGGTCGCACGTTTGTATTGAGGCTAACTATGACGAATGCCGCAAGCTGTCAATCTAGACCGGCGAAAACGCAGGATTTCGATTGACCGATCGGTATTTTCGCCGCGCGAGGCGCACTGACTATATCCACGGTCGCGGTCACGGCTGAAAACGAAATCAAGGCTCCCGGATAGTCACATTGGGACCGCCCATCGCGGTCGCGACCACGACGCCATTGAGCGTCATATTGATATCGAATCCGCCGAGGTTCTGAATCTGGAAAAACTGCCCGGTGACCTTGCCGCTGGGTGAATCGAACAGAAACAGCGCCGGCGCCCGAGCGTCCACCGTGAAGCCGTCGGTCAGATCCTCGATCAGCGCCGAGAAGCGCTCGCCCGCCGGACCGATCACGAAGATGCGAAGGTCGGGCACCGCCGACGGCGCGATCGTGTCGAATTTTTTTCGCGTCTGCACCTGCACCGTACCAAACGGCGCGGTGGTGGACGCCACTTCGAGCTGGTTCGTGCCGTTGATCACCTGCAGGCTCAGGATGCTGTTGTCGCCGGCGGTCTTGGTCGCGATCATCCTTGCGGGCTGCACGTTGTTGATTATTTCGATCGACAAAGGCACGTTGCCCTGCAGCGTCCACGACGATCGCGAGTTGGAGACCGTCGCGGTGAAGCCGGTGCCGGAAGTTCCGAGCACGCGGAACGAGGTTTGCGCGGGACCTTTCGGCGTGTTGCCGACGCTGCCTGAAAATCCGCCAAGGCCGTTGTTGCAGGCGGCGAGCGAAAACGCGAGCGCAGCCCACGCTGCGCGAATCGCGCAAAACTTTACAAATTTTCTCATCGCATGCTGCGTCATCGCGTTCACAGTGGATTAAACGGCGGCGTCGCCGAGTTGCAATTGCCCGGGCACGTCCCGTCGGGATGCGAGCAAGTGGTCGGGCATCTGATGAACGGCGTCGGCGTTGCGCCCGGCGTCGGGACGATTGGCGGCGGCGGGATAATCACCGTATGCGGAACCCCAGCCGGCGTCGGCGTAGGCGTAGCCACCACGGCGGTCGAAGTGGATTGTTGCGCGACCTGGAACCGCTGGACGTCGTAGGTGTCCGCGGGGACGCAGAAATTGTAGGTGTTGGTCGTCGGCGCAGTGGAACTCTGAATCACGTTCTGTACCGGGGTACTCGTAATCTGCACGCCTTCCTTGATCAGCACCACCGAAGTGCCCAGATCCGCGTTCGCGACGGTGCCGTTGATACTCCCGTGCCCGACGCAGGTGATCGTGTCGGGCGGCGTAGTTGCGTTGGTCGTCCCGCATACCGACGCGGTTGGCTCGCCCGGCGAAGCGACGTTTTTGAGCACGGCGATCGAGTGTCCCTGGTAGGGATCGGACACGCCCTGGAAGAGATCGATCGTCGTCGCGAACAAGTCGAAGGCCGGCACCGAAGGCGGCACATTGATCGTGTAGTTAAAGAAGTTGCCGGTGCCAGGCCTGACCACCACCGGCATCGGCAGCGCACTCTCAATCTTGTTGGAGCCCGCGTCCTCGGCAAAGACCTGCACCAGCACCGTTTCGCCGGGCAGCGGCGAATCAATCAGGAAGGATCCTGTAATGAACCCGGTCTTCAGCGTGAGGTCGCATTTGACCGCCGGTGTGCTCGCGCTGCAGTTGCCGCCGTTGACGGCGTGGGTGGCGTTGACCGGCGTGAAAAGCGGGTCGTAGCCCGGCGCCGTCACCAGCATGCTGTAAGTATCGCCAGCCTTGAGTATCGGCACGTTGTTGAACGGCGCCGGAATCTGTGCGGTGCCGGGCAATGGGAACTGGCCGCTGTTGTCGGTGTTGGCGGTGGCGACGCTGACGCATTCGCCAATCGTCGCCAGGCTGGTGCAATCGGCGCTCGGGTTGCTCAGCGGCGCGACGAAAAGCTGCAGCGTGGCGCCCGAGATTCCCTGACCCGCGCACGCCTCGCTGATTTTGCCCGTGATGTTGCCCAATGACTGACCGAGGGTAGCCGTGAAGGGGCTGGTCACCACCTGACCCTGCGTGATTGCCGGCAGCCGCGTAGCCGCGTACTTCGCCCCGCCACCTGACACCGTCAGGTCATACAGCGAGCCAAACTCTCCAGCGGCCGGGAGCGCGAGGGTATACATCGATTTGGCGCTGATTGGCGAGGTCGAAATGACCGTGTTGGTGCCCGCCGTTTCCGCGGTGACCGTCAACTTGCGGGTACCCTTCTTGTTGATGACTGTACCGCCGCTTGGCGTTACGGTTCCGGTCACTGTCGCGAAAAGCTCATCGTTGGTTTCAGGGAGGGAAAGCGTCACGTTGACGGTATATGGATTGCCCGAAATCGTCGGCACCGGCGATTGCACGTCCACCTGCACCTTCAAAATCAATGTCGAGAGGCTCTCCTTCAACGGCGAGACCAGGGTGCCAGTCGGCGCGACGACGGTGATCGGGTTCCCGGCGTTGGCAAGCCTGATCGGATAGTTGATGCATCCCTCGCCGCTGCTCGGCGCGCCCGGGCAAACCGGGATGATGGTGCCCGGGTTGGTCGGATCGAGCAGCAGCTCGGCTATGACGTACTTGTCCGGCCGTACGAAGGCGGAATTGAATAGCAGGGGAACGTTAAGCGCCGTGTTCAGATCGATCTGGAGGTCGCCGGGGTGCCCCGCGCCGCCGCCGATGCCGGGTGGGACCGGAATAACCTGCCACTTGTTGTCGCCAGGACCGGCCGACGAGTTCGGATTAATCCGAACCGCCTGAACGTTCAGCAGCACGCTTTGAAAGTTTTGGGGCGTAGTCACGCCGCCGAGGAACCCGATCTGGACCGAGGCCTTTTTCTTCGACTGGTCCGCGGCGCCGGCCGGACCGGAACTCGCGAGCATCACCGAAACAATCAGGGCAACAGCCAGGACCAGTGCGCGGACAGTCCAATACACGCGTAAATCTTTCACTCAGAATCCATCGACGAAGAATTGGGTCAGCGTTTGGGATAACCTAACCGTTGAACGAAGGCAAGATAACATGCGCTTGCGCGGGCGCACGAACGATCATGGTGTTTGCATTGTGCTTGACTGACCGCCACTGCAATCCGGAGAATCGCATTCAGTGATTTACACGCTGGCTCGATACTTCCGCCGCCGCGCCGCCGGGCTCTGCCCGGCGCTGACCGCTTGCGCCGCGGCCGCATTTCTCGTCGCGCTCCTTGTGCCCGCGCGCGCGGCATTAGCCGAAGGGCTGAAGGTTTCGATCGGTAATCCCGGTCTCGAACACTTCGACTCCGACGGCGGCGTGCAACTCGACTTCGGCTTGACCGATCAAAACGGCGCGCCGGTCGGAAATCTGCGGCCGGACAACGTGAAGGTTTTCGAGGACGGCAAGGAAGCCAAGATTCTGGATTTTCGCGGAGTCGGGCAGGGCCGCCCGGTCGATATCGTTTTCGTGATGGACGTGACGGAATCGATGCAGCCGTATATCGACGCCGTCAAGCAGAACGTGATCGCGTTCGCGAACGACCTGCAGGCCAACAGCCGCGACTACCGGCTCGGGCTCGTCACCTTCGAAGATTACGTCATCTCGAAATATCCCGATTGCAACTGTGCGTACCGCAACACGATGACCTCGGACGTCAAGCAGTTCACCGATTGGGTCGGCAGTCTGCACGCCGGCGGTGGCGGCGATATCCCGGAGGATCAACTCGACGCGCTCGCCTACGCCTCGACCTTTCCATTTCGCCCCGAAGCCGAAGGCATCATCATCATAATCACCGACGCGCCGCCGCATCACGACGGCGATGGCTCCGGCGATTCAGCGCACGACCAGGCATTCTGGGATCATCACACCAAGGGCGTGCAGGTGACCGATCTGACCGGCACCAAAGTCGCCGCGATGCTCAAGAAGAACGGGCTGACGTTGTACGCGGTGGTGCCGCCGCCGTTCATCGCTCCCGAGTACCAGGAAATCGTCGATGCGACGCACGGCCGCTCGTACAACATCATCACTGAAGAGGGGCGTTTCCCGTCGCTGGTGCGCGAGATCGGACATTCGATCGCGACGGAATATTCGCTCACTTATCGGACACCGCGGCCGGTCGAAGACGGAACCAATCGCAGCGTCGAGTTGAAAATCAATTACAACGGCGAGGCTGGCGGCGCCGCCACCTCGTATCAAGTGCGCGGACTCGGCGGCGCGGCGATTAACGTCCCCGAAGATTCCGGCACCGGCGCGAGTGCGAATGCCGGCGGTACCGGACTGCAGCAGTTCTCGTTCAACTGGTGGAACCTGGCCGTTCCGCTGATCGCGATCATGGGGCTGTTTGGGCTGTCGCGGATGCGCTTTGGCGTCTCGCCGGAAGAACTCAAGGCGATTGTCGAGGCGCAAAACGCACCGCTGCCCCGCATGCCTCCATCCGTAGCGCCAGCGTCGCGAGCTGCCTCGCGTGCGCCCGCACCCGCATCGGCGCCGCAGTCGCCCGTGACCGCGCCGCGCGGCGCGGGACGCACACAAGGCGCTCGACTGGTCGCGGTCGACAGGATCGATCCCGTGCCCGCCGAATACACTTTGATGAAGGACGAGATATCCATTGGGCGCGGCGAGGACAACGACGTCGTCATCCCGCACGCCAGCGTATCGCGCCAGCACGCGCGCTTGATGCGTCGCAATGGCGGATTCGAGTTGATGGACCTCAACTCAACCAACGGCTGCTACGTGGACGAGCGACCCGTACGCGGCTCGGCGTTCGTCGGCCCGGGCAGTCAGCTCAGGCTCGGCGATATCCGCTTCACGCTGCGGCTGTAGCGCGCGCGAGGCCGCCAAAGATAAACGGCGCGATGCATCGCGCACCGCGCCGTTTTTTTTCAGGTGGCCAGAAAATCGCTCAGTGGCCTGCGGCCTCGATAGCCTGCGGGGTGAAGAAGGCGTTGTCGACGGTGCCCATGTCGATGTACCAGCATTCGCGGTCGGGGGCGGTGGCGCCGGGCATGTAGACCACGGAGCTGAAGCCGGTGTCGAGGTCCTCGTCAACCAGGCCGAGTTGGAAAATCCGCTTGTAGGGATAAATGGCAATCTTGGCGTCGGGCACCGGCCGGTCGCGATAGGTGTTGAAGGTCGCGATCGTCTTCCACAGCTTGCCTTGCCGGTCGTACTGGTCGGACGCGGTGATGAACCAGCCCTCGGAATCGACGTAGAAGATGCGTTTCGGAATGGTCGCGTCGACGCCGGGCTTGATGTCGGCCTGGACGACGTAGAGATGGCGCATCTCCCACTTTTCGGGGCAGATGGTCTTGCCGCCGTCGGTCGGGCACTGGACCTCGGGCGAATGCTCGGCGTGGACCGACGCGAGCATCTGCTTTTCGCCTAAAAATTTGTAAGTGAAGTCCTCGATCTTGGCCGAAAAGCCGAAGTAGGAGTCGGGGTCGAGCGTGTTGGCGTAAGCCGAGCCGCCGCCAGGCGCGCCCATGCCGCCGCCACCCTGGCCGGTGCCACTCATGCCGCCGAAGCCGGGCAGCGCGCCAATCGCGTCAGACAGCACGCTGGCCGACTGGCGGCGCAGCTTGCGGGTCTGCGGGTTGTAGACCCAGACGTTGTCCTCGATCTTGGGGTTGCTATGGCGAAAGCGGACCATGCCGTAACCGCGCAACGACGACGGCTCCAGGAACGGGTAGAAGCCGAAGCGGTAGCGCACACCCGAGGAGGCGGCGTCGGGATCGGTCGGGATGGGCGGGACCTCGATGCGTCCGATGTTGTTGTAGAAGGCAAAGTGGCCGACGGTGAAGTAGCTCAGCGGGGTGCCGGCCGAGTTCTTGGCAAAGCTGGCGACCTCGGGGAAGCGCATGTCGATATCGTCGGTGTAAAGCGGGCGGAAGCTGTAGTTCCACATCACCTTGGTCGCGATCTGCGGATCGTTGGGATCGACCAGCGGAAATGGCTGCCCGGCGACGTAGTTCTTGAGCGTGCCGTCGGAGGCGAGCGCGACCTGTGCGGAATACTTTTCCGTTGCGGTCTTGAACGGCGGCGGCCACTCGAGCTTGTCGGTCGGGACGATCTTCAGCGACATCCCCTGCTGCACCAGCATGTAGTTGCCCGGGCTCAGCAAGTCCGCCACCTTCCCCGCGTTGTCCTTCGTGATAAAGTCGCCCGGCTTTACTTCCGCGCGGGCCGGCGAGTGCGAGAAAATCGCGACGCTTAGCAACGCTCCTACGACGATTAGGATCCGGGAAAATCGCATTCGTGCCTCCGGGTTTCGCGGCTGAGCCCCCCGCCGCGGGTAATTGATCGAAACCTATCTTACAGTAGTTAGGCTGTTCGGAAAATGTCTGGTTGATCTGAATTCGACGCGGCCTCTATCATCAACGCTGGTGCGCAGAGAAGGAAAAATAATGAAGTATTCAAAATTTCCGATCGGCCTGATCGCGATCGCAGTGTCAGCCGCGATTGCGCTTGCAAACAGCGCCAACGCGCAGATGCGCGCGATGGGACTCCCGATACCTACGACGCTGGTCGTCGCCAAGCCCGCACCCGGACAGATATTCGGCGACCGCCAGGTCGTCACGCTGGGCGTCGAGGGCAAGACCTACAAACTGTTGCTGCGCGACGCCTACGTCGATGATCCGACCGGCAGAGTCCACTGGCCCGACATCTGGCAACAGGTGATTCAGTACAAACCCAACTTCAATGTGGTCGGGCTCGGCCAGGACACATTCGAGAAGATGGAGCCCGGGCAGACGTTGACGGTGCGCGGCATGTATACGGCGCTCAACCAGAACTTTGAAGTTATGGGCACCGACCTGGGTGGCCCGGAGGCGGCTCCGCGCCACTACTAGCGCATGATCGCGGCGAGCTCGCGCGTGCGAAAATCGAAGATTTGTTCGAGGCTGCGCGCGACGAACAGGTGATAGGCTATCTCGCCGAACGGCCCGAACGGCATCGCGTACTCGACCCGATCTGACATCTCAGTTCCACCTGCGATTTCCCTGAACGAATGGGTGTGACGCCATAGCGCGTACGGTCCTTTTTCCTGCACGTCGACAAACCGATGCGGCGGCTCGACGATCTCTATTCGCGTGCGCCAATGAACCGGCACGCCGTAGAGCCGAATCTCATAGTCGATAACCGTGCCGGGCTGAACCGCGGCGGGCGGCGTCGAGAGGAACTTGAATTTCAGAAATGCCGGCGTGAGGCGCGGCAGATTGCGCGGATCCGAGAAGAATTTGAAGGTCTCGTCGAGCGGACGGGGAACAATCTGAGTACGTTCGAGCACGCGGACTTTCATAACGGCCAGCGTATCCGAACGATGGATGCGAGACAGCCGCGCGCCAGTCGAGGGAGCACAAGTTGTGCCGCTATCCGCCGGTAGTGTACTTTTGATGGTTCAATGCGAAATCGACCGGTCATAATGCACTAAATGAAAAAATTTACGGGAGCACAAATCGTCATCGAGAGCCTCATAGCCGAGGGTGTCGAAGTCATCTTCGGCTATCCGGGCGGCGCTATCCTGCCGACCTACGACGCGCTGCTCGATTCGAAAATCAAGCACGTGCTGGTTCGTCACGAGCAGGGCGCCACGCACATGGCGGAGGGCTACGCGCGCGTCAGCGGACGCCCGGGCGTCGTAATCGTCACGTCGGGACCGGGAGCGACCAACGCAGTCACCGGAATCGCGGACGCGTACATGGATTCGACCCCGATGGTCGTGCTGTCGGGGCAGGTGCCGACCTCGCTAATCGGCAACGACGCCTTTCAGGAGGCCGACTTCGTAGGAATTACGCGCCCGTGCACCAAGCACAATTTTTTGGTCAAGAACGTCAAGGACATTGCCCGTACTATCAAGGAAGCTTTTTACATCGCCGGCACCGGCAGGCCCGGCCCGGTAGTGGTCGATTTGCCGCGCGATGTGCAGCAGGCCGAGCACACTTTCAAGTATCCGGACAAGGTCGAGCTGCGCGGCTACAAGCCGACCATCCGGGGCAATCCCCGGCAAATCGAACGCGCCATCGTGGCGATCGAGCACAGCCAGCGTCCGCTGTTTTACGTCGGCGGCGGCGTGCAATGGTCGGGCGCGGCCGCGGAACTGCGCGAGTTGGCGCGCGGCCTGGGTATCCCCGTCACGGAAACGCTGATGGGTCTCGGCTCGATGAACGCGTCCGACCCGCTGCGCCTGGGCATGCTCGGGATGCACGGTTCCTACGGCACCAACACGGCGGTGGTGAACACGGACTGCCTGGTGGCGATCGGTGCGCGCTTCGACGACCGCGTGACCGGGCGCATCGCCGATTTCGCGCCCAAGGCCGAGACGATCATCCACATTGACATCGACCCGTCGTCGATTTCGAAAAACGTGGAGGTCGATATCCCGATCGTCGGCGATATCAAGTCGGTGCTGACCGACATGCTCACCACCATCAAAGGGCGCGAGAGTATCGCCAAGCGCCGCGGCGACTGGGCCGTGTGGCATCAGCAGATTCTCAAGTGGCACAAGGACAAGCCGCTCTACGAGAACGGGCGGCACGGGCGCCTCGACGGCCGCGTATCGCCCAAACAGGTGCTGGCTGAGCTTTACGAAATCACCGGCGGCGACTGCATCCTGGCGACCGACGTCGGGCAGCATCAGATGTGGGCCGCGCAAATGTTTCCGTTCGAGAATCCGCGCTCGTGGCTGACCTCGGGCGGCCTGGGCACGATGGGTTACGGATTTCCCGCGGGAATCGGTGCGAAGTTTGCGGCGCCGGACAAGCGCGTGGTCGTCATCTCGGGCGACGGCTCGATCCAGATGAACATCCAGGAGCTTGGCACCGCGGTCGAGTACAACATCGATGTCAAAGTGATCATCATGAACAACTATTTCCTGGGGATGGTCCGGCAGTGGCAGGAAAAGTTCTACTACGAGCGCTACTCGTACTCCGCGATGTCGGTGCCGAACTTTGTCAAGCTGGCCGACGCCTACGGCGCGCACGGCTTTCGCATCGAGCAGGCCAAGGATGTTGCGAAGACTCTGCGCGAGGCGTTTGCGACGCCGGGGCCGGTGCTTATCGACATCGTGATTCCCGCCGACGAAGTTGTGATGCCGATGATTCCGCCGGGCGGCGCGATGTCCGAGATGCTGTTCGCGTAAGCCGCTGGCAGCGATCGTTTTCAAGCGGCGATGCGGATGCGTATCGCCGTTTTTCTTTTCGCTTGCCAGTTCACGTCCGGCTCGCCTAGTGTCGCGGATTAACCAACTTCGGAATCGGAGAGTTAGCCATGGCTGCGCGTGTTCCATATTTGAAACGTGAAGATTTGGCCGAAGCCGACCGCGAAATTTTCGACAATCTTGCGGCCGAGCGCGGCGGTGTCGTCGGTAACATCTATCGCACGCTGGCGCATACGCCGAACCTGCTGCGCCGATTCCTGCGACTCGGTGGAGAACTGCGCAACAAGACCGCGCTCGATCCCAAGCTGCGCGAGCTGGCGATCGTCACCGTCGGACGCCTGACTGACGCGCAGTACGAGTACGTGCATCATTGGAATCTCGCGCGCCGCGTGGGCATCCGGCGCGAGCAACTCGACGCGCTCGCCGATTGGGAGAAGTCGCCCGAATTCAGCGACAACGAGCGCGCCGTCATTCGCTACGCGGTCGAGGCGACCAACACCGTAAAGGTACGCGACGCGACTTGGAACGCGCTCACGGCGTTCCTCGATACGCGCCGCCTGATGGAACTGGTGCAGAACGTCGCGTACTACAACATGGTCGTTCGCATTCTTGTGCCGGTCGGCGTCGAGTTGGAGTCGGACACGACCAGGCAGTAACGTCGCGCCGCCCCGATAATTCGAAATTGCGCAAGAAATAGCCGCAGATTGCGTCGCCCGATCGACACTGTGCGCGATTCGATGCTTTTTCGGTAACCGGGACAAAGACTTCCTTCATCCGAGCGAATGCACTTTCCTCGTCGCTTTTCGACGCAGAGAGTTTGCGGCACAATGGATCGATGCCTGACGAAGATTCCCCAAAGCTGAATCTCGCAATAACTGAGAGCGAGGTGCGTCAACTCGACGCGGTGTACCAACCCTTCCCCTCCTACGCGGAGTGGTCCAATGCGACGGTCGATAGGGCACGATGGGACCGCTATTCGACGCTGCTTGAAGAGCAACGCCAGAAAACCTCTGTGCAACATCTTGAGCGTACTCGAAGGATCGCCCTTCGCGCGGCTGCGGTCGACACGGGCGCTATCGAAGGTCTTTACTCTGTGGACAGGGGATTCACATTGACGGTTGCAATGGAGGCCGCCGCATGGGAGGCGGCTGTTCAAGCAAAAGGGGAAGCTGCACACTCGCTTATCGAGTCACAGCTGCGCGCATACGATGCCGTCGTCGATTTGGCGACGAAGGCAGAGCCGATGTCCGAAGCTGCGATCCGCGCGCTCCATGCGCAAATCGTGGAGGGACAGAAGACGTATCGCGTACTTACTGCAGTGGGTTGGCAGGAGCAGCCGCTGCCAAAGGGACAATACAAGGTGCTGCCGAATCACGTCCGGCGAAGGGACGGCAAGATGCATTCGTACGCGCCTGCCGACTTAACCCTCGACGAGATGCACCGACTCGTAAACGAACTCCGCACCGCAGATTTTCTCGTAGCGCATCCTGTGCTTCAATCCTCATATGCTCACTATGCGTTCGTCTCAATACATCCATTCGCTGACGGCAATGGACGTGTCGCCCGCGCCGTAGCATCTGTTTTCTTGTATCGAGCACGCTCGATTCCTCTCCTGATGCTCGTGGAGCATCGGCCAGAATACTTCACGACGCTGCAAGCGGCAGACCGTCGCGCTTTCCAACCTTTCGTCGATTTCAGTCTGATCGGGCGCTGGAAGCTATGCAGCTCGTTCAGGAGAGCATTCGAGCCGCCACGTCTCGCCCAATTGATGAATCACTGAATGCACTGAAGTCCTTGTATCGAACGAGAGGTGGATTTACGCACGAGGAGGTAGATCAAGCCGGCATCCGCCTTCGGGATGCGATCGTCGCAGAAACCCGTAGACAGTTGAGCGCCTTGCAAAGCCCAGAAATACAGACAGCGGTCAACCCGAGTGGGGTCACGGGCCCGCCTCCACCGCCCAACTATCGAACGACTCTTAAAGGCTCGACCGGATTCGGTCTAGCTCTTACAACGAAGGCTCCTGCATCGGCGAATCTCGTTTGGATGTTTCAGCTTCTGGTTCCGAAAGACTGTGGGCAAGAAGATGACCTAGTCTTATACGACACAACCACTCGCGAGACGTTCTCCGCGCGGATCGATGACGTGAAAAGTACTTTGTCTTCAGTGCTCGAAATCCGCATCAGAACGTTTGTAGAAGGTCTGCTGTCGCGCGGGTTCCAAGAACTTGCGAGCCAAGCTGCGGTGTCATATCGAAGAACTTAAAGGACGCCGCAGCGGCGCGGAAGCATGAAGCCTTACTACGAGCGCCCAATCGATCGTCGATCAACGCCGAAACGGTACCGATCGCGAAATTACTTCCGGACGTGCCGGTGAGCAGCTAGGAAATTGAATGCCGGTCGGCGTCGAATTGGAGCCGGGCACGACCAAGCAGTAGCATCGCGCCGCGGTTGAATTCGAAAATCGTGCAAATTTAACCGCGTATCGCGACCTTCCGATTGACACAATAGTCGATTCGATGCGATCTCTTGCTGAAGGCGCGCTTATGCGGCGTATCAGTCGTACTGGCGGACAATCCATGGGCCGCTCGCGGCAAAAGTGCCGCAGTCGATTCGCTACATCCAATGCCATCCGCGCAGTATTGCGTACGCCGACGGCAAGCGACCGCGCTACGACGGCGTCGCGGAGACCTGGTTTGCGAGCGTCGAGGCGATGCGCGAGTCGGGGCTGTCGCCGCAATATGCGGCGGTTCGCGCCGACGAATCCAACTTCCTGGCGCCCGGCCCGGTCCCTTTCATCATCACGCAGGAACACGTTATTGTCTGACGAAGACCAACTCGCCGGAATCTGAACTGCCGGCGGTTGCTTTCGCCGGATGAAACTTCCCTCGCTGAGCGAGCTCGAAGACGCGGCCTGCGTGGCGCACGCGGTCGTTGCGCCCACGCCCCAGATTTGCTGGCCGATGCTATCGGAGCGATGCGCCGCCGAGGTCTGGGTCAAGCACGAGAACCACCTGCCGACCGGCGCGTTCAAGGTGCGCGGCGGAGCCGTCTACGCGGAGGATTTGGCCAGACATGCGCCCGCTCCGACGACTGTCGTTGCAGCGACGCGCGGAAATCACGGCCAGAGCGTCGCATATGCCGCCCGGCGCCTCGGGCTGAAGGCAACGATCGTGGTTCCCTTGGGCAACAGCGCGTCGAACAATGCCGCGATGTGCGCGTACGGCGCGGAACTCGTCGAGCACGGCCACGACTTCCAGGCCGCGCTCGAGCACGCGCGATCGCTCGCCAGCGATCGCGGCTGCCACTTCTTCCCGTCGTTCCATCCCCTGTTGGTACGCGGCGTCGCGTCGTACGCGATGGAATTGTTCGCCGCCGTGCCCGATCTCGACACCGTCTATGTTCCGATCGGCCTCGGCTCAGGGATTTGCGGCGTGATCGCCGCGCGCGAAGCGATGCGCCGCCGCACGCGAATCGCCGGCGTCGTCTCGCAAAGCGCTCCCGCCTACGCGCTGTCTTTCGCGGCGCGCCGCCCAGTAGCAACCGAGACGGCCGACACGATCGCCGACGGCGTCGCGTGCCGGGTGCCGGAGCCCGACGCGGTCGAAGTGATCAACCGCCACGCCGAGCGAATCGTCGCGGTGAGCGACGACGAAGTGAAGCGCGCGATGGCGTACTACTTCAGCGACACGCACAACGTCGCCGAAGGCGCGGGTGCCGCCCCGCTGGCGGCGCTGCTGAAGGAGCGCGATTCGATGCGCGGCAAGCGAATCGCGCTGATTCTGAGCGGCGGCAACGTCGATCGCGAGCTCTACCGCGACGTGCTCAGTTCGCAATGACGGCGCGTGACGGGCGCGACTGGTTCGAGGAGGGTTGGGCCTTGTTCAACGAGGGGCGCTTCTTCGAATGCCATGAGGCGTGGGAGGAAGTCTGGAAACGTTCGGACGGCGACGAGAAATTATTCTACCAAGGTCTGATTCAGGCGGCCGTCGCGATCCTGCACGCCCAGCGGGGTAATCTGCAAGGCGCGCGCTCAATTCTAGAGAAGTCGCTTGCGAAGCTGGATGCGATGCCCGCCGAGCACATGGGAATCGCGCTCGGCGAGTTGCGCGACGGAGTAACACAGTTCGTCGCCGCCGCAGCCCGAGGAGACGGGCGTCCACTTCCTAAACCACCGCGATTGCGACGACTACCAAAATCAGGTGCTTGAATTTTGTTGGATTTCTGTCGCCGAAAACTTCGTCGGGGCAACTTGCTGCTCGCGAGCCGTTTTCGAGTAATCGCGCTAGATGATACTCTCTCCAAACATGGAGCTGAGCTATTGCCGAAAGTTGTGGATC
>PLYT01000019.1 GCA_003153475.1 Betaproteobacteria bacterium | reverse complement strand
TTGCCCTCCATCACCGGCTTGCCGGCGAGCGGACCGATGGCGCCGAGTCCGAGGACCGCGGTGCCGTTGGTGATGACGCCGATCAGGTTGCCGCGTGCGGTGAGATTGCGCGCTTGCCCCGGATCACGCACGATTTCGTCGCATGCCGCGGCAACGCCCGGCGTGTAGGCGAGCGCGAGATCACGCTGGTTGGTCAGTTGTTTGGTCGGCAGGATCGATATCTTGCCGGGCGGATACGCGCGGTGGTATTCGAGCGAGGCCTCTCGTATGTCGTGGTCGGGCAGCTCTTCGCTCATCGATTCATCCCTCCGAAAAGATGATAGCAGAAGCCTGACCGACGCCTTCCTGCCCGACAGCGCGAAGACCGCGGTCGGCGTTTCGTGCCGCCCGGTATAATGCGCGTCATCGTGCCGCGGCCCTCCTGCTGATGTCCCTTTTCTGGTTCCTTGCCGCCGCCCTGCTGCTGGCCTCGCTTTGCGTACTGCTGTGGCCCTTGCTGCGCACGCGGCGCAATGCCGCGGTGCCGGACGCCGAGTCAGCCGCGATCGCGGTATTCCGGGACCAGAAGCGCGCGGTCGATGCCGACTTTGCTTCAGGTGCGATCAGCGGCACCGAGCGCGACGTCGTGCTGTCGGATCTTGCGCAGCGGGTTGCCGACGAAGTCGGCGCCGCGCCGCGGACGGCCGCGAGCGACGCGATGCCGCGGCCGTCGTGGCCGCTGGCGATAGCCCTGCTGGTGTCGATACCGGTGCTGGCGATCGTCCTCTACGGCCGCCTTGGCGATCCCGCCGCCGCTGCCATCGCGCAGGTCGGCGACGACGGACACGAATTGAGCGACCCGCAGATCGCCGCGATGATCGGCGCGCTAGAACGGCGCCTCGAGCAGCATCCCGAAAACGCCGAAGGCTGGGCACTGCTGGCGCGGTCGTATTACGCGCTTGGTCGCTTTCCCGCGGCGGCGGAAGCGTACACCAAGGCGCTTGCGCTGGCGCCCGACAACCCCGATCTGCTCGCCGATTACGCCGACACGTTGGGAATGACGCAGGGTCGCCACCTCGCCGGCAAGCCGCTCGCGCTGGTCGAGCGCGCGCTGGCCATCGATCCACAGCACGGGAAGGCGCTGGCCCTTGCGGCAACGGCGGCGATGGAGGCGCACGATCCTTCGAAGGCGCTCGCCTACTGGCGCCGACTCGCCGCGCAGTTGCCCGCGGGTTCCGATGACGCCGCGCAGGTTGCCGCCGTGATCGCCGAGCTCGGTGGCGGAGCGCCGGATGCGGTGAAGACGATGCAAGCGCCGGCCCAGCTCGCGGACGCCAGCAACGGCGGCACGATCAGTGGCCGCGTCACCGTGAGCCCGTCTCTGGCCCCAAAAGTCGCGCCCACCGACACCGTTTTTATTTTCGCGCGCGCTCCGACAGGACCGCGCATGCCCCTTGCAGTGCTGCGCATTCCGGCGAGCGAGCTGCCGAAGGAATTCAGATTGGACGATTCCATGGGCATGGCCGGCGGCGCAAAGCTCTCGAGCGCGCCCGAAGTCGTCGTCGAGGCGCGCTTGTCGCGAAGCGGCAACGCGCTTCCGCAACCGGGCGACCTGTTCGGCAGAAGCGGGCCGATCAAGCCCGGCGTTGCCGCCTTGAACATCACGATAGACCGGGTCGCCCCGTAACACCGGCGTCCCGCCGGAAGCATCGCGACGTCATGCTATGATCGCCGCCGAGCCAAATTCGGGAGGCGGCGCGAGCATGGAACAGGGTTCGGACCGCGACTCGCTCGCGCAGCGTTCGGCCCGTCGCCGGCATCCGGCAATTACTGCGATCGCCCTGTGTCTGGGTGGCATCGCGACGACGGCCGCAGCGGCACCGGTCGACGATTTGCGCATCGCGGTCGAAGCCGGCGACTCCGCCGCGGCGTATGCCCGCTTTTGCGCGCTGCCGATCGATGCGCCCGAGCGAGCGCCCGAATTCGATCTGTGGTGCGGCGTCGCGGCAGTCGACATCGGCCACTCCGGCGAAGGCGTCCTGGCGCTCGAGCGCTACACGCTGCAGTTTCCCGATGACCCGCGCGCCCGCCTCAAGCTGGCGCGCGCGTATTTCTACGCCGGCGACGACGTTCGTTCACGCGAAGAATTCGAGTCGGTTGCCCGGGGCAAGCCGCCGGCGGAAGTCCAGGCCGGCATCGATCGTTACCTCGCCGCGCTGTCGGAACGCGAGGCGCGCTACCGCGGCCGGCGCCTGACGTTTGTCGAAATCGGCGGCGGATATGACAGCAACGCCAACGCCGGCGTCGCCGCAGGCGATATCGGCCTGCCGGTGCTAGGCCCGGTCACCGTCGACGATTTCGGCGTCCGCAAGGAGTCGGCGTTCGGGTGGTTGGCGGCAGGCGCCGAGATCCATCATCCGCTGTCGCCCGGATGGACGATCAACGGCAGCGTTTATGGCGGCGGCACGTTCTACGCATCCGCGTCGGAATTCAACCTGGCCAACTACGGCGCCGCGCTCGGGGCGAGCTACCGCGCGGACCGCGACGAGTATTCGCTGGCGTACGCCCATGGCGAGATCGCGCTCGACGGATCGCGCTATCGCTGGACCGACGGCGTCGGACTCGAATGGCGGCTGAACGGCGACCGGGCGCAACCTTAGCACATCCGCCGCTTCGCCGCGCAGCGGGCCGCGGCCACCGGAGCCGCCTGCGGCACTCGGCTATAATCGCCGTCCCTTCTTCCGCGCGTGAGGTCGCATGCTGGAATCGAAGCAGCTGGCCGCGCAGCGCGGCGCCGCAACGCTGTTTTCAGGCGTCGATTTCAAGCTCGCGCCGGGCGACGCTTTGCTGGTCACCGGAGCCAATGGCAGCGGCAAAACGACCTTGCTGCGCATTGCCGCGGGGCTCTCGCATGCTGTTCGCGGCACGCTGTCGTGGCGCGGCGCCGCGGTTGCGCCGCTCGATCCCGAGTTGCGCGCGGCGGTGATGTATATCGGGCACGCCGCGGCGCTGAAGGACGAGCTTACGGCGGAGGAGAATCTCGCTTCGCTGGCGAGTCTGCATAACGGCGTAGCGACGAGCGATGCCGTCCGCGGCGCGCTCGCGTCGTGGTCGCTCGAGCGTCAGCGCGCGCTGCCGTCGCGGGCATTGTCGATGGGGCAGCGCCGTCGCATCGGCCTGGCGCGATTGACGCTGGTGCCGCGGCCCCTCTGGATCCTCGACGAGCCGGCTGCGGCGCTCGATACCGCGGGCGTCGCGCTGCTCTGCGACATGCTCGGCGCACACCTGGCGCAAGGCGGGATGGCGATCATCGCCACGCATCAGGACATCGGATTGTCCGGACCGTCGGTGCGCGGGCTGACGCTGTCATGACGGCAGCGGCCGGCGAGCTCGGCGGGATCCCGGCGCCCGGTGCATGGCGCGGGGCCGCCTGGGCCGTGCGGCGCGACTTGAGGCTTGCGCTGCGCTCGAAAGCCGAGCTTGGCGTGCAGCTACTGTTCTATGTGATCGTCGTCACCCTCATTCCACTGGGGGTCGGTCCCGACCCCGCGCTGCTTCGCGCACTCGGGCCGGGCGTGCTCTGGGTTGCCGCGCTCCTGGCCTCGCTGCTCGCGCTGCCGCGTCTTTTCGCGACGGATTTCGCCGACGGCACCCTCGAGCAGATGGCGCTGTCGCCCCATCCGCTCCCGGGGCTGATCTCCGGTAAAATAGCGGCGCACTGGCTCGCGACCGGCCTGCCACTGGTGGCGGCATCGCCGCTGCTGGGATTGCAGTTCGGCCTCGGCGACGACGAGCTTGTCGTACTGGCGCTTGGACTGTTGCTGGGAACGCCGACCTTGTCGCTGCTGGGCGCCGTCGGCGCAGCGTTGACGCTTGGCTTGCGCAACGGCGCGTTGCTCGCGTTATTGGTGCTGCCGCTCTATGTTCCGGTCCTGATTTTCGGCGCAGGCGCGGTCGACGCGGTGCGTACGGGCATGGGGGCGGCGGCCGAGCTATCGCTGCTCGGAGCGGGACTCCTGACAGCGCTGGTCGGTGCGCCGCTCGCTGCCGCGGCGGCGGTCCGCATCGCGATCGATTGATTCGAAAGGACGCTTCGTTGAACTGGTTCCGATTCGCCTCACCGGCGTCGTTCTATCCACTGGCCGGACGGCTTGCGCCCTGGTTCGGCGGGGGGGCTGCAGGGTTCGCGGCGGCGGGATTGTATATCGGTCTCATCGCGGCGCCGACCGACGCCACCCAGGGCGACGCGTATCGCATCATATTCGTGCACGTGGCGACGGCGTGGATGTCGATGTTCATCTATCTGGTGATGGCCTTCTGGTGCGCGGTGTCGCTGATGTTCAATGCCCGCCTTGCAGCGATGATGGCGCAGGCACTCGCCCCGACCGGCGCGCTGTTCACCGCGCTGGCGCTGGTCACCGGTGCGCTCTGGGGCAAGCCCACCTGGGGCACCTACTGGGCATGGGACGCCCGAATGACGTCCGAGCTCATATTGCTGTTCCTCTACTTCGGCTACATGGCATTGCGCCAGGCGATCGACGAGCCGCGCCGCGCCGACCGCGCGAGCGCGGTGCTGGCGCTGGTTGGCGCGATCAACGTGCCGATCATCTATTTCTCGGTCAAATGGTGGAACACGCTGCACCAGGAAGCGAGCGTCAGCCTCACTTCGGCACCGACGATGGCCGCGGTGATGCTTACCGGAATGCTGCTGCTGGCATTGGCCGCATGGTTCTATTCGATCGCCATCGCGCTGACCCGTGTGCGCGCGATCATCCTCGAGCGCGAGCGCCACGCCGGCTGGGTGGGCGAAGCTGCGCTGGCCGTCAGGGGTGTGCGATGAACATCGGCGAATTCTTCGCGATGGGCGGCTACGGATTCTACGTCTGGGGCTCGTACGCGGCTTGCGCACTGGCGGTCGTCACCGAGATCGTCGCCGTACGCGCGCGTCTGGCCGCGGCGCGGCGCGGCGCCGGCGACATGGAGCCTTCGCGGTGAAAGCCCGGACGCGCCGCTTGGGCTGGATTGCCGGTGGGCTGGTCCTGCTCGGTGTCGCCACTGCGCTGGTGCTCAATGCCTTCCAGTCCAACCTCGTGTTCTTCTTCACGCCGTCGCAAGTCGCCGCGAACGAGGCTCCGCACGGTCGCGCTTTCCGTATCGGCGGCATGGTCGAGGCCGGCAGCCTCACCCGCGATAGCGACAGCCTGACCGTCCACTTCCGGGTGACCGATACCGCGCGCACAATACCGGTCAGCTATACCGGCCTCCTGCCCGACCTGTTCAAGGAAGGCAAGGGCGTTGTCGCGCAGGGAACGCTGGGACCCGACGGCAGCTTTCACGCCACCGAAGTGCTCGCCAAGCACGACGCCAACTACATGCCGCCGCAGGCGCAAGCGGCGATCGACAAAGCCAAAAAGGGTATGACGATGCCAAGCCTGCACGAACGGAGCTCCGGACAATGATCCCCGAACTCGGTCATTTCGCGCTGATCCTGGCGCTGCTAGTCGCCGCGACACAGGGCATCGTGCCGATGCTCGGCGCTGCGCGCAATCATTCGCGGATGATGGCGCTGGCGCGGCCCGCGGCGCGCGTGCAATTCGCGCTGGTCGCAACGGCGTTCGGATGCCTCGCCTGGTCGTTCGCTACCAATGATTTTTCGGTGCAGAACGTCGCCTCCAACTCGAACTCGGAGTTGCCGCTGCACTACCGGATCGCAGCGACCTGGGGCTCGCACGAAGGATCGCTGTTGCTGTGGACCTTGATGCTGGGCGGCTGGAGCTTCGCCGTCTCGGTTTTTTCGCGCAATCTTCCCGATGCGCTGGCCGCGCGCGTTCTTTCGGTGATGGGCCTTGTCAGCGTCGGCTTCCTGCTGTTCCTGCTGTTCACCTCGAATCCGTTCGCGCGGCTGCTCCCGCCCGCGGCCGAAGGGCGCGATCTGAATCCGCTGCTGCAGGACCCAGGCATGGTGTTCCATCCGCCGCTGCTGTACATGGGCTACGTCGGCTTTTCGGTCGCTTTCGCGTTCGCGCTGGCGGCGCTGATCGGCGGCCGGCTCGATGCAACCTGGGCGCGCTGGTCGCGCCCCTGGACGACGGTCGCGTGGGCATTCCTGACGACCGGCATCGCGCTCGGCAGCGGCTGGGCCTACTACACGCTGGGCTGGGGCGGCTGGTGGTNNTCATGCCCTGGCTTACCGGCACCGCGCTGATCCATTCGCTCGCCGTGACCGAGAAGCGCGGCGCCTTCCGCAGCTGGACGGTGCTGCTCGCAATTCTTGCCTTCTCACTGTCGCTGCTGGGGACCTTCCTGGTGCGCTCCGGCGTGCNNTGCTCACCTCGGTGCATGCCTTCGCGACCGATCCGGCGCGCGGCGTGTTCATCCTCGTATTTCTCGCCATCGTCATCGGCGGTTCGCTCGCGCTGTTCGCCTGGCGCGCCGGCACCGTCGGACTGGGTGGCTCGTTCACGCTGGTGTCGCGAGAGGGGATGCTGCTCGCCAACAACGTCGTGCTGATCGTCGCGATGGCGAGCGTGCTGCTCGGCACGCTCTATCCGCTATTCCTCGATGCGCTCGATCTGGGCAAGATTTCGGTCGGCCCTCCGTATTTCGACGCGGTGTTCTATCCGCTGCTGGCGCCCGCCGTGTTCCTGATGGGCGTCGGACCCATCACGCGGTGGAACCGCGCGGCGGTGCCCGAGCTGGCGGCGCGACTCAAGTGGGCGCTGGCGGTCGCACTGGTGAGCGCGCTGCTGCTGCCGTTCGTGCTTGGACGGTGGTCACCGCTGATCAGCTTCGGCCTGTTTCTCGCGCTCTGGCTGTTCGCCGCCACGGCGGTCAACCTGTGGCAGCGAATCAAGGGCTCGCATCGCGCCGGTCTGTGGGCGAGTCTTGCCGCGAATCCGGCGGCGTATTACGGCATGCTGCTCGCGCATTTCGGCGTCGGCCTGTTCATCGTCGGCGTCACGCTGGTCAAGGGCTACGAGATCGAGCGCGATGTACGGCTCGACGTCGGACAACGCGTCGCCGTCGGCCCGTACGAATTCGCTTTCCTCGGCGTCACGCCGGCGCCGGGCCCGAACTATCGGGCGCTGGTCGGCGCGGTTGAAGTCCGCCGCGACGGCCGCCTGATCGAGACGCTGCATCCGGAAAAACGCATCTATAACGCATCGGGGCAGACGATGACGATCGCGGCGATCGACACCGGCCTCGCGGGCGACCGCTATGTGTCGCTCGGCGATCCCGCGGGCGGCGATACTGCGATCGCCGGCGCGTGGGGCCTGCGCGTCTATCTGAAGCCCTTTGTCGACTGGATCTGGCTGGGCGCGTTCGTCATGGCGCTCGGAGGCTTCGTCGCCGTTTCGGATCGGCGCTATCGCCTCGCGGTGCGCCGCAGGCTTGGCGCCCTGGTCGGCGCCGCGGCGGGCGAATGACCGAGTCGTCGATGAAAATGCTGCGGTGGTCGATACCGCTGGCGGTTTTCGTCGTGCTGGTCGCGTTTCTCTGGGTCGGCCTAGGCCACGACCCGCACGAGGTGCCATCTCCGCTGATCGACAAACCGGCGCCGGCATTCAAGCTGCTGCAGCTGCACGATCCGGACAAGACGCTCGCGGCCGAGGATCTGAAGGGCAGGGTGTGGCTGCTCAACGTCTGGGCGTCGTGGTGCGTGTCCTGCCGCGTCGAGCACCCGCTGCTGGTGCAGCTGGCGAAGACCAATGTCGTTCCGGTGTATGGCCTCGACTACAAGGATAAGTCGGATGACGCGCTGGCCTGGCTCGCGCAACACGGCAACCCGTACACGGCGTCGCTCGTCGACGGCGACGGCAAGGTTGGCATCGACTACGGCGTGTACGGCGTGCCGGAGACTTTCCTGATCGACAAGCTGGGTGTCATTCGCTACAAGCAGATCGGTCCGCTGACGGTCGAAGCGCTGCAGCAGAAGATCCTTCCGCTGGTCCGGCAGCTGCAGCGGTAATGCGTGCGATCCTGCTAATCGGCGTCGCGGCGATAAGCGCTGCGGCGTACGCAACCGCGATGACCGCACCACCGCCTTCGGCCGCGCTCGAAGCACGGCTCAAAAAGCTCGAAACCGAGCTCCGCTGCCTGGTCTGCCAGAACCAGACGCTCGCCGATTCGAACGCCGACCTGGCGGCCGACTTGCGCCGCGAGGTGCGCGAGCAGGCACTCGCCGGCAAGAACGACGTCGAGATCCGCGACTACCTCGTCGCCCGCTACGGTGATTTCGTGCTTTACGATCCGCCGTTGAAGCGCACGACCTGGCTGCTATGGTTCGGTCCGTTCGTGCTTCTCGCCGGCGGCGGCTTAGTGTGGTGGCAGGTCTTGAGCCGCCGCCAGCGGGCGCCGGCCGCAGCACCGACGCGCGATCCGGCCGACGACGCCCGGGCCCGCGCGCTCCTCGACGACGAGCCGCCGGCCTAGCCGCGAGCTCGCGGACCGCCGTTGCGTCCCTGGCATCGGCGCGAAGCTAGAGGCTTGCGCCGCAGTGCCAGCACAATTCGAAGTTCGCCGGATTTTCCTCGTGGCACGAGCGGCAGAACACGTTGCCTCCCGATTGTCCGCGTTCGCGGGCGAGCGCGGCGAGCACCGCCTCCGCGCGCGGGCGGTCGCGCTCGTTCACCAGCCAAACCTGCGGTTGCGCGATGTCGGGCGGGACCTCGCCAACGATGCTCGATACGTGCTCGTTGAAGACATGCGCGCGGATCCCCGCATGCTGCAACCGGTGCAGCAGCAGGTAGGCGTCGAATCGGTTCAACGCAGTGTAGAAGCGTTCCATCGCTCGTTCCCCGGCACTATCATGCCGCGGAATGTCATGGCGGTGTTAGCGGCGGCAAGCTAGTCGTCCACGCGATTGAGCCGCCAGCGCCAGGCGTCGGCGCAAATGGCATCGATGTCGCGATGCGCGCGCACGCCAAGCACCGCCTCGGCACGCGACGGATCGGCGTAGTAGGCGGCGACGTCGCCCGGGCGGCGCGGCGCGAAGCGGCGCGGTATCGCGCGACCGCAGGCGCGCTCGAACGCCGCGATCAATTCGAGCACCGAGTAGCCGCGCCCGGTACCCAGATTGAGCGCGATGACCCCCGGCGTCGAGGCGAGGTATGCGAGCGCCGCCACGTGGCCCGCGGCAAGATCCATGACGTGAATGTAGTCGCGAACGCCGGTCCCGTCGGGTGTGGGCCAGTCGTTCCCGTAGACCGCGATTTCAGCGCGCCTTTCGGCGGCGACGTCGGCCAGCAGCGGGACCAGGTTGTTCGGGATGCCCGACGGCGCCTCGCCGATCGCCGCGCTCGCGTGCGCGCCGGCC
The DNA here is from genome assembly GCA_003153475.1 of Betaproteobacteria bacterium. Lineage (GTDB taxonomy): Bacteria > Pseudomonadota > Gammaproteobacteria > Burkholderiales > Casimicrobiaceae > PALSA-1003. The sequence goes on along the minus strand of PLYT01000019.1, from coordinate 8,483 downwards.
GGATTGAAGTAGCGCAGCAGCGCGATCCGCCATGAGCGGTCGGATGCGGCGACATCCTCGAGCAACTGCTCGACAATGCGCTTGGTGCGGCCGTAGACGCTCTGCGGGCGCAGCGGCGCGCTTTCGGTGACCGGGTTGCGGTCCGGCTGCCCGTAGACGGCTGCCGACGAGCTGAACACCAGACGCTTGACGCCGGCTGCTGCCATCGCATCGACCAGCGCGATGGCGCCACCGACGTTGTTGTCGTAGTACAGCGCAGGCTGGGCTTCGCCCTCGCTGACCGACTTCAAGCCCGCGCAGTGCACGACCGCGGCGATCGCGTGCCCGGCGAACACCCGCGATAGGGCGGCCTGGTCGCGCACGTCGGCGGTGACGCAGCGTATCTCCTGAGCGGCGATGCGGGACAGGCGCGGCAGCGCCGACGGCGAGCTGTTGCAGAAATTGTCGACGACGATCGGCCGGTAGCCAGCGCGCGCGAGCTCGGCGACGATGTGCGAACCGATGTAGCCCGCACCGCCGGTGACGAGGATGGCATCTGCCATCGGGCGATCTTACGCGCTGAGCGCCTCAAGCCGGAACGAAAAAAAGCCGGGCGCGAAGCCCGGCTCTCTCCGGCGAAGACGCCCGATCACGCGGCCTTGGCAGCGGCCCGGGAAGCTTTGGCCTTGGGCGCTGCGGCTTTGTTCTCGGCCGTGGCTTCCGTATCCGTGTCCGAACCGCGGTCGACGAGCTCGACCAGCGCCATCGGCGCATTGTCGCCCTGACGGAAGCCGAACTTGAGGATGCGCAGGTAGCCGCCCGGACGCTTGGCGAAACGCGGCCCGAGCTCGTTGAACAGCTTGCTGACGACGTCGCGATCGCGCAGCCGGTTGAAGGCCAGGCGCCGATTCGCGACCGTCGGCGTCTTGCCCAGCGTGATCAGCGGCTCGGCGACGCTGCGCAGTTCCTTCGCCTTCGGCAGCGTGGTCTTGATGACCTCGTGCGTCAGCAGCGAATTGGTCATGTTGCGCAACATCGCGAGGCGGTGGCTGCTGGTGCGGTTGAGCTTACGCAATCCATGTCGGTGGCGCATGATCTTTCCCTTACGGCCGGTCGAGGTTCGCCGGCGGCCAGTTCTCGAGCTTCATCCCGAGCGAAAGACCGCGCGAGGCCAGCACTTCCTTGATCTCGTTCAGCGACTTCCGGCCCAGGTTCGGCGTCTTGAGCAGCTCGGTTTCGGTGCGCTGGATCAGGTCACCGATGTAGTAGATGTTCTCGGCCTTCAGGCAATTGGCCGAGCGCACCGTCAGCTCGAGATCGTCGACCGGGCGCAGCAGGATCGGATCGACCTGCGGCATCAAGCGCTGCTCGGCAGGCGCTTCGGTGCCCTTCAGATCGGCGAACACGCCAAGCTGCTCGACCAGAATGCTTGCCGCGTAACGGATCGCCTGCTCGGGCTCGATCACGCCGTTGGTCTCGATGTCCATCACCAGCTTGTCGAGGTCGGTGCGCTGCTCGACGCGTGCGCTCTCGACCGCATAGCTGACGCGGCGAACCGGCGAGAACGAGGCATCGAGCAGGATGTTGCCGATGCTGCGTCCGCCATCGGGCTTGGCGCGGACCGTCGCCGGCTGGTAGCCGCGCCCCTTCTCCACCTTGATCTCCATCTCGATCTTGCCACCCGCGGTCAGATGCGCGATCAGGTGATCGGGATTGATGATCTCGACCTCGTGATTGGGCTCGATGTCCGCCGCCGTGACCGGACCTTCGCCGGTCTTGGCGAGCTTCAGCGTCACGTGGTCGCGGTTGTGCAGCTTGAGCACGACGCCCTTGAGGTTCAGCAGCACGTCGACGACGTCCTCCTGGACTCCATCCAGCGCCGAATACTCGTGCAGCACGCCGGTGATCTTGACTTCCGTCGGCGCGTAGCCCGGCATCGACGACAGGAGCACGCGCCGCAGCGCGTTCCCCAGCGTATGACCGTAGCCGCGCTCGAACGGCTCCATCACGACCTTGGCGTGGAACGGCGACGTACTCTGCACATCGATGATGCGCGGTTTCAAGAAAGCATTGCTCTGCATGCGGAATCCTTAAGGCAAATCCCAAGCGGTGTCGGTCAAATGCCGCGCGCCGCCTACTTCGAATAAAGCTCTACGACGAGGCTTTCGTTGATGTCCTGGCCGAATTCGGACCGGTCCGGCGCACCCTTGAACGTGCCTGCCATCTTCTTGACGTCGACTTCGACCCACGACGGAAATCCGATCTTCTCGGCGAGCTGCAGCGCATCAACGATGCGGAGCTGCGTCTTGGCGCCTTCCTTGACCGCAACGGTGTCGCTGGCCTTCACCAGCGCCGACGGGATGTTCACGATCTTGCCGTTGACGGTGACCGCGCGGTGCGAAACCAGCTGGCGGGCTTCGGCCCGGGTAGAGCCGAATCCCATCCGGTAAACGACGTTGTCCAGGCGCGACTCGAGCAGCTGCAGCAGGTTTTCGCCGGTCGATCCCTTGCGGTGCGCGGCCATCGTGAAATAGCGGCGGAACTGCCGCTCAAGGATGCCGTAGGTGCGCCGCAGCTTCTGCTTCTCGCGCAGCTGGTTGCCGTAGTCCGATTGGCGCATACCGGATTTCACGCCATGCTGACCCGGCTTGGAGTCCAGCTTGCACTTGGAGTCGAGTGATCGACGCGCGCTTTTCAGGAAAAGGTCGGTGCCTTCCCGTCGCGCCAGCTTACATTTGGGTCCGAGGTATCGAGCCACTTTGTATCCTTATTCGGCCAAAAGTAAAAACCTACTTTTGGCCGGTCTGGTTTCCTGGAAATCGCGGCTTAGTTGCCAAATGGCGCCCGCCGATTTCCAGCGATAACTGCAACGACAAGGCGAGCATCAGATGCGGCGACGCTTCGGTGGACGGCAGCCGTTATGCGGCACCGGCGTCACGTCCGAGATGCTGGTGATCTTGAGGCCCAGCGCATTGAGCGCGCGCACCGCGGATTCGCGACCAGGTCCCGGCCCCTTGATTCGCACCTCGAGGTTCTTGACGCCGCACTCCTGCGCTGCCTTGCCCGCCGATTCGGCGGCAACCTGCGCGGCGAACGGCGTCGATTTGCGCGAGCCCTTGAANNGTGTTGTTGAACGACGCGTGGATGTGCGCTATCCCTTCGGATACGCTCTTCTTCACCTTCTTGCGCGCTCGCGTGGTGCCGGTCTTGGTTGGTGCCTGTGCCATTCGTTCTTTCCTTGGTCCTTGTTCGGTCCCGGAGTCCGGTTACCGGGATTATCTCGGCGCGGGCTTGCCCGCGGGCTTGCCTGTTCCCTTGGTCATCTGCGACTGCCGCGCCTTGCGCGGACCCTTGCGCGTGCGCGCGTTGGTGCGCGTACGCTGGCCGCGCACCGGGAGGCCCTTGCGGTGCCGCACGCCGCGGTAGCAGCCCAGGTCCATCAGCCGCTTGATGCTCATCGTGACTTCGCGGCGCAGATCGCCCTCGACCGTGTAGCGGCCGACCAGCTCGCGCAGCTTGTCCATTTGTGCGTCGGACAGGTCCTTCACCTTCTTCATGCCGTCGACGCCGGCAGCCACGCAGATGGCCCGGGCGCGCGCCCGGCCGATGCCGTAGATCGCCGTCAGCGCGACATCGGCGTGCTGGTGGTTCGGAATGTTGACGCCTGCAATGCGGGCCATATGCCTACCCTATCGTTCTGATCCGTTAACCTTGACGCTGCTTGTGACGCGGATCCGTGCAAATGACCCGCACGACTCCGTTGCGCCGGATGATCTTGCAGTTGCGGCAGATCTTCTTTACCGATGCCATGACTTTCATTGCCATCTCTCCGTCATTCGTCGCGCGTCACTCGCGTCCCGCTGTAATCCCGCCACCCCTGAACCCCGTCGGTCGCTCACTTGGCGCGGAATATGATCCGTGCCCGCGACAGATCGTAAGGAGTCAGGTCCACCGTAACCTTGTCGCCCGGCAAAATCTTTATGTAGTGCATCCGCATCTTGCCGGAGATGTGTCCCAGCACCACATGACCGTTTTCCAGCTTCACCCGGAACGTCGCATTGGGCAGCGTCTCCAGGATTTCTCCCTGCATCTGTATCGTTTCTTCCTTTGACATCAGCGCGTGGGCAAGCCGCCCTTGAAGTTCGCCTTCTTGAGCAGACTCTCGTACTGCTGCGACATCATGTAGGCATAAGCCTGGGTCATGAAGTCCATCGTCACGACCACGATGATCAACAGCGACGTGCCGCCGAAGTAGAACGGCACGTTTTTCCACGCGATCAGGAAGTTCGGAATGAAACAGACGACGACCAGGTAAAGCGAGCCGATCAGCGTCAGTCGCAGCGTGATCTTCTCGATGTACTTGGACGTCTGCTCACCGGGCCGATACCCCGGAATGAACGCCCCGCTCTTCTTCAGGTTGTCCGCCGTTTCCCTCGGGTTGTATTGCAGCGCCGTATAGAAGAAGCAGAAGAATATGATTGCGGCCGCGTACAGGATCTCGTGCACCGGCTGGCCGGGCGCCAGCGTCGAGGCCAGGTCGCGCAGCCAGATCGTGTTTTCGCTCGAGCCGAACCACTGTCCCAGCGTCGCCGGGAACAGGATGATCGACGAGGCGAAGATCGGCGGAATCACGCCGGCCATGTTGAGCTTCAGCGGCAGGAACGACTGCTGGCCCGCGTAGACCTTGTTGCCGACCTGCCGCTTAGCGTAATTCACCTGAATCTTGCGCAGCGCCTTTTCGACGAACACGACAAAAGCCGTGACCGCGATGACCAGCACCGCGATGCCGAGCACCAGCAGCACCGAATAGGCGCCGGTGTTGACCTGCTCGAGCGTCTGTCCTATCGCGCGCGGCAGACCGGCCGCGATGCCGGCGAAGATGATCAGCGAAATGCCGTTGCCCAGGCCTCGCTCGGTGATCTGTTCGCCGAGCCACATCAGGAACATCGTGCCGGTGACCAGCGTCGTCGCCGACAGGAACCGGAACGCGAGACCCGGCTCGATGACCAGCCCGGCTTGCGCCTCAAGAGCGATCGAGATGCCCAGACCCTGGAAGAACGCGAGACCCAGGGTCGCGTAGCGCGTGTACTGGGTGATCTTGCGCCGGCCCGCTTCGCCTTCCTTCTTCAAAGCCTCGAGCGACGGCACGACCACCGTGCACAGCTGCATGATGATCGAGGCCGAAATGTACGGCATGATGCCCAGCGCGAAAATCGAGAAGCGCTGCAGCGCGCCGCCGGAGAACACGTTGAACAGGCCGAGGATGCCCCCCTCCTGCGAGTGGAACAGCTCGTCGAGAATCGACGCGTTGATTCCCGGCACGGGAATGTGCGTACCGATCCGATAGACGATCATCGCGCCGAGCAGGAACAGCACGCGCTTTTTCAGGTCCGCGTAGCGGCTACCGCTTTTTTGCGCCGGGTTGTTCGTGGCCAATTCGTTCGCCTATTCGCTCAGACTGCCACCCGCGGCCTCGATCGCCGCGCGCGCGCCCTTGGTTGCCTGCAAGCCCGACAGCTTGACCACCTTGTCGAGTTTGCCGGTCTTGATCACTTTCGCCGTCTTCGCCAGCGCCGGCACCACGCCCGCGGCCTTCAGTACGAGCAGGTCGATCTCGGCCACCGGCAGCTTGGCCAGATCGGACAGCCGCACTTCCGCCGTGTCGTCGCGCATGCGCGAAATAAAGCCGCGCTTGGGCAGCCGCCGCTGCAGCGGCATCTGGCCGCCTTCGAAGCCGACCTTGTGAAAGCCACCGCTGCGCGAACTCTGGCCCTTGTGACCGCGTCCCGCCGTCTTGCCCAGACCCGACCCGATGCCGCGGCCAACGCGGCGTCTGGCCTTGTTGCTGCCGGCCGCAGGCTTGATCGTGTTCATCCGCATCGTCGTGTCCTCGATCGCACTCATCGGCCCGACAGGGGAAGATGGGTCCTTTGTCCGTAAAAACAACTCAAGCCTTCGCCTCGGTTACGGCCAGCATGTAGCCGATCTTGGCGATCATGCCGCGAATCTCGGGCGTATCGGCGACTTCGACCGTGTGGCTGCGCCACTTGAGGCCGAGGCCAGTGACCGTCGCCCGGTGATCGGGCTTCTTGCCCATCAGTCCGCGCACCAGCGTTACCCGAAGCCGCTTCGGCGCAACCGCACTGCTCTTGTCCGCCGCCATCGCTCAAGCCTCCGTCAACTGCTCGACCGTCAAGCCGCGCTTGGCCGCGATGTCCGCCGGCGCATTGCAGTTCTCGAGCGCATTGAGCGTCGCCCGCACGACGTTGTACGGGTTGGTCGATCCATGGCACTTGGCCAGGATGTTGGTCACGCCGACGACGTCGAACACGGCCCGCATCGGACCGCCCGCGATGACGCCGGTGCCCTCGGAGGCGGGCTGCATGAACACCTTGGTCGCGCCGTGCCGGCCGACGACTGCATGGTGCAGCGAGCCGCTCTTCAGGCGCACCTTGATCATCCGGCGCCGGGCTTCCTCCATCGCTTTCTGCACGGCCACCGGGACTTCCTTCGCCTTCCCCTTGCCCATGCCGACCCGTCCGTCGCCGTCGCCGACCACCGTCAGCGCCGCGAAAGCCAGGATCCGGCCCCCCTTCACCACCTTGGTGACGCGGTTGATGCTGATCATCTTTTCACGCAGGCCATCGCCGCGATCGTCCTGCTGCTGCCTGCCTTGCTGCCTGCCCATCGGCTTTGCCATGTTCGGTCCCGTCGTTTGTATGGCGCTAGAACTTCAGGCCGCCCTCACGGGCGCCCTCGGCCAGCGCCTTGACGCGGCCGTGATATTTGTACCCCGAGCGGTCGAAGGCGACCGTCTCGATGCCCAGCGCCTTCGCTTTTTCAGCGATGCGCTTGCCGATCAGCGTCGCCGCTGCGCGGTTGCCGCCGTTCTTGGCACTCTCGCGCATCTCGCCCTCGAGCGTCGAGGCGCTGGTCAGCACCTTGTCGCCCTCCGGCGCAATGATCTGCGCGTAGATATGGCAATTGGACCGGCTGACCACCAGCCGGTTTGCTCGCTGCGTGGCGATGCGCGCCCGGGTTTTGCGGGCGCGGCGGACACGAGCTTCTCTCTTGTTCATTAACCAGGTCTCCAGTATGGGTCGGCGAAGCCGCTTACTTCTTCTTGGTTTCCTTGATCACGACCCGCTCGTCGGCGTAACGCACGCCCTTGCCCTTGTACGGTTCAGGCGGACGGTAGGCGCGGATTTCGGCGGCCACCTGTCCGACCTGCTGCTTGTCGACACCCCTGACGATGATCTCCGTCTGCACCGGAACTTCGGCCTTGATGCCCTTGGGCATCTGATGGACGACCGGGTGCGAAAAGCCCAGCGACAGGTTGAGCTTGTCGCCGGCAACCTGCGCCCGGTAGCCGACGCCGACCAGCGTCAGCCGCTTCTGGTAACCGTCGGTGACGCCCTTGACCATGTTGGCGACCAGCGCCCGCATCGTGCCGTGCATCGCGCTCGCTTCGGCGGTCGCAGCCTTGAACGTCAGCGTGTCGCCGGACTGCTCGATGCTAACGGTGGGGCCGTAGCGCCGCGACAGCGACCCCAGCGGACCCTTGACCGAGATTTCGCCGCCGCCGATCGTTACCTCGACCTTTGCCGGCAGCTTGATCGGATTGTTGCCGATACGAGACATCGCTCTCGCTCCTCGTCAGGCAACAATGCAAAGCACTTCGCCGCCGACCCCGGTGGCGCGCGCCTTGCGATCGGTCATCACGCCATGCGACGTGGATACGATGGCGATTCCCAGCCCGTTCATCACGCGCGGGATGTCGTCCTTGCTCTTGTAGATGCGCAAGCCCGGCTTCGACACGCGCTCGATCTTCTCGATCACGGGCCGGCCAGCGTAGTACTTGAGCGAAATCTCGAGCTGCGGCTTGGCTTCGTCGCCGACGACGGCAAAGGCGTCGACGTAGCCTTCGTCCTTCAGCACCTTGGCGATCGCCAGCTTCACCTTCGACACCGGCATCTGCACGGTGGCCTTTTCCGCCAGCTGCGCGTTACGGATACGCGTCAGCATGTCGGCGATCGGATCAGTCATGCTCATGAGTCACCCCTACCAGCTGGCCTTGACCACGCCGGGGATTTCGCCCCGCATCGCGATCTCGCGCAATTTGTTGCGGCCGAGGCCGAACTTGCTGTACACGCCGCGCGGGCGGCCGGTCAGCTTGCAACGGTTGCGCAGCCGGGTCGGGCTGGCATCGCGCGGGAGCTGCTGCAGCTTGTGCCGTGCGTCGAGGCGAACGTCCTCGGACAGCTTGAAGTTGTTGATCGCTGCGATCAGCTCGGTACGCTTCTTGGCGTACTTCTTCACTATCTTGCGGCGCTTCAGATCGCGGTTGATGACAGCCGTCTTAGCCATGGCGTCCTTCAGTTCTTGAACGGAAATTTGAACGCGGCGAGCAGCGCCTTCGCCTCGGCATCGGTCTTTGCCGTCGTCGCGATCGTGATATTCATGCCCCGCAGCGCGTCGATCTTGTCGTACTCGATCTCCGGGAA
>PLYT01000037.1 GCA_003153475.1 Betaproteobacteria bacterium | reverse complement strand
CGAGAAATGCGCCGATGCCCTCGACGAAGTCCGGCGTGGCGCTGCATGCCGCAAAGCTCGTCGCTTCCGCATCGAGTTGCACCGACAGTGACTGCATCAGCGACTGGTTGATCAGGCGCTTGCCGTTGCGCAAGGCCTGAACAGGCCCGCTCGCCACTGCGCCGGCGAGCTTTTCGACGGCGGCGTCAAACTCGGCTTCCGGCACGACACGATTGACGAGCCCGATGCGCAGCGCCTCGTCGGNNTCGGCGGCGACCGCCAGATCGCAGGCGCACATCAGCGACAGGCCGAATCCGGCAACTGCGCCATGCACTGCCGCGATCACCGGATGCGGCATCCGGTAGATAGTTTCTATCGCCGTGTGCACGCGCTGCACGAGCCGCGCGAAATCCTGGCGGCGATGCACAGGCGGTGCGCCGAGACTGGCGGCAAAGGTGCGGATGTCTCCGCCCGCCATAAAATGCCGTCCTGCGCCACGGATGACGATGCAGCGCACGCTATCGTCGGCGGCAAGCGCAGCGGCGTTGCCGACCAATGCGTCCATCATCGCGAGATCCAGCGCGTTGAGCGAGTCCGGCCGATTCAACGTCAAGGTCGCGACTGGGCCTTCGCGGGTGGTCAGGATCGAGTCGTCGGTCACAGCCGCAGCGTATCGCGAATCGGCATCGCGCGGTCAAGCCTCGCGCGGGGCGCCATCCTGGGCCGTGCCGCCCGCTTCGCCGGGCAGAGGCGCTTCGTTTGCCTCGCCCTGCCGGAACGGGCTCGCCCGCTCGAGCTCGTCCACCGTTTGTGCGACGTCGATCCGCTCGCGTGCCACGAAGGCCTCGATCGCGTGCGCGAACTTCGGATCCGCAATCGCATGCGCCGAGCGCGTCGTCACCGGCAGAAAGCCGCGAGCAAGCTTGTGCACCCCTTGTGCGCCGCCTTCGAACAGGCTTATCCGTCGCTCGATGCAGAACTCGATCGCCTGGTAATAACAAGCCTCGAAATGCAGTCCCGGCACATGGCCAGTCGCGCCCCAGTATCGCCCCCACAGCGTGCCGTGGTCGAAAACGTCCAGGGCAGCGCAGACCGCCGTCCCGTTCCGGCTGCCGATGACCAGTACGACATTGCCGGGCATCGTCGCCCCGATGCGCTCGAAAAAAGGGAGCGTGAGGTAAGGCGTCGATCCGTGCTCGCGATAGGTGTTGACGTAGCAGCGGTAGAAGAACGCCCATTCCGCTGCGGCGATGTCGGCTCCCGTTGGCCGACGGAAGCTGATTCCGGCTTCGGTCAGTCGTCGCCGCTCCTGGCGGATCTTCTTGCGCTTGTCGTGATTCAACGTGGAGAGGAAGTCGGCGAAGTCGCGGTATCCGGGGTTTTGCCAGTGAAACTGCAGGCTGTCGCGCATCAGCAGGCCCGCCGCGGCGCACTGCGCAGCATCTTGCGCATCCGGAAACAGAATATGCAACGACGAAACGCGTTCTTCGGCCAGCAGCGCGAGCGCGCCTTCGAGCAGGCGCCGCCGCAGCTGACCAGTGCTGGCCAGCAATCGTGGCCCGGTCGCCGGCGTGAACGGGATCGCCGCGAGAAGTTTGGGGTAGTAGCGCTGCCCATGCCGCCGGTACGCGTCGGCCCATGACCAGTCGAACACGTACTCGCCGTAGGAGTGCGCTTTCAGATACAGCGGCATCGCACCGACCAGCGCCTCACCCTGCCGCAGCAGCAGATAGCGCGGCGCCCAGCCCGTTTTCGGCGAAGCGCATCCGGTTTCGTGCAGCGCATGGAGAAAGGCATGCGACAGCAACGGCTGTTCGCCGACCAGCGCATCCCATGATGAGGGCTGAACCGCAGCGAGCGTATCGGTAACGTGCAGCGAGAACGAGGGCATGCGATCCCGATTGTCGCGTGAAGGGCGGACACCGGCAAGCGCGCAACATCGGATCCGGCCAAAATCGCCAGAGCTCGGTGCGAGGAAGGATACGCCGATGCTTTTCTTCGGTGTGCGGCCGCAGGGCAATTGACGCGAAGGCGTGCGCCTCTCGCATGTTAAAATTTCACGATGCGTATTGCGATCGCCCAGCTGAACCAGATGGTCGGCGATCTTCCCGGCAACGCTGCGCGCATTCTGGACGCGGTGGACGCGGGCAGGCGCGGCGGCGCGGACCTGGTCGTCACCCCCGAATTGTCGCTTTGCGGATATCCACCCGAGGACTTGCTGCTGCGGCCGGCGTTTCTCGACGCCTGCGCGAGTGAATTGAGGCGGCTGGCGGCGAGGATCATCGGCCCGACGGTCATCGTCGGATATCCGGAACTGGGTGGCACCGGCGCCCGGCACAACGCCGTGGCGATCATTCGCGACGGCAGCATCATCGGCGTCTATCGCAAGCAAACGCTGCCCAATTACACGGTATTCGATGAGCAGCGCTATTTCATTTCCGGGTTCGAGCCATGCGTGGTCGACGTGGCGGGGGTGAGCGTCGGCGTGGTCATTTGCGAGGACATCTGGTTTCCGGAGCCGGCACGCCGTGCCCGCGACGCCGGCGCGGATCTGATCGTCGTGCCCAACGGCTCGCCCTACCACACGCGCCAGCAGGCATTGCGTCGCGAGGTCGTATGCGCGAGGGCGCTCGAGACGCGATGTGCGATCGTCTATGTCAATCGCGTCGGCGGGCAGGACGAGCTCGTTTTCGACGGTGCGTCGTTTGTTGTCGATGGCAGCGGCAAAGTGGCGCAACAGGTGCCGGCATGGCACGAAACCCTGGCGTTGGTCGAGTTTGACGGCACCGCGCCGAAGCCGGTGCGAGGCGATCTCGACACCCGGCTCGAGCCCCATGTGTACGCGGCGCTGACAATGGGCGTGCGCGACTACGTCGAGAAGAACCACTTTCCCGGCGTGTTGATCGGTCTCTCGGGCGGCATCGATTCGGCGCTGACCTTGGCGGTCGCCGTCGATGCGCTCGGGCGCGAGCGCGTGCGGACACTGATGCTGCCATCGACATTCAACGCGGCCATCAGCCTCGAGGATGCTCGCACGATGGCCGGGATTCTCGGCGTGCGTTACGACGAGGTGCCGATCGATGATGTGCTGCAGGCCTTTCGCCGGGCGCTCGCGGCCGACTTCAAGGATCTTCCCGAAGACGCCACTGAGGAGAATATCCAGGCGCGTATTCGTGGCACCTTGCTGATGGCGATGTCGAACAAGCACGGCGCGATCGTGCTGACGACCGGCAACAAGTCGGAAATGGCCGTCGGCTACGCGACGCTCTATGGCGACATGGCCGGCGGCTTTGCCGTGCTCAAGGATATCGACAAGACCCTGGTCTATCGACTCGCGCGATACCGCAACAGCCTGGGTCGGGTGATCCCCGAGCGCATTATCACGCGGGCGCCTTCGGCCGAGCTCCGGGCCAACCAGACCGACCAGGACAGTCTGCCGCCGTACGAGACGCTCGATGCGATACTCGAGGCCTACGTCGAGGAGAACCTCAGCCCGGCCGAGATCATCGCGCGCGGCCATGCACCAGCCGACGTGGCGCAGGTCGTGCGGCTGATCAAGGTCGCCGAGTACAAGCGACGCCAGGCCGCCGTCGGCATCCGCATCACCCCGCGTGGTTTCGGCAAGGATTGGCGTTATCCGATCACGTCGGCATGGGCGGACTGGAACGGCGGCGTGGGCTGATAGACCGTGTTGCCGGTGCGCCTTCGCGTGCTGGTTGCAGCGGCCGGGCTGGTGTAACCTAACACCGGCAGTTACGGCGGCGCGAATCTCGCGGCAAACGAGGGGCGGTGAATGAAAAAAATCGAAGCGATCATCAAGCCGTTCAAACTCGACCAGGTGCGCGAGGCCTTGTCGGAAATCGGTGTAAGCGGCTTGACGGTCACCGAAGTCAAGGGGTTCGGACGGCAAAAAGGCCATACCGAACTCTATCGCGGCGCCGAATATGTCGTCGACTTTCTGCCCAAGGTGAAGGTCGAAGTCATCGTCGGCGACAGTCTAGTCGATCGCGCGATCGATTCGATCGTCAAGGCTGCGCGCACCGGCAAGATCGGGGACGGAAAGATATTCGTCACCGCGGTCGAGCAGGTCGTACGGATTCGCACGGGTGAATCGGGTGAGGCCGCGGTCTGAACGGCGCTTCAGCGACCGGAGATTCGATACCCAAACAAGGAGCGGATCAGCATGTCGATGTTCAAGGAATTTCGCGATTTCGCGGTCAAAGGAAACGTGATCGATCTGGCGGTCGCCGTCATCATCGGCGCCGCCTTCGGCAAGATCGTCGATTCCCTGGTCAAGGACCTCATCATGCCGGTGATCGGCAGGGTCTTCGGCGGACTCGATTTCTCCAATTACTTTGTCCTGCTCCAGCCGCCGCCCGCCGGGTACAACGGGCCGATGACTTATGATGCATTGACCAAGGCCGGCGTTCCGCTGCTCGCCTACGGCAACGTCGTCACCGTCGTCATCAATTTCATCATCCTGGCGTTCATCATTTTCTGGATGGTCCGACAACTCGCCTCGGTCAAAAAGAAGATCGATCCCGCCGCTGCGGCGGCGCCAGTGCCCGAAGACGTGCTGCTGCTGCGGGAAATCCGCGACGCGCTGAAGAAGTAACGCGCCGCGCCCCTCGGCGGCGGCGGGTGCCGCCGCGTTGACCCTGGCGCCGCTTGATGCCAGAATCCGGCGACAGCGAACGGCGCAGGCATCGCGGCAATTCGATGTCTGCGCGCTCCAAGACGCCCGCTTCGACAATTCACCAATTCACCGCGTCGCGGCCGCCAGAGCCGCGCGCTCGCGACGGAGGAACACGATGAAAAAATCAGGCGTTGCTCTCGGGCTGGCAGCGCTCGCAGTTTGCGGCCTCGCTCGTGCCGACATCAATGTCGGCGTCACGCTGTCCGCCACCGGACCGGCGGCGTCGTTGGGCATTCCGGAAAAGAACACCATCGATATGCTGGGCTCGCCGACTGTCGGGGGGCAAAAGATCCATTTCATCGTGCTGGACGACAAGTCGGACACGACCGAGGCGGTCAAGAACACCCGCAAGCTGATCGGCGAAGACAAGGTCGACGCCATCGTCGGTTCGACGGTGACGCCGAATTCGCTGGCGATGAAGGACGTAGTCAGCGAAGCCGAAGTCCCGATGATATCGATGGCGGCATCGGCGCAGATCGTCAATCCGGCCGATCCGAGGACCCGGTGGGTGTTCAAGACGCCGCAGAACGACTCATTGATGGCCGATGCGGTCGCCGTACACATGCGCGCGAGCGGCGCGCAGACAATGGGCTTCATCGGTTTCTCCGATGCCTACGGCGACAGCTGGCTTGCCGAGATGAAGCGCTCGACGCAAACCGCGGGCATCAAGATCGTCGCCGAGGAAAAATACAACCGCAACGATCCGAGCGTGACCGGCCAGGTGCTGAAGCTGCTGGCGGCGCATCCGGACGCGATCCTGATCGCCGGTTCCGGAACGCCCGCCGCCACGCCGCACAAGGAACTGATCGCGCGCGGCTACAAGGGCAAGATCTACCAGACACACGGTGTGGCCAACGCTGACTTCCTGCGCGTCGTCGGCAGTGACGGCAACGGCGCGGTGCTGCCGGCAGGGCCGATGCTGGTGTACGAGCAATTGCCGGACAGCAATGCGGTGAAGGCTTCTGCAGCCGAATACGTGAAGATGTATGAAGCCAAATATGGTCCCGGGAGCCGCACGACCTTCGGCGGCCACGCATGGGACGCCTACGTATTGCTGCAGCGGGCGATTCCCGAGGCGCTGAAGACCGCGCAGCCCGGCACGAAAGCGTTCCGCGCGGCGTTGCGCGATGCGCTAGAAAACGCGAAGAACGTCGCTGGCAGCAACGGGATCTTCAACATGAGCGCCGCCGACCATAACGGCATGGACAATCGGGCGCGCGTCATCGTCAGGATCGAAAACGGCAAGTGGGTCCTGAGCAAATGAGCTGACGTCCACCGGGCCGGCTGCGGAAGCCTCGCAGCCGGCCTTTTGTTTTTTGCGCGCGGCAAAGAGTTATCGACATCGCCGATGGACTTCTCGATCGCAGTACTTCTGGCGCAGGACGGCGTCACCAACGGCGCAATCTATGCACTGCTCTCGCTGGCACTGGTGCTGGTATTCGCGGTGACACGGGTGATCTTCGTTCCAGCCGGCGAGTTCGTGACCTACGGGACGCTGACGCTGGCTTCGTTGCAGCTCGGCAAGTCGCCGGGCACCGTCGGCCTGCTGGTCGGACTGGCCGGCCTCGCCGGCGCGATGGAGGTCTATGCGGCGGCGCGCGAGCGGACGTGGCACCGGCTGCCGCGCCGACTGGCGATCTATCTGCTTGTGCCACTCTCGATCGCCGCGCTCGTTCACCTGCTGGCGCCGCTGACGCTCGCCTTACCGCTGCAGATCCTGCTCTCCGTCGCCATGGTCACTGCACTCGGACCGCTGCTCTACCGCGTCGCCTATCAACCGCTGGCAGAGGCGTCGGTACTGGTGCTTCTGATCGTCTCGGTCGCCGTGCATCTCGCGATGCTTGGCCTCGGCCTGTGGTATTTCGGCGCAGAGGGCTCGCGCACACCGGCGTTTACGTCGGCGTCTTACCGCGTTGGCGACGTGCAGATCAGCGGACAGAGCCTGCTGGTGCTGCTGTTCTCGCTGCTGGTCATCGCGGCGCTCTACGTCTTCTTCGGCCGTACGCTGTACGGCAAGGCGCTTCGCGCGACCGCGCTCAATCGCGTCGGCGCGCGCCTGGTCGGCATCAGCCCCGGCCTCGCCGGAAGCCTGACGTTCACGCTGGCCGCTTCTTTGTGCGCCTTTTCCGGCGTGCTGATCGGACCGATCACCACCGTCTACTATGACTCGGGCTTCCTGGTGAGTCTGAAAGGCTTCGTCGGCGCGATCATCGGTGGCATGTCGAGCTATCCGATGGCGGCGGCCGGGGCGTTCCTGGTCGGCCTGCTCGAGTCGTACTCGTCGTTCTGGGCGAGCGCGTTCAAGGAAGTGATCGTTTTCACGCTGATCATTCCGGTGCTGCTCTGGCGCTCGCTGACGACGCACCATCACGAGGAGGAGGAGTAGCGCGATGAGACGAGCGGTGCTCCTCGTCTTCATCGCGGCGCTCTTGGCCGCTCCCGCGGCGGCGCCTGCGTTCTGGATCACGCTGCTCAACTACGTAGGCCTCTATAGCATCGTGGCGCTGGGCCTGGTGCTGCTCACCGGCGTCGCCGGCCAGACCTCGTTCGGGCAGGCAGCATTCGTCGGCCTCGGCGCCTACACGACCGCCTATCTGTCGTTGAATTATCCGGCCGTTTCCCCCTGGCTCAACCTGGTCGTCGGCATGGCGATCACCGGATTCGTCGCGCTCGCGATCGGCTTTATCACGCTGCGGATGAAAGGTCATTATCTGCCGCTGGCGACGATCGCCTGGGGCATAAGCATTTTCTACGTCTTTGGCAACCTGGACTTCCTCGGCGGCCATACCGGAATGAGCGGCATTGCGTCGCTTTCCGTCTTCGGATGGGAATTGCGCAGCGAACGGCACATCTACTACCTGATCTGGCTGATCGTCATGGCCAGCCTGTGGACGACCAATAATCTGCTCGATTCACGCCCGGGGCGGGCCGTGCGCGCGCTCAAGGGCGGGTTGGAAATGGCCGAGGCCTTCGGTGTCGATGCAGGGCGGTTGAAGATCGTCGTCTTCATCTATGCGGCATTGCTGGCCTGCATTTCCGGCTGGCTTTACGCGCATCTGCAGCGCTTCGTCAACCCGACGCCTTTCGGTATCAACCAGGGTATCGAATACCTGTTCATGGCGGTCGTTGGCGGCGCAGGCAGCGTCTGGGGCGCGGTCGTCGGCGCGACGCTGATCACGCTTCTGAAGCAGTTGCTGCAGAGCTGGCTCCCGCACCTACTGGGGCGCGAGGGCAATTTCGAGGTGGTCGTGTTCGGCATCCTGATGATCCTGCTGCTGCAGCGTACGCGCGATGGCGTCTGGCCGTGGCTCTCGCGCTTGCTGCCCGGCGCCGCGCCGCGCGCGGTCTCCGCGGCCGCGGCGCTGCCGGGGCGCGCACGGCCGCACGGCATGGCGCCGCTGCTTGTCGTCGAGCGTGCACGCAAGGAATTCGGCGGACTGGTCGCGGTCGACGAGCTCTCGTTCGAGATCCGGGGCGGCGAGATTCTCGGCCTGATCGGACCGAACGGCGCAGGCAAGACCACGATGTTCAACCTGATCAGCGGCGCGCTGCCGCTGAGCGGAGGCTCGATCACTCTCAGTGGCCGCCAGATTGGCGGCCGAGAGCCGTTCCAGATCGCGGAACTGGGTATCGGCCGTACGTTCCAGCATGTGAAGTTGGTTGCGGGCATGTCGGTGCTCGACAACGTTGCGCTCGGTGCCTACTTGCGCGGCCATGCCGGAGTCACCCGCGCCGCGCTGCGTCTCGACCGGCGCGAGGAAGCGCGCGTGCGCGCCGAGGCGGCAGCCCAGATAGCACGCGTCGGCCTGGCCGATTCGCTGCATGCGACCGCGAGGTCGTTACCGCTGGGACGTCAGCGCATTGTCGAGATCGCCCGGGCGCTCGCTGCCGATCCGCTGCTGCTTTTGCTCGACGAGCCGGCGGCGGGCCTTCGTTTCCTCGAAAAGGAGCAGCTCGCTGCGCTGCTGCGCAGTCTGCGCGAGAAGGGCATGACCATCCTGCTGGTCGAGCACGACATGGATTTCGTCATGGGATTGACCGATCGCCTGGTCGTCATGGATTTCGGCCAGAAGCTCGCCGAAGGGCGGCCCGCCGACATTCAGCGCAATCCGGTCGTGCTCGAAGCGTACCTCGGCGCCGTTTGATCGGCGACAAGCCATGAGCGCATTGCTCGAGATCGTCGACCTGCATGTCGCCTACGGCAAGGTGGAGGCGGTGCATGGCGTTTCATTGACGGTGGACGAAGGCAGCATCGTGACGGTGATCGGTCCCAACGGCGCCGGCAAGACCACACTGCTTGCGGCGATCATCGGACTGTTGCCGTCGCGTGGCGATATCGTGTATGCCGGCGCGCGCGTGAACCGGATAAGCGTCGAAGAGCGCGTGGCGCAGCGGCTTTGCCTGGTCCCGGAGCGACGCGAATTGTTCGCCGCGATGACGGTCGCGGACAATCTCGAGCTCGGCGCATTTCACCGCCATCGCGCGCGCGATCGGACGCTCGGCAAGACGCGTGACGAGGTCTATCAGCGGTTCCCCAGGCTCGCCGAACGCCGCGCCCAGCTTGCGGGCACGCTGTCGGGCGGAGAGCGGCAGATGCTGGCCCTTGGACGCGCACTGATGGCCGCGCCGCGATTGCTGCTGCTCGACGAGCCGAGCCTCGGTCTGGCGCCACTGATCGTGAAGGAGATCTTCAGCATCATTGCAACGCTCAGGGCGACTGGCGTGTCGATCCTGTTGGTCGAGCAGAACGCTCGCGCCGCGCTGCAGATAGCCAGCCACGGTTACGTTCTCGAAACGGGAACGGTCGCGCTTGCCGGACCCAGCGAGGAGATATCGCGCGATGTACGCGTTGCGGCAACCTATCTCGGGCGCGCACCGGAGCGCAGCCTCCCCTCCTAGCGCCGCAGGCCAAAGCGCTTGTGCCGGCAGCCGCGCGCCCCGACAATGCCGGTATCCTTCGATTTTCAGGTGAATTGCCCCGTGACCGATCTCGCCGTTCCGCCCCTCAAGCCCGCGCTGCTCGACCAGGCAACCCGATTACTGCTCGCACCGGCGGCGCTGGAGCTTCGACAATTGTCGGACGTGCTCGCCGGAATTCATGGCCACCGCATCGACCACGCCGATTTATATTTCCAGTATTCGCGCGTCGAGAGCTGGAGTCTCGAGGAGGGAATCGTCAAATCGGGTTCGTTCTCGATCGACCGCGGCGTCGGCGTGCGCGCGATCTCCGGCGAAAAGACCGCGTTCGCTTACTCCGACGACATCAGCCTCGATGCGTTGACGCAGGCGGCGACGGCAACGCGCGCGATCGGACGGCAGGGCCAGTCTGCGGTCGCGGCGCTCGACCGGGTCGGAGGCGCGCGAGCCCTCTATTCGGCCAAGGATCCGGTCAGCGCGCTCACCGACGAGGCCAAGGTGGCGCTCCTCGAGCGGCTGGAACGCCTCGCGCGCGCGCGAGATCCGCGGATAACGCAGGTGATGGCGTCGCTCGCCGGCGAATACGAGGCGATACTCGTCGCGCGCAGCGACGGATCGATCGCCGCCGACGTGCGGCCGCTGGTCCGGATTTCGCTCAGCGTGATCGCCGAGCATAACGGTCGCCGCGAGCAGGGCATGGCGGGTGGAGGCGGCAGGGTCGACTATCTGTTTTTCACCGACGCGCTGCTCGAATCCTACGCCGCGCAGGCGGTCGATCAGGCGCTGACCAATCTCGATGCACGCGATGCTCCGGCCGGCACGATGACCGTCGTTCTGGGCCACGGCTGGCCAGGCATACTGCTGCACGAGGCGATCGGACATGGCCTCGAGGGCGATTTCAATCGCAAGGGCACGTCCGCGTTTTCAGGCCGGGTCGGCCAGCGCGTCGGCGCACGCGGCGTGACGGTCGTCGACGACGGGACGATCGCCGATCGTCGCGGCTCGCTCAACATCGACGACGAAGGCAACCCGACGCAGCGCACCGTGCTGATCGAGGACGGCATCCTCAAGGGCTACATGCAGGACACGCTGAACGCGCGGTTGATGGGCGTCGCGCCTACCGGCAACGGCCGCCGGGAGTCGTTCGCACACATGCCGATGCCGCGCATGACCAACACGATCATGCTCAACGGCGACAGGGACCCGGCTGAAATTATCGCCTCGGTGCAAAACGGCCTGTATGCGATCAACTTCGGCGGCGGCCAGGTCGANNTCGACATCACCAACGGCAAGTTCGTATTCTCGGCCGCCGAGGCGTGGAAGATCGAAAACGGTAAGCTCGCCTATCCGGTCAAGGGCGCAACGCTGATCGGCAACGGCCCCGATGCGCTGACCCGCGTGTCGATGATCGGCAACGATATGGCGATGGACTCCGGCATCGGCACTTGCGGCAAAGAAGGACAGAGCGTGCCGGTGGGGGTCGGGCAGCCAACCTTGCGCATTGACGGATTGACGGTCGGCGGCACCGCCTGAGCGCTCGCCGCGTTCGTCCGCTGCGAATGCTTTAGTGCAGCGGTCCCGCCGGCTGGATCGCCGCGATCGCGGGCGCCGGGGACGAGTGGTGCATGACCAGGCGCCAACCGGAAGGCGTGCGCAGGAACACATTGGTGACAATCGCGGCGCCTCGCGGCTTGCTGTCGCTGCCGACGGTGACCTGCTCGATGGCACTCTGCATCGCAAGCCCGACCGTCTCGACCATCGTGACGTCATCGAGACGAAAAGACAGCTTGGTGTCGCTGGCGAACAATTGTTCCCAGCCGGCGCGCACGGCCTCGTAACCGACCAGGCGCGGGCCGCCGGGGTGGATGCAGACGAGCTCCTCGTCCTCGGCCCAGGTCGCCATCATCGCGTCGACGTCTTTCGCCTCGAATGCCTGATAGAACGCCATCGCCGCATCCTGCGGCGAGGTGAAGATCGTCGGCGTGCGTGGCTTGGCCATTTCTCTATCGCTGTGTGCGCGCCAAATCATACACAAGATTGGGTGACAATTCGCGCATGCACTTGAAGTGTCCGAGCGGACATTCCCGCTTGAAGCACGGACTGCACACAATGTCGATCTTCGCGACACGCGCCAGCGGCGACAACGGGGGCGTGTACTCGGGGCTCGATGAGCCGAACAGCGCGACCAGCGGCCGGCCGACGGCAGCGGCGGCGTGCATCAGGCCGGAATCGTTGCTGACGACGACGCTGGCAGCGGCCAGAAGATCGATCGCCGTGCCAAGGTCGGTCCTGCCGCAGACGTTGCGCACTTCGGCGATCGCCGCGGCGATCGGGTCTGCCGCCGCGCGGTCGTTGGGCGAGCCGAGCAGCCAGACCGCGTACCCCGAATCGATGAAGCGCTGCGCCAGCGTGATGAAATGTTCGGTGGGCCAGCGCTTGGACGGGCCGTATTCGGCGCCGGGGCAAAGGATGGCAACGGGGCGATGCGTACTTAGTCCGAGTGCCCGCGTTGCCTCGGCGGCGTTCGCAACGTCGGGCACGAGCACCGGAGCCGCCGGCGTCGGTACCAGCTCGCCCGGTCGTGCCGCGAGTGCCACGAACCGGTCGACCAGACGGGGCAGCGCTTTGCTGTCGAGGCGTCTCGCGTCGGTGAGCAGCATCCCGCGCGCTTCCCCGACATAACCGACGCGGCGCGGAATACGCGCCAGCCACGGTATCAGCGCCGACTTGAACGAATTCGGCAGCACCAGCGCGCGAGAGTAGCCGTTGCCGCGAAGCGCGCGCGCCAGCGCGCGACGCTCGCCGAATCGCAGTTCCCGGTGACCGACCGGATTTTCGATGATGTGGCGGACGCCGCGCATGCGGGCATAGGCCGGCGCGCACCAGGGCGGAGCGAGAACGTCGACCGTCGGTTCCTGCAGCGGCTCGCGAAGAATGGCGAGCAGGGGCTCCGACAGGATGGCATCGCCGATCCATGAAGGCGCGACGATCAGTATGCGTTCAGCCATGATATTGCGTCGCGCGATCGTCCGCGCCGCCGGGACGCGATCGCGACGATGAACCCTCGTCAGTGTCCGGGGTGCGGCGCGCCCTTCATGTGGTACCGCGTGCCGCAATACGGACACATCGCCTCGCCGGTAGCGGCAACGTCGAGAAAGACGCGCGGATGGCTCGACCACAGCGGCATCGCCGGGTTCGGACAATACAGCGGCAGGTCTGCCGGCGTCACGTCGACGGCGGCCTGGGTCGGAGTCGTCACGTTCATCGGACGCCGTCAGACAAGCGTGAGCCAGGACCGGTACTTGGCGTTCTTGCCGTGCACGGCATCGAAGAACAATCCCTGCAGCTTCCGGGTGATCGGTCCGCACTGGCCTGACCCGATGGTGCGATTGTCGAGCTCGCGAATCGGCGTCACCTCGGCGGCGGTGCCGGTGAAGAATGCCTCATCGGCGATATAGAGGTCGTCGCGCGTCAGGCGCTTGGCGCTCACTTCGAGCCCCAGGTCTCGCGCCAGCGTGATCACCGAATCGCGGGTGATGCCGATCAGCGCCGAGGTCAACTCCGGCTCGTAGAGCCGTCCGTTCTTGACGATGAACACATTCTCGCCCGAGCCTTCGGCGACGAAGCCGTCGACGTCGAGCAGCAGGGCCTCGTCGTAGCCGTCCATCGTCGCTTCCTGATTGGCCAGAATCGAATTGGCATACGTGCCGGCAAACTTGGCCCGAGCCATCGTCACATTGATGTGATGCCGGGCGAACGACGAGGTCTTGACGCGAATGCCCTTGTCCAGCGCTTCGGGGCCGAGGTAGGCGCCCCACGGCCACGCGGCGATTGCAACGTGGACCTTGGCGCCTTTCGGCGACACCCCCATCTTTTCCGAGCCGTAGAACGCGATCGGCCGCAGGTAACACGAATCGAGCTTGTTGGCGCGGACGACTTCGCGCTGCGCCGCCATCAGCACGTCCTTGGCATAGGGAATCTGCATCAGGTAAATGCGTCCCGAGTTCAACCACCTTTCGGTGTGCTCGGCCAGCTTGAAGATCGCCGGCCCGTCGGCGGTAGGGTACGCGCGTACCCCCTCGAACACCGAGAGGCCGTAATGCAACGAGTGCGTGAGCACGTGGGTCGTCGCCTCGCGCCACGGCACCAGCTTGCCGTCGTACCAGATGAATCCGTCACGATCCGACATCGACATCCTGCAACTCCACCCGGCCAAACGGGCATTTTAGCCGATTTCACCGTCCTGTTCCGGCCTGGGCGCCCCGAATACTTCACGCCAAAGCGCTGCAACGGCCGCGCGACGGGCCGCCTGCGGCAGAGCCTCGACGCGCGCCTCGGCGGCGCCCTGCAAGCGAACCTGGTGCTGCAGTCGACGGTATTCGCGATAGGTATCGGCGACAGTGGACGCGAGGTCGGCGGGCAGCAGCGCGAGGCTGGCAGCAAGCGCAAGCAACGCGATGTTTCCCGCGTTACGCGTCATTTCCAGATGCGCGTTGCTATGCGCCAGCACCAGGAACTGCACGGCGAACTCGACGTCGACCATGCCGCCCGGATCGTGCTTGATGTCGAAAAGCTCAGTCCGATTCGGATGTGCCGCCTGCATCCTGGCGCGCATGGCGACGATATCCGCGCGAAGCTTGGACGGGTCGCGCGGCAGGCGCAGCACCGCCTGGCGCTCGGCCTCGAAAGCTGCGCCGATACGGGCGTCTCCGGCGACGTAGCGTGCCCGGGTCAGCGCCTGGTGCTCCCAGGTCCAGGCCGTGTTGCGCTGGTAGTTGCGAAACGCGGCCAGACTCGACACCGGCAGGCCGCTCGCGCCGTCGGGGCGCAGCCGCAGGTCGGTGTCGTACAAGCGTCCCGCCGCGGTCGTGGTGGTCAGCCATGTCGTCAGGCGGTGCGCCAGGCGCGCATAGGCCTGTGGCGCGCCTTCCGCCGGGTCGTCGTACAGGAACACGAGGTCAAGGTCCGATGCATAGCCCAACTCCTTTCCGCCCAGCTTGCCGTAGCCGATGATCGCAAACTTCGGCGCGCTCGCGCCGGCCCCCTCCATCTGGACCCAGCAGCGCTCGAGTGCGGCGGCCAGCACGATATCGGCAAGCATCGACAGATGGTCGGCCAGCCGCTCGACCGAAAGCAGTCCGGCCAAGTCCTGCGCGAGCAAGCGGAAGACCTGCGCGTGCTGAAAGTGCCTCAGCGCGTCCATCTGCCGCTCGGCATCGCCCGGATGCGCGGCAAGCTGCGCATCGAGCTCGCTGCGCCACGCTTGCCAATCGGCTTCGGCCAATAGCGCGCGGCTGTCGAGCAACTCGTCCAGCAGCATCGGATGCCGCATCAGGTATCCGGCAGCCCAGGAGCTCGCACCCATCAGCTGCGCGAGCCGCGGCAGCACCGGCGGATGCTCGACCAGCAGGGCGAGATAGGCGCTGCGCCGGCTGATCGTCTCGAGCAGCGCGAGCAGGCGCGCGAACACCGCCTGTGGTGCCGAGGTCGCCGCTGCAACGCGCAGCAGCTGCGGCACCAGCGCATCGAAGCGCGCCCGAGAAGTCGCCGGCAATTGCAGGTAGCGCGGACTTTGCCGGACGCGCGCGAGCTCGACGATCAGCGCGCGCGGATCGTCGTACCCGGCGGCGTCCAGCACGGCCAGATGAGCATCTTCGGGCGCAGGAGCGATCCAGACGACGGCGAACGGATCGCGTTCGGCCCCGCCCTCGGCGGTGGAGAAAAGCGCGTCGAAGTGGCGGTCGACATTGTTGCGATGCCGATCCAGCAGTCGATTGAAGGCAGGTGTATCGGCGCACGACATCGACGCGGCCAGTGCCGCGCGCTCGGCGTCATCCTGTGGGAGGTCGTGCGTTTGGGCGTCGTCGCGATACTGCAACCGGTGCTCTACCTGGCGCAGGAACCGATAAGCGTCGAAAAGCTCGTCCGCCGCCGCGGCCGGCAGCAGCCCGCGGACGCGCAGCGCGGCAAGCGCCGGCAAGGTGCCGCGGCCGCGAAGCGCGGGTTCGCGGCCGCCGCGCACCAATTGCAGCGCCTGGACGATGAATTCGATTTCGCGAATGCCGCCGGGCCCGAGCTTGATGTTTCCCGCGTAGTCGCGGCGCCTGCCCTGTTCGCGAATCTGGCGGTGCACGTCGCGCAAGCCCTCATACGCGTCGTAGTCCAGATATTTCCGGTAGACGAAGGGTGCGACCATCCGCTCCAGCTCGGCGCTGCGCGCGCCGGTCAGGGCGCGCGCCTTGAGCCACGCGTAGCGCTCCCAGGTCCGCCCCTGCGCGATCAGGTACTGCTCGAGCGCAGCGAACGACACCGCCAGCGGACCGGCGTCGCCGTAGGGTCGCAGGCGCACATCGGTGCGGAATACATAGCCTTCGGGCGAGGGCTCGGCCAATGCGGCGACGACGCGACGGCCAAGGCGGTCGAAAAAATCCTGGTTCGCCAGAACCTTCGGCCCGCGCGTGTCGCCGTCCTCCGGATAGACGAACACGAGATCGACGTCGGACGAGACGTTGAGCTCGCCGCCGCCGAGCTTGCCCATCGCGACGACGATCAACTGTTCCGGCGCGGCGCTGTCGACACCGAGCGGCTCGCCGTGGATCGCGGCGAGCCAGGTCGAATGCGCGTCGACTGCCGCCGCGATCGCGTTCTCGGCCAGTCGCGTCATCGTCGTGCAGACTTCGCTCAAGTCCGCGCGTCCGGTCAAGTCGCGCAGCAGGACATGGAGGTAGACCCGGCAGCGCAATCGGCGCAGTGCGACCGCCAGCATTGCGGGATCGGAAGCGCGCGCGAGCTCGCCGGGGTCACCGTCCGTCCACTGGAATGGGCGGTCGAGCGTGGCCTCGACGCTGGCGCACAGACCGGGGTCGGCGACGCGAAGGCGTTGCGCGTAGCGGCTGAACTCGTATGCCCCAGCGAGGTCCATCGTGGAATCCAACGCGGTGGCCGCCCCTTTCCGTATTAAAATCGCGCAAGAACGACCTATTATGCCCTTCGCGCGCGCATCTTCGAGTTCCTCCCCGTCCTTCCTTACTTCGCTTCGCAAGACGCTGCACTCGGCACGCGCGGTCGCGTTGATCGTTCTCATCGCCGTATGCTTGCTGCTGCTGGCAGTGCGATTTGCCATTTTTCCGCGCATCGAACGCAATCCTGAAGTTGTGGCGCGTCTGCTCGCGGCGCAGATTGGCCAGCCGGTGGAGATCGGCTCGGTCAGCACCGCCTGGGACGGCTGGAACCCGCGTCTCGACATCGGCAATCTGCGCATCATGGAGCCCGGCGCCAATGTCGCGAGCGTCACTCTGCCGGATATGCGGCTTACCGTTGCCTGGGATTCGCTGCTGTTCCTTGAGTTGCGCCTGAAGCAGTTGTCGATCGACCAGCCGCGGTTGATCGTCCGCCGCGATAGCGCGGGCATGCTGCACGCGGCAGGTATGACGCTGGATCTCGCGGAGAAGACCGGCGAGCAGGGCATCGTCGACTGGGTGCTGCGCCAGCCGCGCATCGTGATACGGGATGCGTTCATCGCCTGGCGGGATGAGCTGCGCGGCGCGCCGCAACTGAGCCTCGAGCACGTCGTCCTGCGCCTGGAGAACCGCGCCGGCCGCCATCGCTTCGGCCTGACCGGCGCGCCGCCCATCGGCCTGGCCGCACCACTCGATGTGCGCGGCGATTTCACCAGCGGCTCTTTGTCGGACTGGCGTGCGGCATCGGGACACTTCTACGCGCGACTCGACTATGCCGATGTCGGTGCCTGGCGCGCATGGCTGCCGCCGAGTCTGCCGATCAGCAACGGCAAGGGCGCCTTTCGTATGTGGCTCGAAGTTGCGAACGGAGAACCGCACGATATCGTTGCCGACATCGTCCTGCGCGACGTCGAGGGCAACCTTGCCGGCGATTTGCCGCAGCTTTCGCTGGACAGGCTGGAGGGCCGTATCGGCTGGCACGATGATCCTGCGCGGCGCGAAATTTTCGCGCGCCAGCTTGCGTTCGCCGCACCGGGCGAGCCGGGTTTCGCACCCACGGATTTTCAGGTGACGATGCACTACGACGCCGGGCGACCGATCGACGGGAACGCGTCGTTCAATCGCATCGCGCTCGCGCCGTTGCGGCAGCTGGGCCCCTATCTGCCGCTGCCGACGCGTTGGCGGGACGACCTCACGCGCTTCGCGCTGCGGGGAACGCTCGAAGCGGCGGTGCTGCACTGGACGGGCGATATCGCGGCACCCGGCGCATTCAATGCGTCCGCCAACTTCGCCGATCTGGGATTTGCGGCCCAGGGCGAGACGCCCGGCTTTGTCGGACTCTCGGGCAACATCGCGGCAACCGAGCGCGACGGAGCGATAAAGTTGAATAGCCGCGCCCTTGCCGTGCACTGGCCGCAGCTGTTCGCGCAGACATTGGCACTAGACACTGCGCAGGGCCAACTGCGCTGGCGCAAAGTCCCCGACGGCTATGCCGTCCAGATCGAGCAGCTGACGCTCGCCAACGCCGATGCGGCAGGCGTCGTCAACGGCGAATACCGGACGATCGGCGATGGACCGGGGGCGATCGACGCCAGCGCGCAATTCACTCGCGTCGACGCAGCACAGCTCTACCGCTACGTGCCTCTCGCCGCAGGGGCCGGCGTACGCGAGTGGTTGCGCACCAGCCTGGTTGCGGGCGGCTCGAGCGATGTGCGTCTCAAGGTGACGGGCAACCTCGCCGATTTCCCGTTCGCCGATGCCAAGAAAGGCCAGTTCACGGCGACGGCGAAGGCGCAGGGCGTGACCTTGGACTACGCGACGCATTGGCCTCGGCTGGTCGGCCTGGACGGCGAAGTGAAGCTCGATGGGCCCCGCATCAGCGTCGATGGCCGCAACGGTCGCGCGTTCAATGTCGTGATCAGCCGCACCAGGGTCGAGATCGCCGATACGCGCATCGCACACCCGGTGTTGCGCATCGATGGCGAAGCCACCGGTCCAGTCGCGGATTTCCTGCGCTTCATCGCCGAAAGCCCGGTCGACGACTGGCTGGATCATACGACGCGCGGCGCCGAAGGAAGCGGCGACGGCAAGCTCGCGCTGAAACTGGAGCTGCCGATCGGCAATCACGACGGCGACCAGATCGGCGGTGAATTCGCGTTTTTGGACAATCGACTCCGGTTCGCCGGCGGCATTCCCGGGCTGAGCCAGCTCAATGGCAAGCTCGCCTTTACGCGGCGCGAGATCCACAGCACCGCGCTGACGGCCGAGATTCTCGGAGGCCCGGCACGGTTGACGGTGTCGGGCGCCGTCGGCGGCATGCGGGTGGACGCGCAGGGCAGCGCCGACCTCGGCTTGCTGCGCGCCGAATACCCGAAGCAAACTCTGGCCGCGCGGTTTACCGGTACCACCGACTGGCAGCTCGCGCTCAATGTTGCATCGGACCGCTCGAACTGGACGCTGGATTCCAGTCTCAAGGGCGTCGCGGTCGATTTGCCTGTCCCCGCCGCCAAGTCGCAGGGCGATGCCATGCCGCTTCGCATCGAGCGCCGCCAGACCGAAGCCGCCAGCGATCTGCTGCAATTCACCTATGGGCGGGTCGGCAGGATGACGGTACAGCGGCGGCTGACCGCCGCCGGTCCCGTAGCCGAGCGTGCATTCCTCGCGCTGGGCAAGGCCACCGGTGCGCCGGATCGCCGAGGTCTATGGATTCGTGGCGACGTCGATCAACTCGATCTCGACGGCTGGCTTGCACTGCGCGAGCAAGTCGATGCCAGCGTCGATACCGGTCCGCTGCCGCTGTCCGGCGCCGAGATCACCGTCGGTGCGCTCGATGTTTTCGGCCGGCGGCTCAATGAGCTGCGCCTTATAGCGAGTCGCGGCGGCAGCGATTGGCAGCTCGACCTGCGCGGGCGCGAGCTCGAAGGCATGGCGCGCTGGGAGCCCGCGGCGCCCGCCCGGCCGAACGGCCGCATCGTCGCACGCCTGCAACGACTGACGCCGCCGACCGCGGCGGCTGCGCATGCGACGACGACGGCAGCGACTTCCGCTTCGGAGGTCAACGGCTGGCCGGAGATCGATCTGTCCGCAGAGACCTTGCGCCTGAAGGATCGCGACCTGGGGCGCCTCGAATTGAAGGCGCAGCCGATCGGAGCCGACTGGCGAATCGACAGCCTGCGCCTCACCAACGAAGACGGACGGCTCGACGCCAACGGCTGGTGGCGCGGCGGCGCGCGTAACGAGCAGACGACGCTGGACACCGACCTCGACGTGCACGATGCGGGCCGGTACCTGGCGCGCTACGCGTTGCCGGATGCCGTCCGCGGGGCCCCGACCCGGATACGCGGCCAGGTATCGTGGGCGGGTGGGCCGCAGGACTTCGATTATCCGACGCTCAACGGCACGCTTCGCGTCGACACCGGGCGCGGTCAGTTCACCAAGCTCGATCCCGGCCTGGGCAAGCTGCTGGGCGTGCTTTCGCTGCAGGCGTTGAAGCGGCGGCTGAACTTCGATTTTCAGGACCTGTTCGCCGAGGGCTTTGCCTTCGACGAAATCACCGGCGACGTGCGCATCCAGAACGGGGTGATGAAAAGCGACGATCTCAAGATCATCGGGCCGTCGGCACGCGTGGCGATCCAGGGAGAGGCCGACATCGCGCGCGAGACCCAGCGCCTCACCGTACACGTGCAGCCGACGTTGTCCGCCGGCGTATCGGTCGGCGCGGCCGCGCTGCTGCTGGCCAATCCGGTTATCGGTGCGGCGGTTGCCGCGGGTTCGCTGCTCGCGCAGAAGGCGATGCAGGATCCGATCGAGCAGATGTTTTCCTTCGGTTATGCGGTGACCGGCAGCTGGTCAGACCCGGTCGTCGAGCGCGAAGGACGATTCCCCGGGCCGGCGGCAGCCGCCACAGGCAAGCCGGAGAGGACACCGCAATGACGGCGGCGAAGAACAGCAAGATGCGAGTGGCGGCGGTGCAGATGGTCTCGGGCGGCGACGTCAGGGCGAATCTGGCCGCAGTCGAGCCGCTGATCGCCGCCGCGGCCGCACAGGGTGCCTCGCTGGTCCTGCTGCCCGAATACTTCGGCATCTTCGGCGAGCGCGCCACCGACAAGGTGGATGCGCGCGAAGTCGACAGCCACGGTCCGCAGCAGGATTTTCTCTCGCGTGTGGCACGCGAGCAGCGCGTGTGGCTGATCGGCGGCACGGTGCCGATTGCCATCGCTGACCCGACGCGGGTACGCAGCGCTTCGCTGGTCTTCGATCCGCAGGGACGACGGATTGCGCGCTACGACAAGATCCACCTGTTCGCGTTCAGCCAGGGCAGCGAGCAATACGACGAGGCGAAGACGATCGAGCCGGGACTCTCGGGCGTCAGCTTCGATTCCCCTTGCGGTCGCGTCGGCCTGTCGGTCTGCTACGACCTTCGCTTTCCCGAGCTCTATCGCGGCTACCGCGACGTCTCGCTGATCGTCGTGCCCTCGGCGTTTACCGCGGTGACCGGCGCCGCGCACTGGCACGTGCTGCTCAAGGCGCGCGCGATCGAGAACCAGTGCTACGTGCTCGCCGCCGCGCAGGGAGGCACGCACGCGAACGGCCGCCGCACCTACGGGCACAGCGTGCTGATCGATCCGTGGGGTGTGATCGTGGCCGAATTAGCCGACGGCGAAGGCGTCATCGTCGGAGATATCGACGACGCACAGATCGCCAGAGTCAGGCGGGAGTTGCCGGCCTTGTCGCATCGCCGTTTGGCCTGACCGGCGCTCGCCGGTGATCAGGCGGGCGCGGCCTTGAGCAGGACGATGACGGCGCCGCCACCGCCCCCATGGCGCGGCGCTTCGCAATAGGCTAGCACCTCATCCCACTGCGACAGCCAGCGCCGCACCTTGTTCTTGAGCACTGGTTCCCGGTTCGGCGACGACAGCCCCTTGCCATGAATGACGCGCACGCAGCGAACGCCGCGGCCGCGCGCGTCGAACAGGAAATCGGCGAGCGCGTCGCGTGCTTCGACGCTGGTCAGGCGGTGGAGATCGAGCTCGCCCTGCACCGACCAATGACCGCGCTGCAGGCGGACCAGCACGTCGGTCCCCAGACCCGGGCGCAGGAACGTCTGATGCGCTTCCTGTTCCTGGCCGACTTCCCACGACGAAGGCGACGGCTCGATGCCGAACTTGCTCGCGGCCAGCGCGTCGGCTTCGTCGGCCAGGCGTTTGGCCGGCGTCGGCGCGGGCTGCGCCTTGTCGATACGCGCTCGATTACGCGACGGAAGCGGCGCGACATCGGCGAATGCCTGTTCGAGGTCGATGTCAGCGTCAGCGCGAGCTACTCTCGCGGTCGCACGCTTATCGGAATTGGTCGCAGGGCGCGCGACTGCTGGCCGCGCGGGCTTGCCGTCGGCGCTGTCCAGCAAGGTCTTCAGATCGGAGAGCTTGGCCATTGCGCGATTATCCTCGTTGCCGTCGCTGCAGGCCGCGGGACGCGCCCCGTTTGCGCGAAGCTGCAGCCCGCGCCGACGGCACCGCCGGACCGCGGTCGCGCTATTCGACCGACAGCGCGGCGGTCTCGTGAACCGGCAGCGGATTATCGAGATACGCTTCGGCGTCCAGCGCCGCCATGCATCCGGTGCCGGCGCTGGTCACGGCCTGGCGGTAGACATGGTCGGCTACGTCGCCCGCCGCAAAGACGCCCGGAATGCTGGTCGCCGTCGCGTTGCCCGAGCTGCCGCCTTTGACGGTGATGTAGCCGTCGACCATCGCCAGCTGCCCTTCGAACAGCTGCGTGTTCGGCGTGTGGCCGATGGCGATGAAAACGCCCTGGACCGCGAGCTCGCGCGTGGCGCCGGTCGCCGCGTGCTTCAGGCGCACGCCGGTGACGCCGGACTTGTCGCCGGTGACCTCGTCGAGCGTGTGGTCCCAGAGTATCCGGACGTTGCCTTCGTCGCCGGTCTTGGCAATCAGCCTGTCCACCAGGATCGCCTCGGCGCGGAACTTGTTGCGGCGATGGACAACGCTCACCTGCCGCGCGATGTTCGACAGATACAGCGCCTCTTCGACCGCGGTGTTGCCACCGCCGACGACGATCACGTCCTGCCCCTTGTAGAAAAAGCCGTCGCAGGTCGCGCAGGCGGAAACACCCTTGCCCATGAAGCTCTGCTCGGAGGGGAGCCCCAGATAGCGTGCCGACGCGCCCGTCGCGATGATCAGCGCATCGCAGGTGTACTCGCCGATATCACCCACCAGCCGCATCGGACGCCCGCGCAGCGCTGCGGTATGGATGTGATCGAAAATGATTTCGGTATCGAAGCGTTCGGCATGCTTCTGAAAACGCGCCATCAGATCGGGACCTTGTACGCCCTCGACGTCCGCCGGCCAATTGTCGACGTCGGTCGTCGTCATCAACTGTCCGCCCTGCGCCAATCCGGTGATCAGCACCGGTTTCAGGTTGGCGCGCGCGGCGTATACTGCCGCGGTAAATCCGGCCGGGCCGGAGCCAAGAATCAACAGGCGATGGTGTTTGGCGGACATGGTGCGATCGATTCGCGGTTTATGCGGGCGCGGAGCGCCTCGACCCGATTCTAACTGATGTTGGGGTGGTCCCCGGAGGCGCAAGGCGTGCCTTTCCTCGCCCCGGCCGGTGTATAATGTGCTGCGCTAAGTGCGCGTCACAATTCTATGATTTTCAAGCAAAAAATACAAAGGCAGCGCAGGCCGTCCGCGGCGCCCGAACCGCGTCTTTCGCCACGGCTTGCGGCGTTGGTGCGCGAGTCGTGGTGGCTGCTGGTTGTCGCCGTATTCGCCTATCTCGCGCTGATCCTCGCGACCTACCAGCGCACTGATCCGGGCTGGTCGTTTTCGGGCAGCGGCGCGGCGATCCACAACAAGGGTGGCGCCGTAGGCGCGTGGCTTGCCGATCTGTTGCTGTACTTGTTCGGCGTGTCGGCCTGGTGGTGGGTTTTCGCCGGCATCGTGCTGGTCGTAACGGGCTATCGGCATCTGACGCGCTCGATCGACGCGGCCGATCGGCATCATCCCTGGCTCGCGGTGCCCGGCTTCGTGCTGGTTCTGCTTTCGAGCTCCGCGCTCGAGGCGTTGCGCCTCTATCGACTTCCCGTCGTGCTGCCAAACACGCCCGGCGGCGCTCTCGGCCAGGTGATCGGATCGGGATTCTCGCGCGCGCTTGGGTTCAATGGCGGCACCTTGCTGCTGATCGCGCTTCTTGCTATCGGGTGGTCGCTGTTCACCGGCATGTCGTGGCTGCGTCTGATGGAACGGGTCGGCGCCGGCAGCGAGCAGCTGATCGCATCGCTCAAGCGGCGGCGCGACGCGCGACGCGATCGCGAAATCGGTGCCGTCGCGCTGGAGGAACGCGAGCAGTTCGTCGAGGCGGCGCGCGAAAGCATCGAGGATCGCGAACCGGTCGTCGTCGTGCCGGCGATGGTCGACGTGCCGAAATCCGAGCGGGTCGTCAAGGAAAAGCAGAAGCCGCTGTTCCAGGACATGCCCGATTCGCCTCTGCCGCCGCTGGCATTGCTCGAAGATGCGCCCTCCGCGCAGGAGCAGGTCAGCGCCGAGACGCTGGAATTCACCTCGCGCCTGATCGAGCGCAAGCTCGCCGACTTCGGCGTGTCAGTCAAGGTGCTGGCGGCGTACCCCGGACCGGTCATTACGCGTTTCGAAATCGAGCCGGCGATCGGCGTCAAGGGCGCGCAGATCGTCAACCTGATGAAGGATCTCGCGCGCGCGCTGTCGGTGGTGAGCATACGGGTGGTCGAAACGATCCCGGGCAAATCGTTCATGGGGCTCGAATTGCCCAACGCCAAGCGGCAGATCGTGCGCCTGGTCGAGCTTCTGTCGTCGACGACCTACAACGACACGGCGAGCCCGTTGTCGCTGGCACTCGGCAAGGACATCGCCGGCAAGCCGGTCATCGTCGATTTGCAGCGCATGCCGCACCTGCTGGTCGCCGGCACGACCGGGTCGGGCAAGTCGGTGGCGGTCAATGCGATGATCCTGTCGCTTCTGTACAAGGCCGAGCCGCGCCAGGTTCGGCTGATCCTGATCGACCCGAAGATGCTGGAGCTTTCGGTCTACGAAGGGATCCCGCACCTGCTCGCGCCGGTCGTGACCGACATGAAGCTTGCCGCCAACGCGCTGCACTGGTGCGTCGGAGAAATGGAGCGCCGTTACCGGCTGATGTCGACGTTGGGCGTGCGCAATCTGTCGGGGTACAACGCACGGGTTGCCGAGGCGAAAAGGGCGGGGAAGCCGCTGACGAATCCATTCACGCTGACACCGGAAAGCCCCGAGCCGATCGAGGAAATGCCGTTGATCGTCGTCGTCATCGACGAACTGGCCGACCTGATGATGGTCACCGGCAAGAAGATCGAGGAGCTGATTGCCCGCATCGCGCAAAAAGCCCGCGCCGCGGGCATTCATCTGATACTGGCGACGCAGCGTCCGTCGGTTGACGTCATCACCGGACTGATCAAGGCGAACATTCCATCGCGCATCGCCTTCCAGGTCGCCAGCAAGGTCGACTCGCGCACGATCCTCGACCAGATGGGCGCGGAAGCTCTGCTGGGACAGGGCGACATGCTGTATCTGCCGCCGGGAACCGGGCACCCGCAGCGAGTGCACGGCGCCTTCGTCGCCGACACCGAAGTTCACCGCGTGGTGGAACATCTGAAAGCGCAGGGTGGACCGCAGTACCTCGACGGCATTCTCGATTCCGGCGTCAGCGGCAACGGCGACGAGGGCGTCATCGTCGATGCGGGTGATGCCGAAGCCGATCCGATGTACGACCAGGCGGTGGCTGTCGTGCTCAAGACGCGCCGGCCGTCGATCTCGCTCGTGCAGCGCCATCTGCGTATCGGGTACAACCGGGCCGCGCGTCTGATCGAGCAGATGGAGCGCGCGGGGCTGGTGTCCGCGATGCAGACCAACGGCAATCGCGACGTGCTGGTTCCTGCGGGCAAAGGCGAGAGCGCATGACCGCAGGCTGGCGATTCGCGGCGACGCTGTGCGTTGCGTTGGCGCTGACATGCCCAGCAGCGGCGTCCGGCGTCGATCAGCTGAAGGCGTTTCTGGGCGGCGCCAAAACCGGCAAGACAACGTTTCGCCAGGTCGTCAGCGGCAACGCAGGGCGCTCGCCGCAGGAATCGAGCGGAACGTTCGCCTTCGCGCGGCCGGGCAAGTTTCGCTGGAGCTACGAAAAGCCGCATCCGCAGGTCATCGTCGGCGACGGCGAAAAGCTCTGGATCTACGATCCGGATCTCAATCAGGTCATCGTCAGGAAGCTCGACCGCGCGCTCGGTTCGACGCCGGCCGCGCTTCTCGCCGGTGATGATGCGCTGGACAAGAACTTCGAGCTCCGCGATGGCGGAAAAAGCGGCGACGTCGAGTTTGTCGACGCCAAGCCGCTCGCCGCCGACAGCGGCTTCGCCAGCGTGCGGATCGGCTTGAAGGATAACGTGCCGCGGACGATGGAACTGCATGACAGCTTCGGTCAGGTGACGCAGTTGTCGTTCGGTTCATTCGAGCGCAACGCAGCAGTCGATGCGGCGTTGTTCCGATTCGTGCCGCCGCCGGGCGCCGATGTCGTCGGCGAATGATCTTTTCGCCGTAGGCAATCCGGCGACGCCGCTGGCCGAGCGGCTGCGGCCCGGGAACATCGCCGAGGTCATCGGTCAGCGCCATTTGCTCGGGCCCGGCAAGCCGCTGGCAGTTGCGTTCGCGTCGGGCAAGCCCCACTCGATGATCCTTTGGGGACCGCCGGGTGTCGGCAAGACGACGCTTGCGCGCCTGATGGCCGATGCGTTCAACGCGGAATTCATCGCGTTGTCGGCGGTGCTTTCTGGCGTCAAGGACATTCGCGACGCCATCGCCCAGGCGGAAGCGACACTGGCGCAGTCGGGACGTCACACGATCCTGTTCGTCGACGAGGTGCATCGCTTCAACAAGGGGCAGCAGGACGCGTTTCTGCCGTTCGTCGAAAAGGGGCTGGTCACGTTCATCGGCGCGACGACCGAAAATCCGTCGTTCGAAGTCAACAGCGCGTTGCTGAGCCGCGCCACCGTCTATGTGCTCGAGGCGCTTTCGGCCGACGAGCTCTCGGCGCTGCTCGATCGGGCGCTGCCGACAGCGATGCCCGGTATTTCGCTCAACGCTGCGGCGCGCGAAGCCGTCATCGCCTACGCCGACGGCGACGGCCGGCGCCTGCTGAACCTGGTCGAGCAGCTGGCCGTCGCTGCGCAGGAAGCGGGAAGGCGCGACATCGACCACGATTTCGTCGAGACCGCGATCACGCGGAGCCTGCGCCGCTTCGACAAAGGCGGCGAGGCCTTCTACGACCAGATATCGGCATTGCACAAATCGGTGCGGGGATCCGATCCCGATGCCGCGCTCTACTGGTTCTGCCGCATGCTCGACGGCGGCGCCGATCCGCTGTACGTCGGGCGGCGGATGATACGCATGGCCAGCGAAGACATCGGCCTTGCCGATCCGCGCGCGCTGCAGCTTACGCTGGACTCGGTCGCGACTTACGAACGGCTGGGCACGCCCGAAGGCGAGCTCGCACTGGCGCAAGCGGTGATCTATCTCGCCTGCGCGGCCAAGAGCAACGCCGTGTACGTCGCCTACGGCGCGGCGCGTGCGTTTATCGCCGAAGACGGATCTCGCCCAGTGCCGCTGCATTTGCGCAACGCTCCGACCAAGCTGATGAAGAATCTGGGCTACGGCAAGGACTATCGCTATGCGCACGACGAGGCAGATGCCTATGCCGCCGGCGAAACCTACCTGCCTGCCGGGATGGCGCCGCCGGACTGGTATCGCCCGACCGACCGCGGCCTCGAAGCGCGCATCGCCGAAAGGCTCGCCGAGTTGAGGAATCGCGATGCGAAGGCGCGCTCGGGCGACGACGGGGAATGCTGACCCACGCGACCTGGCTGTGCGCGGCCCTCTGGTAAAATTCGGGCATGATCGATATCCAGCTGCTGCGCAACGACCTGGATGACGTCGCAGCGCGCCTGAAGACGCGTGGATATCGGCTTGACGCGGTCGCGTTCGTCGAGCTCGAGGCCGAACGCAAGCACATCCAGATGCGCACGCAGGAGTTGCAGACGAGGCGCAACAGCGCCTCGAAAGAGATCGGCATCGCGAAAAGCAAGGGCGAGGACCGTTCGGCGCGGCTAGCGGAGGTCGCCGGCATCGGCGACGAATTGAGCTCGCTCGAACGCAATCTCGACGCTGTGCAGCAACGCGTGCGCGACTGGCTGCTGGCGATGCCCAACCTGCCGCACGCGAGCGTGCCCATAGGAGCATCGGAAGCCGAGAACGCCGAAGTCCGTCGCTGGGGCACCCCGAGGACGTTTGATTTTGCCGTGCGCGATCACGTCGACGTCGGTACTGCCGTCGGCGGCCTCGATTTCGATACCTCGGCGAAGATTGCCGGCGCCCGCTTTTACATGTTGCGCGGCGCCGTCGCGCGGATGCATCGGGCGCTGGTGCAGCTGATGCTCGATACGCACACCGCCGAGCACGGCTATGCCGAATGCTATGTGCCGTACCTGGTCAATGCCGAAACGCTGGTCGGTACCGGGCAGCTGCCGAAATTCGAGGAAGACCTTTTCTGGGCGGTAAAAGGCGGGGCGCCCGACGAGGGACGCTCTTATCTGATCCCGACGGCCGAAGTGCCGCTGACCAACGTCGTGCGCGACGAGATCCTCGCCGGCGCGGCGCTGCCGCTCAAGCTCACCGCGCACTCGCCGTGCTTCCGCTCGGAGGCAGGCAGCTACGGCAAGGACACGCGAGGCTTGATCCGCGTCCATCAGTTCGACAAGGTCGAGATGGTGCAGATCGTTCATCCGGACCGTTCGTACGAGGCGCTCGAGGAAATGACGCGGCACGCCGAAACGATCCTGCAAAAGCTCGCGTTGCCCTACCGCATCGTCGCCTTGTGCACCGGCGACATCGGATTCGCTGCGGCCAAGACCTATGATCTCGAGGTCTGGCTGCCAGGGCAGGGCAAGTACCGGGAGATTTCGTCGTGCTCGAATTGCGAAGCATTCCAGGCGCGACGGATGCAGGCGCGGTTTCGCAACGCGCAAGGCAAGCCCGAGCTCGTGCACACGCTGAACGGCTCGGGGCTCGCCGTCGGTCGGACGCTGGTCGCGATCCTGGAAAACTTTCAGCGCGCCGACGGTGGCGTCGACATTCCGGTGGCGTTGCGGCCTTACATGGGCGGTGCAAGCCTGATTGCCGCGACGCGCTGATTACCTGACGGCGGTCGGCGGTGCGGCCATCGGCTGCGCCGTGTTTTCGTCCGCCGTCCCCGAGAGCATGCGCAGCCGCGGCTGCAGCGGCGGCTGCTGCGCGAGCAGGATGTCGTAATACGCGCGCACGCGATCGACAAAGGCGACCGGCATGGCGCCGCGCGCATAACCGGATTTCGCCGTTTCGTAGTACTCGGGCAGCGCGAGCAGCGGCAGCGTCTTCTTCAGCGACGACCAGATGTCGGGGTCGAGCTTCTGCTTCTGCGCCAGAATGCGGGCATCTTCCAGATGCGCGATGCCGATGTTGTATGCGCCGAGAGCGAGCCAGGTGAGGTCGGGCTCGGCGATGCGCTGCGGCAGCCTGTCTTTGAGGTCCCGCAGATAACGTGCCGCGGCAAGCACGCTCGCTTTCGGATCGAGTCGATCGACCCCGCCCAGGCGCTGGGCGGTCTCTTCGGTCAATTGCATCAGGCCGCGCACGCCGGTCTCGCTGGTAGCCTGGACGTCCCACTGCGATTCCTGGTAGGCGATCGCGGCGAGCAGACGCCATTCGATGCCGGTTGCCTGCTGCGCGAGCTGGAACGCAGCGCGAAGCTGCGGCAGTACCGACTTGATGCGCTCCTGAAACACGCCGGCGTCAATGCGCGGCACCGTGCCGTAGGAAAAATAGCGCTCGATGAGCCGCTGCAGCCTGCCGTCGCGGCGAAGCTTGGCGAAGAATGCATCGACGCGGTCGCGCAGCTGTCGCTCGCCCGGCGGGAACGCCCAGACCAGTTGCTGTTTGCCGGCGACCGGGAACGCCTTGTCGAAGTTGAGATAGACGTGGCGCGCCGCTTCGGCGTCATTGGACGCGACGATTGCGTAATTCAGCGTCCCGTCCGAAACTTGGCTGATCATCGCCTCGGTCGACGGCAGTGTGATCATTTGCCACCGGACCTCCGGATGATCGGCGCGCACCTTGGACAATGCCGGCGCAAGGCCGCCGCCTTCGAGAACGCCGACGCTTTCGCCCGCGAGATCCCGCCAGGATTCGGGCTTGAATCCGTCGATGTTGTAGATCAGCACCGGTTCGACAGCATAGTAGCCCGACGAATAAAGCACCGCGGCGTTTGCCGGCGCCGTCCACGCCGAGGGGAGATACAGGTTGCCGGCAGCGAGGCGACGACCGCCGGCGCCGGCGAGCTTATCGACCGGGTCCGTGGTGGGAATCACCTTGAGCGTCGCACCCTCCTGTTCGGCGAACATCCGCGCAAGGTCGTAGTCGATGCCTGCGCCCTGATCGTCGGTGCCGACAAACCAGGTGGCCGGGCCGGTCCGCAGCAGCACGGTCAATTCGCTCGACGAGGGCGGCGGCGGTGACGATGATGGACCGCAGCCAGCCAGCGCTATCGAGGCCGCGATACAGGTACGCAGCAGAAGTCGTGCGCGCAATCCGGCTCCGGTGCGTGATGCGCTTGATGGGATTATAGCCGCCATGGCGACGGCGACCACGGGGGCCGGCGCGAACCAGGTTGCGTCCGCTTGCATCGTCGTGTTGCTTGCTGCGTCGGCGCGCTTCGCCGATAATGAGAAGCAGCAGCGGCAACGATCCATGGCGGGCCGCCCCGCATTGCATGGTGGTGAACCTGGTCAGGTCCGGAAGGAAGCAGCCATAGCTATTCTCTGCAAGTGCCGGGGGTACGGCTCGCCACCCCCTCTTTCGCGTCGCGGAAGCAAGGCGGCATATCGCGATACCTTTGCTTGAACGTTAAACGCTGAAAGCCCGATGAGCTATCAAGCGCTCGCCCGCAAATGGCGACCGAAGCGATTTGCCGACCTGGTCGGACAGGATCATGTCGTGCGCGCGCTGACCAACGCGTTGGAGCGCGGGCGCCTGCATCACGCGTATCTGCTCACCGGCACGCGCGGCGTCGGCAAGACGACGATCGCGCGGCTTTTGGCAAAGAGCCTCAATTGCGCGACCGGCGTCACGGCGACGCCCTGCGGCGTCTGCCTGGCGTGCACCGACATCGACGCCGGCCGCTTCGTCGACCTGCTCGAGCTCGACGCGGCGTCGAACACCGGCATCGACAACATGCGCGAGATTCTCGACAACGCCCGCTACGCACCGACCGTCGGCCGCTACAAGGTCTACCTGATCGACGAAGTCCACATGCTGTCGAAGGCGGCGTTCAATTCGATGCTCAAGACTCTCGAGGAGCCTCCGGAGCACGTCAAATTTATCCTCGCCACGACCGACCCGCAAAAGATTCCGGTCACCGTGCTTTCGCGCTGTCTGCAGTTCAACCTGAAGGCGCTCCCTGCGGCACAGATCGCCGCGCGGCTGGCCGATATCCTTCGCGCCGAAGACATTGCTTTCGACGACGCGGCGCTGGCGCTGATCGCACACAGCGCCCGTGGGTCGATGCGCGATGCACTTTCGGTCCTCGATCAGGCGATCGCCTACGGAGCGGGCGAGGTGCGCGATGCGGTGGTGCGCACGATGCTGGGATCGGTCGACGCCGAGCATGCGTACCGCATCGCCGATGCCTTGCTCGCCGGCGACGGCAAGGCGTTGCTCGCCGAAGCCGCGGCGCTGACCGAGCGCAGCCTGTCGCTGCCTGCCGCGCTCGACGAGCTGGCCGGCCTTTTTCACCGCATCGCCGTTGCTCAGACCGTCGCGGGTGTCGCCGATGCGCAGCCCGACGCGGCGCGGATTGCCGGATATGCGCAGGCGTTCACGCCCGAGGCCGTGCAGCTGGCCTACCAGATCTCGGTGCAGGGACGCGCCGACATGGCACTTGCGCCGGACGAGCCGACCGGATTTGCGATGACGCTGTTACGCCTGCTCGCGTTCGAGCCGGGCGCGGAATCCGTCGCCGCCTCCGGGCCGGGCGTTCGTCCTCTCCCGCGGCAGATTGCCAAGAGCAGCGGGCCGGTGGCGAGCGAGCCGCCATCGGCTTCGGATGCCGCGACGCCGACGATTACCGCGGCGCCGGCGGCTACTGCGTCACCGGCGGTTACGCCGGTACCGGGCGTCGCAACATCGGCTGTCGCGGCAGCCGAGCCGCACGCTGCGGCAGTGCCGCTGGAGATCGCCGACTGGCCGGCATTTGTCTCCGGATTGAGGCTGTCCGGCATTGCGCTGCAACTTGCCGCGCAGACGGAGCTCAAAGCCATCGCCGGGAACGAGATCGTGCTCGCGGTGCCGGAAACGGCGCGCCACCTCATTGACAAGGCATATACCGACAAGCTGAAGGCGGCGCTGGACGAGGCGTTTGGGCGCCGCGTTCGCCTGCGCTTCGACGTCGATGCAGCGGCGGGCGCGACATTGGCCGCACAGGAAAAGCGCGAGCGTGCCGAAACCAGAGCCAAGACCGAAGCTGCGTTTCGCGACGATCCGTTCGTGCAGGACGTGCTCTCGCGATTCGACGCAACGATCAAACCCGAATCGATCAAACCCAGTTCGTAGTCCAGGAACCCGACCATGATGAAGAATCAACTTGCCGGCCTGATGAAGCAGGCGCAGGCCGTCCAGGAGAACATGAAAAAGGCTCAGGAGGCGATCGCTGCGATGGAAATCGAGGGGCAATCGGGCGCGGGCCTGGTCAAGGTGCTGATGACCGGGCGGCATGATGTCAAGCGCGTGACGATCGACCCCACACTGCTGGGCGAAGAAAAGGACATGCTCGAGGACATGGTCGCCGCGGCGATCAACGACGCCGTGCGCAAGATCGATGCCGCGTCGCAGGAAAAAATGTCGGGGCTGTCCGCGGGCCTGGGACTGCCCCCGGGCCTCAAGCTGCCGTTTTAGCGGTCGAGGCGCATTTCCCGCATGGAATCGTTAAGCAGCCTGGAGGAGTTGACGCAGGCGCTGCGCTGCCTTCCCGGCGTCGGCCCCAAAGCCGCGCAACGCATGGCGCTGCACTTGCTGCAGCACGATCGCGAGGGCGGGCAACGGCTCGCGACCGCCCTCGAAGCGGCGACCCGTACGATCCGGCATTGCCAGCGCTGCAATACATTCACCGAGGATGAGCTCTGCGCCCTGTGCCGCTCGGCCAAGCGCGACGCGACGTTGCTGTGCGTCGTGGAGACGCCCGCCGACCTCCTGATGATCGAGCACACGCAAGCCTACGCCGGACTCTATTTCGTGCTGATGGGGCGCCTGTCGCCGCTCGACGGCATCGGCCCGAAGGAAATACGGCTCGACCGCCTGCTCAAGCGCGCGGCCGACGGCGCGGTGCGCGAGGTCGTGCTGGCGACCAATTTCACCAATGAAGGTGAGGCGACCGCGCACTACATCGGCGAGCTTCTGAGCGCGCGAGGACTCAAGGTCACGCGGCTCGCGCGCGGCGTGCCGGTCGGCGGCGAGCTCGAATACGTCGACAGCGGGACGCTGGCGCAGGCATTGCGCGAGCGGCGCGCCTTGGCGTCCTGACTGCCTGCGCCACAGATGGGGTCCTAAGCCTTGCGGCCTCGTGCCTGCGGGGAGCGCCTGCGGGCGGACGCGCAAGGCGGGCTGCGGCCCTCTCGCCCGAATTGCCGCGTTTTCGATCTTTGTATACAGTCGCTATCCTGGAGGTCGCAGAGCCGTCGAGGCGGCCCTTCGGGGAAGACCAGACGACTCGCCGGTGGACATGAGTTTCAGCGATTGCGTCCCAATACCTCCATTGCAGAATTTGTCCCGGGAGTCAAAGGCCAGATCGAGCCGATCCGTTCAAACAGATTAAACCAAACAGATCGAGGAAATTGATCGCGTTGCACCTAGGCGTCAAGCGCGACCGGAACCGTTCCACTCCGTCCCCGAAAAAACGCCGACGTGTCCACATCGAATTGGAGGAGTCTCGAATGGCAACTCGAATGCCCAAACACGGCGTGAACCGCCGTACCCTGTTGAAGGCCGCCGCCGCAACCGGTGCGCTGCAGGTTGCAGGTCCGTTCATCATCGCGGCGCGCGGCGAAGAACCCGTCAAGATCGGCCTCGATAATCCGTTAACTGGAACCTATGCCGCGGTCGGCAAGAACGAGTTGATCGGCTGCCAGCTCGCACTCGAGCAGATCAATGCCAAGGGCGGAATTCTCGGCCGCCAGGCAGAACTGCTCGTCGAGGACTCGACCAGCGGCGATGCCGGGACCGCTGTGCAGAAGGCGCGCAAGCTGATCGAGCGCGACAAGGTGAATTTCCTCCTTGGCAACGTCAATTCCGCACTGGCGCTGGCGATGGCCGATGTCAGCAGCGAAAAAGGCGTATTGCATATCGTGCCGGGCGGCCACACGGATGCGGTCACCGGCGCCACGTGTCACTGGAACGTATTCCGGGTCTGCAACACGACGCAGATGGAGGCCAATGCCGTCACGCCGACGCTGATCAAGAACGCGGGCAAGAAGTGGTACTTCATTACTCCCGATTATGCGTTCGGGCACACCCTGCAGGCGGGCCTCGAGAAGGCTGGCGGGAAGGCAGGTTACACGAAGGTCGGCGGCGACTTGACGCCGCTCGGGACGACCGATTTCTCGTCATATCTCATCAAGGCGCAAGCGGCCAATCCTGACGTTATCATCTTCCTCACGCAAGGCGACGATATGATCAACGCGTTGAAGCAGGCCGTTCAGTTCGGCCTCGACAAGCGGTTTCATCTCGCCGGAGGGCAGCAGGAGCTTGAGGCGCTGGAGGGCCTGCCACCCGAGGCGAGAATCGGGACCTGGGTCTTCGAGTGGTACTGGAATCAGCCGAACGTACCCCACGTCAAGGACTTCGTCGACGCGATCAAGAAGAAGACCGGCCGGGTTCCGACGGCACGCACGTGGTTCGGGTTCGCTTCCACCTGGAGCTGCGCGCTGGCCGCCAACGAGGCCAAGTCGCTTGACGCCGTCAAAATGGCCAAGGCGCTTTCGGGCCTGAAGTTGCCACCGGAAGTTTCGCTGATGCCCGATCAGGCGTTCTACCGCGTGGGGCAGAATCAGCTCATTCCGAACCTGTTCGTCGGGCAAGCTCAAGCCAAGGGCAGCGCGCCGGACGACCTGTTCAAGGTGACCGAGGTCGTCAAGGGCACCGACGCCGCAGGAACGCTCGAGGAAACCGGCTGCAAGATGAAATGGCCGGTGTAGGCCGTTAGGAAGCGGCGGGCGCGGTGTGCGCACCACGCTCGCCGTGCCAGCCTCTGGCTCGCAATCCGCACTTGGTAGCATGGGAGGATGTGCCGCAGGCCGCGACTTGGCCCGCGTCATCCGGTGTGCACGACAACAGCGATCGGCACCACCACAGGCCACATGACGCAACTCCTGCTGTTCAACGTATTTAACGGCCTCATCGTCGGTGCGTTCTACGCGCTGATGGCGCTCGGGCTTTCGCTCATCCTCAACTTGAGCGGCGTGATCAATTTCGCCCATGGGGGCTTCCTCGCCCTCGGTGCGTATATCGCGTACACGCTGATTCCTTATGTCGGATTCTGGGGCGGTCTCGCGATCGCGCCATTCGCCACCGCGGCGGTCGGGATCGTCGTCGAGTGGGCTCTGATCCGCCGGTTGTACGGACGCGACCCGCTCTACAGCCTGCTATTGACCTTTGGGCTCGCCTACATCTTCGAGGACGTCCTGCGCGCCATCTGGGGCGCGCAAAGCGTGCCATACCCGATCCCGCCCGAGCTTTCCACGCCGCTCTCGTCCCAATTCTTCTTCCTGACCGGGTATCGGCTGTTCATGGTTGGATTGGCTGCCCTCGTTGTCCTCGCCCTGTTTCTGATTCTCAACCGCACGCGCCTCGGCATGCGCATCCGCGCCGGGACGGCAGACCTGGAAACCGTGTCTGTACTCGGCATCAACGTGCGAATTCTCCGCACCCTGAATTTCGGCCTCGGGATATACCTCGCCGGACTCGCAGGCGTGCTGGCGGCCGGCATGCTCGGCCTGCAGCCGACGATCGGGACTTCACTGATCATGCCGAGCTTCGTTGCGATCATTGTCGGTGGCCTCGGCAGCCTGCCCGGGACGCTGCTCGGCGGACTGCTGATCGGACTTGCCGCGGGCATCACCGCGGTGTTCTTTCCTTCGGCGACCGAGGCGGTGATGTACGTGATGATGGGCCTCGTGTTGCTGGTCCGACCGCGCGGCCTCCTCGGAGAAGAAGGGAGGGTCAGTTGAAGCGCGTTCCGGCGGTCGCCTGGACTGGTCTCATCTGGCTGGTGCTGCTTACGATGCCGTATTGGATGAGAGCAGT
This sequence comes from Betaproteobacteria bacterium, assembly GCA_003153475.1. Lineage (GTDB taxonomy): Bacteria > Pseudomonadota > Gammaproteobacteria > Burkholderiales > Casimicrobiaceae > PALSA-1003. The sequence continues at coordinate 14,183 of PLYT01000037.1, read as the reverse complement.
GGGAGGTTATACCGAGCTCGCGAGCCGGGTGCTGGTGCTTGGCCTTGCCGCGATGTCGCTCAATTTTCTACTGGGCTTCACCGGCGTGCTGTCGTTCGGTCATGCCGCATATTTCGGGCTTGGCGCATATGGCGCCGCGATGACCATCAAGTATATCGCACCGAGCACGCCGCTGGGCATCCTTGTCGGCGTCGCGACCGGCACGCTGGCAGCGATGGTGATTGGAGCCCTGATCGCCAGGCTGCGTGGCGTCTACTTTGCGATGGTCACCATTGCGTTCGGACAGGTTTTCTATTTCATTGCATTTCGCTGGAACTCGGTTACGGGCGGAGACGATGGCGTGACCGGCTGGAAGCGACAGGCGCTCGATCTCGGCTTGGCGAAAATCGACCTTCTGGGCAACGACAAGGCATTTTATTACTTCATATTGGCCTGTTTCGCGATCGCGGTCACATTGATGTGGCTGCTGCTTCGTTCGCCGTTCGGCCGGACACTGCTGGCGATCCGCGAGAACGAGCGTCGTGCCCGCTTTCTCGGGGTTCCGGTGGAGCGCCATATCTGGCTGTCGTTCGTGATTTCATGCTGCTTCGTGAGCCTCGCCGGAACGCTCTATGCGCTGCTCAATAACTTCACCGACCCGCGGGCGCTGCGCTGGGATCAATCGGGAAATTTCGTGATCATGGCGGTGCTGGGTGGCATGCGTTCGTTCTGGGGTCCGCTGATCGGGGCAGCGATCTTCGTCGTTCTGCAGGACTACGTTTCCAGCCACACCGAGAACTGGATGTCGTTCATCGGCCTGTTCTTCGTGCTGGTCGTCCTGTTTTTCCCGCGCGGCGTGCTGGGTATTCTGCGGCGAAAGGGTATGGCATGAGCCTGCTCGTCGTGGAGAACGCCACACGGCGCTTCGGCAGTCTGGTCGCTGTCGATGCCGTTTCGATGTCGGTTGCCCCAGGCGAACTGCGCGCGATCATCGGCCCCAATGGAGCCGGGAAGACGACGTTTTTCAACCTCATCAGCGGATTCTTCCCTCCGACGTCGGGACGTATCCTCTTCAGCGGCACGGATGTTACGCGGTTGTCGCCGGAGAGGCGCGTCGGAATGGGCATGGCGCGGACGTTTCAGATTACCGAGATATTCCCCGAGCTCACGGCGCGCGAAAACCTTCGGATCGCGGTCGAAGTCGCCAGCGGCTTGCGCCGCAGCCCCTGGCTCCGTGGACACGCGAACGCGCAGATCCGCGAACGCATCGAAGTGTTGCTCGATATGGGCGGCCTCACGCCCAAGGCCGACCGCCTGGTTGGCGAATTGCCGCATGGCGACCAGCGTACGGCCGAGATAATGATGGCTCTCGCGCTGAAGCCGCGGCTATTGCTGCTGGACGAGCCTACCGCCGGTATGGGCGATCAGGAAACGCACGACATCACGCAGTTGATTCGAAAGCTGCACAAGGACCAGCAGCTCACGATCGTATTGATCGAGCACGACATGCGCGTCGTGTTTCATCTGGCCGATCGGATCACCGTACTTGCCGAAGGCGCAGTGCTCGGCGAAGGAACGCCAAACGAGATCGCCCGCGACGAACGGGTGCAAGCGGCTTACCTCGGGAAAGCCGCGTGAACGTCCTCGAAGCTGCAAAGCTGCAAACATATTATGGCAAGAGCCACATCTTGCACGATATATCGCTCACGGTCGGAGAAGGCGAAATTGTCACGCTGCTCGGACGCAACGGTGCGGGCAAGACGACGACGTTGCGCACTCTGGTCGGGCTTACGCCGGCGCGGCAGGGATCGGTGACGATATTCGGCAACAAGGTTACGGCGTGGCCGCCGTTTCGCATCGCCGCGCTCGGGGTCGGGTATGTCCCCGAAGGGCGCCGGATTTTTGCCAATCTCACCGTCGATGAAAATCTACGCGTGCCGCTGGAGCGGCCGGGGCCATGGACGATTCCGCGCGTCTACGAATTGTTTCCTCGACTCGCCCAGCGCAAGGCCAACAAGGGACGTCAGCTCTCCGGTGGCGAGCAGGAAATGCTCGCAATCGGACGAGCCTTGCTGATAAATCCCAAGCTGCTTTTGCTGGACGAGCCATCGCAGGGGCTGGCCCCGCTGATCGTTCAGGAAGTCTTCCGCATCATCGTATCGATGCGCAGTGAAGGCATTTCGGTGCTGCTAGTCGAGCAGAATGTCCGTGCCGCGGTCGAAATCGCCGATCGGGCGTACGTGCTCGACGACGGTCGCGTGGTCTACGAAGGGCCTGCCGCCGAATTTGGCAGAGACGAAGAACGGGTGCGGGCGCTTGCCGGCGCGAGCGCCGAAAGCTGGGAGAAGGTCTGACCGCGCGTCGCAGCGTATCGCGCCCGGATGCCTGAGCGGGGAAGCCAGTCGGGCCGCGACGGCTGACCGCCGTCGCCAGCCCGACGCGCCGCTTACTTGCCGATCGGTGGCACGGGTATCACCCCGCTGAACACGTAGGCCTGCAGCATCGCGATGATGCCGATGACGGCTGCGCCGGCGATCGAATACCAGAATACAGTCCGGAAGATCGGCCCCAGCGCGTGTGCCCGCTCTTTCGGGTCGTCGTAGCAGGCCGCGCACGCCACCATGATCGATTGCGCGTCGATCATCTTCCCCATGACCCCGCCGGTCGAATTCGTCGCCACGACGAGGATCTCGTTCAGATGGAGCTGCTGCGCAGTAATCCTCTGCAAGCTGCCGAACAGCGCATTGGACGCCGTGTCGGAGCCGGTCAGGAAAACGCCGAGCCAACCCAGGTACGCCGCGAAGAAGGGGTACATGAACCCGGCCGAGGTGAAGGCCAGACCGAGCACCGCGTCGGTGCCGGAGTAGCGGGTCAGGAAGCCGAGCCCCAATACCTGGCCGATCACCAGGACCGGAATTTTCATCCGGTGCGCGGTTTGCACAAATGCGTCTTTCCATTGCTTCCCGTTCAGCTTGAGAACCAGCCCGGACAGAAGGGCGGCAACGAAAACGCCGGTACCTGCAGCGGACAGCCAGTTGATGGCGAATCGCGCCGCTTCGGGTTTCGCATTGACCGGCGCCACTGGCGGCATCCGCTGCACCAGGTTGTGCAATGAAGGCATGTCCCACACCGGCAGCGAAAGCGTGCCTCCGAAAGTCGAACCCAGCAGCGTCGTGCTGAATGTGATCCCGGAGAACAGATTGTTGAGATATGTCTTGAACGTCGGTACACCCCACAGCGCGCAGCAAGCGATGAGGATCAGCCAGGGCAACCACGCGTAGAACGTCTGCGCCGCCGAGTACTTATAGGCCCACTCCGTCTTGTCGCTCGTCACGGTGGCCGTGCTCTTGCCGGCTTTGGCGAGCGCCTCGCGATCCGACTTGAGCAGAAAGCGCGTCCTCGGATGCCAGACAAAGCGCAGGAACAGGGCGGTGCATATGACCGAGAAGAGGCCCGAGACCACGTCGGTCATCAGATGAGTCTCGTTGATCCCCGAGGCAAACCATTGCACGACTGCGAACGTGCCGCCGGCACACAGGGCGGCCGGCCACACCTCGAAGGCTTCCTTCCACGTGCCACCTTCCATTTTCACGAACGTGACGACCAGCCAGAATGGCACCAGGATCGACACGAAAGGCAGCTGGCGGCCGGCCATCGCCGACAGCGTGAGCTGGTCGAGCCCGCTCACGGCGGCAAGTGTCACTATCGGGGTGCCGATCGCACCCCATGCGACAGGGGCGGTGTTGGCAAGCAGGTTCAGCACCGCGGACTGGAAGGGTCTGAACCCCAATCCCACCATGACTGCGCCGGCGATGGCCACCGGCGTGCCGAAGCCGGAAGTGCCTTCGATGATCGCGCCGAACGAAAAGGCGATCAGCACGCATTGCAGTCGCCGGTCGAACGAGATGTGGACGATCGACTCCTTCACGATCTCGAACTGGCCGCTCACCACACTCATCGTGTACAAAAACATCGCGGCAAGGACGATCCAGATAATCCCCAGAAAGCCCGACAGAATTCCCAGCACGAACGCCGACACCGCAGACACGACAGGCATCTTGAAGAAAAGGCAGACGACGAGGAACGCCGCGATGACGCCGAAAAACGCTGCGTACGGGGCCGAGATGCCCAGCCGGACGGTGCCCTGCGCATCGCGGTGGCGGTGCAAGGCAATGAAGTACAGCAGCGTCAGTATCGGAATCGCGGCGACGATGGTCGACAGAAAAACATTACCCGTCGGGTCGTAGTTCTGCTGGTACATGATCCCCTCCATATCACTGCGTGGGCGCAGCTTCTGGTTCGCAACGAAGATTGCGCTCGTCCCGGGCCAAGGGCAACGGCGCTTGGTCCGACCGGCGACTCTATTGGGCCGCGGGTGGGAGTATATGTCCGGCGGGGGCGCGATGCACGTTCAGGTTGCCCCGTCGCGCCTCCGCGAGCGGCGCTGGCAAGCCGATCATGACGTCGTCATTCAGTCGTAGGCTCAGTCATGCCGGAAAACGCCGTCACGAATGCGAACCGGAGACCCTGTGTTTGAGGTTAGTGCACGCGTTGCGCGCGGACCGGCGCCGGGAGTAAGCTGAACGTGTCAGCGAATGTGCGCGAGGCGTTTGCACGGAGGATGCATGCTGGTCAGCGAAATCTTGCGGATCAAAGGGAACGCGCTGTTCACGACGGCGCCGGAGGGTTCGGTGATCGATGCCGTCAACGTCATGGCGCATCACGACATCGGCTCGCTGGTCGTCATGGACCACGGCCGGATGGTGGGCATGCTGACCTTTGCCGAAGTCCTGCAGGCGCTGTCGAAGCGGCAAGGGCAGCTCGGCGACCTCAAGGTCAACGACATCCAGGTGAACAACCCGCTGACGGCGACCACCGGACTCGACGTGATGGAGCTGCGCCGGGTGATGCTCGAGCGCCACGCGCGCTACGTGCCGGTCATCGACGGCTCGACGCTGCTGGGCGTCGTTTCGTTTCACGACGTCGCCAAGGCGGTCTACGAAGAGCAGAGCTTCGAGAACCGCATGCTCAAGAGCTACATCAAGAACTGGCCAGACGCCGACGAGCAGTAGCGGCGTCAGGCAAGCCTAATCCGGCGGAAACCGCCCCCTTTCGCCGCTTTCATGCACCTCAGCTGCCGAGCAGGAACATCGCGGGCCTGCCGGACAGTTGCAGACGTGGCGCCGCCCGCCACTGCTCCACCGTCCGGCTGACGATCTCTTCGGACGACAACGTCAGATCGACGGCGACGCAGAAGCGCGTCTGCACGCGGCAGGCCGCCAGAACGGCGTCAAACATCGCGTCGTTGCGGTAAGGCGTCTCGATGAAAAGCTGCGTGGCGCCGGTGCGCGCGACCGCCGCATCCAGCGCCCGCAGTGCCGCGGCACGCGGTTCGGCGCGGACCGGCAGATAGCCGTGGAAGACGAAGTTCTGGCCGTTCATCCCTGAGGCCATCAGCGCCAGCACCAGCGCCGACGGACCGACCAGCGGCACGACGATTACGCCGGCGCGATGCGCCGCAGCGACTAGCGGTGCCCCGGGATCGGCCACACCAGGGCAGCCGGCGTCCGAAACCAGCGCGAGGTCTTCACCTTCGAGAGCCGGTGCCAGCAGCGCCGCCACATCTTGCGGCGGCGTGTGCTCGTTGAGCTCGGCGAAGCCGATGTCCTGCAGGGCGTGCTCGGATCGAAGCGATTTGACGAACGCTCGCGCAGCCTTCGGCGTTTCGACGACGAAATGACGGACCCGGCGCGCGACCGCCATCGTGTGCGCCGGCAGCACCGATGAGGGCTCGATCGCGCCGAGGAGGTTGGGTAACAGGTAGAGCTTGCCGGGTGTGCGGCGCTCGACATTCACAGCGGCTGCAGGCCTTCGGCGATCAGCATATCGGTCAGCCGGATCAGCGGCAGGCCGATCAATGCCGTCGGATCATCGCTGGCGACGCGCGTGAACAGGGCGATGCCAAGCGCTTCGATCCTGACCGATCCGGCGCAATCGTACGGCTGGTCGCGCGCGAGATAGTCTTGGAGCGCCGCATCGCCAAACTGTCGAAAGGTGCTGGCGACGTCGACCAGCGCCCGGCGACAACGCCCGCTGCGCGCGTCGAGGAGTGCCAAGCCGGTATGAAAGACGATCGTATGTCCCTGCATCGCCCGTAGCTGTTCGAGCGCCTCGGCAGCGTCGCGTGGCTTGCCGATGGCTGTGCCCTGAAAATCCGCGACCTGGTCGGAACCGACGATCAACGCGTCCGGATGGGCGTTCGCCACGGCGCGCGCTTTGGCCTCCGCCAGCCTAACGGCAGTATCGGCCGGCGCTTCGTCCGGATTCGGCGATTCGTCGATAGCCGGCACGGCAACCGTGAATGGGATGCCCAGCCGCTCGAGCAGTGCCTTGCGATACGTCGAGGCCGAGGCGAGCACCAGCGCACGCGCGGCGCGGGGCGAAGTTGTTGTTTTCACAGTTTTCTTTGACACTCGGGGCCAAGCCGGCTATTATGCAACGTTTGTCCTGCCTGTAACGGCCGGGCCATCTACCGCGGCCGGCTGTGGCGCCGGATGCGGTCTTTGCCGGCCAATAGGCCAACCCAGGGCCAACCCAGGGCTAACCCAGATGGCGACTCGGACGACTGACGCCGGCGCGCACGGGCGCTTCGATGCCTTTGAATTGTCGGCTGAAGGCGGCAAGCTGGCGGGGGAGCTCGACGCGCGGACATTGCCTCGGGCCGCCGATCACCTGGCGGCAGGTGCCGACGCGGCGCCGATCGCATGGCGGATCACCGGCGGGCGCGACGCGGCAGCGCGGCCTTTGTTGACGGTGCGGCTCGACGGCGCGGTCCCGCTGGTATGCCAGCGCTGCCTGCAGCCGTTCGTGGCGCCGGTGGCGCAGACGACGGACTTGCTGCTTGCCCGCGACGAAGCCGAGCTGGCGCGGCTGGATGTGGAAGAGACCGAGGTCGTGCTGGCGAACGCGACGCTCGATCCACGCAACCTGGTCGAGGATGAGCTGTTGTTGTCGCTTCCGTTGTCGCCGCGCCACGGCGAGGAAGAATGTGCAGCGGCGCGCCGTCCGATGGCAGATGACGGGAAGCTCTCGCCATTCGCCGGATTGGCAGCATTGAAGGGGCGCAATCCTGATTGAGCAACGCCGGCGGGACGCTTGCAGCAGTTTCGAGGAGGCGGGAAACCGTTTCTTTGTACCGACCGAATCTTTGAGGAGTCACAGGCAATGGCTGTCCAGCAGAACAAGAAGTCAGCGTCGAAGCGCGGCATGCATCGCGCCCATGATTTTCTTCCGAAGCCACCGCTCGCGGTCGAACCGGTCAGCGGCGAGGTCCACCTTCGCCACCACATCAGCCCGAGCGGCTACTATCGCGGCAAAAAAGTAGTCAAGACCAAAGCCGACGAATAAGCGGCCCACGCGTCCCGGGTCCGGCACTACGATGAGAGGAAGCGCGACCCGGGCGGACCGGCACGGCACGCGGGTGGGACGAATGGCGGCCCCGCCCGACGCCAGGGGCGACGTAATCACCGTTGCTGTCGACACGATGGGCGGCGACCATGGGCCGCCGGTGACGGTCGCCGCAGCGCTCGCGTTTCTCGCCAAGACGCCCAGGGCAAGAGTGATCCTGGTCGGCCGCGAGAACGAAGTGCGCCAGGCGCTGGCCGCGAAGCGGACGAGGGCCATCGACCGCGTCACCGTGCAGGCGGCGAGCGAAGTGGTCGAGATGCACGAGCCGCCCGCCGATGCATTGCGTCGCAAGAAGGACTCGTCGATGCGCGTCGCCATCAACCTGGTGAAGGACGGCGCCGCGCAGGCCTGCGTATCCGCCGGCAATACCGGGGCGCTGATGGCGATCTCCCGCTTCGTGCTGAAAACCCTGCCCGGCATCGACCGCCCGGCGATCGCATCGCAGCTCCCGACGCGCACCGGCGTCACGACCGCGCTCGATCTGGGCGCCAACGTCAATTGCACTCCCGAGCAGCTGATGCAATTCGCCATCATGGGCAGCGCGCTGGTCGCCGCGGTTGACGGCATCGAGCGCCCGACGGTCGGCCTGCTTAATATCGGCGAAGAGGACATCAAGGGCAACGACGTGGTCAAGCAGACGGCGGAGCTATTGAAGGCGTCGGACCTCAACTATTACGGCAACGTCGAAGGCAACGACATCTACAAGGGGACGGTCGATGTCATCGTTTGCGACGGCTTCGTCGGCAACGTCGCACTGAAAACCTCGGAAGGCCTGGCGCTGATGCTTTCGGACTTCCTGCGCGAGGAATTCACGCGCAATCCGCTGCGCAAGCTCCTGGTGGTGTTTGCGCTGCCGGCGATCAAGGCGTTCAAGCGACGGGTCGATCCGCGACGCTACAACGGCGCCACGCTGATCGGCCTCAAGGGCATCGTGGTCAAGAGCCACGGCTCGGCCGACGTGTTTGCGTTCCAGCACGCTTTGCAGAAGGCGTACGCGGAGGCCGCGAACGGCGTGCTCGAGCGCATTGCGCGCCGGCTCGCGGCGATGCCGGTTCCGGCGCCCGTTTCCGGCGGCCCCAGCTCGGTGCCGATCGTCGATGCATAGCCGCATCGCCGGGACCGGCGGCTATCTGCCGGCGCAGGTCCTGACCAACGCCGATCTCGCACAGCGGATCGACACCGACGACGAGTGGGTGCGAACGCGCACTGGCATTCGCCAGCGCCACATTGCGGCCCCAGCCGAGCAGACGAGCGACCTCGCGCTGGTCGCCGCGCAACGCGCGCTGGCTGCAGCGGGAATCGCGTCCGACGAGGTCGACCTCATCATCGTGGCGACGACGACCCCCGACATGGTATTTCCGTCGACCGCTTGCATATTGCAGGACAAGCTCGGCGTGAAGAACGGTCCGGCGTTCGACGTCCAGGCGGTGTGCTGCGGTTTCGTCTACGCGCTGTCGATCGCCGATCGCATGGTGGCCAGCGGCGGCGCGCGCAACGCGCTGGTCGTCGGCGCCGAAATCTATTCGCGCATCATTGACTGGAACGATCGCGGCACCTGTGTGCTGTTCGGCGACGGGGCCGGCGCCGTCGTGCTCGTGCCTTCGGAACGCCCAGGGATACTGTCCGCACATCTGCATGCCGACGGCAGCTATCGCAACATCCTGTCGGTTCCCGGCACCGTCGCCAACGGCGCGGTCAGCGGCAGGCCGCTCCTGACGATGGACGGTCACACGGTGTTCAAATTCGCGGTGAAAGTGCTCGCCGAAACGGCGCACGAAGCGCTGGCGGCAACCGGCATGGCCGCGGACGCCATCGATTGGGTGATTCCGCATCAGGCGAATATCCGTATCATGGAAGCGACGATGAAAAAGCTCGGCCTGCCGCTCGAGCGCATGGTCTCGACCGTCGGCGAGCACGCCAACACATCGGCGGCATCGATTCCGCTGGCCCTCGATGTGGCGGTGCGCGACGGACGGATCCGGCCGGGTCAGCATGTCATGCTGCTGGGCGTCGGCGGCGGTTTTACCTGGGGCTCGGTTCTGCTGCGATGGATTTGATGATCATCTGCTTGCCGCAATGTCAGCGATCGTCGGACGAACGATGAAATTCGCGATGGTATTTCCCGGACAGGGATCGCAATCGGTCGGCATGATGGCCGGCTACGACGCGCATCCCGCCGTGCGGCAGACATTCGCCGAAGCGGGCGAGGTCCTCGCGCAGGACCTCTGGGCGCTCGCCGCCGACGGGCCGCCGGAAGAGATCAACCGGACCGTCAATACGCAGCCGCTACTGCTGACGGCTGACGTCGCGCTGTATCGCGCGTGGCGCGCGGCGGGCGGTCCCGAGCCCGCCGTCGCTGCCGGCCACAGCCTCGGTGAATATGCAGCCCTGGTCGTCGCCGGTGCACTCGCGTTCGCGGACGCGCTTCCGCTTGTGCGTCTGCGCGCGCAAGCGATGCAGGAGGCCGTGCCCGTCGGCACCGGCGCGATGGCCGCCATCATGGGGCTGGATGACGCGACGCTGACCGCTGTCTGCGCGGAGGCCGCGCAAGGCCAGGTCGTCGAACCGGTGAATTTCAACGCGCCGGCGCAGATCGTCATCGCCGGACATCGCGAAGCGGTCGAGCGTGCGATCGCACTCGCCAAGACCCGCGGCGCGAAGCGCGGTTTGCTGCTGCCGGTCAGCGCACCGTTCCACAGCTCGCTGTTGAAGCCTGCGGCAGAGCGGCTCGCCGCCCACCTTGCCCGGATCGATGTACGCGCGCCGTCGATCCCGGTTCTGCACAATGTCGATGTCAGCAGCGCCTCGACGCCCGGGGCGATCCGCGATGCGCTGGCGAGACAGGCGGCCAGCCCCGTGCGCTGGGCCGATACGATGCGGGCTTTTGCCGCGGATGGTGTGACGCACATCGTCGAATGCGGACCAGGAACCGTGCTGACCGGGTTGGCAAAACGTACGGTGCCCGAGCTTGCCGTGTATCCGGCCAACGACGGCGACGCGCTGACGGCGGCGCTCGCCGCAGTCGCGGCAGCCTGAGCGATGGGACACGGCGGCAGCGTGGCGTTGGTCACCGGTGCAAGCCGCGGCATCGGCAAGGCAATCGCGCAGGCGCTGGCCCGCGACGGTGCGATTGTCGTCGGCACGGCCACGACCGATGCCGGCGCGGCGTCGATCGACGCCTACCTGAATGCGCAGGGCAACGCCGGTGCCGGCATGCGCCTCGACGTCAACGAGGCGGGCGGGCCCGAAGCGACGATCAGCGCGATCCAGCAGCGCTACGGCGATGTGGCGATACTCGTCAATAATGCCGGCATCACCCGCGACAATCTGCTGCTGCGCATGAAAGATGAGGACTGGGACGCGATCATCGACACTAACCTCAAATCGGTCTATCGCCTGTCGAAAGCGGTGCTGCGCGGCATGATGAAGGCGCGCTACGGCCGAATTATCAATATCGGCTCGGTTGTCGGCGTAAGCGGCAACGCCGGCCAGACCAACTACTCCGCCGCAAAGGCGGCGCTGATCGGATTCACCAAGTCGCTGGCCCAGGAGGTCGGCAGCCGCAACATTACTGTCAACTGCGTCGCACCCGGCTTCATCGACACCGACCTGACGCGTTCCTTGGCGGACGCGCAGCGCGACAAGCTGGTGGAGCGGATTCCGCTGGGCAGGCTCGGCGTGCCCGAAGACGTCGCGCACGCAGTCGCATTTCTCGCCTCGGCTGGCGCCGGCTACATTACCGGCGCCACGCTACACGTTAACGGCGGGATGTACATGCAATAGCACCGAGGGAGGCCGCACGCCGGTCATCGTCTTTTTGGCAAATGGGCGCTATCTGGTAAAATCCGCATGTTGTGAAGTTCAAGTCCCGTGAGGGGAGGAGAGGCATGGAAAACGTAGAGCAGCGAGTCAAGAAAATCGTCGCAGAACAACTCGGTGTCAACGAAGCGGAGATCAAGAACGAATCGTCGTTCGTCGACGACCTGGGCGCGGACTCGCTGGATACGGTCGAGTTGGTGATGGCGCTGGAAGAAGAGTTCGAAACCGAGATTCCCGACGAGGACGCCGAGAAGATCACTACCGTGCAGCAGGCGATCGATTACGTCGGCGCGCACGTGAAGAAGTAGCACCCCCCGCACCGGGCGGCCGAGAGCGGCATCCAGTCTCGCTCCGGCGGCCCGGCAGTCTTCCGCGCGAGCGGAGCGCGACCGCATGCCGGTCCGCCCATTCACGATCAGCTCATGTCCAGACGCCGTGTTGCAGTCACCGGAATAGGTATCGTGTCGCCGGTCGGCACCGGCGTGGCGGTCGCGTGGGAGAACATCCTTGCCTGCCGGTCCGGTATCGTCGCGATCACACGCTTCGACGCCAGCGCCTTTCCTTCGCGCATCGCGGGTGAGGTCAAGGACTTCGACGTCACCAAGTACCTTTCGGGCAAAGACGTGCGCCGCTACGACCGGTTCGTTCACTACGGGCAGGTCGCCACGATGCAGGCGGTCACCGACGCCGGGCTCGATGGGTATGGCGGCAACCTCGAGCGCGTCGGGGTTTGCATCGGCTCGGGCATCGGTGGCCTGCCAATGATCGAGGACACGCACAATGCCTATCTCGAGAGCGGACTGCGCAAGATCTCGCCGTTCTTCGTGCCGGGATCGATCATCAACATGATCGCGGGCTTGGTGTCGATTCATTACGGCTACCAGGGCCCGAACCTCGCCACCGTCAGCGCCTGTTCGTCGGCCAACCACAGCCTCGGCGAGGCGGCGCGCCTGATCGAATACGGCGACGCCGACATCATGGTTGCCGGCGGCGCCGAAGGGACGGTCAGTCCGCTGGGTATCGGCGGCTTCTGCGCCGCGCGCGCGTTGTCGCATCGCAACGACGACCCCGCGACGGCGAGCCGGCCGTGGGACATCGACCGCGACGGCTTCGTCCTCGGCGAAGGCTCGGGGGTGCTGGTGCTCGAGGAGCTCGAGCACGCCAAGGCGCGCGGCGCGAGGATCTATTGCGAGCTGGCTGGCTACGGCATGTCGGCCGACGCGCACCACATCACGGCGCCGCCCGAGGATGGATCCGGTGCCGCGCGCAGCATGACCAATGCATTGAAGAACGCCGAGCTCGACGTGCGCGATATTGACTACATCAACGCACACGGCACGTCGACGCAACTTGGCGACGTCGCCGAATGCGTCGCGGTCAAGCGCTGCTTCGGCGATCATGCGTCGCGGCTGGCGGTATCGTCGACCAAATCGATGACCGGCCATCTGTTGGGCGCCGCCGGCGGGATCGAGGCCGTTTTTACCGTGCTTGCCTTGCGCGACCAGGTCGCGCCACCGACCGCCAACCTGTTCAACCGCGACCCGCGTTGCGATCTCGACTTCGTGCCGAACGAGGCGCGCAGGATGAAAATCCGCGCCGCGCTGTCGAATTCGTTCGGCTTCGGCGGCACGAACGCGACACTCGTCTTTCGGCTGCCGTGAGCAGCCTGCGCGCGCATTGCGGCCGGGCGCGTGCCGCTGACGGAAGGCTGCGATGGCGCTGATCGTCCAGAAGTACGGCGGCACCTCGGTCGGCAGCATCGAGCGGATCCGCAATGTGGCGAGGCGGGTCGCTTATTTCCACCGGGCGGGTCACAAGCTGGTCGTCGTGCCGTCGGCGATGAGCGGCGAAACCAACCGGCTGCTTGCGCTGGCGCGCGAGCTCGCACCGAACCCCGATCCCCGCGAGCTCGACGTCGTCGCCGCAACCGGCGAGCAGGTGACCATTGGCTTGCTGGCGATCGCCTTGCACCAGCTCGGGCTGCAGGCCAAGAGCTACACCGGCGGCCAGGTGCGCGTGCTGACCGACAGCGCGTTCACCAAAGCGCGCATCCTGAAAATCGACGAAGAGCGCATCCGGCGCGATCTTGCGGAAGGCATGGTGGTGATCGTTGCCGGCTTTCAGGGCGTCGATGCCGACGGCAACATCACGACGCTGGGCCGCGGCGGGTCCGACACATCAGGCGTCGCACTGGCGGCCGCGCTTGCCGCCGACGAATGCCAGATCTACACCGACGTCGACGGCGTCTACACGACCGATCCGCGCATCGTCGAGAAGGCGAAGAAGATCGACCGCGTGACTTACGAAGAGATGCTCGAGATGGCGTCGCAGGGCTCGAAGGTCCTGCAGACACGCTCGGTCGAGCTGGCGATGAATCATCATGTGCGCGTGCAGGTGCTGTCGTCATTCGACGCGGCACTGGGCAGCGATCTGCCGGGCACGCTTGTTGTGGACGAGGAAGAGATCATGTCCCAGGGATTGGAAAAGTCTGTCGTGAGCGGCATCGCCTTCTCCAAGGACGAAGCCAAGATCACCGTGACGCGCGTGGCCGATCGCCCCGGCGTCGCCGCCGCGATCTTCGGGCCGCTGGCGGTCGCCAACATCAACGTCGACATGATCGTGCAGAACGTGTCGCTCGACGGCAGTTCGACCGACATCACCTTCACCGTGCCGCGGGCCGATCTGGCGCGCGCCGTGGAGCGTCTGGAAAACGCCAAGGCCGATCTCAAGTTTGCCGAGATCAAGTCCGACACCAAGGTCGCCAAGATCTCGGTGATCGGAGTCGGCATGCGCAGCCACGCGGGCGTCGCCCTCAAGATGTTCGAGACCCTGGCCGCCAAGGGGATAAACATCCAGGTCATCTCGACCTCGGAGATCAAGGTGAGCGTGCTGGTGGCCGACGAGTACACCGAGCTCGC
>PLYT01000094.1 GCA_003153475.1 Betaproteobacteria bacterium | reverse complement strand
TCGCCGCCGCCACCGCCGCGATCGAGCAGAAGACGCCGGTGCGGCTCGCATACAAGATCCGCAATGCGCATCGCTCGGTGGGCGCAATGCTCTCCGGTATCATCGCGCGGCGTTATGGGCACGCGGGCCTGCCCGAGGACACGATCCATGTCGCTTTCGAGGGCACCGCCGGTCAGAGCTTCGGTGCATTCCTCGCGCGCGGCATCAGCTTCGAGCTGCAGGGAGCGACCAACGATTATGTCGGCAAGGGCCTGTCGGGCGGACGCGTTGTCGTCTATCCCGATCCCGAGTCGCCGGCGAAGCCTGACGAGAACATCGTCATAGGCAACACGGTCATGTATGGCGCGATTGCCGGGGAAGCTTATTTTCGCGGCATCGCCGGCGAGCGCTTTTGCGTGCGCAATTCCGGCGCCTCGGCCGTCGTCGAAGGCACGGGCGACCATGGTTGCGAGTACATGACCGGGGGCACGGTCGTCGTGCTCGGACGCACCGGCCGTAACTTCGCCGCCGGTATGAGCGGCGGGATCGCCTTCGTCTATGACGAGGACGGCACGTTCCGGCAGCGCTGCAACACGTCTATGGTCAACCTCGAGAAGGTGCAGGACGAAGCCGAACAGGCAATGGCCGAGGCAGAGCTCGCCGCCGCAGGCAACGGACGACTGCGCCACGCGGAGACGAGCGACGACGCGCTGCTGCGCGGACTGATCGAGCGGCATTTGCGGTTCACTGCCAGCACGCGTGCGCTCGCGATGCTCGATGACTGGGATGCGACGCGTGCCAGGTTCGTCAAGGTCTTCCCGAACGAATACAAGCGCGCACTCGGCGAGCTCTACGCGCGGCGGATGGTCACGCCCGCGGTCCGCCAGCGCGAGGCGGTCTAGGACCCGATCCGATGGGCAAGACGACCGGTTTCATCGAGTTGCAGAGAATTTCCGAAGTCGCGCGGCCGATCGGCGAGCGCGTGCGCAACTATCATGAGTTCATCTCCGCCCTCAAGGACGACGAGGCGGCGAAGCAGGGTGCGCGCTGCATGGACTGCGGCATCCCGTTCTGCCAGTCCGGGTGTCCGGTCAACAACATCATTCCCGACTGGAACGACCTGGTCTACCGGCAGCAGTGGCGCGAGGCGCTCGACGTGCTGCATTCGACCAACAACTTCCCCGAATTCACCGGAAGAATCTGCCCGGCGCCGTGCGAAGCCGCCTGCACGCTCAACATCAACGACGATCCGGTCGGCATCAAGTCGATCGAGCACTTCATCATCGACAAGGGTTGGGAGGAAGGCTGGGTCGCGCCGCAACCGCCGAAAAGAAAGACCGGCAGGCGCGTTGCGGTCGTCGGTTCGGGCCCGGCGGGAATGGCGTGCGCGCAGCAGCTTGCTCGCGCCGGGCACGACGTCGTGCTGTTCGAGAAGGCCGATAGAGTCGGTGGCCTGTTGCGTTACGGCATTCCCGATTTCAAGATGGAGAAGTATCACATCGACCGCAGGGTCGAGCAGATGCGCGCCGAAGGGGTTGAGTTCCGCGTCGGTGCGCACGTCGGCGCCACGGGGAAGAACGGCATCTCCGCCACGCGCCTGCTCGAGGAATTCGACGCGCTGGTCGCGTCGGCTGGTTCCGAGCATCCGCGCGATCTGGACGTCCCGGGCCGTGATCTGGATGGCGTGCATTTCGCGATGGACTTCCTGCCGCTGCAAAACCGCCGCGTCGCCGGCGACGCGGATGTGCCGCCGCTGACCGCGAAGGGCAGGCACGTCATCGTTATCGGCGGCGGCGATACCGGTTCCGACTGCGTCGGCACGTCGAACCGGCAGGGCGCACTGTCGGTGACGCAGTTCGAGTTGCTGCCACAGCCGCCCGAGCACGAGAACAAACCGCTGGTCTGGCCCTACTGGCCGATGAAGCTGCGTACATCCTCGTCGCACGAAGAAGGGTGTGAACGCGACTGGGCGGTGCAGACGAAGGCGTTCAAGGGAGAGAACGGCAAGTTGGTTGCGCTCGTCGCCTGCCGCGTCGAGTGGAAAGACGGGAAGCTTCGCGAAGTACCTGGCAGCGAATTCGAGATCAAGGCCGACCTCGTCCTGTTCGCGATGGGCTATCTGCACCCGGTGCACGCCGGGATGCTTGAAGAGCTCGGCGTAGAATACGACGCGCGCGGCAACGTCAAGGCCGACACCGAGCACTACCGGACGTCGGTGCCTAAGCTGTTTGCCGCCGGGGATACGCGTCGCGGCCAGTCGCTGGTCGTCTGGGCGATACGCGAAGGCCGCCAGTGCGCGCGCGCCGTCGACGAATTCCTGATGGGCGCATCCGAGCTGCCGCGCTAGTTTCGCCCGATGACCGATATGACCGATATCGTCGCGCTCGACGCCGCGAGCTGGGCGCCCGCGCTCGCCGCCGATGCGCAAGACCTGGCGGTCCGGACGCTCGAAGGCGGCGGCGTGCTCGTCTTGCCCCGCCTTGCCTTCCCGCTGGCCGCCGACGAACAACGCTTCCTGTCGCCGCGCTGGTCCGACGGCAGGGCAAAAAACATCAGCTTCGACCGTGGCAAGCTCAAGGGCGCGCGCGGCTCGGCCGACGAGCTCGCGGCGCTGTCGCGCATGGTCGCGCGGTTCGCCGCCGAAGCTTCGACGCTGGTCACGACGCTGTTTCCCCGTTACGCGCCGCATGTCCGCCGCGCGCGCACGAGTTTCCGGCCGCAACCCGCCGTTGGCCGCGCGGTCTCCTGGCGCAAGGACGACTCACGCCTGCACGTCGATGCATTTCCGTCGCGTCCGAACCAGGGCGAGCGCATCCTGCGCGTGTTCTGCAACGTAAGCCCGGACGAGGATCGGGTGTGGAGAGTCGGCGAAAGCTTCGAAGCGGTTGCGCGCCGTTTCCTGCCGGGCGTTCGCCGCCAGATCCCCGGTGAGGCGCGGTGGCTGTCGGCGCTGCACGTCACCAAGGGCCTGCGCAGCCCCTACGACCATCTGATGCTCGGTCTGCACGACGGCGCCAAACGCGATCTCGCCTACCAGGCGAATTGCACGCAGCAGGTCGTGCGCTTTGCGCCGGGTACGACGTGGCTGTGCTTTTCCGACCAGGTCATGCATGCTGCCATGTCGGGCCAGTACATGCTCGAGCAGACGATCGATCTTCCGTTGACCGCGCTATACGACCGCGAGCGATCGCCGCTGGCGATCCTGGAACGGCTTTGCGGCCGCGCGCTCGCGGCGGCCCGCTGAAGCGGCGGAATCGCAAGATCGGCGCATCGCCCGGCGACGCAACGGTTCGGCAGAGGCGATCCGTCGCCATTCGGCTCTACAATAGCGGCCGAGCACGCAGGTCCGCCGCCGTCACGGCGACTAAAATCCAACGCCAGGTTTCCGGATGAACCCACCGCAAAACGACACGCTGCTGCGCGCATTAAGGCGGGAGCCGACCGAGTACACGCCGATCTGGCTGATGCGGCAGGCCGGCCGCTATCTTCCCGAGTACAACGCGACGCGTGCGCGCGCCGGCAGCTTCATGGCGCTATGCACCGATCCCGATCTGGCCGCCGAGGTCACGTTGCAGCCGCTCGCGCGCTTTGCGCTCGACGCGGCGATTCTGTTTTCCGACATTCTGACCGTTCCCGATGCGATGGGGCTGGGCCTGCATTTCGTCGAAGGCGAAGGCCCGCGTTTTTCGCGGCCACTGGTCGACGAACAAGCGGTGGCGAGTCTCGCCGTGCCCGATCCCGAGCGCCTGCGTTACGTCTACGACGCCGTTGCAGCGATCAAGCGCGAGCTGGCGGGCAAGGTGCCGCTGATCGGCTTCGCCGGCAGCCCCTTTACGCTTGCCTGCTACATGATCGAAGGCGGCGGCAGCACGGATTTTGCGCGCGTGCGACGCATGCTCTATGCGCGCCCCGACCTGTTGCATCGCATTCTTTCGGTCAACGCCGAAGCGGTCGCTGCCTATCTTGCGCAACAGGTCGCGCACGGCGCCGACGTACTGATGGTGTTCGACACGTGGGGCGGGCTGTTGACCAGCGACTCGTACGGTCATTTTTCTCTGGCCTACATCCGGACGGTGCTCGACCGCGTGCGGCGGGCGAGCGGCGTCGCGACGCCGACGATCGTGTTCACCAAGGGCGGCGGCCAGTGGCTGGAACGGATCGCCGATACCGGCTGCTCGGCGGTCGGCGTCGACTGGATGACCGACATCGGGGCGGCGCGGACCCGGGTCGGCACGCGCGTCGCCTTGCAGGGCAACCTCGATCCGTTGGCGCTGCTCGCCACGCCGGACGTCGTGCGCACGCAAGCCTCGGCAATTCTGGACGCCGCCGGCACCTCACCGGGATTCATTTTCAATCTGGGCCATGGCATCGTCCCGTCGACGCCGCCAGACAACGTCGCTGCCTTGGTCGAATTCGTGCACCAGGATTCGCGTTCGCGGCGCAGGCCGGCCGCCGTAGGTCAATCGGCTGCAAGCCGCGCCGGGACTGGATCTTCAGGGCATTGACCAACGCGGCAACTCGCATGCCACCGCCGATACTTATGCACAATATCGCCGGTAGCTACCCGGCCGGACGGTGAACGGCGTGTTGTTGGGCGGTGCTTGGGTAAGCGGCTGATTATTGTCAGTTTTTACTGGCTGTCCTCCGCAGTTTTCAATACCCGCTGCAGCCAGCGCGCCATGGCAGGCCGTTCGCGCCCGGTAAGTTACTCACAGAATTGTCCACATCGTTTCTCTCGCGAATGAACATTTTAAAAAGAATGACTTGGAGCCTAATCCTGCAGGAATTCCTGATGATTCAGAAGTCTACAAGTTGTGACGATGCGCCGGTTTTCGCGTCGCGTCCCGGCAGGGAGTAGCACTGGCCATCGTTCGCGTGGCGTTGCCGGTTGCAGCGCATCGTTTGTTCGACTACTGGCTTCCTGCCGGACTTGCCGTGAGCCGCGGCAGCGTTCTGGTCGTCAAGCTCGGCGCGCGCTCGCTGCCCGGTGTTGCGGTCGAACTCGCCGACAAGAGCGACGTGGCTCCCGATCGATTGCTGCCGATCGACCAGATTGTCGCCGACGTTCCGCCGTTGCCTAACGATCTGATCGATCTCGCATCCTTCGTTGCCGCGTATTACCAGCAGCCAATCGGGCAGTGCCTGGCACAGATGCTGCCGCCGCTGGTAGCAGAACCCACGGGCCGTGTGCCGATGGCCGCGCGCTACCGGTTGACTGCTTCAGGCCACGAAGCACTTGCGGGCGCGCGAAGTCGCGGCGTCGCGATGCGCTCACTGCTCGGGTCCGCCAGGGGCGCATCGACCGCCGAGATCCGGGCGCTGGGCGCGCACGCTTGGCGGACGCTCGCCGCCTGGCGCCGCGATGGATGGGTCGAGCCGATGTCAGAGAAGGCGGACGCGCCACCGGACGCGCTCGAGCTCAATCCCGATCAGCGCTCCGCACTGGCTGCCGCGATCCCTGACCCGGTGCGCTTTCAGGCTTCGCTCCTGCAGGGCGTGACCGGCAGCGGCAAGACCGCTATCTACCTCGAGGCGGCCGCCACGGTCATCCGCGCCGGCCGCCAGGCGCTGCTGCTCGTTCCCGAAATCGGCCTGACGCCGCAGCTCGAGCGGCGAATCGTCGCCGCGCTTCCAGGTGCGCGCATCGCGATGCTGCACAGCCGCCTCGGCCCGTCGGAACGGCGCCGCCAATGGCTGGCAGCGGCCAGCGGCGAGGCGCAGCTGATCGTGGGCACGCGGCTTGCCGTGTTCGCGCCGGCGCCACATTTGGGCCTGATCGTTGTCGACGAGGAGCATGACACGTCGTTCAAGCAGCACGAGGGCGTTCGTTATCACGCTCGCGACGTGGCGATCTATCGGGCCAGCCGGCGTGACGTCCCGGTGATCCTCGGCAGCGCGACGCCGTCGCTGGAAACGTACGCCCAGGCGATGCGGGGACGCTATCGCTGGCTCAGGTTGCCGCTGCGTGCCACGGCGCAGACGGCGCTGCCGCAGGTGCGCTTGGTGCCCACGCGCGCAGCGGGCACGATCGAAGGCATCGGGCCGGCGCTGCAGGAGGCGATCGGCGCGCGCCTGGCGCGGCGCGAGCAGTCGTTGCTGTTCATCAACCGCCGGGGCTACGCGCCCGCGCTGCTTTGTCCCGGCTGCGGATGGGAAGCGCCATGCCCGCGTTGCGCGGCGAGGCTGGTCGTGCACCGCGAAACGGCAGGGCTGCGCTGTCATCATTGCGGCCACGCCGAAGCGCTGCCGCGCGCCTGTCCGGAGTGCGGCAATCAGGATCTCATGCCACAAGGATCGGGCACTCAGCGCCTCGAGCGAGCCCTGGCGGATCTCTATCCTGCCGCGAGGGTCCTGCGCATCGATCGGGACAGCACCCACGGCAAAAGCGCGTTCGCGGCGATGCGCGATGCGATCGATGCGGGCGAAGTCGACATCCTGGTCGGCACGCAGATGCTGGCCAAGGGACACGACTTCGCGCGGCTCACCTTGGTCGGCGTCCTCGGCGCCGACAATGCGCTCTACAGCGGCGAATTTCGTGCGACCGAGCGCCTTTTCGCGCTGCTCGAGCAGGTGGCGGGCCGAGCTGGTCGCAGGCATCTGCCGGGCGAAGTGCTGGTGCAGACCGATTTTCCGCAACACCCGCTGTATGTCGCGCTCGCGGCCCACGATTTCGACCGCTTCGCGACGACGCTGCTCGCCGAGCGCGAGTCGCTCGGCTTGCCGCCGTTCGCGCATCTGGCGCTGCTCCTGGGCGAGGCGCGATCGCCCGAAGCGCTGCAGGCATTCCTGGCCGCCGCGTCGGATCGGGGCCGGGAGCTTGCCGCCGCGGCAGCGGATGCATGCGAAGTCTATTCTCCGGTTCCCGCGGCGCTGCCGCGCCGGGCAGGATTGGAACGCGCGCAGGTGCTGGTGCAAAGCCGCGATCGCGCCGCGTTGCAGGCATTCCTGCCGCATTGGCGCGCGGAGCTCGAGCAACTGGCCGAACGCCGCGTGCGGTGGACGCTCGACGTCGATCCGCTGGGATTCGGCTGACCGGCACGCTATCGTCTCGGGCGCGAGCGGAGCGCTATAATTCGCAGTTTGCCCCGCAGCAGCAAGCCTTGGCTCAACTCAAAACCGAACTGTCAGCGATGCTCGCCCAGGTCATCGCCCAGATCGCACCTGGCGAAGCGCCTCCGGCGATCGTGCTCGAGCGGCCGAAGCAGGCCCGGCATGGCGATTACTCGACCAACGTCGCGCTGCAGCTCGCCAAGGCGCTGAAACGCAACCCGCGCGAGCTCGCGGGCGATCTGCTGGCAGCACTGCCGCGATCGCCGCTGCTCGCCCGCGCCGAAGTCGCCGGCGCGGGATTCGTCAACCTGTTCGTCTCCGACGCCGCGCGGCAGTCGGTCGTCGCGCGGGTGCTGCGCGAAGGCGATCGCTACGGGAGTTCAACCCGAGGCGGCGGCGAAAAGGTGATCGTCGAATTCGTCTCGGCCAACCCGACCGGTCCGCTGCATGTCGGCCACGGCCGCGGCGCAGCCGTCGGCGATGCGATCGCGCGCCTGCTCGCCGCGCAGGGCTTTTCGGTGAGTCGCGAGTTCTACTACAACGACGCCGGTGCGCAGATCACGAATCTCGCCCTGTCGGTCCAGGCACGGATTCGGGAAGCGCAGGGCATCGCGGTGGGTTTCCCCGCCGACGGCTACCAGGGCGAGTACATCCGGGAGATTGCGCGCGACTACACCGCTGCGCATCCGGGCGATCGCGCCGCTGACGATCTGGAGGCGATCCGCCGCTTCGCAGTCGCGATATTGCGCCGCGAGCAGGACGCCGATCTGGCGGCATTCGGTATCCGCTTCGATCACTATTATCTGGAGTCGTCGATCTACGACGATGGGCTCCTCGACAGCACCGTGCAGGCGTTGACCGCGGCGGGCAAGACTTACGAGCACGAAGGCGCGCTGTGGCTCAAGACCACCGAGTACGGCGACGACAAGGACCGCGTAATGCGCAAGTCGGACGGAAGCTACACCTATTTCGTTCCCGACATCGCCTACCACGTTACCAAGTGGCAGCGCGGCTACACGCGCGCGATCACCGAGCTGGGCGCCGACCATGGCGGCTCGCTGTCGCGGGTGCGCGCCGGGTTGCAGGCGCTGGGCATCGGCATCCCGAGCGGATATCCCGACTACGTGATGCACCAGATGGTGCTGGTAATGCGCGGCGGCGAAGAAGTGAAGCTCAGCAAGCGTGCCGGAAGCGGCGTCACGCTGCGCGAGTTGATCGACGAAGTCGGCCGCGATGCGGTGCGTTTCTTTTTCCTGCTCCGCAAGTCCGATTCACAGCTGACGTTCGACGTCGACCTGGCGCGCTCGCAAAGCGAGGAAAACCCGGTCTATTACGTGCAGTACGCGCACGCGCGCGTTTGCAGCGTGCTCGATAAGGCGGGAATCAGCGTCGCGAGCGCGGCGGAGGCGCTGCGCGATGCGGATCTCTCCCCACTGCAGAGTGCGTACGAGCAGGCGCTGTTGAATCGCCTCGCCGATTTTCCGGAGGAGCTGGCCGTCGCGGCGCGCGAGCTGGCGCCGCATCTGGTGACCTTCTATCTGAAGGAATTGGCGGCTGAATTTCACAGCTACTATAATGCGGAGCAGTTCCTCGTCGACGAGCCGGTTTTGCGCAAGGCGCGCCTGGCGCTGGTCGTCGCCGTCGGACAGGTGATACGAAACGGGCTCGCGATGCTGGGCGTCAGTGCGCCCGAAGCGATGCGCAAGGAAGCACCGAACCACGAAGATATGGATCGATGAAATTCGCACAAACCAGAAAACTCCGCGTCGGCCGGGTGCGCCGATCGATGCGTGGCGGCGTCGTGCTCGGCATATTCGTCGGCCTGATCCTCGGGCTGGCGATCGCCGCCGCCGTCGCGTTCTACCTCGGCCGATCGGGATTTTCCGTGCCGGTCCCCGCCGCGGCCAGGGATGCGGCGCGGGGCAACAAGACCGACCTGCCGCCCGTCGCGTCCGCGCCCGACAAGCCGCGCTTCGACTTCTACAAGATCCTCCCCGGCGCCGAAGAACCCCGGCTCGCGCCCGAGCGCAAATCTGCCGACAAGGCGACCGAACGCCTCGGCGACAAGACAGCGCCGGACGCCGTCGCCAAGGCCGCGCTGGCCGCCGCAACCAAGCCCGCCGATCGCATGTGGCTGCAGGCCGGAGCGTTTGCCAGCGAATCGGATGCCGAAAGCCTGAAAGCGCGTCTCGCGCTCGCCGGCTGGGAAGCCGCGGTCCAGTCCGCGACCGTGCCTGACCAGGGTGTGCGCTATCGCGTGCGGATGGGACCGTTCGACAACACCGACGAAGTCAATCACGTCAAAGCCGAGCTCGGCAAGAGCGGGTTCGATGTCGCGGTGATCAAGAATCCATGAGCATCGGCCGGCCGGCTGCGGTTGAACTTCCGCGCCGCCGGCCAGCCCAATAACCGCTTTCCGATCATTTTCCGCAGGAGCAGCGATGCGTCGATTCGCGCAGTGTCTAGTCGGCTTTCTGGCCGTGTTTTCGTTCGCGACCGCAGGCGCGGCCGACCTGGTCGAGGGCAAGAATTACGCCCGGCTGAAGGTGCCGCAGCCGGTCGAAACGGGTAAGAAGATCGAGGTCATCGAATTCTTTTCCTATGGCTGCCCGCATTGCAGCGACCTCGAGCCCTACCTGCAGAACTGGTTCAAGACCGCACCTGCCGATGTGCAGTTCCGCCGCGTGCCGGTGATGTTCCAGGAGCGCTGGAAGGCGCTGGCCAAGATCTATTACACGCTCGACGCGCTGGGCGAGGAGCGTCTTTCGCCCGAAGTATTCAAGGCGATCCACGTCAACGGCCAGGCGCTTTGGGACGACAAGACGTTTCTCGACTGGGCTGCCAGCAACGGACTCGATCGCGCCAAGGTCGCCAGCGTATACACGTCCTTCGGCATCGACAGCAAAATGAAGCGGGCGATAGCGCTGGCGCAGACGTACAACATCCAATCGGTGCCGACTGTCGTCGTCGACGGCAAGTTCATCACGGCATCGGATCGCATCGGCGGCCACGCCGAGATGCCCGCGGCGCTCGACGTATTGATCGCCAAGGCTCGCGCCGAGCGGGCGAAAACCTAGCGTTTCCAGCAGTCGGCGGCGCGCACGTGAACGTCTTTCTCACGGGCGCGAGCAGCGGCATCGGCGAGGCGCTGGCGGCGTTCTACGCGGGCAAAGGCGCGGTGCTCGGCCTGTACGCGCGTCGGCGCGCGGCACCGGCCGGTCTTGCCGCGATGCTGCATGCCGATCGTCATGCCTGGTACGCCGGCGACGTGCGCGATGCGGCGGCGCTGGGCGCCGCGGCGCAAGATTTTGTCGCGCGATTCGGTCTACCCGATATCGTCATCGCCAACGCCGGCATCTCGATCGGCACCTTGACCGAGCATGCCGCCGACCTTGCGCCGTTTCGCGCGGTGCTCGAAACCAACGTGCTCGGCATCGTGCACACATTTCAGCCTTTTGTCGCTGGCATGAGGGCGGCCCGACGAGGGAAGCTGGTCGGGATCGCAAGCGTGGCAGGCTTTCGCGGCGTGGCGGGCGCAGGAGCGTATTCGGCGTCGAAGGCGGCGGCGATAAGCTATCTCGAAGCCCTGCGCGTCGAGCTCGTCGGCAGCGGGGTCGACGTCATCACGATCTGTCCCGGCTTCATCGCCACGCCGATGACGGTCAACAATCCCTATCGCATGCCGTTCCTGTTGGCGCCGGACAAGGCCGCGCGGCTGATCGCCCGAGCCATCGCGCGCGGGCGGCGCTTTTACGTGCTGCCCTGGCAGATGGCATGCCTGGGCCGCGTGTTGCGGCTGATGCCGCGGCCCGTCTATGACCGGCTG
Source organism: Betaproteobacteria bacterium (assembly GCA_003153475.1). Lineage (GTDB taxonomy): Bacteria > Pseudomonadota > Gammaproteobacteria > Burkholderiales > Casimicrobiaceae > PALSA-1003. Next base: position 45,957 of record PLYT01000094.1, on the reverse strand, counting down.
TTTGCGAAAAGGCTGCGCAAGCCGCGCGCATCGACCTGATGTCGGACGACAGCGTGCGGCGCGATGCGCTCGGCGTCGTGCATCCGGTCGCCGGAGCCGACGCGCGCATCGTCAGCCTGGTGCCGAGCCTGACCGAGCTGCTGTTCGCGCTCGGTCTGGGAAACCAGGTCGTCGGCCGCACCGGTTTCTGCATCCATCCGCGCAACGCGGTGCGGCGGGTTTCGAAGGTGGGCGGCACCAAGGTCGTTGCGCTCGACAAGGTCCTGGCCCTGGCGCCGACGCACGTGGTCGTCAATATCGACGAGAACCGCCGCGAGACCTTCGATGCGCTGGCCGCAAAAGTCGCGCACGTGATCGTCACCCATCCGCTGGCGCCCGACGATAATCTGCAGCTGTACCGAATGTTCGGGGCGATCTTCGGCCGGCGCAGGCAGGCCGAGGCGCTGGCGGCGCGCTATGTGGCGGCCCGGGATGCCTTGCTTGCCGCGGTCAGCATCGTTCCCGACCAAAAGGTGCTCTACCTGGTCTGGCGCGAGCCCTGGTATACGGTGGCGCGCTCGACTTACCTGTCGGCGATGCTGGCGCTGGCGCGCTGGCAGACGGTACCGGCGATTTCGGTGCCGCGCTATCCGACGCTCGCGGAGGATGCGCCTGCGTGGCGCGAGGCCGAGCGGATCCTGCTTTCGACCGAGCCTTATGCATTCACGGACAGACACGTTGACGCGCTGGCCGCGGCGCTTGCAAGCCGCGGTCATCGAGTGCCGGTCACGCTGATCGACGGCGCGATGACCTCTTGGTATGGCCCTCGGGCCATCGCCGGACTGGATTACCTCGCGCAGATGCGCCGTACCGTGGAAGCATGCTAAAAAAAAGGTCGCATCACGCGGCCTCGTTCAGGGATGGCTTGTCCGGCTAAAGCGGCAGGCGCAAGCTCAACGTCACCGCCTGGTAGTTGCCGTCGTTCTTGCCGGCCGTCGCGTTGACGCTGGCGAAGGCGACGAACCTGTTGCCCAGATCGGCGCTGGCGCCGATGCCGATCAGCGCATAGCTGTCGTCGGGACGAAGCGCCGGCCGGCCAAAGCCGACACCGCCGGTCGATACGAGTCCCGCGCGCACCATGCGCTCGTCGTTGTCGTATTCCTTTTCCCAGGTCACGCGCGCGAACGGCCGCAACCGACCGAAAACCCCGCTCGCATTCGGGGCAACGAGGGTTGAAGACGTGCAAAGCAGCGATGCAACGGTGCACGCCGGCGAGGTGGCGTTGACGAAGCCGTACGCCGCCGGATCGGCGACGACCTCGTTCAAAAGCGAAAAAATGTTAAGGCGGATCAGGTCGATGTGCAGCGAGTCGAGTCCGGCGCTCAGCGTGCTGTTGAAAAAGCTCGATAGTGCCGAGATCGTTGCTCCCTGGCCGGATGAGCGGCCGAACGGTGTGCTGCCGACGTCGGGCAGGTTGAACACGACGATGTACCGCGCGCCCGCGGCGTTCAGGATGGCGACCTGCTGCACGAGCTGCGTCGCCGCCGTAGCCAGGTTCGTCTGAACGTCGGTCGCCGAAATGGCGCCTGCCTGTGCGAGGCCAAGCTGGAAAAACAGGTCGTTGGCCCCGGCCCACACCGAATACAGCGCCTTCGGATCGACGGGGGCCCCTGGCGAGGAAATTCTGAACCTGCGCCGCGATGGGCGTCGCCGTTCCTGTCGGCGGCGATGCGGGAACGCCGGGAAGCTGCGTCACGCGGGCACCTCCCTCGGCGAAATCGTTGCCTCCCTGATTGGCGGGAGTCGCCGTCGAACCGTAGCGCTGCGCAAGGACCTCCGCCCAGACCGGGCCCGGATTGGTCGTGAACTTGCCGGTGCCCGGTGGAAGCGCCGGCGCGAACGAGCCCGCGTCGGTCAGGCTGTCGCCGAAAAAGTAGAACCGGTTGAATTGCGCGCTCGCCGGTGGCCCAGTACGCCACCGACGACCCCGCCGACGATGGCGCCGGCGCCGCTACCGTCACCCTTGGGCTCGACATAGCGGACCGAGGTGACGACGCCGCAGCTGGCGCAGGCCGGCGGAGGATAGGCCGGCTCTTGCGCGGCAACCCCGGCGGTGATGATCCAGGCGAACAGTGCTGCTGCAATGAGCGATACGCGCTTCATCGGGGCCTCCTGCGCTGGCTTTGTGTGTCCACTATAGCAAAACGGCCGGTATCCGGTCCGGCGCCAGGAACTGCCCTCGCGGTCATAGCGCGTCGGCTCGCAATCGCGCGTAACTTCCCGGCGCAGCCTCGATGATTTTCAGACGGCCCTTGGCGCCGCTTTTTCCCAGCGCGCGCGCGGCGACCTGCGGGCCGAGCTGCGGCTTGAGCCAGGCCAGCCAGTCGTTCCACCAGGACCCTTCGTGCTGCTTCGCGCCGGCAAACCATTCGTCGGGTGTCGCTGCGAGCTTGTCATTGGTCCAGTAGCCGTATTTGTTGGCGGCCGGCGGATTGATCATGCCGGCGATGTGCCCGGACCCGGACAGCACGAAGCGCGACTTGCCGCCCAGGAGCCGCGGGCCGGCGTAGGTCGTCTTCCACGGCGCGATGTGATCTTCGATCGCCGAAACGAAATAAGTCGGCAGCGCGACCTTGGACACGTCGATCGGCACGCCGGCCAGCGCAATGCCTGCAGGGTCTTTCAGCGCATTGCGCAAATACATGTTGCGCAGATAGAAGCTGTGCATCTTGGCGGGCATGCGCGTCGAATCGCAGTTCCAGTGCAGAAGGTCGAACGGGAACGGATCGCGTCCGAGCAGATAGTTGTTGATGACGAACGACCAGATCAGGTCGTTGCTGCGCAGCATGTTGAACGAATTGGCCATCTCCGATCCTTCCAGATAGCCGCGCTCGTTCATCTTCTTTTCCAGCGCCTGCACCTGGCCCTCGTCGATGAAGACCTCGAGCTCGCCGGCGCCGGTGAAATCGATCAGCGAGCTCATGAAGCCCGCACTGGCGATGCGACGGTCCTTTTTCGCCGCCATGTAAGCTAGGGTCGCGGCGAGCAGGGTTCCACCCAGGCAGTAGCCGAGCGCGTTGACCTCGCGCTCGCCGGTGGCCTGCTCGATCGCGGCGAGCGCGGCCAGCGGCCCTTCCTGCATGTAGTCGACGAAGTCCTTGCCGGCGAGCTTCTTGTCGGGGTTGACCCAGGAGATCACGAAGACCGTGAGCCCGTGCTCGACGCACCATTTGACCAGCGAGTTTTTTTCGCGCAAGTCGAGGATGTAATACTTGTTGATCCACGGCGGGATGATCAGCAGCGGCCGCTTGTAGACCTTGGCCGTCGTCGGCTCGTACTGGATCAGCTGCATCAGCTCGTTCTGGTAGACGATCTTGCCGGGCGTCGTGGCGATGTTTACGCCGAGCTCGAACGCCTTGCTGTCGGTCATCGATATCTTGAGCTGTCCGTTGCCGCGCTCGATGTCGTCGAGCAGATTGTTGAGCCCCTTGACCAGATTCTGCCCGCCGCTCGCGACGGTTTCGCGAAATACCTCGGGGTTGGTCAGCGCGAAGTTCGACGGCGCCAGCGCATCGATGTACTGGCGAGTGAAGAAGTCGACCTTTTTCTGCGTGTTCTCGTCGAGACCCTCGACGCTTGCGACTGCCGTGTGCAGCCAGCGCGCCGCGATCAGGTACGACTGCTTGACGTAGTCGAACAGGAAATGCTCCTGCCAGTCGTCGTGGCGAAAGCGCCGGTCGCCTTTCGCGGGCTCGGCCACCGGCGTCGACGACTGTCCCATCAGCTTGAACATCGACGACTGCCATAGCGCCGAATAATCCCACCACAGGTTCATCTGGCTTTCGGCCAGACGGTAGGGATTGGCCAGCATCTTCGCCGCCAGCTCCATGAATGCCTTGGTCAGCCCGAACTCGTCGGCCGCCAGCGACGGCCCCGACTTGCTATGGCGGACGAGGTAATCGCCGAGGAGCTTGGCGCTCTTGTCGGCGGCGCTGGCGAGCGAATCGGCCAGCGCGACCGGGTCATAACCCTGCTTGCTCAAACCCGCGGTATCGGTCGCACTCATCAAGACTCTCCCATAGGCATTATTGTATTCCGGTCGCTTCCGGTCGCGCGCACGAAGCGGATCGTCCCATCGTCGCCCACCGAGCGATCCAGGCGCCCGCCATGCCACAGGTGGTTCAGATGCGCGATTGCCTCGCCCATCGCGAAAAAACGTTGCTGCAAATCGAGCTCGCGGCGGAACAGCACCGGGACGATGTCCGACGCGGTCTTCGGCGTCGCGGCGGCGATCGCGAGCTCGGCCAGCCGCGCCGCATGATGATCGCGCAGCTGGGCGACCCGAGCGCCGGCGCCGACGAACGGCAAGCCATGCGAGGGCAGTATCAGGGTCTCGGTCGGAAGCTCGGCGAACGCCGTCAGCGAATCCAGGAAACGCCGCAGCGGGTCGCCTTCGGGCTCGACCGGCCAGACGCTGACATTGGTGCTGATCCGTGGCAGCAGCATGTCTCCGGAAATGCAGACGGCGAGCTCCTCGCAGTAGAGCGAGGCGTGCTCGGGCGAATGGCCGTAACCGGGAATCACTCGCCAGTCGTTCGCACCGATGCGGATGCGGTCGCCGGCGGCCAGGCGCTGAAAACTCAACGAGATTTCGGGCACGCCGCGCCGATACGGGTTGCCGCGGGCTTCGAGCGCTGCCAGATGCTCGCCGGACAAGCCATGCGCGCGCAGCAGCGCGCTCATCGGCGCCGCGCCATAGCCGCTGTGCTCGCCGGCGATCGCATGTGCGGTCAGGTATTCGGCCTGCGGCATCATGACCGGACAGCCGAAGCGCGCCGCCAGCCACCCCGCGTTGCCCAAGTGATCGGGGTGGTAGTGCGTTGCGATGACGCGGATCAGCGGGGCTCCGGCCAGGCTGCCAACGAACTGCTGCTCCCACAGCGCACGCGTTGCCGCGTTGCCGTAGCCGCAATCAACCTGGGTCCAAGCAGCGCCGTCGGCAAGCAGCCATAAATTGATGTGGTCGAGCGCGAAGGGCAAAGGCATGCGAAGCCAATGGATGCCCGGTGCGACCTCGCGCATGGTGCCGGGGGCAGGCACATCGGCGTACGGATAGCTGAGGATAGGTGGCAGCGGGGCGTTCAAGGGCGGGGCGTTCATTTCGATCGCAGGCGGCGGCACATCGCGTGCCGACGGGTTTTGTGCGACGCAGCATCCTCATCGAATCGCTACAGCCTGTCAAGCTGCGCTGCTCACCCACGATCGCCGATCGAGTTTGGGCCTTGTGGTATCTTGACCGCGCCCTTGCATTTCGGCGTTCCGCTTTAGTGCAATGCCCTCGCAACCCGATCCGGCCACCTTTACGATTTCCGACCTCGCGCGCGAATTTGCGCTGACGACGCGCACGATCCGCTTTTACGAAGACGAGGGCCTGCTGACGCCGCGCCGTTCCGGCCAGGCACGCATCTACGGCGAGCGGGAGCGGGTGCGCATCAAGCTGATCGTGCGCGGCAAGCGGCTGGGATTGTCGCTGACCGAGATCCGCGAGCTCCTCGACCTTTACGACGTGAGCAAGAGCGAGCGCCCGCAATTGATCAAGTTTCTTGACGTGCTGGCGGCGCGGCGCGCGATGCTCAAGCAGCAGCAGGAGGACATTGCCATCGTGCTCTCGGAGATCGAAGCGTTCGAGCGCCAGTGCCGCAAGCGACTGCGCCGCAGTCCGGGCGACGGCGCGGTGTGATGCCGCCTCGCGCACCGGTCGTTGACGTTTACGTAAACGTAATGTAGACTTTGAGTGTTCTCCTCTGAATAGATCTCGCGCGGGGGCTGACGATGGCTGCACTGCAGACGGGCTTCAAAGCGCATACGGAGCGGGCGCCGCCCGATGCCGGGTACGAGGCGCGCGTGCGCGCGAGCTTCGACCGGCAAAATGCAATGCGGCTGATCGGCGCGCAACTGACCCGGATCGCGCCGGGCGCCTGCACGATCGAGCTGCCGTTCCGCGACGATCTGACCCAGCAGCACGGATACATCCACGCGGGGATAGTCAGCTTGATCGCCGATTCGGCCGGCGGCTATGCCGGATTTACGTTGTTCCCCGCTGATGCGAGCGTTTTGACCGTCGAGTACAAGCTGAACCTGATCGCCCCGGCAGCGGGCGAGCGCCTGATCGCCGAAGCCTCGGTGGTGAAACCGGGCAAAACGCTGGTGATCACGCGGGGCGAGGTCTACGCGGAGCGCACCGGCGTCCGGACGCTATGCGCGATCATGCAGCAGACGCTGATCATCATGGCCGGCAAGCCGGACCGCTAAAGGAGCCACGATGGCCAATTTTCCGTCGCTCAATTTCGCGTTGGGGGAGACCATCGACATGTTGCGCGCGACGGTCCAGGACTTCGCCGCGGTGGAAATTGCGCCCCGCGCGGCTTCGATCGATCAGGACAATCGTTTTCCGCCGGATCTCTGGCGCAAGATGGGCGATCTCGGCCTGCTCGGCATCACCGTCGAGGAGGAATACGGCGGCACGGCGATGGGTTACCTCGCGCACGTCGTCGCGATGGAGGAGGTCAGCCGCGCGTCGGCATCGATCGGCCTGTCATATGGCGCGCATTCGAATCTTTGCGTCAACCAGATCCGCCGCAACGGCAGCGCCGCACAAAAACGGCGCTTCTTGCCGAAACTGGTGTCGGGCGAGCACGTCGGCGCGCTGGCGATGAGCGAGCCGGGCGCAGGGTCCGACGTGGTGTCGATGCGGCTTTCCGCCGTGCATCGCGGCGGGCACTACGTGCTTAACGGCACGAAGATGTGGATCACCAATGGCCCCGACGCCGATACGCTGGTCGTTTACGCCAAGACCGACGTCGACGCCGGACCGCGGGGCATCACTGCATTCCTGATCGAAAAGGGGATGAAGGGATTTTCCACCGCGCAAAAGCTCGACAAGCTCGGCATGCGCGGGTCCAATACCTGCGAGCTGGTGTTCGAAAACTGCGAAGTGCCGGAGGAAAACGTGCTCTCCGAGGAAGGCCGCGGCGTCAACATCCTGATGAGCGGTCTCGATTACGAGCGCGTCGTGCTGGCTGGTGGGCCGTTGGGGATAATGAGCGCCTGCATGGACGCGGTCCTGCCGTACGTGCACGAGCGCCGGCAGTTCGGCCAGCCTATCGGCGAATTTCAACTGATGCAGGGCAAGATCGCCGACATGTATACGACGATGGCTGCGTGCCGTGCTTACGTCTATGCCGTGGCGCAGGCCTGCGACCGGGGCGAGACCGCGCGCAAGGACGCCGCAGGTGCGATACTGTATGCAGCGGAAAAGGCGACCTGGATGGCCGGCGAGGCGATCCAGGCCCTCGGCGGCAATGGCTACATCAACGAATATCCGGTGGGCCGGTTGTGGCGCGACGCCAAGCTGTATGAGATCGGCGCCGGGACTTCGGAAATTCGACGGATGCTGATCGGCCGCGAATTGTTCAACGAGACCAAGTGAGCGGAGAGGCGATGGCACTGGAAATGCGCGAACGCTGTGAGCGATGTGCATGGCCGCTCGCCGCCGACGCCGATGGCGCGTACATCTGCAGCTACGAATGCACGTTTTGCGCAACGTGCGCCAACGCGCTGAACGGCGTGTGCCCGAACTGCGGCGGCGAGCTCGTGCGCCGGCCGCGACGGGTGCAGAAGCCGCCCGACCGGACGGCACCGCCGGTGTAAGGCTTCGGCCGCGGCGCGCGGCGGCTTTGTCGAGGAGCAGTGTCATTGTGCAAAACGATCCGATAGTCATCGTCGGTGCGGCCAGGACGCCGATCGGCGGTTTTCAGGGCGACTTCGCTTCGCTTGCGGCGAGCGATCTCGGCGCCGTGGCGATCAAGGCCGCGGTCGAGCGCGCCGGCGTCGCGCCGACCGACATCGACGAATTGATCTTCGGCAACTGCCTGATGGCAGGACAGGGACAGGCGCCGGCCCGGCAGGCTTCGCTGAAGGCCGGCCTGCCGCTGTCGACGAACTGCACGACGCTGTCGAAGATGTGCGGCTCGGCGATGAAGGCGACGATGCTCGCGCACGATGCGATCATTGCCGGCAGCGCCGATATCATCGTTGCCGGCGGCATGGAAAGCATGACCAATGCGCCATACCTGCTGCCGAAGGCGCGCTCTGGCATGCGCATGGGCCATGGCACGGTCATCGATCATATGTTTTTCGACGGCCTCGAGGACGCCTACGACCGTGGCAAGCTGATGGGCGTGTTCGCCGAGCAGTGCGCGGACAAGTTCCATTTCTCGCGCGAAGCGCAGGACGAGTTTGCGTTGCGGTCGCTGTCGCGCGCGCTCGCGGCGAACAACGACGGATCGTTTGACTGGGAAATCGCGCCGGTCACCGTGTCGGGGCGCAAAGGCGATGTCGTCATCGACAAGGACGAACAGCCGGCGAAGGCGAGTCCCGACAAGATGCCGGGCCTCAAACCCGCGTTCCGCAAGGACGGTACGGTCACCGCGGCCAATTCGAGCTCGATTTCCGACGGCGCCGCGGCGCTGGTGCTGATGCGCCGCTCGCTTGCCGAGCGCAAGGGCTTGAAACCGCTGGCGGTGATTCTCGACCATGCGACCCACGCGCAGGAGCCGGGATGGTTCACGACCGCGCCGGTCGGTGCGATGCGCAAGCTTTATGCGAAAGTCGGCTGGAAGCCCGACGATGTCGATCTATACGAGATCAACGAAGCGTTCGCCGTGGTCACGATGGCGGCGATGCAGGAGCACGGGCTGCCGGTGAACAAGGTCAACGTCCACGGCGGCGCCTGTGCGCTGGGCCATCCGATCGGCGCGTCGGGCGCGCGCATCGTGGTGACGTTGCTGGGCGCTTTGCGCAAGTTCGGCAAGAAGCGCGGCATGGCGAGTCTTTGCATCGGCGGCGGCGAAGCGACCGCGCTCGCGATCGAGCTCGCCTGACGATAAGGCGATGGCCGACAAGCTCGTCTTCGAGTCGCCGCGCGTCACCTTGCAGATCGGCGGGCGTCCGTCGCGGGTGACAGCGCCGCGCGCGACGCACAACCCGTTTCCGGTGATCGTCGGCTGCCCCCGTTCGGGCACGTCCTTGCTGGCGGTAATGCTCGATGCCCATTCGCAACTCGCGATTCCGCCGGAGACTTCGTTCCTGCCCAACGTGATGGCACTCGCCGGCGCTCCGGAGTCGCTGCGACGCCGCTTTTTTGACATTGTCACCACCGACCGGATGACGATTTCGAACTGGTCCGACTTCGGTCTCGACAAGGATCTGTTCTGGCGCCGATTGCACGCGATTCCGTCGTTCACCGTCGCCGCGGGCACCCGGGCGTTCTATGCGCTGTACGGCGAAGGGCAGCGCAAGGCGCGCACCGGCGACAAGACTCCCGGTTACGTCTTCACGATGCAGCACATCCAGGCGCTGCTGCCGGAGGCGCACTTCATCCACGTGATACGCGATCCGCGCGACACCGCGATGTCGTGGCGCAAGACATGGTTCGCACCGAGCCAGGACTACGCGGTGCTCGGAGCGTTTTGGCGACAGAACGTCGACGTCGGCCGGCGCGCTGCGCCCTCGCTGCGCCATTACCAGGAGATCCGCTTCGAGGACCTGGTGCTGCACCCGGAAGCGGAGCTCAAGCGGCTGTGTGCGTATCTGTCGCTGGCCTACGAACCCGCGATGCTGGATTCGGGCGCGCGCGGGGAGGCGCGGCTCGCCAGGCTGCAGGGTCGCGCGCACGCCGACGGGCGAGTGATCGCGCGCGACGAGCGCACGCGCATCCACGTCAATCTCGCGCGCCCACCGATGGCCGAGCGCGTCGAGGCGTGGCGGCGCGAAATGAGCGATGCCGAGCGGCGTCAGGTGGAGAGCGGTGCCCAACCGCTGATGCGCGAGCTGGGCTACGAGGCCGGCGCTTGAGGCCGCTCGCGGCGGACGTCGATGGCGGCACGGCGGTCGGCCTCGCTCGCCCCGTCAGGGAAAGTCGCTGATGCCGACGGCGCAGAACCTCGCGCTGTTCGCGCTGGCCAGTATTCTGCTCGCACTGACGCCGGGACCGAATCTGCTCTATCTGGTGTCGCGAACGCTCTGCCAGGGGCGCCGCGCCGGGATTGTCTCGCTGGCCGGCACCTCGCTCGGCCTGGCCTTCCATGTCTTCGCCGCGGCCCTCGGGCTGTCGGCGATTTTCCTTTCGATCCCCGTCCTTTACGACGCGTTGCGCTTTGCCGGTGCCGGATACCTGCTGTGGCTGGCTTGGGACGCGGTGCGGCCAGGAGGACGCGGTGTGTTTGCCCCGCGTGAGCTGCCGCGCGACGCGCCGGGCAAACTTTTCCGCATGGGGTTGCTGACCAGCGTATTGAATCCGAAAGTGGCGATGTTCTACCTGGCGTTGTTTCCGCAGTTCATCGACGCCGCGCGCGGCAGCGTTTTCTTGCAGGGATTGGTCCTCGGGTTACTGCAGATCACGATCGGCGTCGCGAGCGATCTGGTCTTCGTCCTCGCCGCCGGCGCAATCACCGCCTGGCTCGCCCGGCGGCCGCTCTGGTCGGCCGTTCAGCGCTGGGTGCTCGGCGTCGTGCTCGCCGGTATCGCGGTGCGGCTCGCGTTCGACTCGCGGAAATAAGCGCATCGCCTGATGCTGCTCAGCGACTCCCAGCAGATGGTGCGCGACACGATGCGCAACTTCGCCCAACAGCGGCTGGCGCCGTTTGCGGCCGCGTGGGATCGCGAGCACGCGTTTCCGCGCGACGCACTGCGTGAGCTGGCTGCACTCGGCGCCTGCGGCATCGTCGTGCCCGAGTCGTACGGCGGCGCCGGACTGGACTACGTCTCGCTCGCCGTGGCGCTGGAGGAAATTGCCGCCGGCGACGGAGCGACTTCGACGATCGTCAGCGTGCAGAACTCGGTCGTCTGCGGACCGATATTCGCGTTCGGCACGCCGGCGCAGAAAGACCGGTACCTGAAGCCGCTGGCAACCGGCGCCAGGATCGGCTGCTTCTGCCTGTCCGAGCCGCATACGGGCTCGGACGCGGCGGCGATCACGACGCGGGCCGATTTCGTTCGCGACGACGATGGCGGGCACTATGTGCTGAACGGCACCAAGCAGTTCATCACCTCGGGCAAGAATGCCGACGTCGCGATCGTGTTCGCGCTAACCGACCGGGCCGCCGGCAAGAAAGGCATGTCGGCATTCATTGTCGATACTACGCTGTCGGGATACGAGGCGGCGCGTATCGAGGACAAGCTCGGGCAGCGCGCCTCGGATACCGCGCAGGTCGTGCTCTCCGATTGCCGGGTTCCTGCCGCCAACCTGCTCGGCCGCGAAGGCGAAGGCTACCGGATCGCACTGGCCAATCTGGAGGCCGGTCGCATCGGCATCGCCGCGCAGTCGGTCGGCATGGCGCGAGCCGCGTTCGAGGCGGCGCTTTCGTACGCGCGTGAACGCGAAAGCTTCGGCAAGCCGATCATCGAGCACCAGGCGATCAGCTTTCGCCTCGCCGACATGGCCACGCAGATCGAGGCCGCCCGGCAGCTGACCTGGCACGCGGCCAGCCTGCGCGACGCGGGCGAACCCTGTCTCAAGGAGGCGTCGATGGCGAAGCTTTTTGCGTCGGAAATGGCCGAGCGCGTATGCTCGGACGCGATCCAGATCCACGGCGGCTACGGGTATGTAACCGACTTCCCGGTCGAGCGCATCTATCGCGATGTGCGCGTCTGCCAGATCTACGAGGGCACCAGCGACATCCAGCGTCTGGTCATCGGGCGCGCGCTCGCCGGCTGATCGAAGGAAACCCATGCCAGCGCCAATCGATTTCTATTTCGACTTCTCTTCGCCGTACGGTTTTATCGGGTCGGAGAAGATCGAGGCGCTCGCGGCGCGGCACGGACGAAGCGTCGCCTGGCATCCGGTCCTGCTCGGCGTCGTTTTCAAGCAGACCGGCGCCACACCGCTGACGCAGGTGCCGCTGAAGGGCGACTACTCGAAGCGGGACTTTGCGCGCAGCGCCCGGTTTCACGGCGTTCCGGCTTTCCGCCTGCCCTCGGTGTTTCCGATCTCGACGCAGGCGCCGGCGCGCATCGTGCTCTGGCTGCAGCGAGCGAAACCAGAGCTGGCCGTCGGCGCGCTGCATGCGCTCTATCGCGCCTTTTTTGTCGACGACGTCGACATCTCGAATCCGGATCGCGCTGCCGCGATAGCCGCGCAAAGCGGCGTCGATGCCGCGGCCGCGCGCGCGGCGATCGACGACCCGGCAATCAAGGACGCCCTCAAGGTGGAAAACGACAAGGCGATCGCCGCCGGCGTCTTCGGCTCGCCATTTGTCATCGTCGACGGCGAGCCGTTCTGGGGCGTCGATCGATTCGAGCAAGTCGACCGCTGGCTGTTAACCGGAGGCTGGTGAGGTGAATACGCGATGCCCGTGATCGAGACCCGGCTCGACCCGCGCGATCCGGTTTTCGTCGCCAACCGAACCGCGCTCGAGGCGCTGGTCGCCGACCTGAAGAGCAAGGTGCGCGCGATCGAGCAAGGCGGCGGGGACGTCGCGCGCAGCCGTCATACCGGCAGGGGCAAGCTGTTGCCGCGCGACCGGGTGGGCACGCTACTCGATCCGGGCTCGCCTTTCCTCGAGCTTTCGCAGCTCGCGGCGTACGGGATGTACGACGACAACATCGCCGCGGCCGGCATCATCACCGGTGTGGGCCGCGTGTCGGGGCGCGAATGCGTGATCGTCTGCAACGACGCGACGGTCAAAGGCGGCACCTATTACCCGATAACGGTCAAGAAGCACTTGCGGGCACAGGACATTGCGCGCGAGAACCGGTTGCCCTGCATCTACCTGGTCGACTCGGGCGGCGCCAACCTGCCGAACCAGACCGAGGTTTTTCCTGACCGCGATCATTTCGGCCGCATTTTCTTCAACCAGGCGACGATGTCGGCCGAAGGCATCCCGCAAATCGCCGTCGTCATGGGCTCGTGCACGGCCGGAGGCGCCTACGTGCCGGCGATGTCGGATGAATCGATCATCGTGCGGGAGCAAGGGACGATCTTCCTGGCCGGTCCGCCGCTGGTCAAGGCAGCCACCGGCGAGATCGTCAGCGCCGAAGAACTGGGCGGCGCCGACGTGCACACCCGGATCTCCGGCGTCGCCGATCACTTCGCGCAGAACGACGCGCACGCGCTCTCGATCGCGCGCCGCATCGTCGGCAACCTCAATCGGGTAAAGCCCGCGCCGGCCGACGTCGTACCACCGCGCGAGCCGCTGTATCCCGCCGACGAGCTCTACGGCGTCATCAACGCCGACATCAAGAAGCCGTACAACGTCCACGAAGTCATCGCCCGCATCGTCGACGGCAGCGAGTTCGACGAGTTCAAGGCGCGCTACGGCACGACGCTCGTCACCGGTTTCGCGCGCCTCTCCGGCTACCTGGTGGGCATCGTCGCCAGCAACGGCGTGCTCTATTCGGAATCGGCGAAAAAGGGCGCGCACTTCATCGAGTTGTGCAGCCAGCGCGGCACGCCGCTCGTCTTCCTGCAGAACATCACCGGATTCATGGTAGGCCGCAAATACGAGGCTGGCGGCATCGCCAGCGACGGCGCGAAAATGGTGACCGCGGTCTCGTGCACCAACGTGCCCAAGTTCACGGTGATCATCGGAGGCAGCTACGGCGCCGGGAACTACGGCATGTGCGGTCGCGCGTTCAATCCGCGCTTCCTCTGGATGTGGCCGAATGCCCGAATTTCGGTAATGGGAGGCGAGCAGGCGGCGACGGTGCTGGCGACGATACGGCGCGACGCGATCGAAGCCAAAGGGGGTGTGTGGAGCGCCGACGACGAGGCGGCATTCAAGACACCGCTGCGCGAGCAGTACGAGCGCGAAGGGCATCCGTACTACGCGAGTGCCCGGCTGTGGGACGACGGCGTGATCGATCCTGCCGATACGCGGCGGGTGCTGGCACTCGCGATCTCCGCGGCACTGAATCGACCGGTCGAGCCGACCCGCTTCGGTGTGTTCAGGATGTAGGCGTGGCGAGAGTGCCCAGAACAGCAAGCGCCGGGACCGGACGACCAAAGCCCGCCGCCGCGATCGCGCTGACGCGAATCGAGCTCGAGCTGCGTCCGGCGATCGCGGTGCTGACGCTCAACCGTCCCGAAGTGCACAACGCGTTTGACCAGAAGCTGATCAGCGAGCTGACTGCTGCGCTGCGGCGCCTCGACCGCGACCCCAGCGTGCGCGCGGTCGTGTTGGCCGGTGCAGGCAAGGGCTTTTGCGCCGGCGCGGATCTCCACTGGATGCGCGAAATGGCGGGGTACTCGCGCGCGCAGAACCTGGCCGATGCCAACGCGCTGGCCCGGATGCTCGCGACGCTGAATCGGATGTCGAAGCCGACGATCGCACGGGTGCACGGCGCCGCGTACGGCGGCGGCGTCGGCCTCGTAGCATGCTGCGACATCGCGCTGGGTACGCCCGAGGCGACGTTTGCGCTGTCCGAGGCGCGCCTGGGCCTGATTCCCGCGACCATCAGTCCTTACGTCGTCGAGGCGATCGGCGCTCGGGCGGCGCGGCGGTACTTTCTGACCGGCGAGCGTTTCGGCGCCGACGAAGCCTATCGACTGGGCTTGCTGCACGAGTTGGTCCCGCTGCCGGAGCTCGATGCGAGGATCAACGACATCCTCGGCGCGCTGCTGATCACCGGTCCCGCCGCGCAGGCCGAGTGCAAGGATCTTATCCGCGCGGTGGCGTCGCGGCGGATCGACGCGAGATTGATCGCCGACACAGCGCGCCGCATCGCACGCGTGCGGGCCTCGCCCGAAGCCAAGGAGGGTGTGGACGCGTTCCTGAACAAGCGCAAGGCGTCGTGGGTGCCGCGAGGCGAATAGGACGGCGCGTTGATGGACCACGTCGATACCTGGCAATTGGTCGCGCTCGCTGCGGCGCTGGGCTGGGCCAGCGGCATCCGCCTCTACGCGGTATTGTTCATTACCGGCGCCATCGGTTTCGCCGGGTGGTACGAGCTGCCCGAGCATCTGCGGATCCTTTCACATCCGATGGTGCTCGCCGCATCGGGATTCATGGTGATCGCCAAGTTTTTCGCCGACAAGGTTCCCGGATTCGACTCGTTGTGGGACGCGGTGCATACGTTCGTGCGTATCCCCGCCGGTGCCGCGCTCGCAGCCAGCGTTTTCGGCGATTCGCCGCCGGCATGGACGCTGACTGCCGCGATTCTCGGCGGAACGCTGGCGGCTGGCAGTCACTTCACCAAGTCGGGTGCACGGCTGCTGATCAATACCTCGCCCGAGCCGTTTTCGAACTGGCCCGCGTCGTTTGGTGAAGACATGCTGGTCGGCGTGTTGATGTACCTGGCACTCGCGCATCCGATCGGCTTCTTTATCGTGCTGGCGCTGCTCATCGCGCTGGCGATCTGGATGCTGCCAAGGCTCGTGCGCGCGCTCCGTGCGATGATCGAGAAGATCCGGCGATGGTTCGGAGCCGCCGTCGGACGGCCTGACCCGTGAAAGCCTCGATGACGGTTCATTCGATGTTCGGCAAGATACTCATCGCCAATCGCGGCGAGATCGCCTGCCGTGTAGTCCGCACGGCGCGACGCATGGGCGTACGCACCGTTGCCGTCTACTCGGATGCCGACGCCGGGGCGCTGCACGTCGAGAGCTGCGACGAGGCCTACCGGATCGGGCCGCCGCCGCCGCGAGAGAGTTATCTGTGCGGCGACAAGATCATCGCAGTTGCGAAGCGGGCCGGAGCGCAGGCGATCCATCCTGGCTACGGATTTCTTTCCGAGAACGCCGAGTTCGCCGCCGCCGTCGCGGCGGCGGGACTCGTTTTTATCGGACCTCCACCGGCGGCGATCCTGGCGATGGGCTCGAAGGCCGAGTCCAAGACGATCATGGGTCGCGCCGGCGTCGCGCTGGTTCCCGGTTATCACGGCGCCGATCAGGACGATGCGCTGCTGCGACGAGAGGCCGATGCGATCGGGTACCCGGTGCTGATCAAGGCGTCGGCCGGCGGCGGCGGCAAAGGGATGCGCGTCGTCGAGCGATCCGAAGATTTCAGCGCGGCGCTCGTCTCGGCGCGGCGCGAAGCGAAGGCGGGCTTCGGCGACGAAACGATGTTGCTCGAGAAATACCTGCAAGAGCCGCGGCATATCGAAATGCAGGTTTTCGCCGACACGCAGGGCGAGTGCGTCCACCTGTTCGAGCGCGACTGCTCGGTGCAACGGCGGCATCAAAAGGTCGTCGAGGAAGCGCCGGCTCCCGGAATGAGCGCCGCGCGCCGCGCCGAAATGGGCGCTGCGGCGATTGCGGCGGCCAAGGCGATCGGATACGTCGGGGCAGGAACGGTCGAATTCATCGTCGAGGCCGCGGGCAGCGGCGCGTTCTACTTCATGGAGATGAACACGCGGCTGCAGGTCGAACATCCGGTGACCGAGATGATCACCGGCCTCGACTTGGTCGAATGGCAATTGCGCATCGCGGCCGGCGAGCGGCTGCCGCGCCGGCAGGCCGAGATCGCGATCGTCGGCCATGCGATCGAGGCGCGGATCTACGCCGAGGATCCGGATCGCGGCTTCCTGCCGTCGACCGGGCACATCGCCCACCTTGACGCGCCGCTGCCGTCGGAGCACGTGCGCATCGACAGCGGCGTGCGCGCCGGCGACGACATCAGTCGCTATTACGATCCGATGCTCGCCAAGCTCATCGCCTCCGGCGCCGATCGACCCGAGGCGCTGCGCCGTCTCGGCGACGCGCTGGCACAGTACCGAGTCGTCGGCGTCGCGACCAACGTCGCGTTTTTGCAGCGCCTGATCGCGCATCCGGCGTTTGTCGGGGCCAAGCTCGATACCGGATTGATCGCGCGGCACCGCGCCGATTTGTTCCCGCCGGCGACGGCGCCGTCGGCGACGACACTGGCGGTTGCGGCGCTGGCCGAGATTACGCGACGGCGCGAACGCGCAGCTGCCGCCGCGGTGTCATCGTCCGATCCGTATTCGCCGTGGCACGCCAGCGAAGACTGGTGGCTCAACAGCGAGCGGGCCATCACGCTGACCTATGCGGTCGACGACGCCGCGTATCCAGTCAGCGTGCGCGCTGCAGGTGACGCGTGGATCGTCGACGCACTTGGCGAGTCGATGTCCGCATCGGCCGCGACGGGGCGCGAGTCGCCGGCCTTTGACATCGCCGGCGTACATGTTGCCGCCGAGGTTGTGCCGCTGGGAGACGAGCGCCATGTGTTCTGCGGCGGCGAAGCGCACCGCCTGCGCCTGGTCGACCCGCTGGCGCACGCGGACGAGGAGCCACGACAGGGAGGCCACCTCACCGCGCCGATGTCGGGCGCGATCGTCGCGGTTCTGGTCAAGCCGGGCGACGCGGTGTCGCGCGGCGCGCCGCTGCTGATACTCGAGGCGATGAAGATGGAGCACACGATCGTTGCGCCGACTGCGGGCATCGTCAGCGCCATCCATTACCGCCAGGGAGACCAGGTGCCCGAGGGCGCGGACCTGATCGATGTCGAAGCCGAAGCGGACAAAGGTTGAATCTCATTTTTTGCAGCGCCGCCGGCAACAGTGCGGCATGGCTCGCGGCTCTGGCGCGTGCGTTTCCGGGGGCAAGCGTGCATGCATGCTCGCATTTGCCTGACGAGGCCGCGCAGGCGCAGCTACCGCAAGGGATCGACTACGCGCTGCTGTGGAAGCCGCCGGCGGACCTGCTGCGCCAGCTCGGATCGGTCAAGGCGATATTCAACCTCGGCGCCGGCATCGACACGCTTGCCGCAAGCCAGGCCTTGCCGGCCGGCGTGCCCGTCGTGCGGATCGAGGATGCCGGCATGTCGGAGCAGATGAGCGAATACGTCGTCCACGCGGTGCTTCACCAGTACCGCGAGCTCGACGCCTATGCCGAGTCGCAGCGCGCCGGAGTCTGGTGCCCGCGCGCGCGGCAGGACAAGCGGCAATTCGGCGTCGGCATACTCGGTGTCGGGGTGCTGGGCGGTGCCGTCGCCGCCGCGCTCCGGCCGTTCGGGTTTCCGCTTTCAGGGTGGAGCCGGACACGGAAAATCGTCCCCGGCGTCGACAGTTACGCCGGCCGAGTCGAGCTCGATGCGTTTCTGGCCCGTTGCCGGGTGCTGGTCTGTCTGCTGCCGCTGACGCGCGAGACCCGGGGCCTGCTCGATCGCCGCGCGCTGTCGCAGTTGCCCATCGGCGCGCACGTGGTCAACGTTGCGCGCGGCGCACTGATCGTCGATGATGATCTCCTCGCGCTGCTCGACCAGGGCAGGCTCGGCGGCGCGACGCTCGATGTCTTTCACGACGAGCCTTTACCGGCCGCGCATCCTTTCTGGCATCATTCGCGCATCAGCATCACACCCCACGTGTCCGCGGCCACCTTGGTCGAAGAGTCGGTGGCGCAGATCGCTGGCAAGATAGCCAGGCTCGAGGCCGGATTGCCGATCACCGGCATCGTCGACCGCGAGCGCGACTGCTAAATCGATGCCTTCGACCGGATCCTCAACCCGCAGCAGGCTGCCCAGGCGCGTGCGCATTGTCGATGTCGCGCCGCGCGACGGCTTGCAGAACGAAAAGGCCGTCGTTCCGACCGAGGTCAAGGTCGGACTGATCGACCGCCTGACCGATGCGGGCCTGCCGGCGATCGAAGCGACCAGCTTCGTTTCGCCCAAGTGGGTGCCGCAGATGGCCGACAATGCGCAGGTGATGGCAGCGATCCGGCGCAAGCCCGGCGTGCGCTATCCGGTGCTGACGCCGAACCTCAAGGGCTTCGAGGCCGCGCTCGCCGCCGGCGCCGATGAAGTCGCGGTATTCGTCGCCGCGTCGGAAACCTTTTCGCAAAAGAACATCAATTGCTCGATCGGCGAAAGCCTGGAGCGTGCGCGTCCGGTTGCCGTCGCCGCCAAGGCACGAAGCGTTCGCGTACGCGGCTACATCTCCTGCGTGCTCGACTGTCCCTACGAAGGCGAGATCGCGCCGTCGGCGGTGCGCGAAGTCGCTGCGGCGTTGCATGCGATGGGTTGCTACGAAATTTCGCTCGGCGACACGATAGGTACGGGCACGCCGGGCAGGACGGGGCGCCTGATCGCGGCCGTCGCCGATGCTGTCCCGGTCGACGCCCTGGCCGGACACTTTCATGACACCTACGGCCAGGCGATCGCCAACGTATACGCGGCGATGGAGGCCGGTGTCGCTACGTTCGACAGCTCGGTGTCCGGCCTCGGCGGATGCCCGTACGCCAAAGGCGCGACGGGTAACGTCGCCACCGAGGACTTGCTGTACCTCCTCGAAGGCCTCCACATCGAAACCGGCGTCGACATGACCCGCCTACGCATCGCCGGCCGGTATATCTGCGAGTTTCTTGGACGGCAACCGGCCTCGCGCGTGGCGCGCGCGCTCGACGCGCGGCAGCCTCTGCCGGCAACAACATGACGCGTTTCGGCAGCGCCGACGTGGCATCGCCATGCACGAGCGTGTGCACGATCGATTTCGCGACCGGCCTGTGTGCCGGCTGCTATCGGACGCTGGACGAGATCGCAGGCTGGATCGACTTATCGAACCACCAGAAGGGCGCGGTGTTGGCGGCGCTGGCAACGCGGCGCGCACAATTCGGCGCGGCCATTGCGGCGCGCCATACGACCCTGAATGAACGCGATGGCGAGCGCTGACTGGTATTTCGATTTCGTCTCGCCGTTCTCGTACCTGCAGTGCGAGCAGTTGCCGCAACTCGAGCGCTCGATCCGCATACGCTACCGTCCGGTCCTGTTCGCCGGGATGCTCAAGGCCTACGGGCACAAGGGACCCGCGGAAATTCCCGCGAAGCGGCGCTTCACCTACCAGTTCGTCGCCTGGCAGGCCAAGCGCCTCGGCGTGCCGCTCAAGTTTCCGCCGGTGCATCCATTCAATCCGCTGCCGCTGTTGCGGCTGGCGATCGCGGCCGACGCCGACCCGGACGTCATCCGGCGCATCTTCCGCTTTGTCTGGCGTGATGGCCGCCTGGGCGACTTGCCGATCGAGTGGGCCGAGCTGATGACCCAGGTCGACGTGCCCGAGGCGGCTGCCCGCATCGAGTCGCCGGAAGTCAAGGAAGCGCTCCGGCGCAACACCGACGAGGCGATTGCGCGCGGCGTATTCGGCGTGCCGACACTGGCGATCGGCGAGCAGTTGTTCTGGGGCGCCGATGCAACCGCGATGGTCGCCGAATACGTCGCACTGGGCTGCCGTTTTGCCGATCCCGAGATGGCTCGCGTCGCCGACTTGCCGGTCGGCGTCGAACGCGAAATCAGCAGGCGGAAGTGAGTCGAGCCCGCTGATTGTTCCCTGGCGATGTGCGATGGCAGAGCCGTCGCAGTCACCGGGCCGATGGTTTTCGGGCGGCAAATGAATACGGCCAGCGCAATCGCGCCGGCCGTATTCAACGGTTGGTGCCTCGCGCCTAGTTGCGGCGGGGGTTGTCCGGCTGACGATCGACCCGATTGGGCACGCCATCGCCGTCACGGTCGCCGCGCGACCAGCGGGCACGTTCCATCGACCAGCGTCCGTTGCGCTCCACCCACGTCGGGGAGTGATACGCATAGCCCGGACGCTCGCGCACCCACGTGCCCTTGGCCCACACATGATGATTGCCTCGCCAGTTCCAGTATCCGGGCGCCCAGACATAACCGCGGCGCGGTGCGGGAACGGTTTCGATTTGCAGCGCCGGCGGCGCGATCTGCACGTAAACGGCGGCAGCGACCGGTGCCGAGACGGAGACGACCGATGCGGCGACCATGCTGACAAAAAGTGCTTTCTTGATCAAGGGAAGTCCTCGTATGTCCGATTGAACAGAGTCCTTTGTACGCTCGATCGGACCGGCGGACGGTGCGCTGGGCAACATAAGGGCAGCCGAAGGCGCTATTGGCCAGGAAGCTTGATGACCTTGACTTCGATGGCCGAAAAATAGGCGGCGAGATCGTCGATGTCCTTCTCCGAAAGCGTCTGCACGACCACCGACATCGCATCATTTCTGCGCGCGCCGGATTTGAAAGCCTGCAGTTGCGCGGCCAGGTAGGGCTCGGGCTGTCCGGCGATATTGGGCGCCTCCGGCACCTTCGACATGCCGTCGATGCCGTGGCAGGCCTGACACATCAGCGCTTTCTCGCGACCGGCCTTGATGTCGCCCGCGGCGCGAGCCGCGCCGCTGTCGGCGATGAGCAAAAGTGACGCGAAAATGGCGACGCACCGCAGCGCAGGCTTCGGTAGCTCAGGACACATGGCTATTTTGCGACGGGCCACAAAAAAACCGGATGGCTCCGGCGCTGCGTCGGAGCCTTCCTCGTCGATTTGCAACGCTTACTTGCCGTCGTACCAGATGCGATAGAGTGCTCCAACCAGATCGTCCGAGACCAGCAGCGAGCCGTCGTGCATCTCGGCGACATCCACCGGACGACCCAGGTAATAGCCGTTGTCGTTCCAGCCCTCGGCAAACGGCTCGGACTTTCCTGCGACGTGACCGTCTTCCTTGAGGAACGTGACCATTACTCGGGCGCCGACGGGCACGGTCCGGTTCCACGACCCATGTTGCGTGGAGAAGATCGCGCCCTGGTACTTCTTGGGGAACATCGTGCCCGTGTAGAACATCAGTCCCAGGTCGGCCGCATGCGCAACCTGTTCGACTTCGGGGAATACGACTCCCGCGGGCGGCGTGTCATTCTTGTATTCGTTGGTGCGCGTGTGTCCGCCGCCGTACCATGGGAAGCCGAAGTCGAGTCCGGCTTTGGCAATGCGATTCATCTCGCCGGGCGGCTGGTCGTCGCCCATGCCGTCCACCTGGTTGTCGTTGCTCCAGAGTGTCTTGTCCTTCGGGTTGAAGTCCATGCCGACCGGATTGCGAAGGCCGGTCGCGTAGACCTCGCGATTCTTGCCGTCGCGATCCATGCGGATGATGCCCATCATGCCCACCTTGTGGTACACGCTCAACTTGTCCTTGGCGGGTACGTTGTACGGCTGGCCGAGCTGGATGTAGAGCTTGTTGTCCGGTCCGATACGGCATTCGCGCGCCGTGTGGTTGTAGCTTTCCTCGTCCTTCGGAATCAACTCGCCCTCGGCGACGACGGGGCTCGCGACCACGTCCGGGCTTTCGTAGAAGAACTCGGCCGCCGGATATTCGAGCACGCGGTTCTGCTCGACGATGTACAGGAAACCATCCTTGGAGAAACAGGGGCCGTTGGGTATTTTCTTGGGGAGCGTCGGGGCAAACTCCTTCACCTCGTCGCCGACGCCGCTGCGAGCGCGGTCGGTCACCGCCCAGATTTTCGACTTGCGCGTACCGACGAAGGTCACCACACCCTGCGGACCTATCGCGATGTGGCGGGCGTCCGGCACCAGCGCATAGAGGGCGATGTGAAATCCCGCCGGCAGCTTGATCTTGGTCAGGTTCTGCTTGACCTGGTCCGCCTTCGGGCCCGTCTGCGGAATCATCGGCCAATCGATCGCTGCGCCCGTCTGGTGCATGGCACCCAGGGTTTCGAGCTCGGCGGCCTGAGCGACAACCGGCCAAGCGGCCAGCGTCAGCAACGCGAATGCTGCTCTCACGCGAAATTTCATCATTGCCTCCTGTCGACGTCTCGCCTGCAAGCTGGTTGCGCGGCCGATCCGCGCGCGCGGTAGGCGTAACGGTTAAACGCTCGTTTAGGGAGACTTTAATCCGCCGGATGGGGGCCGGCAACCGTTGTATCGCTCGACGCTGGTTGCTGACGCCAAGACACGGGGCCCGCGGTCAACCGGCGCGGCGGGGCCCGGTAATCGTCCCGCTCGCGGCGAGGTCGCCGATCTCTTCGGCGCTGAAGCCGGCTTCGCGCAGGATTTCGGCCGAATGCTCGCCCTGCGCCGGCGCCGCGCGCGCGATGGCGAATGTGTGGCCCACGAGGCGAAACGGCGGCGCATATTGCCGGGTCCCGTCGGCCGCGGCAACGACCATGTCGCGCGCGCGAACCTGCGGATCGGCGAGCGTCTCGTCGAGCGACAGCACCGGCGTCACGCAGCAGTCGAGGCCGGCGAATCGCTCGATCCAGTGTGCCTGCGTTTGCTGCGCGAAAATCGCCGCCAGTTGCTGCCGCACGGCCTCGCCGGCGGCTTCGGTCGCGAGCTGCCCGGCAACAAGGTCAGGACGCGCCAGCGCCTCGCACAGCGCGCGCCAGAATTTTTGCTCGAGCGCACCTACGGCGAGATGACGACCGTCCTGCGTCGCATAGACGCCATAGCAGGGGACACCGCCCGTCAGGAGGTCGGACCCGCGTGCCCGAGAGTGCCCGAGCGTCTCGATCGCGTGCAGCGCAAAGATGTTGTGCGCCAGCGCGCCCTCGGTCATGGCGACGTCGACATAGGTACCGTTGCCGGTACGCGAGGCGGCGAACAGCGCGGCGAGAATCGCCGTCGAGGCGTTCATCGCGCCGCCCAGCAAGTCGGCGACCTGCAGATTCGATAGCGCCGGCGGGCCGCCGGAGACTCCGGTCTGGTCGAGGACTCCGGCGTAGCCCAGATAGTTGATGTCGTGGCCCGGTCGATCCCGATACGGTCCCGTCTGGCCGTAACCGCTGATCGAGCAGTAGACGATGCGCCGGTTGATCGCGGTGACGGCCGCGTAGCCGACGCCGAGCCGGTCGACCACACCCGGACGGAAGCTCTCGACGATCACGTCAGCGCGCCGCGCCAACCGGAGAAACGCATCGCGCCCGGCAGCGGCCTTCAGGTCGAGCGCGAGGCTGCGCTTGTTGCGATTGACCATGCGAAAGAACGCCGACGGCGGGTCCGGCTCGGCGCGACCGCCGGGCGGCGGCAGCCCCAGCGAGCGCGCGTAGTCGCCGGCGCCGGTATCCTCGACCTTGACCACGTCCGCGCCGAGATCGGCCAGATGCAGCGTGCATGCCGGTCCGGGCAGCAGGCGCGAGAGGTCGAGTACGCGCACGCCGTCAAGCGGCGCGCTCACAGCCCACCGTCGTCGGGAAGGCGAAGCTGCCGCCGGATCGTGCGAGCGGCGGCCAGCGCCTGGTCGAGGGTCTGCGCAACGCAGGTCACGTGCCCCATCTTCCGGCCGCGACGTGCCTCATCTTTCCCATAGAGGTGGAGCTTGGCCTCGGGGACCTCGAGCACCGCGCGCCAATCGGGCTCGCGGCGGCCGGCGTCCGATGCGCCTGACGCCGCATCGAACCAGATGTCGCCCAGGAGGTTGACCATCACCGCGGGTCCGTGCGCACGCGTATCGCCGAGCGGCAGGTCGGCGAGAATCCGCACCTGCTGCTCGAACTGCGAGGTCACGCAGGCGTCGATCGTGTAGTGGCCGCTGTTGTGCGGGCGGGGCGCAATTTCGTTGACCAGGAGGCGTCCGTCGGCGACGACAAAAAGCTCGACGCACAATATGCCGCGGTAATCGAGCGCCGCGGCGACCTTGAGCGCGATGGTGCGGGCCTCGGCCGCAAGCGCGGGCGCGATCCGGGCCGGCACGATGCTCGAGTCCAGGATGCCGTCGCGATGACGATTTTCGGCGACCGGCCAGGTCGCGGCCTCGCCGCGGTCGTTGCGCGCCACGATCACCGACAGCTCGCACGTCAACGCGACCAGACGCTCGAGCACGCAGGGCGCGGCGCCCATCGCGGCGAACGCCACCGGGACGCGAGCCACATCGTCGACGCGAATCTGGCCCTTGCCGTCGTAGCCCAGGCGCGCGCTCTTCACGATGCCAGGCACCAGCGCCGGGTCGATCGATCGCGCATCGGCGTCGGTTGCCAGCACGGCGAACGGCGCCACCGCGAAACCGTTTTTGGCGAGGAATTGCTTTTCGCGGATGCGGTCTTGCGCGGTGGCCACGCTGTCCGCCGCCGGCGTGACCCGCGCGTGGCGCCCGAGGTACTCGAGGCTCGCCGCCGGAACGTTTTCGAACTCCGTCGTCGCCGCGGCGACCAGCTCGGCCAGGATCGCCAGGCCATGACGGTCGGCGTAGTGGGCGCGGATGTGCCGATCGGCGACCGATCCGGCGGGACTCTCGTCGCCGGGATCCAGCACGGCAACGCGATAGCCCATGCTTTGCGCGGCCATGCAGAACATCCTGCCCAGCTGTCCGCCGCCGAGCAATCCGAGCCATGAGCCCGGCGGGATCACTTCGCGCGGGGCTTCGGCGGCAAGGTCATCGCGCTCGTCGCCGTCGTCTGGGCGGCGCGGAACTCGGCGAGCTTCTTGGTCAGCCGCGCGTTGCCGCGCGCAAGCATCGCGACCGCGAACAGCGCCGCGTTCGCGGCACCCGCCTCGCCGATCGCGAAGGTCGCGACCGGCACTCCCTTGGGCATCTGCACGATCGAAAGCAGTGAATCTTCGCCGTTCAGATGGCGCGTCGGAATCGGGACGCCGAGCACCGGCAGCGGCGTCTTGGCGGCGAGCATTCCTGGCAGGTGCGCGGCACCGCCTGCGCCGGCGATGATGCAGTTGAGCCCACGCGCCGCGGCACCGCTGGCGTAAGCGAACATCGCGTCGGGCGTGCGATGGGCGGATACGACCCTGGTTTCGTACGTGATGCCGAATGCCGCAAGCTGTGCGACGGCATGCTGCATCACGTCCCAATCGCTGTCGCTGCCCATGACCACACCGACCTGAACGGCCTTTTGCTGTCGCGCCATCGATGTCCTTCGCTTCGCGGCCTTGAGTCTGCCGGCAGGCGTTGATTTTACCATCGGCCGCCTCACGTTCCCGGCGGGACGGCACATCGGCATTCCGGCGTCGACGAGCCTCGACAATAGGCGATAATTGCGCTCATGCTCATGTCGACTGTTCCGCGACCGTTCCTGCGCTACCTTGTATTCGTCGTCGTCGGTGTCTTCGCCGCGGCGCTGCGCGCTCAGCCAACCGACACCGATTTTCTTGCCGCGCGCGACGCGTTCCAGGCCAACAACGTTGCGGCGCTCGACCGGATCGCGCCGCGGGTCAAAGGCCATTTGCTCGAGTCCTATGTCGTCTATTGGCAGCTGCATCTGGGTCTCGACGACGCGTCGCCGGAGCGCGTGCGCTCGTTTCTGGAGCGCTACGACGGTACGCCGCTGGCCGATACGCTGCGCGGCGAATGGCTGAAATCGCTGGGCAAGCGCGCGCTTTGGAACGAGTTCGCCGCCGAGTATCCGAAGCGCAACGGTGAAGATACCGAGCTTGCGTGCTTCGCGTTGCAGTGGCGCCATGAATCGGATGCCGAAGGGGCGCTCGCGGACGCGCGCCAATACTGGTTCAATGGACGCGACCGGCCTGAATCGTGCCTGCCTCTGTTCGTGGAATTGGAAGCGAGGGGCCAGATCACGCCGGCCGATATCTGGAACCGCTTTCGCCTGGCGCACGAAGCAGGCAATCCGCGGCTGTCGGCGCGGCTGGTGGGCGAGCTGCCGCCCAAGGAGCGACCCGCTGCCGCCGACTACGATCGCGTCGAGCGCAATCCCGCGAGTGCGGTGGCCAAAGGCGAGTTTCGATTCGCCACCCGCGGCGGCCGCGAGCTTGCACTCTACGCGCTCGACCGGGTCGCCAAGAGCGATGCCGAAGCGGCGCATCGCGCCTGGGTGCGCTGGCGTGTCCGCATCCCCGAGGCGGACCGGCGCTACGGCAATCTGCTCGTCGCCTACAACGCTTCCAGGCAGTTGTTGCCCGAAGCGAACGCCTGGTACCGCGAGGTCGGTGATGCTCCGCTGAACGAGACGCAGCGTGAATGGCGCGTGCGCGCCGCGCTGCGCGTGCTCGCCTGGCGCGACGTGGCTCGCGCGATCGATGCGATGCCGGAAAGCCAGGGGCAGGAGCCCGCGTGGCGTTACTGGAAGGCGCGCGCGTTCGAGGCGGAGTCGCGCAAGGAAGATTCGCTCCGGCTGTTCGGCAGCCTGGCAGCCGAGCCGAATTTCTACGGCTTTCTCGCCGCCGACGCGATCGGGGCGTCGATCATGCCGGTCAGCGAGCCGCTGCCGATCGACGCCGATGCGCTCGCCGCCTTCGGCGCGCGTCCCGCCGTGCAGCGCGTGCTGACGCTTGCCGCGCTCGGCATGCGGTCCGAGGCGCAGCGCGAATGGGCCTACGTCGTGCGCGGCACCGATGATCGGTCGCTTTTGCTCGCAGCGGAGTTCGCACGCCGGAACGGCTTGTACGATCGCTCGATCAACACCGCCGACCGGACGCAACGGCGGCACGATTTCGGGTTGCGCTACCAGACCCCTTACCGCGAGGCGATCGGCTCGGCGGTGCGAGAAATGGGCCTCGACGAGGCCTGGGTTTTCGGGCTGACGCGGCAGGAAAGCCGATTCGCCGCCGACGTCATCTCCAGCGCAGGGGCGATCGGCTTGATGCAGCTGATGGCGCCGACCGCGCGATGGGTCGCCCGGCAGACCCACCGCAGCGACTATCGCATCGCGCAGCTCGAAGAGCCCGAGATCAACGCCCGCTTCGGCACGTATTATCTTCGCCATGTGCTCGACCGCCTCGATGGGCTGGCAGTGCTGGCGACTGCGGCGTACAACGCCGGACCGGGGCGAGCGCAGAGTTGGCGCGGCGCCGCGCCGATCGAGGGGGCCATCTATGCCGAGACGATCCCCTTCAACGAGACGCGCGATTACGTCAAGAAAGTGATGGCCAACGCGATGTTCTATCAGGCGCAACTCGGCCTGCCTTATGTAACGCTCACCGATCGGCTGGGAATCGTCACGCCGCGCGGCGCAGCGGCCGGCTCGCCAGTGGCTTCGGCCGATCAGGGCGCGCTGCCATGAACGGCGCGACTATCGTCGTCCTCGGCGGCAGCGGCTTTGTCGGTCGGCATCTGGTCGCGCGGCTGGTAGCCGCGGGCAACCGCGTCGTCGTCCCGACCCGCAGCCGCGAGCGCGCGAGGCACCTGATTCTGTTGCCAACGGTCGACGTTGTCGAGGCCGACGTGCACGACCCGGCGGCGCTCGCGGGCCTGGTCCGCGGCGCTACGGCGGCGATCAATCTGGTGGGCATCCTCAACGAATCCCGACGTGGCGACTTCGATCGAGTCCATGTCGAGCTGCCGCGCAAGCTGATCGCGGCGTGCCGCGACAGCTCGGTCCCGCGGCTGCTGCACATGAGCGCGCTCAACGCGGACCGGGAGGGGCCGAGCCGGTATCTGCGCAGCAAGGGTGAAGCCGAGGCGCTGGTCGCCGCATCCGGCCTGCAGTGGACGATCTTCCAGCCGTCGATCATCGTCGGGCGCGAGGATTCGTTCCTCAATCTGTTCGCCAGGCTGCAGCACTTGCTGCCAGTCATCGCGCTGGCCTGCGCCGGGGCGCGCTTCCAGCCGGTCGGCGTCGACGACGTGGCGAGCGCGTACGTGCGCGCGCTCGACGAAGACGCGACTCGCGGCCGACGCTATCCGCTGTGCGGGCCGACTATCTACACGCTGCGCCAGCTGGTCGCCTATGTTGGCGAGCTCACCGGCGACAAGCGGCCGATCGTCGCGCTCGGCCCCGGCCTGTCGAAGCTGCAGGCGCTCGTGCTGGAGCGGCTGCCGGGCAAGCTGATGAGCCGCGACAACCTGGCCTCGATGCAGCGTGACAGTGTCTGCGATTGCCCGTTCCCGCCGCTGCTCGGTGGTCCTCCGGCGGCGCTCGAAGCGATCGCGCCGACGTACATCGCCGCCGCAGCGCCGAGAACCCGCTACGGACGCATGCGCTCACAGCGCGGTTAGGCGGTGAAAGTCTACCGCGTCGGCGGCTCGGTACGCGACGAGCTTCTCGGCCGCGCGGTCGCAGATCGCGATTTCGTCGTCGTCGGCGCCACGCCCGAACAGATGGTCGCCGCAGGCTACCGTCCCGTCGGCAGCGACTTTCCGGTCTTTCTGCATCCCGAGACTAACGACGAGTATGCGCTGGCGCGAACCGAGCGCAAGAGCGGCCGCGGTTATCGCGGCTTCGTCTTTCATACAACACCCGATGTGACGCTCGAGGCGGATCTCGCGCGACGCGATCTGACGATCAACGCGATCGCGCGAGACAGCGACGGCACGTTCATCGATCCGCATGGCGGTATCGCGGACTTGCGCGCCGGCATCCTGCGCCACGTCAGCCCGGCATTCGCCGAGGATCCGCTACGCGTGCTGCGCGTCGCGCGTTTTGCAGCGCGGTTCGACTTCGGCGTCGCGCCGGAGACCGAAGCCTTGCTGCGCGCAATCGCCGCGGGGGGCGAGCTCTCGACCCTGACCCCCGAGCGCGTCTGGCAGGAGCTCGCCAAAGCGCTGATGGAACCGCGCCCGTCGCTGTTTTTCGAGGTGCTGCGGCGCTGCGGAGCGCTGGGCCAGCTGTTGCCGGAAGTCGATGCGCTCTTTGGCGTACCGCAGCCTCCGGCCCATCATCCGGAGCTCGACACCGGCGTGCACCTGATGCTGGCGCTGGATTCCTCCGCCGCCGCCGGCGACCCTCTGGCGGTGCGCTATGCGGTGCTCGCGCACGACCTGGGCAAGGCGACCACCGAACGCGCGAAGTGGCCGCGGCACATCGCCCACGAGGCGCGCAGCGTTGCGCTGGCGCAACGCTTAAGCGAGCGCCTGCGCGTTCCGGCCGACTGTGCCGAGCTTGCGCGCCTGGTTGCGCGCTATCACGCGGACGTGCATCGCGCGCAGGAGCTTCGCGCGACGACCTTGCTCGACCTCTTGCTGGCGGCGGACTCACTGCGCCGGCCCGAGCGCCTCGACGGCCTGTTGCGCGCCTGCGCCGCCGATGCGCTTTCCCGGCCTGGACGCGGGACCGAAAGCTATGCGCCGGCAGAGCGGCTTCGTGCCGCGCTCAAGGTTGTGCGCAGCGTCGATGCCGGTGCGATTGCCGCGGCGTATCCTGATGCGTCCGAGCTGCCGCAGCGCATCCGGGCGGCCCGCCTCGACGCGCTGCAGGCATGGGAAGGCGCGAACGCCTGAAACGGGGTCGGGTTACATTTCATGAACAAACTCCCCGCGAGGTCCGCACGCGATACGAAATATATCCTCGCCGCTCAGAAAAAATGCGCGATGCCGAACACGATGCCGCTGGGTCGGGCGCCGGGCGCGACCGGGTAGGGGTTGATGTTGAACGTATAAGCTGCGTTCGCCTGGTTATCGATCTTGACCCACCCAGCGTAGAGCATCGTGCGCAGCGACAGGTTGTAGCTGTACGACAGCTCCCATTGCACGCTCGACGTGTCCGGTCCCTTGACCAGCGCGCCTATCGCCGTGCCGTCGACGGCGCTTCCCTTGCCGTCGGCCGCCTTGCCCCAGAATGCATAGAACGTCCCGTCGCCGACGGCGAGCGTGGTCGATAGTCCGAAGAAGTCGCGCTCGAGGCTGCCGGTCGGCGTGTCGTACTTGAGCCGCTCGTAAACGCCGGCAACGCGCAGGCCGACGTTGCTCGCTACGGTACCGAAATCGTAGCCGCCGGTGATCGACAGGGCGTCGTCGCCGGGCCCGGTCGGGCGTATCCGGAAATTGTGCTCGTAGGCGATGCCGAGGTCGACCGGTCCGCCGCTATAGAAGGCCCCTGCCGACATGACGTTCGCGTGCCGCAGCTCCGACAGGCGATCGCCGTTGTCGTCCCCATTGGGATCGCCGGACGTATCCCGCGTTGCGAACTGAAGCGCCGCCGAAAACCCCTCCAGCGGCGGCGTCTCGTAGCGGATCGAGTTGCCCAGTCGCGCATCGAACCCGCCCTCGGCCTTGCTCAATGCACCTTGCGCCCACAGCGCCGCAGTCGAAAGGATCGACGTGGTCAGCGTCGGCGAATTGCCGAAGATCGTGTGGATGTCGTCGTACGGCGTCAGGAAATTGCCGAGCTTGACCGTGCCCCAGTCGCCCTGAAGGCCGACCCAGGTCTCGCGCGAGGCGAGTGTCGACCCGCCGGTATCGCCCAGGACCGACGACTCCAGCTGAAAGATCGCGACCTGTCCGTGGCCCACGTATTCGTGGCCGCGCAAGCCGAAGCGGGACGAATTGCTCGACACGCGCACGACCGATGGGTTGCCGCCGTCGGTGCGCGCGCCGTTGACCACCTCCACGTCGAGATTCAGGTTGCCGTAGAGGGTGGCATTGGCAAACTGTGCGCGGGCGAGCGGCGAGGCCGCGACACCGACGATCAGCAGCAATATCGCCAGGCGATCAGGCAAGGCGCGTTCCCTTTTGCGCAAGCTTCGGCGCATCGATCACCATGTTTTTCCGCCGGCGAACAAATGATCGAAGTGTACCGCAGCGGACTTGTACTGCGATTCAGACGCGATAGGCGGTGAGTGTCATCAGCTTTGCGGTCACGCGCATCAGCGCGCGGACCGGCAGCGGAAGCTTGCGCGCGCCGGCGACGCTTGCGGCCATGCCATGACGGATCTCGTCGTCGCGCATCGCGGCGACGATCGCGCGGCTTCGCGCGTCGCCCGCCGGCAGGCGATCGATGTGCGAGGACAGATGCTCTTCGACCTGGCGCTCAGTCTCGACGACGAAGCCCAGATTGCCGCGATCGCCCGCCACGCCGGCCGCCAGTCCGATCGCGAACGACCCGGCGTACCAGAGCGGATTGGCGAGGCTCGTGCGGTCGCCGAGCTCGGCAAGCCGCTGCTGCGTCCACGCCAGGTGATCCTCCTCCTCGCGCGCGGCAGCGGCGAAACATGCCGTGACGTCGGGATCGCGCGCCAGCAGCGCCTGGGCCTGGTAGAGAGCCTGCGCGCACACTTCGCCGGTGTGGTTGACCCGCATCAGTCCCGCCGCGTGCCGGCGCTCTTCGGGCGTCAGGTCTGCGCCGGTGATGCCCCGGGCCGGATTGGGCCGCGCGCCGGATACCGTTCCCGACAGCGTCCGCAGTGCACGGTCGAATCCGGTAATCAGCTGGTCGATGGCGTCAGGCATGGCATTGGCTGGGTGGCAGGCACGATTGCAGGTACAGCATATCGTGCCGGCCCCGGGAAAAAAAACGGGCGTCCAGAGGACGCCCGAGCGATCACTTTAAAGCCAGTTACGCTGAGTGGCCGTTGCTGAATGCGGATTTAGAAGTTGTGGATGATACCGAAAACGAGGCCTTGCGGATCCCCACCCGGCGCCACGGCATAGCCGTTGACGTTGAACGAGTAGTTCGCTCTGGGATCGTTCTTGATTACGACAAAGCCGGCGTTCAGGCTGGTGCGCTTCGACAGGTCATAGCGATAGCCCACCATGAATTGCTTGGCACTGCTGTCCGCGCCGTGCACCAGCGAATTGATCCGCGTCTCGCTGTCAGACGCGCCGCCCTTGCCGTCGCCCGACTGGATATATTCGAGGAACCAGAGGCCTCCACCCATCGGGATTACGCCAGTAACGCCCCAATCGCTGCGCTTCAGGTCGCCGGTCGGCGTCTGGTATTTCAGGTACTCGTACATCAATGCGACGCGAACCGGGCCGAAATCGTAGCTGCCGGTGAGCGTGAACGCGTCGTCCTTGGCCGCGAGACCGGTGATCCCGGATGCCGCGCCGCAAGCAGCATACGAAGTCCCGGCCGCGTTGTAGCAACGGATCTTGTCATGGTTCGCGTAGACTGCGGCGGCCTGAATCGGCCCGTTGTTGTAGAAAATGCCCGGGATGAACGCGAAGCTGTGCGCGGTGTTTTCCTTCGTGACGAGCTGCACTTCCGCGGTGAAGCCGGACATCGTCGCGCTGTTCCAGCGGATGCTGTTGCTGTACCGGTCGTCGTAGCCGGCGATCGCCTCGTCGCCGCCGATCGCGTTCGAGTTGTTCGCCCATATCGCCGAGCTGTTGAACAGGCCGGTGTTGTAGTTGTACGGTCCCGACGCGAAGACGTTCGTCGTATCGTCATAGGGCGACAGCGAGCGGCCGAGCCAGATTTGGCCGAAGCTGCCCTGCAAACCGACGAAGGTTTCGCGATTGGCGATATTGTTCGAGGCCGCCGCGGCCGCGGTCGCGCCGCGGTTGCCGTCCCAGCTCACCGAGTTCTCGACCTGGAAGAAGGCACTCAGTCCGCCACCGAGCGCCTCCGTGCCCCGCAGGCCGAAACGCGACGAGTTGCTGGCCACGCGGGTGACCGTCGCGGTCGAGCCGTCGGCCGCGCCCGGGCCGGAAGCCTTGACGAATTCGAGGTCCATATTGGCACGGCCGTACAGGGTGACCTGTGCGGTTTGCGCTTCTGCCGCGAGTGGCAGCGCAAATGCGCCGGCCACGGCAATAGCGGCGAGTTTCTTATTCATGGGAATCTCTCCTCTAACGATAAGATTGGCAAGTTTGCAATTGCGCCTGCCACCGTAAAACCTTCTCGGGAGCAACGGAGAAGTTGCCCCAATTGTGCCAAACGCGTGATTCCCAAGGCAAGCTAAAACCCGAAGCCCCTCAAACCCCCCTTAAAGCTGTTGCTTAATTGCAACAAGGAATGCCTTTTGCCGCACCACCGCCCGAGCTAACGAGCGCGTATAATTCACGCTCCGCCGCCGTTGCGGCGTTTGGCGCGCGTGGCGGGCAAAAAATGGGTGCAAACAACGGCTTGGCGGCCGCATTTCGCGATCGGTACCGTTTTCGCGCAAACGGCGGCGGATGTCGATGCTGTTGCCTGCATTGATCGCCGCCGTCGTGTCAGCAATGGCGCTTGGCTTGCTCAGTCGCACCGCGGCGTTGCCTTTCGATCGACCGAATGCGCGATCGCTGCATCGTGATGCCGTGCCGCGCGGCGGCGGCCTCGCCGTCTGGCTCGGCTGGTGCACGGGTGTGGTTTGGCTCCCGGGTGGCCAGCCTTGGCTCGTTCCGCTGGCCGCGATCGCCATCGTCTCGTATTTCGACGACCGTCGCGGCATATCCGCGTCCTTGCGGCTGTTTGTTCAATTGACGGCGGCGGTCGCCTGGCTATGGCTGGCGGGGCCGATGCCCGAGTTGCTCGTTGCGGCGATAATGGTCGTCGCGATCGTCTGGATGGCCAATTTGTATAATTTCATGGACGGCAGCGATGGCCTGTCCGGCACGATGACCGTGGTCGGGTTCGGTGCCTACGCGCTGGCCGCGTATTGGGCCGCGAGCGACCGTGCGCCGCTCTTGCTTGCGCTCGCGGCGGCGGTTGCGCCGTTTCTGCTGGTCAACTGGCCGCCGGCGCGCATCTTCCTGGGTGACGTCGGCGCCGTGCCCCTGGGTTTCCTGGCGGCTGTTTTCGGCATCGAAGGCTGGCGGGAAGGGTGGTGGCCAGCCTGGTTTCCGCCGCTGGTTTTCCTGCCCTTTGTCGCCGATGCCAGCGCGACCTTGCTTCGCCGGCTGCTGGCCGGCGAGCGGGTCTGGCACGCCCACCGCGACCATTACTACCAGAGGCTGGTGCAACTGGGATTGGGCCACACGGGCACGCTGGTCCTCTATGCCGCACTGATGATGGGTGTCGCGGTGTCGGCGCTGGCGGCGCTCGCCCGCGCACCGCAGGCAGGCTGGTACCTGCTGCTGGTATGGGCTGCGGTTTTCGCCTTGCTGTTCGGCTCGGTGGCTCATCAATGGCGTTCAAGACTGGGCGAGTTGAATGAGAGTAAGCGCTAACTGGCGGGCCCTGCTGGCATTCGCCCACGACGTCGCCGCCGCAGCGATCGCGTGGACCGGGCTGTACTGGCTGCGCTTCAACCTCGATCTGCACCAGCCCCAGCTGTCCGACATGATCCGCACGCTTGCCTGGGTCCTCCCGTTGCAGGCCGGGATTTTTCTCGCCTTCGGCCTGTACCGCGGCCTCTGGCGCTTTGCCAGCGTGCCCGACCTGCAGCGCATTGTCCTGGCGGTCGGGCTCGGCGCGGTGGCGATCCCGGTCGTCCTGGTCATGCTGCGCCTGACCGCCGTCGTGCCGCGGAGCATATTGATCCTCTATCCGCTGATCCTCATCTTCCTGATGGCGGGCAGCCGCTTTGCCTACCGCATCTGGAAGGAGCACCGGCTGTACAGCCCGCTGGCGGCACTGGGCGAACCGGTGCTGATTCTCGGCGCCGGTGAAGCCGGCGCGCGGCTCACCAAGGAGCTCGCGCACAGCCGACAGTGGCGCGTCGTCGGGCTGCTCGACGACGACCCGGCCAAGCAGGGACGGCTGTTGCGCAACATCAGCGTCCTGGGTCCGATCGCCGAGCTTCCGCTGTGGGTCAAGCGCTTCGGCGTACGCACGGTCATCATCGCGCTGCCGGCCGCCGCCCATGGCGTGCGCCGCCGCGTCGCCGAGCTCTGCGCAGCGGCGGGAGTCGAGGCGCTGACGGTCCCGTCGTACGACGATTTGATCAGCGGCCGTTCGCAGTTGACGACGATCCGCCATGTCGAGCTCGACGACATTCTGGCTCGCGATCCGGTGGTGCTCGACAGCGCGGGCCTAAGCGACTGGATCGGCGGCCGGGTGGTCATGGTTACCGGCGCCGGCGGCTCCATCGGTGCGGAGCTTTGCCGGCAGATCGCGCGCTTCCGGCCGCTGCGGCTGGTGCTGCTTGATCTGTCGGAGTACGCGCTCTATCAGATACAACAGACGTTGCAGGATGAGTTTCCGGATCTCCCGCTGGCCACGCTGGTCGGCGACGTCAAGCACCGGTCGCTGGTCGAGCAGGTGCTCACGCGAGAGCGTCCCAATGTCATCTTTCATGCCGCGGCATACAAACACGTGCCGCTGATGGAGGAAACCAACGCCTGGCAGGCGGTGCGCAACAACGCCTACGGCACCTGGATGCTGGCGCGCGCCGCGGCGGCGGCGAAAGTGGAAAAGTTCGTGCTGGTGTCGACCGACAAGGCGGTCAACCCGACCAACGTCATGGGCGCCTCGAAGCGGCTGGCCGAGATGATTTGCCAGAGTCTGCAGAACGGCGCCACGCAGTTTGTTGTCGTCCGTTTCGGCAACGTCTTCGGCAGTGCGGGCAGCGTGATTCCGAGATTCAGGGAGCAGATCGCGCGTGGCGGCCCGGTCACCGTGACGCATCCGGAGATAACGCGCTATTTCATGTCGCTGTCCGAGGCTACGCAATTGCTGCTGCAGGCCGGATTGATGGGACGCGGCGGCGAAGTGCTGGTGCTCGACATGGGCGAGCCGGTCAAGATCGTCGATCTCGCCCGCGACATGATCCGCCTTTCGGGCGCCGATCCGGACCAGATCCGCGTGGTTTTCACCGGCCTGCGTCCGGGCGAGAAGCTCTACGAAGAGCCGCTGGCGTCCGGCGAGACCACGTTGCCCACGCCGCATCCGAAGCTCAGGATCGCGCAGGCGCTGCCCGGGCATCGCGACGCCGTCGAGCAGATGGTCAGCTGGCTCGAGCGCGACCGGGCGACCGGCGACGCCGAGGTCCGCGCCTGGCTCAAGACCTGGATTCCCGAGTACGCGCTGCCGGGCGAGGTGCCGGTACCGCTGGAAGGTGCGGTGCCGCTGTTCGCACGGCGTCGCGGCTGATCGCTTTCGCGGCGATCCGTCGCGATCGGCGGCGATCAGGCCCGATTGGGCGCGCTTAGGCGTCCACCACGCCAAGATCGACAATCGCGGCGCAGACCTGCGCCGGATCGATCGCTTCCATGCAGCGTGGCCGCGGGCATTCGCCGATTCCGCGTCCACAGCGGCGCACCCACGCGATCTCGCGCTTGAACAGCAGTTGTTGATCCCGGCACGGGAACGGATCGACGGTCACAGCGCGAAACGGCGCGTCGCGCCAGAAAAGGCCGGCACCGCTGATCAATGCCGAACCCGGACCGAACAGCGCGACCGTCGGCACCGAGATGACGCGTCCCAGATGGGCAACACCGGTATCGGGCGCGACCAGCAGCGCGGCATCGGCAAGGAGCCGCCACAGCTGCGGCAAGCTCAGCGCCGCCGCGTACGAGCGATGCCGCGCATCGGGATCGCAATCACGGACGATCGCCTCCTCGCCGCTCCCTGCCGACCAGACCGGCTCGATGTCGCGCGCGGCGAGCCACGCGGCGAGCGAGCGCCATTTGTCCGGCTCCCAGCGCTTGAGCAGGGTGCTCGCGCCCACATGCAGTACGGCATACCGCCCGCGCGGCAGCTCGAACGGGTCGGCGGCAGGATCGCTCCAGTCGCGCCTTGTGTACGGTGTCGGCGGCGAGCCGTCAGCCAGTGTCGCGACCATGTCGGTCCACGCTGCGGGTCGATCCGGATAGCGATGCAGCTCGTCGAACGGCCAGCTCTTGCATGCGGGGCGATCGCCGCCGAAGCCGACGATCCAGCGACTGCCGAGCGCCTGCGCCAGCCAACTCACGCGGTTGTCGCCGGGAACGAAAGCCAGGTCGAATCCGCGCTCGCGCCACAGCGGTGAACGCGCCGGCGCGCGCGGGTTCCAGCCGAGCGCGCGCATGCCGTAAGGCGCGCGCTGGTAGAGCGGCGCAAAGGCCTCAGGCAGCGCCATGACGATGTCCGCGAGCGGATATCTGGCGCGGAGTTTGGCCAGCAGCGAGGTGAGCATCAGCGTATCGCCCAGCAACAGGTGATGCGCGATCAGGATCCGTCGCGGCTCCTGCGGCGCCTTGCGCCGGCCCAGACTGGAGACTCGCCGTGCCAGCGCGCGAGCGACGACCCGGGCCCGCCCGGCAAAACGGTGGCCGCCGCTACTCGTCGGCATGGCCGTCGATCGCGCGCTGAAATATGGTTTCCATGCGATCGAGCATCGCGGCGAGGCCGAATTTGGCCAGCACGCGCGCTCTGCCGGCGGCGGCGATGCGCTGCGCCAGCGCGGGATCGCCGAGGACGCGGTCGATGCCGGCCGCCAGCGCGACGGCGTTTTCCTTGGCAACGACGATTGCCGTGTGATCGGCGATCGCCGCCTCGCCGATCGCGCCCGCATCGGTGGTCACGCAAGGCAGCGCGACCAGCATCGCCTGCAGCAGCGCCTGCGGTACTCCTTCGTTCGCGTATGAGGGCAGCACGAAAACGTCGAACGCGGCCAGCCAGCGCGCGACGCTGTCCTGGTTGCCAGCGAGCCGTACGCGCGACTCCAACCCCAGCGCGCCGATCTGCGCGGTGAGCGCGTCGCGCTGCGGGCCATCGCCGACGATCACGAGTTGCGCGTCGCGATGCCCGAGCAAGGTCATCGCCTCGATCAGGATGCGATGCCCTTTCCAGCTGCGCAAGGTCGCGACGATGCCGATCAGCGGGACGCCGGCCGGCAGTCCGAGCGAGCGCCGCGCAGCGTCGCGATCGGCCGGGGCGAAGCGCGACGGATCGATGCCGGTCGGAATCGAGTTGACGTGCGACGGTGCCACGCCGACGTCGCGGATCAGCTGCGTGCGTATCGCTTCGCCGGTGGTGACGATCTCGGCGGTCGCCTGGGTGTAAAGCCAGCGCGTCATCGCATCGCGCGGTGCGGGCGCGGAAATGTGCCGGGTCCGCACTAGCGGCGGAGGCCGGGAAAGCAAGCGGGACGCGAGCGCCGCGAGCCAGGCGTCGGTCGAGCTGTGCGCGTTGATCGCATCGATCTGGCGCGCGGCGAGGAAGCGGCGCAGCGCCAGGATGCCGCGCGGCCGCTTGCGCCCGATCGGCAGCGCGGTCACCGGCACGCCGAAGCGCGCCGCTTCGGCGAAGATCCGCGCCTCGCGCGGGCAGACGATCTCCACCCGATGGCCGCGAGCAATCATTCCGGCGGCTTCGGTCAGGATGCGCAATTCCTGTCCACCCCAGCCGAGCGAGGCCTCGGTATGAAGGATGTGCACGGCGGTTCAGGCCTTAGCCTGCAACCGGGGCCGCCGCCGAAAACTGGATCCGGTGCAGCTTGGCGTACAGGCCGCCCCGCGAAAGCAACTCGGCGTGCGTGCCTTGCTCCACGACTCGTCCGGCGTCGAGCACGACGATGCGGTCGACCCGCTCGATTGTCGACAGTCGATGCGCGATGACGATGGTCGTGCGGCCCTGCATCAGCGCGTCCATCGCAGCCTGGACGTAGCGCTCCGATTCGGAATCGAGCGCCGACGTCGCTTCGTCGAGGATCAGGATCGGCGCGTTCTTGAGTATTGCTCGCGCGATCGCGAGACGCTGCCGCTGTCCGCCCGACAGCCGCAAGCCGTTTTCGCCGACCAGCGTCTCAAAGCCGTCCGGCAGCGCGCGGATGAAGTCCAGCGCGTGCGCTGCGAGCGCGGCTTTTTCGATGGCCCCGCGCGAGGCGCCGGCCATCGCGCCGTAGGCGATGTTCGCCGCAACGCTGTCGTTGAACAGCGTCACGTCCTGGCTGACGAGCGCCAGGTGGCTGCGCAAATTGGCCAGCGTCAATTCGTCGATGTTGTGGCCATCGAGCAGGATGCGTCCGGCGCTGGGCTGGTAGAAGCGCGGGATCAGGTTGACCAGCGTGGTCTTGCCGCCGCCCGACGGACCGACCAATGCGACACTTTCACCGGGCGCGATCGTCAGGCTAACGTCTTGCAGCGCATCCTTGTCCGCGCCGGCATAGCGCGACGACACATGCTCGAACTTGAGCTCGCCCCTCAGCCGCGCGATTTCGACGGTGCCGTGGTCGGCCTCGGGCCGTTCGTCGATCAGGCCGAAGATGCTCTCGGCGGCCGCGAGTCCGCGCTGAATATTCGCATTGACGCCCGACATCGAGCGCAGGCGGTCGAGCAGGGTCAGCAACGCGATCACGTAGGAGGTGAAGCGCGCGGCGTCGAAACCGCCGGATTCGCTCTGCTTCAGCGCGAGGTAGACGATCAGGCCGACCGCGCAGGCGCCGACGAATTGCAGGAACGGCGAGCTGGCGGCACTGGCCGACGATTGCTTGCTCATCGACTGGCGCAGGCGGTTTGCGCCCGCGACGGCGCGCGCGCGCTCGTAGGCCTGGCCGCCGAAGATCTTGACGACACGCTGCGCGCCGACGATTTCCTCGAGCACGTGGCTCATCGAGCCGGTGCGCTGCTGCACGTCGCGCGCGACGCGGCGCAGCCGGCGGCTGAAATAGCGGATCACGATCGCGACCGGCGGCATGATGACGATCGACACCAACGTCAGCTGCCAGTTGAGCCAGAACAGGAGCCCGAGGGTGCCGGCAATGGTCAATGCGCTCCGCACCGCGGTGGTGATCGCGGACGAGGTCGCGGCGGCGAGCTGGTAGGCGTCGAAGGTGAATTTGGAGATCAGCCGGCCGGACGACTGGGCGTCGTAATACGGCGTCGGCAGCGACAGCAGTCGATCGATCATCTCGCGCCGCAGGTCGAACACAACGCGGTGCCCGGTCCATGCCATGCCGTACTCGGACATGAACGAGCCCAGTCCGCGCAGCAGGAACACCGCGACCACCGCGAGCGGGAGCTGCACCGTCATCGCCGGGTCGGGGTTCTGCAGCTTCTGCACGATCGGCATGACCATGTAGGCCATCAGCGTGTCGCCGGCGGCGACGATGACCATGCCGATGACCGCCAGCGCGAACGCCCACCAGTAGGGGCGGACGTAATTGAGCAGACGCCGGTAAAGGACCAGGCTGGGTGACACGGCGGGTCCGATGCGGCCGGCGCTTGGGTTCCTTAGGCTGCCGGCGGTGATATGAACGGGCGGCGATTATAGCGCAGCGGTCTTAGGCTGCTCGGTCCTCGCCGCGTGCGCCGCGGCCAGGAGCTCGCGGTAGAGCAGCACGAGTTGCAAGGTCATCGCCTCCGGCGTCAGCGGCAGCACCGCTTCGCGAGCGCGCTCGCCCCGCCCGGCGCGCGCCTCCGGGTCGGTCAGCGTTTTCATGTGCGCGGTCAAAGCGTCGAGGTTGCGCGCCTCGCAGACGAATCCCGCATCGTGCTCGGTGACGAGCTCGGCAGCGCCGCATCGAGTGCTGGTCACGACCGGAAGACCGCAGGCCATCGCCTCGAGCGCGGCATTCGGGCAGGGGTCATAAAGCGTGGGCAGCACGAAGGCGTCGGCGGCGCCGTAGAACGGCCTCGTATCGTCCTGCGCGCCGACCAGCGCGACCCGCGAAGCGATGCCCAGCCGACGGGCCAGCCGCTTGTAATGCCGTCGCGCCTTGTCGCGGCCGACGACCAGCAGATGCGCATTGTCCGGCAGGCGCGACAGCGCGGTGAGCGCTGCGGCCACGCCCTTGCGCACATAGCCGGAGCCGACCAGCAGGAACAAGGTCGCATCCGCCGGCACGCCGAGCTTCTGTCGCATCGAGTCGCGATGCGAGCGAAGCTTGGGCGAGAACGCTTCGCTGTCGACGGCGTTGTAGACGACCGGCAGCCGCTCGTCCGGAAGCCCAAAGCGGTCGTGAATATCCTGCCGGACCATCCGGGAATTGCAGATCACCGCTTTGAGCAGCGGGCTCGCGAACAGGCGTCGCTCGGTGGCGAGCACGTAGCGATGATAGGGACTGATTCTGGTCAACCAGCGCCGGAACGGCGAAGCATCGCGCAAGCGCTCGTCGAGCCACGATCGATGCACGCCGTCGCCGGCGCGGTATACGTCGCAGCACAGCAGACGTTCGTGCGACTGCACGAGCTCGGGCGCTTTTTTAGTCACGGCGCGGCACACCGCGCGGGCAAAGCTCCAGTCGCGCCAGAGTCGTCCGAGGTAGAACGGGTCGCACAGCACCGGCTCGATCAGCTGCAGCCTCGTCTGCGGCCACTCGCGCGTGTACAGCGAGATCGCGACGCCGCGCTCGAGCAAAGCCTCCAGCGCGGCCTCGACGAATCGTTCGGCGCCACCATAGGGTGTGTAGCGCTGGCGGATGATCGCGAGCCTCAACACGATGCGCCTCCGGTTTCGGCGAGGATCGCGGCCAGCGCAGCATGCACCCGCGCCACCGGCAGCGTTGTCAGGCACTCGGAAATCTTGCCGCCGCCGCAGCCGTCGTTACCGCAGGGCCGGCACGGATGCTCGGTCGAGGCGACGATGCGATGCGGCACCTGCCACGGTGCCCATTCGATATCGCCGCTGGGTCCGAACAGGGCGACGACCGGCGTCTGCACCGCCGCGGCGATATGCATCGGCGCCGAATCGACGCCGACAAAGGCGCGCGCCTCGCGGGTCAGCGCTGCGAGCTCGGTCAGGCTCAATTGCCCGCCGAGGTCGGCGACGCGGCTTCGCGCCGGCTCCCCGGTTGCGGCGAGGATCGCGTCGATCAGCGCCCGCTCGCGCGCCTCGGGCGCCCCGGTCAGCACTACGCGCCAGCCGTCGGCCGCGAGTCGGTCAAGCAAGGCCGCGTAATGCCCGGCGGGCCAGCATTTGAACAGCCAGCGCGAGCCCGGGTGCAGCTGGATGAATCGCCTGGGTTCGATGCCATGCTTGGCGAGCAGCTCTCGCGCGCGCCCGGTCGCTGCGCTGTCAGTCGCCAGGACCAGCGCCTTGTCGCCCGATGCCGGCTGCAGGCCGATGCGTCGCAGACTGTCGAGATTGCATTCGACCGTGTGACGCGGCGTCCTTCGCGGCAGTCGGTAGTAATGGGTGAAGCTCGTCCGCCACAGCCAGTGCGCGCGATCGAGATGGCGCGCGACGCTGTAGCGCGGACGCAGCAGCCGCGCGAGCCACACGCCGCGCGGATGCTCGGTCAGATGGACGAGCAGATCGTAGCGACGCTTGGCCAGCGCCGACAGCAGCGCGCGCTCAGCGCGGGCCTGGCGGAAAAGCCCCTGCCGCTTCCAGTCGCGATCGATGACGTGGATTTGCGCGATCGCCGGATGACCGGCGAGCATCGCTGCGGTTTCCGCGTAAACCAGCGCATCGATTTCCGCCGTGGGAGCGGCGTGGCCCAGGACGGTGAAGACCGGCGAGGCGAGAAGCACGTCGCCGTGATGACGGAGCTTGGTGACCAGCGCCCGGCGGACAAGACCGAGATCGACGGGGTCCGGCAGCGGGCTCGGCATGACGGCAAGATAGCAAAATGCCCTGTTCGATACAAACGCGCGACCGCCCGCCAGTTAGGGCTTACTCGTTGCTACAGCGGCGCGCATATTCTATTCCGGCGCCTTCAAGTACAATCGCCGCAACCCGAAGCGTCCGATGAAACCCGTCTCGATCGAGGCCGGCTCCCCCGCCCTCAAAGCCCAAATTCTGGCCGAGGCGCTGCCCTATATCCAGCGCTTTCACGACAAGGCGATCGTCATCAAGTACGGCGGCAATGCGATGACGGAGGCCCAGCTCAAGGCGGGATTCGCGCGCGACGTGGTGATGCTGAAGCTGGTCGGCATGAATCCGGTGATCGTGCACGGCGGCGGCCCGCAGATCGGCGACCTGCTGAAAACGATGGGCATTGCGAGCGAGTTCCGCCAGGGCATGCGCGTCACCGACGACAAGGTGATGAATGTCGTCGAGATGGTCCTGGGTGAGCTCAACCAGGAGATCGTCGGGCTGATCAACCAGCACGGCGGCCGCGCGGTCGGCCTGACCGGGCAGGATGGCGCGTTCATTCATGCCCGCAAGCTTTTGCTCAAGAGCGAAACCAACCACGGCGAATTGGTCGATATCGGGCTGGTGGGGGAAATCGAGAAGATCGATCCGGAGCTCATCAATCTGCTTGATTCGCGAGACTTCATTCCGGTGATCGCGCCGATCGGCGTCGGCAGCGAAGGCGAGGCGTACAACATCAACGCCGATCTCGTCGCCGGCAAGCTGGCCGAGACGCTCCACGCCGAAAAGCTGGTGCTGATGACCAACACCGCCGGCGTTCTCGACAAGCACGGTAATCTGTTGACGGGGCTTTCCGCCAGCGAGATCGAGGCGCTGTTCGCCGACGGCACGATCCACGGCGGCATGCTGCCCAAGATCGGCTCGGCCCTGGACGCGGTGAAAAATGGCGTCAGGAGCTCGCACATCATCGACGGCCGCGTCGAGCACGCGCTGTTGCTGGAGGTGCTGACCAACGAGGGCGTCGGAACGATGATAAGCGCGGACTAGTCGATCCGCGTAACTGCAAGCGAAGGGTCGTGGCGGGGGCAAGCGTCGCGATTCGGCCGCATCGGGGCGACACGCCGCGATGCCGCCGATTTGATCAGGGAGCGGGAGAATGGCGAGCAAACCGGGAGAGCGAAGGCTGCAAATCCTGCAGACGCTGGCCGCCATGCTGGAAACGCCGCGCGGCGAAAAGGTCACGACTGCAGCGCTGGCCAGTCGCCTCGATGTCTCCGAGGCGGCGCTGTATCGCCATTTCGCCAGCAAGGCGCAGATGTTCGAAGGGCTAATCGAATTCATCGAGACGACGCTGTTCTCGCTGGTCAATCGCATCAGCACCGAGTCGACCGACGGCGTTGCGCAGGCGACGCAGATGGTCGCCGTCCTGCTTGGTTTTGCCGAAAAGAATCCGGGGATGACCCGGGTGCTGATCGGCGATGCGCTGGTCAACGAGGACGAGCGCCTGCAGGCGCGGATGAACCAGCTCTACGACCGCATCGAGGCCGCGCTGCGGCAATCGCTGAAGATCGCGCAGGCCGGGGGCGCCTGGCCGGGCGATCCGGTCGCCGACGCCAACGTGCTGCTGGCATTCGTCGTCGGACGCTGGACGCTATTCGCCAAATCCGGGTTCAAGCGCCTGCCGCAGGACGGCTGGGACGCGCAGCGCAAGTATCTGTTCGCGTAAAAGGAGCGGCGCCGCTATTCCGCGGACGTCGGCGCGCGCCGGTTTCGCGACGTGCTATTGCCGCCGGCCCGCGTTCCGATCGACGCGCTTCATCGCGCAGGCGTCCCGCAGACCGGGCATGCCGGATCCTTCAGCACCCGGACTTCGCGCCATTCCATCGTCAGCGCATCGACCAGCAGCAGCCTGCCGGCGAGCGAGCGGCCGGCCCGGGCGATGAGCTTCAACGCTTCGGCGGCCTGCGTTGCGCCGACGATGC
Source organism: Betaproteobacteria bacterium (assembly GCA_003153475.1). Lineage (GTDB taxonomy): Bacteria > Pseudomonadota > Gammaproteobacteria > Burkholderiales > Casimicrobiaceae > PALSA-1003. Next base: position 1,253 of record PLYT01000094.1, on the reverse strand, counting down.
CGACCAGCGGCGCGAACACGCCCATGACCGCGCAGCGGGTCTCCTCGAAGCCGTCGCCTTCGCCGAACAGGCAGTGATAGCAGGGATGCGTGCCGTCGCGCGCGTCGAATACGGCGATCTGCCCGTCGAAGCGAATCGCCGCGCCAGAGACCAGCGGCTTTTTCGCGGCCACGCAGGCACGGTTGATCGCATGGCGCGTGGCAAAGTTATCGGAGCAGTCGAGAACGATGTCCGCCGCAAGAGCGAGCGGCACGAGCTCCTCGGGGCCGACACGCCTGGCGATCCGTTCGACGCGGACTTCCGGATTGACCGCGGCAATGCGCTCGCCGGCGGCGTCGACCTTCGGGCGACCGACGTCGCCGGTGCCGAACAGGATCTGGCGCTGCAGATTGGTCAGATCGACGCGATCGGCGTCGACCAGGGTCAGCGTCCCGACGCCGGCTGCGGCCAGAAACTGCGCCGCCGGGTTGCCCAGGCCGCCGACGCCGACGATCAGCGCATGCGCAGCCGCGAACCGTTGCTGCGCGTCGACACCGAGTTCGGGCAGCAGCACGTGCCGGCTGTAGCGCAGCAGCTGGGCGTCGTCCATCGTCCTTTCCGTTGCAGGATCGTTCCGCCAGCAAAAACGCCCGGACCAGCCGGGCGTCTTGCCTTGCCGAAGACCTTGTTGCTACTGTGGCGTTACCGCGGCCACGGCCTTGGTCGACGCGATGACCGGCAGACCCTTGAGGCGATTCATCGCCTGCTTGAGCTGGAAGTCATCGGTCGAGCCGAATTCCAGACGCGGCTGCGCCGCCTCTCCGGCCTTCGGGCTTTCCTGCTTCTTTTCGACCGGCGTCTTGATGGAGAGCGTCGCGGCGCCGTCGGCACTGGCGATCGGCATCGTGCCGTCGACCAGGTGATGATCGAGATTGGCTTCGCGCAGCCGGTAGTCGCGACCATCGTCGACCGCAATGTCGGGCTCGATGCCCTTGGCCTGGATCGAGCGCCCGCTCGGCGTGTAATAGCGCGCCGTCGTGAGCTTGAGCCCCGCGTTGGGGCCGAGCGGCAGAATCGTCTGCACCGAACCCTTGCCGAAGGTCTGCGTACCCATGACGACGGCGCGCTTGTGATCCTGCAACGCGCCGGCGACGATTTCCGACGCCGAAGACGAGCCGCCGTTGATCAGCACAATCACCGGCTTGCCCTTGGTGAGGTCGCCAGGCCGGGCGTTGAAGCGCTGCGTCTCCTCGGCATTGCGGCCGCGGGTGGAC
>PLYT01000110.1:41641-41859 GCA_003153475.1 Betaproteobacteria bacterium | reverse complement strand
GGCTCGGAACCTGGCTGCCCGACGGCTGGACGACCACCTGGTATACCGAGGCATGGCGGGAATTCCAGCTCGGCGGCGTCTTGTGGGTGACAGTCGAGGTCGTCTTTGCCGTCGTGCTGCTGGCGCTCCTGATCGGCGTGCCCGCCGCGTACACGCTGGCGCGGCGCGACTTCGCTGGCAAGCGCCTTTTGATGCTGCTCTTCCTGCTGCCGCTGATG
>PLYT01000110.1:0-41636 GCA_003153475.1 Betaproteobacteria bacterium | reverse complement strand
TGACGCCGTTCATCGAGCAGATCGATCCCAACCTCGAGTCGGCGGCGCGCGTTTTCGGCGCCAGCACCGGGCGGATGTTCTGGCACGTGCTCGTGCCGCTGCTGGCACCCGGCATACTCGCGGCGTCGCTGCTGGTGCTGGTGCNNTGGCTGCTGATTGCGCTCCGCTTCGTCAACCCGACGCAACTCGTGTCCCGGGTGAAAGAGCATCCGCAGCCTGCCGCCTGAGTCCGCGACGTGATCCGGCTCGATCTGTCCACGCTCGACGATCTGCCCGCGATAGTCGACACCCCCCGATACGATCCGCGACTGGTCGGCATCGGCATCGTCCATCTGGGCATAGGGGCATTCCACCGCGCGCAAACCGCGGTTTTCAGCGACGACGCGCTGGCAATCGAGCGCGGCGACTGGGGCATCTGCGGCGTNNGGGTCCGCACGCGCCTCATGGAGCCCGAGACCCGCATCGTGTCGCTGACGATCACCGAAAAAGGTTACTGCCACGACCCGGCGACCGGCGCGCTCAATCCCGCGCACCCGGATATTGCCCACGACCTGGCGCACCCTGACCAGCCGAAGAGCGCGATCGGATTGATCGCCGGAGCGCTGGACGGGCGCCGACTTTCGCACGGCCGGGCCTTCACCGTCCTGTGCTGCGACAACCTGCCGCACAACGGTGCGCTGGTGCAGGGGCTCGTTCTCGCCTTCGCCGAAATGCGCGATCCTGCCCTGGCACGCTGGATCGCCGACAACGCAAGCTTCCCGTTGACGATGGTCGATCGTATCGTGCCGGCGACGACCGACTCGGACATCGCCGACAACGACGCTGCGCTCGGCTTGCACGACGCGGCCCCGGTGATGCACGAGCCGTTCAAGCAATGGGCGATCGAGGACAACTTCGTCGACGGCCGGCCGGCCTGGGACCGCGTGGGCGCCGATCTCGTCGCCGACGTTGCGCCATACGAAACGATGAAGCTGCGCCTGCTCAACGGCAGCCACTCGGCGCTGGCCTACCTGGGATTTCTGTCCGGCCGCGAATTCATCTACCAGGTCGCCGCAGACCCGGCTTTCGTCGCCTATATGCGGCGGATGATGGAGCGCGAAGTGGCCCCGACGCTCGAGGTGCCGCAAGGCGTCGACCTCCGCTCGTATCAGGACGCGCTGGTGCGGCGCTTCAGCAACCCGGCGCTGCCGCATCGTACGCAGCAGATCGCGATGGACGGCTCGCAGAAGCTGCCGCAGCGGCTGCTGGGCACGGTGCGCGACAATCTCGCGGCCAGGCGTCCGATCGATCTCATCGCACTGGCGATCGCCGGCTGGATGCGCTATGTCGGCGGCGTCGACGAGCGCGGGCGCGAGATCGTCGTCGCCGATCCGCTGGCGGGCGAATTTCGCCGCCTCGCAGCAAGTCATCGTGGCGATCCGGCGGCATGGGTGCGCGCCTTGCTGGGCATACGCGCGGTGTTCGGCGACGACCTGCCGGCGGACGAGCGCCTGGTCGCGAAGCTCGTCGGCTGGCTCGAAGCGCTCGTCGCCGGCGGCGCCCAGCGCACGGTCGAGGGCGCCATCGCCCGCATCTGATTGACGGGCGCGATGAACGAACGCATTCTTCACCTGGGCAAGCTGATGACTCCTCTTACGCTCCATCCCGATCGCCTGTTCTCGCCCGAGCCGCGGCAGCGCGATCTCGCCCGCGCGATTTACGCGACCGTCAAGGATCTGCCGATCATCAGTCCGCACGGCCACACCGACCCGCAGTGGTACGCGGACAACGAGCCGTTCACCAATGCGTCGGCGCTGTTCATCACGCCCGACCATTACGTGTTCCGCATGCTCTACAGCCAGGGCATTGCGCTCGAGGACCTGGCGATCCCGCGACGCGACGGCGGGGCGGTCGAAACCGACGCGCGCCGCATCTGGCGGATATTCGCCGCCAACTATCATCTGTTTCGGGGCACGCCGACCCGCATCTGGCTCGACCACGCGTTCCACCAGGTGTTCGGCATTCGCGAGCGGCTGTCGCCGGAATCCGCCGATCGCCTGTTCGACTCGATCAACGCGAGCCTGGCCATGCCCGAATTCCGGCCGCGCGCGCTGTTCGAGCGATTCAACATCGAGGTGATCGCGACGACCGAATCGCCGCTCGACCCTCTGACGCATCACGCGAAGATTCGCGCCAGCGGCTGGAAGGGCAGCGTCATCACCGCGTATCGGCCCGATCCGGTGGTCGATCCCGAGTTCGAGGGCTTCGCCGCCAACGTCGCCCGCTTCGGCGAGCTCGCCGGTGAAGACACCAGCCATTGGGACGGTTATCTCGCGGCGCACCGCAAGCGCCGCGGATTCTTCAAGACGATGGGGGCGACGTCGACCGATCACGGCCATCCGACCGCGCAGACGTCGGACCTGCCTGCCGGCGATTGCGAGCGCCTGTTGCGCAAGGCACTCGACGGCGCGATCACATCCGTCGAGGCCGAAGCGTTTCGCGGGCAGATGCTGACCGAAATGGCGCGCATGAGTCTCGAGGACGGCCTGGTGATGCAGATCCATCCGGGATCGCTGCGCAACCACAACCCTTTCGTGTTCGCGCGCTTCGGCCGCGACAAGGGCGCCGACATCCCGACCCGCACCGATTATGTCCGGGCGCTCAAGCCGCTGCTCGATCGCTATGGCAACGAGCGCAAGCTGACGCTGATACTCTTCACGCTGGACGAAACCTCGTACGCGCGGGAACTGGCGCCGCTGGCCGGCCATTACCCCGCGCTGCGCCTCGGTCCGCCGTGGTGGTTCCACGACAGCCCCGAAGGCATGCTGCGCTTTCGCGAACAGACGACCGAGACCGCGGGCTTCTACAACACGGTGGGCTTCAACGACGACACGCGGGCATTCCTGTCGATTCCGGCGCGGCACGACGTCGCGCGCCGGATCGACTGTCGCTATCTCGCGCAGCTCGTCGCAGAACACCGGATCGATGAGGACGAGGCTTTCGAGCTCGCACCGGAGCTCGCCTACGGGCTGGCCAAGCGCGCGTATAAGCTCTAAGTGCGGCGCCGTCGGAACGTCGGACGGCATCGATAGTCGATGCATCAGATCAGGAGGCGACCATGAATCACGGATCGGCCATAGTGGCGCTGCTGGGTCGCGTGCTGCTGGCGTCGATTTTCGTCTATTCCGGCTTCGGCAAGATCAGCGGCTTTCAGGGTACCGTCGGCTACATTGCGGGCGCGGGCCTGCCGATGGCGCAAGTCCTCGCGGTCGGGGCGATCATCGTCGAATTCATCGGAGGGCTCGCGCTGCTGATCGGATTCCGGGCGCGCTGGGCAGCGCTGGCGTTCGTCGTCTTCCTCATCATCATCACGCCGATCTTCCACAACTTCTGGTCGGCACCGGAAGCGGAAGCGATGTCGCAGCAGATCAACTTCATCAAGAACATCGCGATCATCGGCGGGATGCTGATGGTGGTGGCATTCGGTCCCGGCCAGTACAGCGTCGACAAGGACTAAAGGCGCCGCCGCACCGCGCGAGCGGTGCCCTTCATCGCGAAGTCAGCGGATCAGCTTGCGCTCGACGTCGGTGACGCTGCCGCTCTGAAGCGTCAGGGTCGTCATCGTATCGGGATCGCCCGGCCGCGGCAGATAGGCCCAGCGCTTGCTGCTTTTGCGGCCGCCACCCGAAGTGACGTCGGGCCGCCCCAGCCGCTGCACGACTTCGGCCTCGCTCATGCCGCTGCGCACGAATTTCCGCTCGGCGGCTTTGTGGTCGTCGCCTTGCTGATGCGCGCCGTCGCGGCCGGATTTCTCGGCCCGTTCCGATCCGCCTCTCGCAGCAGCGCGCTCCGCAGCGGCGGCAGCGGCAGGGGTTGACGGGAGCACGGTGATCGGCGGCGGGTCGCTGTCGAAATTGCGCAGCTCCCGCCCGGTGCTGCAGGGCGCGTCCTGATAGACGACGTCGCCTTTGTCGCCGGCGCATTTGAACACCGACGCGGCGGCGGGCAGGGCGAGCCACGACAGCGACAAGACGAGGGCAGAGGCAAGCACGCGCACCGCACGGCTCCCATTCGCGGAATGCGGCTACCATAGCACTTTTCCCCGCTACCTCTCTCATCCGTCCGATGGATGTCCGCCGCCGAACCGCCACGCGCGTGCAGGAAATCGCGCCCTTCCACGTCATGGAAGTGCAGACCGCCGCCCGTGCGCTCGAAGCGACCGGGCGCGACGTCGTTCATATGGAGATCGGCGAGCCCGATTTCCCGACGCCGGGGCCCGTCCTCGCGGCGGCGCGGGTCGCGCTCGAGGGCGGCGGCATCTACTACACGTCGGCGCTCGGCTTGCCTGAACTCCGCGCGGCGATCGCGCGGCATTACAACGACCACTACGGTGTCGCCGTCGCTCCGGAGCGCATCGTCGTCACCGCCGGCTCGTCGGCCGCGCTGTTGCTGACCCTGGCCCTGCTGGTCGATCGCGACGAGCAGATCCTGATGTCCGATCCAGGTTATCCGTGCAACCGCCACTTTATCCGTACGCTGGAAGGCGAGCCGGTCGGGGTACCGGTCGGGCCGGAATCGAACTATCAGCTCGATTCCGCTGTCATTGCGAGAGCCTGGACGCTGCGCACGCGCGGCGCATTGATCGCCACGCCGTCGAACCCCACCGGGACGACGGTCGCTCCCGCCGAAATGCAGCGCATCGTCGCGACGGTCGCGGCGCGCGACGGAGCGCTGATCGTCGACGAGATCTATCTGGGACTTTCGTACACCGGCAAGCCGCAGACTGCGCTGGCCTTGAGCGACGACATTTTCGTGATCAGCAGCTTTTCCAAATACTTCAACATGACCGGCTGGCGGCTGGGTTGGCTGGTCGCGCCCGAGCGCCACATACGCGACCTGGAAAAACTGGCACAGAATCTCTACATCTCGCCGCCTACGTTGTCGCAGCGCGCCGCCATGGCCTGCTTCGCGCCGGCGACGCTGGCGATTCTGGAGGCGCGCCGGGTCGAATTCCAGGTGCGGCGCGACTTCCTGGTCCCGGCCCTGCGCGAACTGGGGTTCGTGATTCCGGTGCTGCCGACCGGCGGGTTTTTCGTCTACGCTGACTGCTCGCCTTTCGGCATGGACAGCGGGCGCTTTTGCCGCGAGGCGCTTGCCCACACCGGCGTCGCGTTCACGCCCGGCATCGATTTCGGATCGCACCGCGCCGGCGATCACGTGCGCTTCGCGTACACGATCGCGATCGACCGTTTGCGCGAAGGTGTGCGCCGGTTGGCCGCGTGGCTGCCAGGTCTGCGCCGATGAGACCTTGGATTGCAGCGACACTCGTGCTGCCGGTCATTGCCGGCTGCACGACCGTCGAATATTACTGGCAGGGCATCCGCGGCCAGGTCGACCTGCTCAGCCGGGCGCAACCGATTTCTAGCGTCGTCGACAGTGCAAGCGATCCGGTGCTCAAGAGAAGGCTCGAGCGCGTCGTCGCCATCCGCAACTACGCAAGCCGCGAGCTCGCGCTGCCCGACAACCTGAGCTACCGGCGCTACGCCGATCTCGATCGTCGCTTTGCGCTGTGGAACGTCTTTGCCGCACCCGAGCTTTCGCTCACGCCACGACAGTGGTGCTTTCCGATCGCGGGCTGCGTCAACTACCGCGGCTACTTCAGCGAGGCCGCCGCGCGCGCTGAAGCGGCCCGGCTCGCCGCGACCGGCGACGACGTCCATGTCGGCGGCGTTCCCGCCTATTCGACGCTGGGATACTTCGCCGATCCGATGCTGTCGACGTTCATCCGCTATCCCGATATCGAGGTCGCGCGGCTGATCTTCCACGAGCTCGCGCACCAGGTTGTCTACGCCAAGGACGACACGGTGTTCAACGAGTCGTTCGCCGTCTCGGTCGAGCAGGAAGGACTCAAGCGCTGGCTCGTGGCGCAGAACGATCCGGCGCTGACCGCGCAGTTCGCCGCGGCGCAGCGCTACCGCGAGGGATTTCGCACGCTGATCGAGCACACGCAGCGCTCGCTCGAGGCCTTGTACGCGAGCGATGCAAGCATCGACGCCAAGGGCGCCGGCAAGGCCGCGACGTTCGCGCAGATGCGCGCCGATTACGACGCGCTCAAGCGCGAGTGGGGCGGCTATCCGGCATACGACAACTGGTTCGCGCAGGGACCGAACAACGCGAGCCTCGCCGCCGTCGGCCTGTACACGCGGAAGGTTCCCGAGTTCGCCGCGCTGCTGGCCGCCGAAGGCGGCGACCTGCCGCGGTTTTATGCGCGGGTGAAGGTGCTGGCGGCGATGTCGAAGGGTGACCGGAACTCGACGCTGGCTGCGTACGCTCCTGCGGGAACCGGGCGAGGTGAAACGGCGCACGCTGGCGCAGCTGGAATAAGATAGTCTGCGCCCGGTTTCGAGTTGTCCGCCCGATTATTCCCGGTAAACGGTAGGCATGGCCGGCGAATTCACCTGACAGGCGAAGTCGGCGTACCCAGGGATAGAGCGTCGGAACTCGCCGTAGCGATTGCCGGTAAAGGCGCGCTCGATGTGAGTGAAGGGCAGCGTCATTTCGGCTATGCCCTGCGTCAGCTTATCGAGGCCACGCTCCGCGACCTCGGCCATTGCGTCGAATTAATCCGAGGCGATCACCTGCAATGCGGGCTCAGGACAGTTGTAACGGGGACACCAGAACACGGTCCAACCATGATCGAGCGCGTTGATGTACTCGACGATGCGGCTCGACAGAAGATAGGCATCCGATTCGACGTGCACGATGCGCGCACAGTCATAGCGACGCGCGATCGTCAGCGAATACAGAAAGCTCCGCCACCATCCGCGATGACCCATGATGCCGCTGCGGCCCTCTCGTGCCGCGAACCGGAAAACGAACGCTGCCGATGCCGTTGGGGGGGGGTGCCTGGTAGCGTTTCTAAAACCGTCAAATCGTCGTCTGTCGGGACGAATGGAGAGGCATCGTCGAGCACAAACACAGCGTCGTGAGCGAGCGGCAACGCAAGATGGTGGTCGAGCCAGCGTCGCTGCCGCGCGCGCCACGCAGCCTCGTTCGGACAGAACGAAGTACAGAAAAGCAGGGTGGGAACCGGCGCAGGCATCAGTGGGATGGGGTAAGCAGACAGAGTCAGTCGACGCGGGACAATACCTGACCAAGGCTGACATGGCAAAAGACCTTCTCGCTGCCAATCGCGGGCCGACATCGGCGAGTACCCGATGGCGAATGATCGACGAACTCTCCTCGGACCGCGCTCAATCCGTCTGTCCAGCATCGATCGCCGGGTAAGTAACCGAGACACCGTCGACCCGAGCGAACGGCGTCAGCTTGTGTGGCGTTCGCCGTGTCTCGCTGACGATCTCCTCGACTGGGACACCACGAGCAACCAGCGCATCGGCGATCAGCGAGCGATGGCAGCGCCACGGGACGGCCTCGGCGCACATCAGCGCGATGCGCTCGCTCTTCGCCAGTTCGATGACCTCGGCGAGATGCTCGGCGAATGCCGGCATCTGCATGTAATCGGCGTAGCCGCGAAACGATGGGTTGCGCCAGGCCGCATTGGGCGAATCGGGGCGCGCGCGGCGCAAGCCGCCGAGGCCGGGGACATGCGTGTAGGCGATACCCGCGTCGTGGAGCGAATCGGCCAGCGCGTCGCTGTTGAACTGGGGGTTGTGGCGCGACTTCGGAATCGTGCGCACATCGATCAGATGCGTCACGCCGTTCGCGGCGAGCAGGGCCACGAAAACATCGATCGGCCGCGTCGAATGCCCGATCGTGAGGACCAGCGCCTGCGCCTTCTCGTTCTCCGGGGAGGCCAACGCGCTTACTCGCGGCGTACGAGCAAGGTGACCAGCAGCGACGAGTCCTCGACGGCCTTGAGTTCGTGCGGCGTTCCACCCGCCAGGTACACCAGGTCGCCGGCGTGCAGGGCAAGCGTCTCGCCGCCGGCCAAAAGGTCGACGCTGCCTTCGATGCACTGGATCGTTACCGCTCGTGCATGCTCGTGACCGGGGAGCGACCCGCCGGCCAGCAGCACCAGGCGGAAGACTTCGAGATGCTCGGCCCGCACCAGGGTTTCCGAGGCGGCCCGCGGTAGCGCCGGGCCGAACGGCCGGATATCGATCAATTCGCCGGAAGCGGCGTGGGCGGTGGCCATCGAGATTCTCCTGCGGTGTCGTCGGAATCGACACTTATTCGACAGCGGCGACGGATGATCGGCTCCCTCCTGCCGGAGCCCCTTCTAACCCGTTGTCCTGACGAGTGAATTCCGTTATAATTTTAGGTTCCTTGCCTCACCCGCCGCAGACGGGGAGGCCATCGGCGATTCGATCGCCCAACCCGTCCATAAGGAGCAAGTCTGCATGCGTCACTACGAAATCGTATTTATTGTGCATCCGGACCAGAGCGAGCAGGTGCCCGCGATGGTCGAGCGCTACCGCGCCATGGTCACGGCGGGCAACGGCAGGATCCACCGTCTCGAGGATTGGGGCCGCCGCCAGCTCGCCTATCCGATCGCCAAGATGCACAAGGCCCACTACGTCCTGATGAACATCGAGTGCGACGCGCCGACGCTCACCGAGCTCGAGCACGCATTCAAGTTCAATGATGCGGTGCTCCGTCACCTGATCGTCGCGATGCGCGAAGCGGCCCTTACGCCGTCGCCGATGATGAAGGAAGAGAAATCGCGGTCGCTGTCGCCGGCGGGGCCGGGCGCTCCTGCTGCGGCACCGGCGGCAGTCGCGGCCACGCCGGAAGCGCCGGCAGTGCAGCCGCGCGCCGAGACGACGCCGGCACAAGCGTAACGCCGCGGCGACGCCGTTGCCATCAAAGCAAGCATAACGTGCAGGCGAATCAGGTGACCTTGGACGCGCGCATGCAGTCGCGCGACGCGCTTCGGTTCACGCCCACCGGCGTCCCTGCGCTCGATTTTCATCTGGTGCACGAGTCGATGCAGGTCGAGGCGGGCGGCGAACGGCGGGTGGCGTGCGAGCTTTCCGCCGTCGCGCTGGGTCCGGTCGCCAAGGCGCTGGCCGGGATCGCTCCGGGTGCGGAGCTTCGCTGCCGCGGCTTCCTGGCGCGGCGCTACCGCACCGGCATCACCGTCGCACTGCACGTCAACGAATTCGAACTTACTGCTTGAGGTTCAGCCAAGGCTGACTTCAAGCGAAACCAAAGGAAATTCAAATGCCCCGTCCCATGGGAAGAAACGCCAAAGGCAAAGGTAAAGGCAAGGATGGCAAGAAGCGCGAACGCGGGAATAACCTGTTCAAGCGCAAGAAGTTCTGCCGCTTCACCGCCGAGGGCGTCAAGCAGATCGATTACAAGGATATCGACATCCTGAAGGACTTCGTGCAGGAAAACGGCAAGATCATGCCGGCGCGCATCACCGGCACCAAGGCGCGCTACCAGCGTCAGCTGTCGACGGCGATCAAGCGCGCGCGCTTTCTCGCGCTGCTGCCGTACACCGACCTGCACTAGGAGCGGAGACTCGCATGCAAATCATATTGCTGGAAAAAGTACAGAACGTCGGCGACCTGGGCGAAGTGGTCAAGGTCAGGCAGGGTTACGCCCGTAATTTCCTGATCCCGCAAGGCAAGGCCAAGCGCGCGACGCCCGAGAATCTGAAGATGCTCGAGGAAAAGCGCAGCGAGCTGGAAAGACTGGCCGCAGACAGGTTGACCCAGGCGCAGGAGCGGGCCGCCAAGCTCGAGGGCGTGTCGGTGCAGATCACGCAAAAGGCGGGCGTCGACGGCCGCTTGTTCGGCTCGGTGACCAACGTCGATATCGTCGAAGCGCTTGCCGGGCTCGGCCACACGGTCGAGAAGGCCATGGTGCGCATGCCCGACGGTCCGTTGAAGCACGTCGGCGAGTTTCCGCTGACGATCGCACTGCACGCGGATGCGATCGCGCACATCAATGTGCACGTCCTGGGCGATACCACCGGCGTCCAGGCCGGCTGACGGAAGGCTTGCACCGGAGGGCTGGACCTGGGGCCGGAAACGGCCCCATTTCTTTGCGGTGCGCGTAAAATTCTCGCTGATCGTTCAGCAGCTGCAGCGCGGCGCATTGCCGCGCGGTCAACTGTTAGAATGCCCCTGCATTCCGCAACGCCTGATCCTTCCGCATGCCCAACGATCGCGAGCTCGAAGCGCTCAAGGTTCCGCCTCATTCGATTGAGGCCGAGCAGTCGGTCCTGGGCGGCCTACTTCTGGACAACGGGGCGGCGGATCGAGTCGCCGATATCCTCGGCACCGAGGACTTCTACAGCGACGCGCACCGTCTGCTGTACAAGACGACAGTCGGGCTGATCGCCGACAACAAGCCGGCCGACGTGGTCACACTCGCTGAGGCGCTGCAATCGCTGACCAAGCTCGACTACATCGGCGGCATGGCCTACCTGGGCGCGCTGGTCGAGAACGTACCGACGGCGGCCAACATCCGTCGCTACGCCGAGATCGTGCGCGAGCGCGCAATCCTGCGCCGGCTCGCTGCCGCAGGCGGCGAGATCGCTGATGCGGCGTACCATCCACTCGGACGCAGCGTGCGCGAGATCCTCGATCACGCCGAGACCAAGGTCTTCGAAATCGCCGAGCATGGCGCCCGCGGCCAGCAGGGCTTCCAGGAAATCCGGCCGCTGCTGACGCAGGTCGTCGAGCGCATCGAGTTCCTGTACAACCGCGACAATCCATCGGACGTCACTGGCGTTGCGACCGGTTTCACCGACCTCGACCGCATGACCTCGGGACTGCAGGAAGGCGACCTGGTCGTCATCGCCGGCCGGCCGAGCATGGGGAAAACTGCATTAGCACTCAACATCGGCGAGCACATCGCGCTCACGTCGAAAATGCCGGTGGCGATATTCAGCATGGAAATGGGCGCCACCCAGCTGGCGATGCGCCTGATGGGCTCGGTCGGACGCCTCGACCAGCACAAGATCCGCACTGGGCGCCTGTCGAACGATGACTGGGAGCGGCTGTCCGGCGCGCTCGGCCGCCTCAACGACGCGCCGATCCATATCGACGAGACGCCGGCGCTGAACGCGCTGGAGCTTCGCGCTCGCGCGCGACGGCTGTCGCGCCAGTATGGCGGGAAGCTCGGCGCGATCGTCGTCGACTACCTGCAGCTGATGCAGGCGGTCGGCGAAGGCGAAAATCGCGCGACCGAGATATCCGAGATATCGCGCTCGCTCAAGGCGCTGGCCAAGGAGCTCAAGGTGCCGGTGATGGCGCTGTCGCAGCTGAACCGCAGTCTCGAGGCGCGTCCCAACAAGCGCCCGGTGATGTCGGATCTGCGCGAATCCGGAGCGATCGAACAGGACGCCGACGTAATCCTGTTCATCTATCGCGACGAAGTGTACAACCCGGAAACGCAGGACAAGGGCATCGCCGAGATCATCGTCGGCAAGCAGCGCAACGGACCGATCGGTGCGGTGCGGCTCGCCTTCCTGGGCGAATACACCCGTTTCGAGAATCTCGCTCAACACGGTAGTCACTGACGAAGGGAGAGGCTCGCGGTGTCTGAGTCTCAGGCCATCCGATGACTCCGGAGCCGGCGGCGCTGCTGGTCGCAGACGGGGACATCCCCACCACGCGGCTGCTGGCGCGCGAGCTGCGCGAAGGCTTCCACGACGTCGAAGTTCGCATCGCGAAGGACCTGTTCGGCGTCGACTTCGGTGGCCGGCCCGTCGTCGTCTCCCGCCTGTGCTATTCGCGATTCTCGTGGCTGCCGGCCTACCTGTCGCGGCGGCGGCTGCGTTACGCCTATTTCCTCGACGACAATTTCTGGGAGATCACCCACCAGACTGGTGTCGACCTGGCCAGCTTCTTCCAGCATCCGTCGACCGTCGAAACGCTCGATGCATTCGTACGCAACGCCGACGTCGTCATCTGCTGGTCGTCGCGCCTGCGCGAATACGTCGCGGCGCGTCATCCGGAGGCGATCACCGAATTCGTGCGGCCGGGTTTCGACGTCGCAACGGCAACGGCGTTGCGCGAGCGTCGCGATGCGCGGCCCGCTGATCCGCGGCGCGGGGTGCGTATCGGCTATCCGACGACAGCCCGACCGCGCGTAACGCCACTGCTGGTTCCGCTCGTCAGGCATTTCCTCGAACATTACGGCGATGAGGTCATGTTCGAATTCATCGGCTGGATGCCCGAAGCGTTGAGCGAGCTGCCGAACGTCGTGCTCCACCCGTGGATCACCGAATACGATGCGTTTCTGGCATTCAAGCTTGGACGCCGCTGGGACATCGGCATCGCGCCTTTGCTCGGCGACACCTTCGACCAGTTCAAGACCGACAACAAGTATCGCGAATATGCTGGCTGTGGCATTCCCGGCGTCTACAGCCGCGTCTCCCCGTTCGTCGAAACGGTGCGGCACGGCACGACCGGGCTGCTGGTCGAGAACGAACCGACCGAATGGATCGCCGCGCTTGAACAGATGGTGCGATCGCCGGAACTGCGCGCGTCGATCTCTACCGCCGCAAGCGACGACGTCAGGCGGAACTACGACCTTCGAATGACCGGTCGGCACCTGGTGGCAGTTGTGCAGCGTCATGTCTCGCCCTGAAATGTCCAGCGAGCCGTCCCGTAACCAGCCTTGTCCGTGCGGCAGCGGTCGCCGTTTCAAGGATTGCCATGGTCGTGCGGGCGCCAGCAGCGAGGCCGTCGTACGGCAACAGCGCGTCGCGCAGCGGATGAGCGAGGCGCTTGCGCACCAGCAAGCGCGCCGCCCTACGGAAGCCGAGCGAAGCTATCAGGCGGCGCTCGAGCTCCAGCCGGGCCATCCCGACGCGCTCCACATGCTTGGCGTCATCTGCCTCGAACGGGGTGAGCACGACCGGGCCAAGGCATACGTGCTGCAAGCGCTCGAGGCGACCGACTGGAAGATCTGGACCTATCGCCACAATCTCGCGCTGATACTGGCGGAAGAATATCCGCTGCAGGTATGGGACACGGTGGCCGACAGGGTGCGCCGCTGTCGCGCCCGCGGCACGCTCCAGGATGATGCGGGAGGCGATGTGACGCCGCTGGTCAGCGTGGTCATCGCCAGCTATCGTCATGCGGCGTACATCGTGCAGGCGTTGCGCTCGGTCTACCGGCAAAGCTATCGCACCATCGAAATCATCGTCGTCGACGATGGTTCCGACGATGGCTCGGCCGATCTGATCGAGGGCTGCCTCGCCGAATCGCCGTTCCCGCAACGCTTCATCGCACGCGAGCATCGCGGGGCGACCGCGACGCTCAACGAGGCGGCAGGGCTGGCGGCGGGCGCCTTTATCGGCTTCCTCAACGCGGACGACTGGCTGCAGCCCGACCGGATCCAACGCATGGTCGACGGGGTCATCCACGGCGCAGCGCAGTGGGGATTCTCGTGGGTGCGCTGCGTCGATGCCGGCGGCGAGGAGATCGATCCGCTGCACCACCGCTACGTTTACAATCTCTATTGCGCCGTCGCCGAAAGCCCCGTCCAGCAGACGCTGGGCATCGCGATGCTGGCGCAGAACATCGCCGCTTCGTCGGGCAACCTGTTCGTCTCGCGCGAGCTCTTCCTGTCGATCGGGGGTTTTCGCGATTATCGATATACTTATGCGTGGGATTTCTGCCTACGCGCATTGCGGCTTTCCGAACCGGTCATGGTGCCGATGCCGCTGTACAACTACCGCCTGTACGAGGACAACGACGCCGCCGCCGTGGCCGTGCCCGCGCGCGCGGAAGCCAAGGCGATCTGCGGCAGCTATCTCGCGTGGGCGTGCGGTCCGGCGGTTGGTGCCGGCGAGTTCGCCCCCTGCCTCAGGAATTTCGGGCCGATCTTTGTCAAGATTCTGTTTGAATCCGGCCTGGCCGAGCTCGTCGACGTGGCGACACTGCGTGGCCTCGCGCAAGCGCAGCCATGATCGGCGCTCGCGCCCGATAGGTACCGGCTACCGTTAGCCGATCGACGATGCATACGACGACCACGCCCGACGACATTCGCTGGATGCCGCCGACGGCGACGCCGGTCGACGGCAAGCGCTGTCCCGTCTGCGGCCACGCCAGCGGCCATGCGCCCGTGCTGAGCGTGCCGGCGGTCACGCCGGGCAATCCCATGCTGTCGCTGTTGCGCTGCGGCGGCTGTCGCAGTTTGTTCTACGATCCGCCCGACATCGTCAACTTCAGCGACCTCAGCGGCGACGGCGAATCGTTCTGGCGCTTTTATGTCGAGATCGGCGGCGGCGTGTGGGAGACGATCTGGCCGATACTCGCCGCCGTCGAGCGCGGTTCGCTGCTCGACGTCGGATGCGGCTTTGGCTTCGCCTTGGATTTCTGGCAGCGCTCGGGCCGCGGCGAAGCGGTCGGCCTCGAGCTGGCCGATTACGGGCGAAAGGGCGCGGCGATGCTGGGCGTCACCATCCATGGCGAGCTGTTGCAGCAGTGCGCGGTGCTTGCCGGACGCCGGTTCGACGTCGTCTATGCGTCGGAAGTGATCGAGCACGTGCCGGATCCGACCGCTTTTGCCGCGCTGCTCGCGCCGTGGGTCGCCGAGGACGGCGTGCTCGTCATGACCACGCCCGCGGCGTCATTCGTGGCGCCGGAAAACCAGTCGACGACGTTACTGGCAGCGCTGGCGCCGGGTTTTCACGGCTTCCTGTTGTCCGCCGATGCATTCGCCGACGCCGCGCGCCGGGCCGGCTTCCGCCATGTCGAGATACGGGAGTTTGGCGAGCGCCAGATGGTCTGGGCCTCGCGCCGACCCTTTCAAGTAAAACCGCAGACACCGGGCGCGCAGAAGGCATATCTCGCCTATCTCGCCGGGCGCGTAGCCGAATCGGCCGATACGGGGTCGCCGGTCTGGCAGGGACTCGCTTACCGCTACAGCAAAGAGCTGGTCAGCGCGCAGCGCCTTTATGAGGCGAAGGCGGTGTTGTCCGCACTGTGCACGGCACTGACGCTCCACTTCGGGCCCAACGCGCTCGATCCTGCGGCGGTCCTGGCGCGGCTTCGTGGCTGCGCGACGCTCGATGAGTACGGCGACGTCACCCCCTTTTTCATGCCATCGCTATTCTATTTTCTCGGTGCGCTGGCGCAGCATCTCGATCGCAATGCGGCGCTGGCGCTGCGCTATTACGCGGGCGCCGCCGACTGCGTGCTCGAATCGGCACGCTTCGGCGCGCTTTTCTTTCTCGATGCGCTGTCGCTGCTCTGGCCGGCGCGGGCCCGCCAGGCGGAATTGTTGCTGGCGCGCGGCGAGATCACCGCCGGTGTCGCGTTGCTTGTCAGGCTCGCGGAGGAGGGCGTTCGCTGCGACGCGCGCAACGGCTATGCGCTCGCCTCTCGCGAGCTGCTCGAGACGACGGTGCCCTATTGGTGCGAGCTGCTGTGGTTACACGCGCGGCGCGATCAAGCGCAGGCGCTTTTCGCCGCGCACCGCGGATATCTGAGCGATCGCTACGGGCCGGCGATGCTCGAGGGGGCAGGCGTCGAGGCCGCCCTTCGCGATCCCGATGCCGCATTGCCGCTGGATCCTCTGTACGCACCGTTTTTCGCCGCGCGCCAGGCGTTGCCCACGCCCGACGGAATTGCCCGGCTGGCCGAGATCGTCCGGATCGGCGACGCCCATGCCAACGACGCGCCACTCGGTCGTCGCCTGCGGGATATCGCGCAGCGCGCACGGTCGCTCGCCGTTCCGGCACCACCGCGCGCGACCCCGGTCTGGTCATCGAGCACGCACTTCAAGCAGCCGTTGCGCTAAGCCGATTCGGCGTCTCGTTTTCCGTTCATTGGACCGATGGAGCCGGCGCGCTTGCCGGCGCGCTCATCTCCCACGGCAGGTTGCGGGTAAGCAACACGTTGAGCAGGTTGTCCTGGAAATTGATGTTGCCTGTAAGGCGGTTGTGACGTTCGCACAGGAAGAGCCAGTACGCGATCGGAATGAAGCTGTCCTCGTTCTGCGGCGCGCTGGGATCGAGCGTCTCCCGTGCCAGCAGCGACGGCTTGGTCACGCTGCCGTCGCCGGGCTCGAGCATCAGCTCGTCGTAGCGCACGCCGGCGACGGGATTCTTGATGTCACCCGGATAGAGGCGCGCGACCGGTGTTTCGGTTTCGTACTCCAGCGCAAGACGCGCCGGGGTCAGCGTGCAATCGCCGCCGAACAGGACATAGCGGATCGGCGTGGCAGGCTCCGGCGTCGACAGCGCCCACATGAACCGGCGCGCGCGCTCCAGGCGGTAATCGAAGTAGCGGTGCAGCGCCTCGAGGTACGCGTCAGCGCCGGCGCCATGTGTCGCGCGGATCCGCGCCTCGACCGCGGGATCGAAGATCGACCAGCGGTAGCGCCGCCACGTCGCCCCGTCGAACAGCTCGTCGTCGAGCGGCGCGCCCGTCACGTCGATCAACCAGGTTACCAGTGGGTGCGGGAACAGCTGATAGCCCGAGGGCAGCGTCGCCAGCACTTCCTGAGGGATCCGCTTCAAGCCGACCGGCTGGCCGATGAGAAAGGCGTGCAGCGACGAGGCCGAGCCCATGTTCGGCGTCCCGAGCAAGGACCAGCTTGCGCACGCGCGTCGTCCCGTACAGCGTGACCTGCTGCTCGCTGCCGTCGAGGACGTCGACGGTGCCGTAGCGCAGGTAGTAGCGCGCGATCAGGCCGCCCATGCTGTGCGCGACGATGTCGACGCGTAGCGCGGGATTGGCGTAGTCGCGGCGAATCGCCTCGATCAGGCGATCGGGCCCGCGCGCTGCTTCGACGTTGTCCTGCCGCCAATCGTACGGGTAGATGTAGTAGCGGCGCTCGCCCCGTGGCGCCGCCGTTCCCGGCGTTCCCGGCACATAGCCGCCGAAGCGGCGCAAGGTGTCGATGATCTGGCCGTAGAAGTCCCGGCCCAGCGCGGTCTCGGCGATACCGTAGGCTTCGAGCTTGTCGCCCCTGACCTGCAGCGTAACGGGATCGAAGTCGAGTGCGATGTCCCGATACTCGACGTCCCGGGCCAGACCTCGACGCCGCTGACCCGGTCGCGCAGCCGCGAGCCGAAGACGCCGGGGATGACGATGACCGGCGTCGTGTCGACGCTGTCGCTGCCGACCCAGTAGAGTCGTCTCAGGTTGGGCTGGGTCGGCTGCTCGCCGCGGCGGCGATGAGTGCGCCGAGGCAGAGCATCGCGACGCATTGCGCCAGAGCGCACAGCCGGGACGTCGCGCCGGGGTTTGCGCGAGCGGTCATTCGCCGCGCGGCGGCGCGATCGTCACGATGTCGACCCGCTCCGGCGCCGACGAGACGATCGAGATCCGCCAGGCAACCGCCGCAGCGCCGGCGCACTCCCGGCAGGTGTAGACCGCCGCGGCGACGTCGCGCGCCAGCGGCGCACGCGCGATGCCGTTGGCGGTGACCTCGATCTGCGGCGGAATCATCCATGGCACGTAAGGCAGCGCGACGATCAGCGCTCGATCGCCTTGTACGGCGGCATCGATCGCGACTCTACGCACCGGCGCCGGCGCGATCGCCGGTGGGGGGTAAACGCTCCCGTCCGGCGGCGGCAGGCCCTGCGTGGGCCACAGCACCTCCGCGGCATGCGTCACTCCGATCCCGCCGATAGAGATCGGCGGCGTCCAGCCCAGCGCGCGCCATGCGGGCCGGGCGAGTCCGACCAGGTGGACGCCGGTGGCGGGCTCGATGCCCGCGAGATGGACATCGAGTATGCCGCAACGCAGCCGGTGATCCAAGCCGAGGTAGACATGCTCGAGATACGCGTACGCCCCATGCAGCACGATCGGACGGCGCTGGCGGCAAAGCAGCGCGCCGCTTGCATCGACCGCATGCGCGGGCAGCCACGGCTCGGCCAGCGCCGGCGTCGCGTCATCCTGCTTCACATCGAGCCGCGAGGAGACGTCGAGCGCGACGTCGCCCGAGGCGATCGTCGCGGCGATGCCGATGGCGAAGACCGCGTGCAGCAACAGCGCGACGCCGAGGATGCCGGCCAGCAGCACCGCGCCGCGCTCGGGCAGCCCGGCACACAGGCCGTACAGACCCAGCGCACCGAGCCCGGCAAGGAACGGCAGCAGCGCGTAGGTCATGTAAAACGGCGTCGCCGGACGCAGCCATGCGATGAGCGCAGCGATTGCCAGCGTTACGAACAGTGCGGCGGCGACGGGTAGCGGCTGTCGCCGGACGGCGAACAGGAGTCCGGCCAGCGCGGCCAGTTCCAGCGCCAGCACCGCGACGACGGCCGCGGCGGACATGCCGGGCGTCATCGCGACAAACGCCTGGGCAACTATCCGCGGGCCGCGCACCAGCATCGCCCAGAGCAGCGACCCGGTGTCGAGCAGGTTGGACGAGTGCATCGTGCTGCCGACATATTGGGCGACTTGCGCGGCAAGCGGGGCCGGGGCGGCGAAGCGATCGGCGAGCAGCGGCGCGAACGGCAGCAGCGCGACCAGGATCGCCAGGGCGCCCCAGGGCAGCAGTGCGCCGACGCTGGGCATGGCCATCAGCGCGACGATCGCGATGACCGGCGCCAGTCCGATCGTCGTCGGATGCGCGTGCAATGCCAGCGAGAACGCGCCGGTGGCGACGACCAGCCAGCGCGGCTGCCGGTCCTGCGCGAGGCGCACCAGCGCATAGAGCACCAGCATGCTGCAGGCCGGAACCATGTTGGTGTGCGAAAAGCCGACCAGCTGAAAGCTTCCCCATCCGGGCAACGCCAGCAGCGCGCACCAGAGGAGGCCGAAGCGCCGATCGATCAGCCGGCGCCCGGCCGCGTAGGCCAGCGGAAATTGCAGGCTGCCGATGAGGGCTACGAACAGGGCAACGCCGAGCCACGAGCGATGGATGATCATCGGCAGCGCCAGCAGATAGAACCACAGCGGCCCCAGGTGCGAGGTGCCTGCCAGCAGCGGCCCGTGCAGCGGTAGCGCACCCAGATCGCGTATCGCCAGTGCCGCGGCGACGTCGCGAGCCGTGTCCGGGCCGGCAGCGCCGAAGCAGCTGCTCGCGATATAGATCGCCATGAAGGCGGCGACGACGGCTACGTCGGACCGACCCGTGCGTCGAGCCGTCGCGTAGCGTTGCACCGGCAGGTCGATGGCGTAGCTCATGCGTCGGGGCATCATCCCCGCGGGACCGGATCGCGAAAGACCCAGAAATGGTTGAGCGTGAAGGTCACGGGCGGAACGATCACGATCGCCGCCGCGAGCCCGAGATACGGCGACCAGTGCAGCAGGTGCACGACGCAGTACATGATGCCCGCGTTGAGCGCGAGACCCGCGAGCGCGGCGAATGCGTAGCGCCAGAGCCGTCGCGCCGGCGCATTCGATACGGCGAAGGTCCAGCGCCGGTTCAGCGCGAACCCGGTCAGCATCGCCACGACGAAGGCAAGCGCGGTGGCAAGCACCGGTTCGACGTGGGCTGCCTCGATCGCCGCGGTGAATACCGCCGCGTGTGTCGCGGTCGCGAGCGCTCCGACGACCGCGAAGCGGCCAAACCGGTGCAGCAGCGTCGGCATCGGCGGCGCCGGATCAGCCGGGGCTCTGGTCGTCGCGGTCGAAGCCGATGCGCTGCCGTACGATGTACAGCGGCCGGGCCTTGACCTCGTCGTACACGCGTCCCAGGTATTCGCCGATGACGCCGAGCGAAAGAAGCTGCAGTCCGCCGAGGAACAGGATCATCACCATCAGCGATGCGTACCCGGGCACGTCGATGCCGCGCACGATCGTGCGCGCGACCAGGTAACCGCCGTAGGCCAGCGCCGCGAGGGCGAATGCCAGTCCGACGACGCTCCAGACCTTGAGCGGCAACGAGCTGAACGAGGTAATGCCGTCGAGGGCGAGCCGCCACAGCCGCCAGAGGCTCCATTTGGACCGGCCCTCGAGGCGCGGCTCGATGTCGTAGGAGACGGTGGTCTGGCGAAAACCGACCCAGGCGTAAAGTCCCTTCATGAAACGCGTGCGCTCGGGCAGCCGCCGCAGCGCCTCGACGACCGGGCGCGACATCAGGCGGAAGTCACCGGCATCGCGCACAACGGGCACCGTCGTCATCCGGGCGAACACGCGGTGAAACAGCGACGACGCGGCGCGGCGCAGCAGGCTGTCGGTCGCGCGGTCGCGACGCAAGGCGATGACGATGTCGCTGCCGTCACGCCAGCGTGCGACGAGCTCGGGTATGACCTCCGGCGGGTGCTGCAGATCGGCGTCGATCGGGACGACCGCGTCGCCGTCGGCATGATCGAGGCCGGCGCTCAGCGCGATTTCCTTGCCGAAATTGCGCGACAAGCTGACGATGCGCACGCGCGGATCGAGATGACGCAGCGACAGGAGCTGCGCGAGCGTACCGTCGCTGCTGCCGTCGTCGATGAAGACCACCTCGGCGCGGCAGGCCAGCGAGGCCAGCACCGGCGCAAGGCGCGCCCAGAACGCGGCGAGTCCCGCCTCCTCGTTGTAGACGGGAACGACGATACTGATCTCGGCCGGATTGCCGTCTCGGGTGGCCGGCCCCGGCAGCGCGCTCAGCACGACGTCCGCGCCGGTGCGCCGTCGCGTCCGATCCGGTTCGACGAACGCATCATTGCGTCAGAAGCCCTTACAGGATTTCGGCCGCGCGGTCGGCGAGCCGCGAGCGCTCGCCGCGTGTCAAGGTCACATGCCCGCTGTGCGACCAGCCTTTGAAGCGGT
Source organism: Betaproteobacteria bacterium (assembly GCA_003153475.1). GTDB lineage: Bacteria > Pseudomonadota > Gammaproteobacteria > Burkholderiales > Casimicrobiaceae > PALSA-1003. The sequence continues at coordinate 21,018 of PLYT01000110.1, read as the reverse complement.
CGACTACATAGGTCAGCCCCGAGCTGCCCTCGGTGAGATATGGCGTGTCGATCTGCGCAATGTTGCCCAGGCACACGACCTTGGTGCCCGGTCCGGCGCGCGTGATCAGCGTCTTCATCTGCTTGGGCGTCAGGTTCTGAGCTTCGTCGATGATCAGGTATTTGTTGATGAACGTGCGCCCGCGCATGAAGTTCAGCGACTTGACCTTGATCCGGGAGCGGATCAGGTCTCGCGTCGCGGCGCGGCCCCACTCGCCCGCTTCATCGTCGGTTTTGTTGAGGACGTCGAGATTGTCCTCCAGCGCGCCCATCCAGGGATTCATCTTCTCCTCCTCGGTTCCCGGCAGGAAGCCGATGTCCTCGCCGACCGGCACGGTGACGCGGGTCATGATGATTTCCGAGTACACCTTGAATTCGAGCGTCGTCATCAATCCGGCGGCCAGCGTCAGCAGCGTCTTGCCGGTGCCGGCCTGTCCGAGCAGCGTGACGAAATCGATGTCGGGATTCATCAGCAGATTGAGCGCGAAATTCTGCTCGCGGTTGCGTGCGGTGATGCCCCAGACGTTGTTCTTCTGATGCGTGTAGTCCTTCAGCGTCTGCAACAGCGCGGTGCGGCCGCTGACTTCGCGGACCATCGCGTACAACGGCGTCTCTCCCGGCCCCTTGCCCTCGAGATAGACGAATTCATTGATCAGAAGGTTGTGGCAGAGCGGTCCGGTGACCCGATAATAGGTGTTGCCGCTCTGCTGCCAGGACTCCATCGCCTTGCCGTGGCGGTCCCAGAAGTCGGCCGGCAGCTCGCGCATGCCGCTGTAGAGCAGATCGGTGTCTTCGAGGACCTTGTCGTTGAAATAATCTTCGGCCGCGATGCCGAGAGCACGCGCCTTGATGCGCATGTTGATGTCCTTGGACACCAGGATGACATTGCGCTTCGGCTGGGCCTGCGACAGATGCATGACGACGGCGATGATCTGGTTGTCCGCCTTGCCTCCGGCGAGCGAGGGCGGCAACGTCGTCGAGATCGCGTCGGTCTGCAGAAACAGCCGGCCGGTCGCGGCGCCGCCGCTTTGCGGCTTCAGCGGTATGCCTGCGGCAAGGCTGCCGTTGCTGATCGCGATCGCCGCCGTGACCAGCTCATCGAGGTAGCGCGATGCCTGGCGTGCATTGCGCGCGACTTCGGTGACGCCTTTTTTGTTGTTGTCGAGCTCCTCGAGGGTGAGGATAGGCAGGAAGATGTCGTGCTCTTCGAAGCGGAACAGGCTGGTCGGATCGTGCATCAGCACGTTGGTGTCGAGGACGAACAGCTTGGAGGATGGAGTCTTGCTGATCTTGGTGACTTGGGGCGCTAGACGAAGTTTGCGCTCGACCATGGGCCTCCTTTAAGGCTTAGCGGGGCGGTGGGTACCGGCTCCATCGTAGAACAGCTCGCGGCGGAAACACAAGCTATTGTAGGCACCGGTGCGTTCGAACCTCAGGGATTGTGGCGGGAAGGGCACAGGCGCGTTAGAGCGCCTTGACCGCCTCGAGGACCTCGTCGGCGTGCCCGGGAACCTTGACGCCGCGCCACTCGCGCGCCAGCGTGCCCGTGCCGTCGATCAGAAAGGTGCTGCGCTCGATGCCGCGGACCTTCTTGCCGTACATGTTTTTCATCTTGATGACGCCGAACTGCGTGCAGAGCTTTTCGTCGGCATCGGAGATCAGATCGAACGGAAAGCCCATCTTGGCCTTGAAATTCTCGTGCGATTTCAGGCTGTCGCGCGACACGCCGGCAACCACGGCGCCGGCGCGGGCGAAAGCCTTGTGCAAGTCGCGAAAATTGGCACCCTCGGTCGTGCATCCCGGCGTATTGTCCTTCGGGTAGAAATAGAGGACCACCGGGTGGCCGCGGTGGTCGGACAGACGGAACGTTCCTTCGGTCGAAGGAGCGCTGAAGTCGGCGACTTTGGCGTTGGGCATGGTGGGCTTTCGGCGTGGGTGAAGAGAAGGCTCGGTTCGCGCGATGCGGCGCTAGGCGGCGCGCGCGAGGTCGAAGTCGCTTAAGAATTCCCGCCGCTGGCAAAGCAGGGTCCCGCTGCGCCCCGGCACCGGGTCCAGGCCGACTTCGCATCGCGGCAGCGCCATCGGCTCGAACGTTTCATACAGGCGTCGCAGCGATGACAGGCGGTAGCCCTGGACCTTCCAGCCGTTGAGCAGCAACTCGAGCGTCGCGGCGAGGCGCAGGCCTTCGAGCTCCGCGTGCAGCGTAAAGACGTGGCTGGTTTGCGGGCCGTCGGCTCCGGGTGGGGCGGTCAGCGCCAGCAGTCGCGCGGCGGCGTCGTCCGCCGTGGCGCCATCGATGCCGATCAGCTCGTCCAGCGTCGGCAGCGTCGTCGGAAGCTGCGGGCAGCGGATCAGCTCCGCATTCCACACCGGCAGATGCGGATGCGTCCCGCGGCCGTCCGAGCAGTAGTCGAAACCGAGGGCCTGCGTCTGGCGCAACGCATCGACGTTCATCTGCCAGCCCGCCGCCCCGTGCACGCGCGGCGGCTCCTTGAACACGTCGGTGTAGCGCTCGCAGGCGAGCCGCATCTGCCTCGCCGTCCAGTCGGCGTCAGCGCCGGCCACGCCGTCCTGCCACTTGACGTGATCCCAGCAATGCAGCCCCGTTTCGAAGCCTTCGTCGCGCACCGCGAGCATCGTGTCGCCCGCACGGCGTCCGATGTCGGGCCCGGGCAGCGCGGTGCCATACAAGAGCGTGGCCACTCCGTAGTGTTGAACGACGGAGGTTCGGCGCACCTTGCTGAAAAATCCCGGCCGAAAAATGCGCTTGATCGCCCGCCCCGTGTGGTCGGGCCCGACGCTGAACAGGAAGGTCGCGCCGACCTGGTGACGGCGCAGCAGGTCGAGCAGGGCAGGAACGCCCTCACGCGTGCCGCGCAGCGTGTCGACATCGATCTTCAGTGCCAGGATGCTCATCGCGGATTCGAAGGCAGTGCGTTGCCGGCGAGCCGCCGCCGCGGAAGATCGGCGTCCATCGTCAATCGACGAGCTGCCGCGCCTCGGCGACCTGCCCTCGGTAGGCATCGAAGATGCGCTTCAGCGATTCCTCCATCGTCACCGTCGGCTGCCACCCAAGCTCGGCGCAGGTATTGGTGATGTCGGGGACGCGGTTCTGCACGTCCTGATAGCCCTTGCCGTAGTAGTCTTCCGCGGTCACGTCGAGCAGTTCGACCTGCACCGCCGTATCGCGGTACTCGGGATAGGTCAGCGCGAGATCCAGCATCATCTGCGCGAGCTCCCTGACCGAATAGTTGTTGAGCGGGTTGCCGACGTTGTAGATCTTGCCGCTGGCGATGCCGTTGTCGTTGCTGATGATGCGCATCAGCGCCGACACGCCGTCGTCGATGTAAGTGAAGGCGCGTTTCTGCGTGCCGCCGTCGACCAGCTTTATCGGCTCGCCGCGAACGATGTGACCGAGGAACTGGGTGATCACGCGCGAGCTGCCTTCCTTGGCGGTATTGATCGAGTCGAGTCCCGAGCCGATCCAGTTGAACGGCCGAAACAGCGTGTAGTCGAGCCCTTCCTGCATGCCGTAGGCGTGGATTACCCGGTCCATCAGCTGCTTCGCGCACGCGTAGATCCAGCGCGGCTTGTTGATCGGACCCAGCACCAGATCGGAGGTCTCGGAATCGAACGCGGCATCGGTGCACATGCCGTAGACCTCCGAGGTCGACGGGAAGACGATGTGCTTCTTGTAGCGCACGCAGGCGCGGACGATCGGCAGGTTGGCTTCGAAGTCGAGCTCGAATACCCGCAGCGGCTCGCGCACGTAGGTGGCGGGCGTGGCGATCGCGACCAGCGGCAGCACCGTATTGCATTTCTTGATGTGATACTCGATCCATTCCTTGTTGATCGTGATGTCGCCTTCGAAGAAGTGAAAGCGCTTTTCCGGCAGCAGATCGGCGATGCGCTCGCTCTGCATGTCCATGCCGTAGACCTCCCAGTCAGTCGAGGCGATGATTTGCTGGGACAGATGGTGGCCGATGAAGCCGTTGACGCCGAGGATCAGTATTTTTGGCATGGATCAGTCATGTTGATCCGGCGCGGCCGCCGGTTGCTGGGCGCCGATTCTACCGGGAAGCGCCGCCGCATGGGCCGCCCGCCATTGCGCGAATGCGCTCGCACCGACGATCGCGTCGTCGATCTCGAGCTCGAGCACCTCGAGGATTCCGCCGCCGCCGCAGCGCACGGTAATGCGCCCGTCGGCAATGTCGAACACCGGCGCCATGACCGCCGGCACCGTGGCGCCGAGCACCCGCGTGCGCAACAGCCGCGCCGGATGACCGTCGATCAGCGTGCGCGCTCCGGGGTAGGGCGGAGCGACCGCGCGCACCAGATTATGAATCGCGACTGCGCTCTTCGACCAGTCGATGACGCCGTCCTCGGGCTTGCGCCCGCCGAAGTACGAGCTTTCGGCGTGGTCCTGCGGGATCCGCGGCGCGGTGCCCGCCAGCAGCGCGGGCAACACCCGATGCAAGGTGAGCTCGGCAGCGACCGTCACCTTGACAAAGACCTCGGCGGCGACGTCGTCGGGCAGGATCGGGACCGATGTCTGGGCGACGATGTCGCCGTCGTCGGGCTTGTCCCCCATGTAGTGCAGCGTCGCGCCGGTCTCGGGCTCACCGTGGATGATCGCCCAGTTCACCGGGGCGCGGCCGCGGTACTTCGGCAGCAGCGAGCCGTGCATGTTCAGCGCTCCGCGCGGCGCCAGCGCCAGCACGGCGGGTGCGAGCATCCGCCGGTAGTAGAACGAAAAGATGAAGTCCGGCCGCGCCGCGGCAACGCGAGCGATGATGTCGGCCGCATTCGGATCCGCGGGTGCGATGGCGCGAATGCCGTATTCGGCGCAAGTTTGGGCAACGCTGCCGAACCAGATCGTCTCGCCGGGGCTGTCGTCGTGCGTGATCACCAGAGGAACCTCGACGCCGTGCGCCAGCAACACCTTCAGACAGCGCACGCCGACGTTGTGGTAGCCGAATACGACGGCGCGGGTCATGACGGATGCGGGGCGCGCTCAGCGCAGCGAATCGCCCGGCCGGACCGCAGCGTCCGGTGTGGGCTCCGCTTTTTCCAGCACGGCCCGCACGGTGTAGCGCGGCCGGTCGCGCACCTGCTGGTAGATCCGGCCGACATACTCGCCGATGAGGCCCACGCCGAACAGCATCATGCCGATCAGAAAAAAGGCGAGGATGTCGCGATCCCAGAGTGTGGCCAGTCCCTCGCGCCAGCCCGAGAGCAGCAGGCGCTCGACGATGACAACCAGGTACGTCGCCAGGGCGACGGCCGAGACGAGCATGCCGAACATCGAAAACAGCTGCAGCGGCACCAGCGAAAAGCCGGTAATCAGGTCGAAATTGAGCCGTATCAGCTTGTACAGCGAATACTTCGATTCGCCTGCGGCGCGCTCGGCGTGCGCGACCTCGACCTCGGTCGGATTGTGCGCGAATGTGTATCCCAGCGCCGGGATGAAGGTGCTGACCTCGCGCGCCGACGCGATCGCCCGCACGATCTCGTCGCTGTAGGCTCGCAGCATGCAGCCCTGGTCGGTCATCCGGATGCGGGTGATGCGCTCGCGGACGCGGTTCATCGCCTTCGAGGCCGACCGGCGCCACCACGCATCCTCGCGCGCGCGCCGGATGCCCCCGACGTAATCGTGGCCTCGGTCCATCGCCGCCAGCAGCTTGGCGATCTCCTCCGGCGGGTTCTGCAAATCAGCGTCCAGCGTGACGACGCGGCTGCCGCGACTCCTCTCGAAGCCGGCGACGATCGCCATGTGCTGACCGTAATTGGCGTTGAAAAGCACGACGCGCGTGACTGCGGGACGCCGGTTGAACTGGTCCTTGAGCAGCGCGACGGAAGCGTCGCGGCTCCCGTCATCGATGAATATCACCTCATAAGGCACGGCCAGCTGGTCGAGCGCCGGGTACAGGCGTTCGAAGAGAGCCGCCAGGCCGGCCGCTTCATTGTAGACCGGGATCACGACCGAAAGCTGCGGAGCGGCCATCGTCATTTCCCCGCGGTGGCAATGATCGCCGCGGCCGCCTCGCATACCCGCTCGACGTCCGCTTCGCGAAGCCTGGTGTGCAGCGGCAAGGTCACCGTCTCGCGCGCAATGCGCTCGGCGTTCGGAAACTGCCCTTCGCGGCCGCCGTAGCGCCGGCCGAGCGTGCAAAGATGCAGCGCTTCGTACGATACGCCGGTGCCGATCGCGCGCGCCTCCATCGCGTTGCGGAAGCCGCTGCGGTCGATCGACAGACGTTCCAGCGGAAGCAGGATTGAGAACATATTCCAGGAGTGAGCGTCGTCCGCGCTTGCGGGCCGCGGGGGCAGCACGCAGGCCGGGTCGGTGACAAAATCGGCAAAGTAACGATCGACCAGCATGCGGCGCCTCGCCAGAAACTCCGGCAGACGCTCGATCTGCGCGCAGCCGATGCGCGCGTTTACGTCGGGCAGGTTGAACTTGCCGCCCGGAAACGCGACGTCGCGCGTGCGGTCGGGCAGATGCGTGATGCCGTGGAAGCGCAGCGTCTCGACGCGCCGCGCTTCATTCAGGTCGTTGACGACCAGCGCGCCGCCTTCAATCGACGTCGCATTCTTGTTCGGATGAAAGCTGAACGTGACGATGTCGCCGATGGCGCCGACATTCCGGCCCCGCCAGCGTGAGCCCAGCACCAGCGCCGCGTCCTCGATCACGCGCAGGCCGCGTCTTTTCGCCAGCGCGTAGAGCGCGTCGAGGTCGACCAGCGCGCCGGGAAAGTGGGTCGGGATGATCGCCTTGGTGCGCGGGGTGATCGCCGCCTCGACCTCTTCGAGGTCGATGTTGCGCGTGACCAGGTCGCAGTCGACGAACACCGGCGCCGCACCCACCTTGACGATCATGTTGAGCACGGTGAAAAAGCTCTGCGCGCCGGTGATCACCTCGTCGCCGGGGCCGACGCCGCAAAGCTGAAGCGCGACCTCGATCGCGGCCGTCGCCGAGGTCAGCGCGCGCACCGGCCGGCCGCCGCAGAACGCTTCGAGCTGGCGCTCGAAGCGCGCCACCCAGGGCCCGCTGGTGATCTGGCCCGAGCGCAGAACTTCGGCCACGCCGGCGATCGTCGCTTCATCCAGATCGGGGCCGGCGAACTTGAGATACGCAGCCTGTACCGGCTGCTCGCGTGCCGTCATTGGATTAGCTCCTCGCGACCAGCCAGACGCCCAGCACGATGAAGCCGATGCCGAGCCAGCGCATGACGCTCACGCCTTCGTCGAACAGATAATAGGCGGCGACCGCATTGATCACATAGCCCAGCGACAACATCGGATACGCGATCGACACCGGCACGCGCGAGAGACCGAGTATCCACACGATCAGGCTGAAGCCGTAACAGACGACGCCGCCGATGAAATGCGGCTCGACCGCCATCCTGCCGAACTCGCCGGCCCAGTTGGCGCGGGTCAGCGTGATGACACCGAGCGTGTTGGTGCCGGCTTTGAGCAGCAGCTGCGCGATCGCGTTCAGCAGCACGCCGGTAAGCAGGAAGGAAAATCCGGACAGGTTCATGGCCGGCCGGTGTCGCTGCAATGCATCCGCGCTCGTCCCTCGAGTCGGTTCAACGGCGGCTGACGATCACGCGGCGCGGATCGCGGCCGAGCTCCCGCATCGCCACGCCTTCGCGCCGCAGCTTCTCGTACATGTCGACCTGCATGATCGCATACGCCTGCTCCGCCCGGTCCCAGCGCTGCTTCCATTCGGCCAGTGTCGGTACCGCCTTGTCGGGTTCGCTGCCGAGCCCCATCGCCAGTTCGTCCAGCTGCTCGACCGGCGTCACCGTGCGGCCCAGGTACCAAGGCAGCGTCTGATCGTACATCTTGACCGAGTAGAACGGCACGTCGGCGGCGAGCGGGCCGTGCTCGCCGACGACGCGCGACAGGATCGGCGCCGCCGAGCGCGAGTCGGCGAGCTCGTCGTGGCCGGTCAAGACGAGTAGCGCAGCCAGTTGCGTGCTCAGTGCCACCGCCAGTATCGCCGCGGTGCGCTTGCCGGTTCCAAGCCACCAGAGACTGGCGACACCACCGGCCAGCGCCACGGCGAACGCCGCCGTCAACCATCGGCCATAGGCAAGCAACGGAGCGAGTGGCTGGCGCTCGTCGGCGAAGCGTGGCGCGATGATATCGAAGCCGAAGCCCGTCGCCAGCAAGCACGCACCGGTGAAGATCACCAGCGGCAACGTCAACCAGAACAGCCTTCGCTCAGGCAGCGCCGCGAGCCGGCCGCCGATGACCAGGGCCAGCGCCGGAAATATTGGCAATATGTACGAAGGCAGCTTGGAGCTCGACACGCTGAAAAAAACAAAGATGAATATCGCCCATACCAGGGCGTAGCGTTGCCAGCTGAAGCCGTTGCTGTCGGCGATGGCGCGCGACCAGAGGCGGGGAGCGGTACAGACGAATACCGTCAGCCACGGCAGGATGCCCACGGCGAAGATCGGAAAGAAATACCACCACGCGCCCTCGCGATGGTGCTCGTTGGTGAGGAAGCGCTCGAAATGCTCGTGGATGAAAAAGAAATGGAAGAATTCGGGATTGCGTATTGACACGGCGATGAACCACGGCGCGGCGATCAGCGCGAACAGCAGCAGGCCCGCCACCGGATGCAGCCGCCGCCACACCGCCCAGTCTCGCGTCAGCAGCGAATAGACGACGAGCGACGCTCCCGGAAGGACGGCGCCGATCAGCCCCTTCGACAGCACGGCCAGCGCCAGCGCCGACCAGGCGAATAGCATCCACCCGTGCCGCTCGCGCTCGGTCGCGGCGCCCCGCTGCGCCAGCAGCAGCGCGCCGAAGCCGACGCTCATCCAGAACGTGAGTCCGGCGTCGAGCGTCAGGATATGCGCGTTGAGCACATACCATACGCATCCGCCGAGCGCCGCCGCGCTGTACAGACCCAGGCGAGGTCCGTCGAGGCGAAATCCGACATAGCCGATGAACAGCACGCCGGCAAAGCCGGCAAGCGCCGGCCACAGACGCGCGGTCCACTGATGGATGCCGAAAGCCTCGTATGAGGCGGCGGTCAGCCAGTATTGCAGCGCAGGCTTTTCGAAATACTTGATGCCGTCCAGGCGCGGCGTCAACCAGTCGCCGCTGACGACCATTTCGCGCGGTATCTCCGCATAGCGGCCTTCGTCGGGATGGATCAGTCGCCGATAATCGAGATTGGCGAACCACATCAGCGCGAAGACCACGACCAGAGCGATCACTGAGGACCGCGAAAGCGCGGCATCGCGCGATCGGACGGCGGGGTCGATGGAGGCGGGCATCGGGGTTTGACCCGGCGAGAAACCGGATCGAGCGCGATTTTACCGTGTTCGGCGCGCGAATGGCCCAAGCGCGACTCGCGCCAATGCCTTCCGTTTTAGTTGGCGTCGGCTTGCCGCTGAGCGGGCGATTCGCTACCATGCCGCCATGTCCTGTCGTTGCTTTGCCTTCCAATCCAGTGCGCATTGTCGCGGCGATGCACACGCGGCCCGCCGCGCGCGCTAGCCCGGCCTTACGAACGGGGAACAGCCGCCAGGAAGCCGCTGGCGGCTTTTTTATTGCGAATCGAGATGTCGACATCGCTCCGGCTGTACGACAACTACACACGCAGCCTGCGGGCGTTCGAGCCGCTGCAACCCGGCGCCGTCGACCTTTATGCCTGCGGCCCGACTGTCTACGACTATCAGCACATCGGGAACTTTCGCACCTTCCTGTTCGAAGACATCCTGAAGCGCGTGCTCGAATGGAACGGTTATCGCGTGCGGCATGTGATGAACATCACCGACGTCGGCCATCTGACGTCCGACGCCGACACCGGCGAAGACAAGATGGAAAAGGGGGCACGGCGCACCGGCCGCACCGCGTGGGAAATCGCGGAGCTCTATACGACGGCGTTCATCGACGACATGCAGCGGCTCAACATCGAGCCGCCGACGGTGCTTTGCCGCGCGACCGACCACATCGCCGAGCAGATCGAATTCATCGCCGACATCGAGAAGAACGGCTACACCTACCGCACTTCGGACGGCATCTATTTCGACACCAGCAAGCAACCCGACTACGGTTATCTGGCGCGCCTGGACAAAGCTGGTCTCGATGCGGGCCGGCGGGTCGATCTCGGTGAAAAGAGAAGCGCGACCGATTTCGCGCTGTGGAAGTTTTCACCGCCCGGCGAGAAGCGCCAGATGGAATGGCCGAGCCCTTGGGGGGTCGGTTTCCCCGGATGGCACATCGAGTGCTCGGCGATGGCGCAGAAGTACCTCGGAGATTATTTCGACATCCATTGCGGCGGAGAGGACCACATCCCGGTCCATCACACCAACGAAATCGCGCAGACCGAGGCCCGCGTCGGCACGCGACTCGCGAATTTCTGGATGCATGGCTATTTTCTGCTGGCCAACGACGCCAAGATGGCCAAGTCGGCTGGTGAATTCCTGCGCATCCAGGCCCTGATTGACCGCGGGTACGACCCGCTGGCCTACCGCTATCTGTGTCTGACCGCGCACTATCGCAGCCAGCTCAATTTCACCTGGGAAGCGCTCGACGCCGCGGCCATCGGCCTGGATCGGATGCGCCGCGCGGTGCACGCGCTGCCCGCCGGCGGCGAACCGGATCGGTTGTATGTCGAGCGTTTCACCGGTGTGGTCAACGACGACCTCAACGTTCCGAAGGCCCTGGCGATTGCCTGGGAAGTCCTGCGCGGCGACCTTTCCGATCGCGCGGACACTCGAGCGACATTGCTCGCGTTCGATCGAATCTTCGGGCTCGGGCTGGAGGCCTGGCGGCCGCCGGTCGAGACGGTGCCCGAAGCGGTCAATGCGCTGGCCGCGGCGCGCGCTGCCGCACGGGTGGCCAAGCAATGGGCGGAAGCCGACCGACTGCGGGCGGAGTTGCATGCCGCGGGATGGGAAATGGAAGATCGCGGTGACGGCTACCTGCTCAGGCGTCGATAGCCGCGAATCCGCTCCGGCGATCCCGACAGACAGGCAACATGAAACTCGCCACGCTCAAGGACGGAAGCCGAGACGGTAGCCTCGTCGTCGTGTCGCGCGATCTGGCCCACGCGATCGCGGTGCCGTCGATTGCGCGCACGCTGCAGGCGGCGCTCGACGACTGGAACACCGCGCAAGTGCTTCTTGCCGACGTGTACCGCCGCATGAACGAGGGCGAGCTCGCCGGCGCGACGGCTTTCGACGCCGCGCTCGCGCATTCACCGCTCCCCCGCGCCTACCAGTGGGCCGATGCGTCCGCCTACGTCAATCACGTCGAACTGGTGCGCAAGGCGCGCGGCGCCACGATGCCCGCCGAGTTCTGGACCGATCCACTGATGTACCAGGGAGGTTCCGACAGCTTCGTCGGCCCGCGGGACAACATCGTCTGCGCCGACGAAGCATTCGGGATCGATCTGGAGGCCGAGGTTGCGGTGATCACCGGCGACGTGCCGATGGGCGCGAGCCCGCAGGCTGCGGCATCGGCGATCCGCCTGCTGATGCTGGTCAACGACGTGAGTCTGCGCAACCTCATTCCCGGCGAGCTGGCCAAGGGCTTCGGCTTTTTTCAGAGCAAGCCCGCATCCGCTTTCTCGCCGGTCGCGGCAACGCCGGACGAGCTGGGCATCGCCTGGCGCGATGGCAAGGTTCATCTGCCGCTGCTGACATTCGTCAACGGCGTGCTTTTCGGCTGCCCGAACGCGGGCGTCGACATGACGTTCGATTTTCCGACCCTGCTGGCGCACGCGGCGCGGACGCGCGAGCTCGAGGCGGGCAGCATCGTGGGCTCAGGGACGGTGTCGAACAAGGAAGACGGCGGTCCCGGTCGCCCGGTCGCACAGGGGGGCGCAGGCTACGCCTGCATCGCCGAACAGCGGACGGTGGAAACACTGCGGGAAGGCAACGCCAGCACGCCGTTCCTGCGCTTCGGCGACCGCGTACGCATCGACATGCACGACGCTGCCGGGCAATCGATCTTCGGCGCGATCGACCAGCGGGTGCGGCGGGCGGATTGACCGATGCCTCGCGAGCGGCGATCCGCCCGGACGATCAATATAGGCGCTGGACCGGCCCGGAATAGAGCACGGGCCCGGTGGGCAGTCCGGTCGGCGATCCGCCGCGAGGCTCGAGGCTGACCGCGAGCGCCGGAATGTTCTCGAGCGCGGAGCCCGCGGCCACCGGCAGCGCGATCTGCGCAATGCCGGACGCGGGTACCAGTCCCAGCGAGCGCGGATTGCCTGTGGCCGGCAGCGCCCAGAGCTGCAGCGAACGGTCGGCGCCGGGCGAAAGCGGTGTGACCGCCTTGATCGTCAGCAGGCGTCCGCTCCTGCCTGCCGAGGCGATAAGCGCCGGCTTCGCGTCCTGCCCCGCCAGGACGACGACCAGCCTCGCTTCCGGTGCCTCGAGCGGCGGCGACAGCAGCACCAGCACCAGCGCGATGGCCGTCGCGAATCCGGCCAGCGCGAGGCCGCGCCACAGACTGACGCTGGCCCAGACGGTGCGACGTTCCGCTGCGGATGCCACACGGCCCCGGTCGATGCGGGCGAGGATCGCCGTCCAGACGCGCCCCGGCGGCTCGATCGGCGGCACGCTCTGGCCGAGCGGCGAGAGTCGATCCTCCCAGGCGCGTATCGCGTCGGCGAGGACACCGTCGCTCCGCGCCAGGCGGGCGAAGCGGGCGCGGGCCCGCGCCGGCATCGTCCCGAGCACGTATTGCGCGGCCAGTGCGTCGGCGCGTTCAGGAGTCCGGTAGTTCATCGCTGTCGTCGTTGGTCGCCTGGCGCATGCGGTCAGCGATGGACGCCGGCGCCGTCGAGGCAGGCTTTCAGGCGTTCCAGTCCGCGCCTGACCCAGGACTTGACGGTGCCCAGCGGCTCTTTGAGGTGCCGCGCAAGCTCCGAATGCGACAGGCCCTGGTAGAACGCCAGCGCGATCGCCTGCTTCGGGCCGGCGTCGAGCGTCTCGACGCAGCGTCTGACCGCGTTCGCTTCGGCGCCGCTCAGCAGCAATTCCAGCGGCATCGGGCTTCGATCGGCAATCGCCATCGCGTGCTCCTCATCGTCGATGTTTACCGTGTCGACATCGCGCCTGCGCAGCCGGTCGAGGCAGCGGTTGCGTACGACGCTGGTCAGCCAGGTCAGAGGCTGGCTTCTGGCCGCGACGTAGGAACCGGCGTGGTGCCATACGTTGACGAAGCTTTCCTGCAGCACCTCCTCCGCGGCCGCCGATTCACGCAATATACGCATCGCGACGCCATACAGATGCGACGAGGTCATGCGGTACAGCTGCTCGAACGCCGATTGATCGGCCAGCGCCGTGCGCGCGAGGAGCTCCATCAGACGCGCGCTGCGCTCGAGCTGGCGCGCGGGATCGACGGCCATCAGGAGTTTCGCGCGCCGTGGAAGAGCCGCGTGATGACGCGATCATCCGGCATCGCGGCCCCTGTGCCAGAACACATCTTCGCGCTCGGCGCTGCGATTGAGCACACGCGCCAGCACGAACAGCAGGTCGGACAGCCGGTTCAGATATTTTCGCGCCGGCTCGGCCACGGTGTCGGTCTGCGCGAGCCGCACCAGTGCCCGCTCGGCGCGCCGGCAGACGGTGCGCGCGACGTGCGCGAGACTGGCGGCGCGCGTCCCGGCGGGCAGGATGAACTCCTTCAGCGGCTTCAAATTGGCGTTGAAGCGCTCGACCGCGGACTCGAGCCGTTCGACGTGCGTCTCGTTGACCGCGTTGTAGCCGGGAATCGACAGCTCGCCGCCCAGGTCGAACAGGTCATGCTGCACATCGATCAGACATGACGCGACCGTCGGCGGCAGGTCTTCGGCGAGCAGCACGCCGAGGTTCGAATTGAGCTCGTCGACTGCGCCGATGGCGTCGATGCGCGGCGAATCCTTGGCCACGCGCGAGCCGTCGCCGAGGCCAGTCGTTCCAGCGTCGCCAGTGCGGGTGACGATTTTCGATAAGCGGTGGCCCATCGCTTTTCGCTTCCGTCGCGAATCACAAGGAGCGGCCAGCATAGTGAATTCGCTGCACCGCGGCAAGCAGCGTCTATCGGGATTTCGCTCCCGCACCCGATTGTGCCGCCGCAATTGTGTTTTCGGATGGATTGGTTACCATGTCGCTGCGGCTTTCGAAGAAACCCGCCGCAAGATCCGCGATGCCCAAGTCCAGCCCTTACGAGCACGGCCTCGACAAGAACGCCGCCAATTACGCGTCGTTGTCGCCGATCTCGCTGATCGCGCGCACCGCTTACACGTATCCCCGGCAGATCGCGGTCGTGCACGGCAGCCGACGCCTGACCTGGGAGGAAACCTACGCGCGCTCGCGGCGCCTGGCCTCGGCGCTGGTGCGCGCCGGCGTCAGCCCCGGCGCGACCGTCGCGGTGATGGCCGCGAACACGCCGGAAATGGTCGAGGCGCATTTCGGCGTGCCGATGAGCGGCGGCGTGCTCAATACGCTCAATACGCGTTTGGACGCCGACGCGATCGCGTTCATGCTCGGTCACGGCGAAGCGAAGGTGCTGCTGACCGACACCGAATTCGCGCCTATCGTCGGCGCGGCGCTGCAAAAGCTCGATCCAAAACCGATGGTCATCGACATCGTCGACCCGCTTGGCCCCGGAGGCGCGACGCTCGGCCGGCTCGACTACGAGGCGTTTCTCGCCGGCGGCGATCCCGAGTTCGACTGGCGCCTGCCTGCCGACGAATGGTCGGCGATCGCGCTCAACTACACCTCGGGCACGACCGGCAATCCGAAAGGCGTCGTCTATCATCATCGCGGCGCGTACCTGAATGCGTTGTCCAACATCATCGACTGGGGCATGCCGCGCCATTCGGTCTACCTGTGGACCCTGCCGATGTTCCATTGCAACGGCTGGTGCTTCCCCTGGACGATGGCGGCCAACGCCGGCACCAACGTGTGCCTGCGGAAGGTCGAGGCCGGGCCTATTCTCGATGCGATTCGCACACACCGGGTCACGCACTACTGCGGCGCGCCGATCGTGCACGCGATGCTGATCAACGCGCCGGCGGAGTGGAAGCAGGGCATCACGCATCAGGTCAGCTGCCTGGTCGCCGCGGCGGCGCCGCCGGCTTCGGTGATCGAAGGCATGCAGCTGATGGGGTTCGATATCACGCACGTCTATGGGCTGACCGAGACCTACGGCCCGGCGTCGGTGTGCGCCAAGCATCCGGAGTGGAGCACGCTCGACGTCGGCGCCCAGGCCGAGCGCAATGGCCGCCAGGGCGTGCGCTATACCTGCGAGGAAGGCATGACGGTCATGGATCCCGAGACGATGACGGTGGTCCCGCGCGACGGCGAGACGATGGGCGAGATCATGTTTCGCGGCAATATCACGATGAAGGGCTACCTGAAGAACGTGGCGGCTACCGAAGAAGCGTTCGCCGGCGGCTGGTTTCATTCGGGCGATCTTGCGGTGCTTCAGCAGGACGGTTACGTCAAGATCAAGGATCGCTCGAAGGATGTCATCATCTCGGGCGGCGAGAACATCAGCTCGATCGAGGTCGAGGACACGCTCTACCGCCACCCCGCCGTGCTCGCCGCCGCGGTCGTCGCGCAACCCGATCCCAAGTGGGGCGAGACGCCGTGTGCGTTCGTCGAGATCAAGGCTGGCGTGACGGTCACCGAGGCCGAGCTGATCGAGCATTGCCGCAGCCACCTGGCGCGCTTCAAGGCGCCGAGGCGCGTGATTTTCGGCGAGCTGCCGAAGACGTCGACCGGCAAGATCCAGAAGTTCGTGCTGCGCGAGCGTGTCCGTTCGACCAGCACGATCGAATAGGTGCTGCGATGAATCCTCCTCTGTTCGAATCGTCGGTCGAGTCCGTGATCCTGCGCGCTGATACCGGCGGCGTGACCACGCTAACCTTGAACCGGCCGGCGCAGTTCAACGCGATCAATGCCGCGATGCTGCGCGCGCTGCAGGCGGCGCTCGACGCGATCGGACGCGACGACTCGGTGCGGGTCGTCGTGCTCGCCGGCGCCGGACGCGCGTTCTGTCCCGGCCACGATTTGAAGGAAATGCTGGCGAATTCGAACGAGGAGTTCATCGGCGGCCTGTTCAGAAGCTGCTGCGAAGTCATGCTGAGCTTGCGCCGCTTGCCGCAACCGGTGATCGCCAAGGTCCATGGCATCGCGACGGCGGCGGGGTGCCAGCTGGTTGCCGCCGCCGACATGGCGGTCGCCGCCGCCGATGCCCGATTCGCAACCTCGGGCATCAATTTCGGGTTGTTCTGTGCGACGCCGGGTGTTCCGGTGTCGCGCAACATCGCGACCAAGCGCGCTTTCGAGATGGTGATGACCGGTGAATTCGTCGACGCGCCGACGGCGCTCGGCTGGGGACTCGTCAATCGAATCGCGTCGCCGGACAAGCTCGACGCCGAGGTCGCGGCGCTGGCGCGGGTGCTGATCGCCAAGCCCCGACGCGTGCTTGCCGCCGGCAAGAAATTCTTCTACGAGCAGCAGGAGAAGAGCATCGTGGAGGCATACGCGCTGGCCAGCGAGATCATTACGCAAAACATGCTGGGCGAGGATGCCCAGGAAGGCGTGACCGCCTTTGTCGAGAAACGCGAGCCTCGCTGGGACCGATAAGCTGGCGACTCTCGGGGGTCGAGGCTTGTCGCCGCCACCGGGTTTCGATTGCCAACGGCTACCACGGCCCGGATAATCGCCCGACGCAATGACAGGGGGAGTCCGGCGAGCTTGGCCGGACAGCGCATGACCGACGACATCATTCTCGAAACCCGTGGACTGACCAAGGAATTCAAGGGTTTCGTCGCCGTCAATGGCGTCGATCTGCAGGTGCGGCGCGGCACCATCCATGCGCTGATCGGCCCCAACGGCGCCGGCAAGACGACCTGCTTTAACCTGCTGACCCATTTTCTGACGCCGACGCGGGGTCAGATCTTCTACAAGGGTGCCGAGATCACCGGCTCGCGTCCGGCAGCGATCGCGCGCATGGGGCTGGTCCGCTCGTTCCAGATCTCCGCGGTTTTTCCGCATTTGACGGTGCGCGAAAACGTCCGGGTCGCATTGCAGAGAAAGCGCGGCCACTCGCTCGACTTCTGGCGCTCCGAGCGCGTGCTGCGCGAGCACGACAGCCGCGCCAGCGAATTGATCCACGCGGTGGGTCTGCAGCAGTTCGAAGGCCAGAAGGCGGTCGAGCTGCCCTATGGCAGAAAGCGTGCGCTCGAGATAGCCACGACCCTGGCGCTCGATCCGGAAATGCTGTTGCTGGACGAGCCGACGGCCGGCATGACGCACGCGGACGTCGATCGCATTGCCGCGCTGATCAAAAAGGTCGCTGCCGACCGGACGGTGCTGATGGTCGAGCACAACCTGTCGGTCGTCTCGACCTTGTCCGATCACATCACCGTACTCGCCCGCGGCGAGGTGCTGGCCAAAGGCGATTACGCATCGGTCTCGAAGAACCCCGCCGTCATCGACGCCTACCTTGGCGGTATCCATGCCTGAAGTCGCGCCGCGAGCGAACGGCACGGGCTCGCCTCTGCTGGCGGTGCGCGACCTGCAAGCCTGGTACGGCGAGTCGCATATCCTTCACGGCGTCGCTTTCGACGTCGCGCAGGGCGAGGTCGTGACCTTGCTGGGACGCAACGGCGCCGGCAAGACGACGACGCTGAAGTCGATCATGGGCGTTGTGCCCAGGCGTGAAGGCTCGGTCCTGTTCGAGAATCAGCAGACGGTGAACCTGGCGTCGAACCGCATCGCGCGACTGGGCGTGGCCTGGTGCCCGGAGGAGCGCGGCATTTTCGCGAGCTTGAGCGTCGAGGAAAACCTGATGCTGCCGCCGAAAGTGCGCGACGGCGGAATGGCGGTCGAGCAGATCTACGAGCTGTTTCCCAACCTTGCCGAGCGGCGCGCGAGCCAGGGGACCAAGCTCTCGGGCGGCGAGCAGCAGATGCTGGCGATCGGGCGGATCCTACGCACCGGCGCGCGCCTTTTGCTGCTCGACGAGCCGACCGAGGGCCTGGCGCCGGTGATCGTGCAGCAGATCGGCCGCACGATAGTCCAGCTGAAGGCGCGTGGGTACACGATCCTGCTGGTCGAACAGAATTTTCTTTTTGCCGCGACGGTCGCCGACCGTCACTACGTCATGGAGCATGGACGTATCATTGACATGATTGCCAATTCCGAGCTTGATGCGAAAATGCCGAAGGTTCACGAGTATCTCGGCGTCTGAAGCGACAAGCGTTTTGCAGTCGCAGTTTTTATAAGGGGAAGCCCGATGAAAGCATTGAAACGCAGCCTGCTTGCGCTGGCGATCGCCGGCACGTTCGCCGCCGGTGCCGCGCAGGCGCAGATTTCCGACAACATGATCAAGATCGGCGTCCTGACCGACATGTCGAGCCTGTACACCGATCTGGCCGGTGCGGGATCGGTGGCGGCGGCGCGAATGGCCGTCGAGGACTCAGGCATCGAGAAACGCGGGTACAAGGTCGAGATCATCTCCGCCGACCATCAGAACAAGCCGGATGTCGGCTCGGCGCTCGCGCGGCAGTGGTATGACGTCGACAAGGTCGACGTCATCGTCGACGTTCCCAATTCCGGCGTCGCGTTGGCGGTCAACCAGATCACCAGGGACAAGGGCAAGGCATTCCTCGCCTCCGGCCCAGCCTCGTCGGATCTGACGGGCAAAGCGTGCTCGCCCAATACCGTGCACTGGACCTACGACACCTGGATGCTCGCGAACGGCACCGGAGGTGCGATCGTCAAGTCGGGCGGCGATTCCTGGTTCTTCATCACCGCCGACTATGCGTTCGGATTGGCGCTGGAGCGTGATACCGAAGCCGTCGTGCTGAAAAACGGCGGCAAGGTGCTAGGCAAGGTGCGGGCACCGATCAATACTCAGGACTTTTCCTCGTTCCTGCTCCAGGCACAGGCGTCGAAGGCCAAGATCATCGGACTTGCCAACGCCGGTGGCGACACGACCAACTCGATCAAGCAGGCGGCCGAGTTCGGCATCGTCAAGGGCGGTCAGAACCTGGCCGGGCTGCTCGTATTCCTGACCGACGTACACTCCCTTGGGCTGGCCACGGCGCAAGGTTTGATCATCACCAACACCTTCTACTGGGATACCAACGACCAGACGCGCGCGTTCGCAAAACGTTTCGCTGCCCTCGACAAAGGCATCTATCCGACGATGGTGCACGCCGGCGTCTATGCGTCGCTGCTGCACTACTTCAAGGCAGTCGAGGCGCTGAAGAGCGATGACGGGACCAAGGTGATTGCCAAGATGAAGGAAATGCCGACCGACGATCCGCTGTTCGGCAAAGGTTCGATCCGCGTCGACGGCCGCAAGATTCATCCGGCGTACCTGGTCGAGGTCAAGAAGCCGTCGGAATCGAAGTACCCATGGGATTACTACAAGGTGCGTGCGACGATTCCGGCCGATCAGGCGTTCCGGCCGCTGGCCGACGGAGGATGCTTCTTGGTCAAGTAACGCCATCGGGTGCCACCGGAAGCGAAGCGTTGAGGGGCGCAGCAAAGCGCCCCTCCAACGCGAGCAGTTATCCGTCGTGCCGCCCCGGCTTTCGGGCGTGCGCCGCCAGCATCCGGCAGACGGATAATGATTGCGTCCGAAGACTCGCCGCGAGCATTTCGGAGATCTAATTGCAGGCACTTTTCGGCCAGCTGCTGATCGGGCTCATCAACGGATCGTTCTACGCCATGCTGTCGCTCGGCCTGGCGGTTATTTTCGGACTGCTCAACATCATCAATTTCACGCATGGCGCGCAATACATGATGGGCGCGTTCTGTGCGTGGTTCCTGCTGAACAAGGCCGGAGTCGGCTACTGGTGGGCGCTGCTGATCGCGCCCGTTGTCGTCGGCGCAGTCGGCGTGCTGATCGAACGCACGATGCTCTCGCGGCTCTATAAGCTCGACCACCTGTACGGATTGCTGCTCACGTTCGGCCTGGCGCTGATCATCCAGGGACTGTTTCGCAACGACTTCGGCTCGTCCGGTCTGCCGTACCAGATCCCGCTGGAGCTTGCCGGCGGCGTCAATCTAGGTTTCATGTTCCTGCCCATCTACCGCGCCTGGGTGATCGTCGCGTCGCTGGTCGTTTGCTTCTCGACCTGGTACGTCATCGAGCGTACCAAGCTCGGGAGCTACTTGCGCGCGGCGACCGAGAATCCTGTGCTGGTGCAGGCGTTCGGCGTCAACGTGCCGCGCATGATCACGCTGACGTTCGGCTTCGGTGTCGGTCTCGCGGCGCTGGCCGGCGTCATGGCGGCGCCGATCTACCAGGTCAATCCGCTGATGGGCGCGGACCTCATCATCGTCGTATTCGCCGTCGTCGTGATCGGCGGCATGGGCTCGATCATGGGAGCGATCCTCACCGGCTTCGGCCTCGGTATCGTCGAAGGCCTGACCAAGTACTTCTACCCGGAGGCCTCGAACACGGTGATCTTTGTCGTGATGGTGATCGTGCTGCTGTTCAGGCCGGCCGGCCTGTTCGGCCGCGAGCGTTAGATGTCGAGCGTGACGCCAGCCGCGTCGCCCTGGCGCGGACCGCACGCCACGATGCTGATCGGCACGGCGCTGATGGCGGCGGCATTGGCGATCGCGCCGCTGGTCGGCGTCTATCCGGTGTTCCTGATGAAGGCGCTTTGCTTTGCACTGTTCGCCTGCGCATTCAATCTGCTGCTGGGCTTCGGTGGCCTGCTCTCGTTCGGTCACGCGATGTTTCTGGGCACGGCCGGCTACGTGTGCGCCCACGCCGCGAAGGTCTGGGGATTTCCGCCCGAGCTCGCAATCGCGACCGGAACGGCCGCCGCGGCGCTGCTCGGCGCCGTCGTCGGATCGCTGGCGATCCGGCGGCAGGGGATCTACTTTGCGATGATCACGCTGGCCGTCGCGCAGATGATGTATTTCTTCTATCTGCAGACGCCGTTCACTCATGGCGAAGACGGCATCCAGGCGGTGCCGCGCGG
>PLYT01000073.1 GCA_003153475.1 Betaproteobacteria bacterium | reverse complement strand
TGGCGAATATTGACGAGCACCGCATCCTTGCCGTTCGAGGTCACTCGAACGAAAGAAGGTTGCACGGATGGATGCGCCGTTGCTATCGCACCGAGCGTCACGACGCCTCCGCCGGCTTTGTCGCCGGCTTTGATGGGCGTGGCTTCAACATCCGCGACTGACGTGAGACGGTTCTCGACCAGGACCAGATAGAGTCGGTGACGGTCTTCGAACCGGCCGAGGCCCCGAACTTCGTTCGACTTGCCAAGCGCCGCAGCGACGTCGCTCAAACTAAGACCCAACGCGGCAGCTCGGCCGGGATCGATATCGACCTCGAATTCACGCGGGCTGCCGCCGAGCAAGTCGATTCCCGCCACGCCTGGAACAGCGGTCAGTGCCGGTCGGATCTTCAGCTCAGCGACTTGGCGCAGCGCTTCCTGGTCGAGCGTGTTGGAGGTTAGCGCGATTCCCAGCACGGGGAAGATCGTCGGATCGGAACGTCGAACATCGAAACGTGTGCCGGGGGGTTCGTCGGGCAGGATCGTTGCCAGAGCTGCCTGGGTCGCGAGTGTCGCAGCGACCATGTCCTGGCCCCACGAAAAGTTGAGTGCGACCTCGGCCGTACCGCGACTGGTGGTAGAACGAATTCGGGTAACGCCGGGGACAGCACGCAGAGCGATCTCGATGGGCCGCGTGATCTGGGCCGCCATCTGATCCGCGTCGCGATCGCCGGCATCGATCGCGACGCGGACACGCGGATAGTCGACCTGGGGGAAGAGACTGACGGGAAGCTTCAGCGCACCGCCGAGGCCACCGCATGTCAGCAGCAGCACCCCAAACCAGATCGCACGCGCATGTCTGGCGAGAGCGCCAGTCATTTGACCCTGACCTTCATGCCGTCATCGACCGCGGTTCCGCCCTGCGTGACGACCTGGTCACCAGGATTCAGCCCCTTGTCGATCGCGACCCGGTCACGGCCGGCAGCTCCGATAACGACATCTCGCCGATGCGCAACATCGTCCACAACCACGAACACGAACGGCTGGCCGCCATCGTCGAGCAATGCGGAATACGGAATCGTCAGCGTATCGGTGGCAGAATTCAGCGCCAGCGAAGCGGTCAGCGGAACGCCGGCGTTCAGACCGGCGTTAGGCGCAATGCTCGCGAAAACCGAGGCTAGTTTGGTTTGAGCGTCCACGATAGGGCTGACCGACTGGATCCGGCTGCTAATTGGCGCGCCTCCCGCCGCCGGTGCAAACATGAGGCTGGCGCCGGGCCCGACTCGGCGTGCCAGTGCCGCGTCGATGCCGAAATGCGCGCGCACGTCACCCACTTGAGCGATGGTGGCTACCGCGCTCCCGGCAGCGAGAACGTTTCCGGGACTTGAAGCAATTGTTTCAACGTAGCCGGACGCGGGCGCTCGCATGTTTAAGGATTCGCTGCGGCCGATGAGGCTATCGCGAGTCGCATCGGCGCTCAGCGCAGCCGCATGAGCGGTTTCGAGCTCGGAATTGCCGACCAATCCGTCGGCGCGTAATCGCCGCGCGCGTGAATAGGCCTCATCGGCGGCGCGCGCATCGGAAGTCGCTTTGGTGAGATCGAGCCGTGTCGCTGGACTCTGCGTGAGCCGAGCGACGACTTCACCGCGCCGCACTCGGGTTCCAACCGGCGCGTCGATACTCATGACGACCGCTTCAGCCGGCGCCACCAGCACCCGACGGCCCGCAGGATTGATTTCGACCACTCCATACAGAGTCACGGTCTGCGCAATTGCGCCTTTTTCCGCTTGGCCCAGCGCCACCCTAGCGACCGGCGCAGCCAACTGCTCGTCGTTCGAGGAGCCTGAACACCCTGACAGCAACAATACGCTAGCGATAGCCGCATTCCTGATCATCTTTTCAATCCTTCCAGCGGGGATCCGGTCAGCAATTCCAGTGCGATCCACTGCGCTTGGATATCTTGTTCGCTGTGCGCAAGTTGCGTCTGCTTGTCTCGCAATGCCTGTGCTGCCGTCGCGGCGCTAGCGGGCGAGAGGTCGCCCCGGCGTGCCGCATGCGTGCTCGCTTCAACGAAACGCTCGAGCACCGGAAGTCCCGTCAAAATATCGCTGCGCTGCCGGCGCGCGACGTCGATCCCGCCGACCGCCGCCGCAATTTCGGCACGTGCCTCGAACAGGCGAACCTCATATTCAGCCTTGAGTGCGTCCCGCGTGGCGCGCTCGAGCGCTATGCCGCCGCGGTTGCGATTCCACAGCGGCAGGGTGAAGCCGACAGCGGGACCCAGCAGCTTATTTCCGCTGGTATCGCGCGATGCGTTGATCGTCAGGTCGAGCTTCGGAAACTGATCGAGCACCGCCTTGTGCACCACCGCTTCCTGCGATGCGTAGCCCGCTCTGAGCGCTTGGAGGTCGGCGCGCCGAGTTTGGGCTATCGCAAATAACTGCGCAGCATCGAGCGGCGCATCGGGGAGCGCGTTCGGACGCAGCTGAAGTGGTGTGCCCGGCGCAAGTCCGACGAGCTTAGTAAGATCGAAGCGCGCGGCGGCCAAGGCGCGTTCGCTCGTGCGGTTGCGTTCGGCCGAGTCGAATGCCGCCGTGCGCGCTGCCTGTACCTGATCGGCGCTTATGTCGCCCCGGGCGGCCGCGCGCAGCGTCGCGTCCAAGAGTGACTGGGTAGCGTCGCTGCTAGCTTTGTCGAGGACAGCAGTTTGCTCGAGACTCATCACTTTGACTGCGCCAATGCGTGCCTGCCCGGCGGTCTGCCATTCCGCCCAGGCCAGATCGAGTCGGACTTGCGTTTCGTCGGCGCGGGCCTTTTCGCGAACCACGGATCGCGTGATCAGCGCGTTGATGTCGAGTCCCAGGGCAGCAGCGATGTTATCCAGCCGATCAGGCCCGGAAAGAAGATAGTCTCTGCCCAGACTAAACGTAGGATCCGGCAACAGCCGCGCCGCAAACGATTGCGCGGCGGCAACTTTGGCGCGAAGTCGGATCGCCTTTAGATCGGGATTTGCGATCACGGTAAGTACCGCGACGCCGTTGGAGTCGAGCGGCTGCGCCAGATCGAGCGTGAT
>PLYT01000093.1 GCA_003153475.1 Betaproteobacteria bacterium | reverse complement strand
TTCGGCATGGGCATCGACAAGCCGGACGTCCGTTTCGTCGCCCACCTCGACCTGCCGAAGAGCGTCGAGGCTTATTATCAGGAAACGGGCCGCGCCGGGCGCGACGGCGCTCCAGCGAATGCATGGATGGCCTATGGTCTGTCCGACGTCGTCCAGCAACGCCGCATGATCGACGCCTCCGATGCCGGCGACGAGTACAAGCGCGTCAGCGCTGCCAAGCTCGATGCGCTGCTCGGCTTGTGCGAAACGGCCGACTGCCGTCGCGTGCGCCTGCTCGACTATTTCGGCGAGGCAAGCGCACGCTGCGGAAATTGCGACAACTGCCTGGCGCCTCCCGAAACCTACGATGCCACCTCCGAAGCGCAAAAAGCGCTGTCGGCCATCTACCGCACCGGCCAGCGCTTCGGCGCTCTGCACCTGATCGATGTGCTTCGCGGCAAGCCGGGTGAACGGGTACAGCGCTGGGGGCACGACAAGCTGTCAGTATTCGGCATCGGCGCCAACGTCGACGAGGGCGCATGGCGCAACGTCTTCCGCCAGCTGGTGGCCTTGGGGCTCGCGAGCGTCGATCACGAGGCGCACGGCGCGTTGCGGCTGAATGACGCAAGCCGGCCGGTGCTCAAAGGCGAACAGCGAATCGCGCTGCGGCGCGCGGTGCTGCGTGCTCGCACGCGTGGCCCGCGCCGTCGTGCCGGATCGGACGCTACGCTCTCCGCCGCGGAAAACGCCTTGCTCGATCGACTCAAAGCCTGGCGCCTGGCCGAGGCGCGGGCGCAGTCGGTTCCAGCGTTCGTCATCCTGCACGACCGGACGCTGGCCGAGATCGCCCGGCAACGGCCACACGGCATCGCGGCGATCGCCGGGATCGCCGGAATCGGTGCGAAGAAACTCGAGCGCTATGGTCCGGCGCTGGTCGAGCTCGTCGCAAGCGGCGCCTGATCCGATGCGCGGATCGTGCGCCGCAAAGTAGGCCGGCCGGGCGAGGCATCGCCGTCGCGCCGTTCTCTATTGCGTTACGGCGCCGGATTGCTTAGCCTACGCTCCGCCGAATCTTGCGGCGCACGGAGCGACTGATGTTCGATCGATTCCAGAGAAGCTGGGACCTCGCCGCGGAATGCTGGCGCCTGCTGACGGACGACAAGGCGTTGCTCGTCTTCCCGCTGATGTCGTCGATCGCGATGGTGTTGATCATCGGCAGCTTCGCGGTGCCGCTGCTGCCGGCATTCGGCTTCGCCGCCGGAAGGGCGCCGCACGCGCTCTCGTCGCTCGGTTACCTGGGGCTGTTCGCTTTTTACTGGATCCAGTACTCGATCGTCATCTTTTTCAATACCGCGCTGGTCGAGGTCGCGATGCGGCGCTTCGACGACGAGGAAGCCGGGGTCGCCGACGGCCTGCGGCGCGCCGCGGCGCTGTTGCCGGTGATTCTCGTCTACGCGCTGATAGCCGCCACCGTCGGGACGGTGCTGCGCGCCATTGCCGAGCGGGTGGGCATCCTCGGCAGGATCGTCGTCGCGCTGGTCGGCGTCGGCTGGACGGTTGCGACGGCGCTGGTCGTGCCGATACTCGCCGCCGAGAACGTGGGCCCCATCGAGGCGATCGGTCGCAGCGCCGAGCTCGTAAAGAAGTCCTGGGGCGAAAACATCATCGGCAATACCGGCATCGGCATGGTCTTCGGCGCGATCATGTTTCTGGTCGGAATCACCGGCGGCGTGCTGGTCCTTGCCGCGTTCGGCAATCGCGAATGGGCGCTGGGCATCGTGCTGGCGGTCGCGCTAGTGCTCGCGGTCAGTCTCGTCGCGCTGGCGCAGGCGACACTGCAAGGCATTTATTCGGCCGCACTCTATCGCTTCGCCACCGGAGATCCTGCCAGCGGCGGCATCGACCGCAACCTGCTTGAGAATGCCTTCCAAGCCAAGCCCCAGGGATAACCCCGGGCCGGCGCAAGCGGTTGCCGAGTTCCGTTTCTACGAGGAATTGAACGACTTCCTTCCCCCCGAGCTTCGCAAGCGCACGTTCAGCCAGGGCTTCAACGGCACGCCCGCAGTCAAGGACGTCATCGAGGCAATCGGCGTGCCGCATGCCGAGGTCGATCTGGTGCTGATCGATGGCGAGTCGGTCAATTTTTCCCGGCGCCTGCATGACGGTAACCGGGTCGCCGTCTACCCGATGTTCGAGCGCCTCGATGTAGCTCCGCTGACGCGCGTGCGCCCGCGGCCGCTGCGACGCACGCGCTTCGTGCTCGACGTGCACCTGGGTACGCTGGCGCGGTACCTGCGTCTGCTGGGGTTCGATACCCTGTACCGCAACGACTACGACGACCACGAGATCGTGCGAGTGGCGCATGAGCAGTCGCGCATCATTCTGACGCGAGACAAGGGCTTGCTCAAACACCGTGTCGTCACCCGGGGCCGCTGGATGCGCCACACGAAGCCGCTCGAGCAGCTGCGTGAAACTTTAGCCGCGTTCGACCTGACCCGCAGCGTCCGACCGTTCACGCGCTGCGCGGTGTGCAACGGCAGCCTGCGTCCGCTCGCACAGCGCAAAGCCATCGGCCTCGTGCCGGTGCGGGTGCTCGAGCGGCACGATAAATTTGCACGCTGCACGCTTTGCGGCCGCATCTACTGGCCCGGGACGCATACGGCGCGGATCCGCAAGGCGCTGGAAGGCGCGGCGATCGACCTGGACCCGGCGGCACGCGAAGCACCATCGCATTTCCCTGGCCCGGCGAAAGCAACCCGGAGCGTTCGCTAGGCTGACCCCATCGCGTTGGCCGATCCCAGCATATCGCGCGGATCGCGTCCGCCCGCGCGCGCCGGAATCGCCTGCTCTTCGGATTCGTCGATACGCTTGACGTCGCCACTGAGCTCGCCGCCTTCGGCCACGATGAGCTTGCCGTAACGGATCTTGCCCGAAACGCGACCGGTGCCGTGCACGACCAGTCGGGTGCGCGCGGTCAGCTCGCCGGAAAAGTCGCCGTGGACTTCGGCCACGTCGATCAGCGCCGTGCCCTTCAAGGTTCCCGGCTTGTCGATCTGCATCGCCTTGCTATGCACGGTCGCCTCGACATGGCCCTCGATGACCAGCACATCGCAATCGGAAATCTCCACACCTTTGAGTTTGATGTTGACGCCGATGAAGAGCTTGCTTCCTACGGCGTCGCCGCCCGACGTTAGCGCGGTGCCGGCCGCTGCGCGGGCGGCCGGTGCCGCAACGATCCCCTCGGTCGGTGTCGGCATGGCCGCGGACGGCGACTCCCGTGGCGGCGCAGGCACCTGAGCTGGCTGGCGCGGCGCCGCGGCGGACGCGGCCCGTGCAGGCGAGATCGGTGGATCGTAGAGCGCGGGCTTCAAGCCGGACTTGCCGGCGTCCTTGGCGTCGGTGGGGTGATCGCGACGGGTGAAATTGAGCATTGATTCTCCTTCCGGACGATACTTCAGATAATGACATTGTCATTTTTCCCTGATTATTCCCTTTTGCGTGGCCGGATGCAAGCGGGGTTTTCGTGTCGACCACACAGCGACGGGCTGCACGCTGGTGAGAGTCCACTCATTGCACGCAGCGACCTGTTGCGAATGATAACGCGCAAACGCGGCGCACACTCCAACGTGTGCCGCTGCCTCCGACGAGCGGCACTTATTGACCGGCGCTCCTGGGCCCGCGATTGCGGCGGCCCCTTGCGGTCTTGCTGCGGCGATAGCGGTTCATCAGCGGCGGAATCGAGATGCCGTGCACGACGATCGAGGTGACAATCGTTACCAGCGTCAGGCCGACGATCGTCGGAGCCACCGCATCCGGCAATCCACGGTTTGCCGCAAACAGAAGGTAATAGACCGAGCCGATGCCGCGTATGCCGAACCATGCGATCAGCGGGAGCTGCGCGCCGGAGGACATCGCCGGTGTGCCGGCGAGCAATATGCTGAGCGGCCGGATCACCAGCAGCAGCAGCGGGACGAACCACAGCGCGCTCGGCGGAATCGTCGCGTACGAAAACATTGCGCCGACGGCCAGCACCATCGCGACTTCGGCGAAGCGTTCCAGCTGCTCGTCGAAGCTCAGCACCGCCTGCGCCATATGCGCCGACGCTTTGGCCGGGTGCGTGGCATTCGCCGGCGCGGACGCTTCGCCGATCCCGATTTCGGCAGCCGCGCCCGGCGTCATCGCGACCGGCAGGCGCTGCGGCGAGGTAGCGGGCGGCATCGGTCTCATCCGCGGCAGGGCGAGGCCCGCGGCAAAGACCGCGAGGAATCCGGACGCGTGCGCCAGCAAGGCAATGCCATAGACCAAAGCGATCAGACCGAGCGCAACAAACTCGTTCAGACCGATCGCCAATCGGTGTCGCGTGCGCAGATGCAGGATCAGCTGACTGACCCATGCCCCGAGCAGCCAGCCGATTGCCAGCCCGGCGCCAATGCCCCAAAGCACGTCGACCAGCAGCCATTGACGCCATCCGGCCCCAAGCTCGTGCAGGCCGAGCAGTCCCATGCCCAGCAGCACCAGGGGCAGCGCGGCGCCGTCGTTGAGACCCGCTTCACCGCTCAAGCTGAAACGCAACAGATCGCGGTCACGCGGATCGTCCAGTTGTACGTCCGAGGCAAGGACCGGGTCGGTGGGCGCCAGGATTGCGCCCAGCAGCAACGCAGCGCCCAGCGGCAGCGCCAGCCACGCAACGCCAGCGGCTGCGACCAACCCCACCGTCGCGACCATCGCGACGGTCGCAAGGCTGATCGGCAGTCGCCATCGCCGGTCTTTCAGCGGCACGCTGATCCGGAGTGCCGTGACAAAAACCGAAATCACGACGGCGATTTCGCTCAGGCGTTCGAGCAGCGGTGAGTAGGCTTTCGGGTCCGGCAGCAGCATGCCGGCGCCGCTGGGACCCAGCGCAAAGCCCGCGCCGAGATAGAGCATTGCCGGGCTGAGCGGCATGCGCTCCATCCACGTCCCGAGGAACGCCATCGCGATCAGCAGCAAGCCGGCGACCAGCGCCCACAGCGCAAAATTGTTGGTCATCCGTACCGCACGACCGCCCGGATCGACTCGCCGGCGTGCATCAGGTCGAATCCCTCGTTGATGCGCTCGAGCGGAAGCACATGGGTGATCAGATCGTCGATGTTGATCCGGCCGTCCATGTACCAATCGACGATCCGGGGCAGGTCGGTACGGCCGCGCGCCCCGCCGAACGCCGTGCCCTTCCAGGTTCTGCCGGTGATCAGCTGGAATGGGCGGGTCCGGATCTCCTGACCGGCGCCGGCGACGCCGATGATCACCGCGACGCCCCAGCCGCGATGGCAGCATTCGAGTGCCTGGCGCATGACGTCGACGTTGCCGATGCATTCGAACGTGTAGTCGGCGCCGCCGCCGGTCAATTCGATCAGATGCTGCACCAGCTCGGTGCCGGGTCCGCGCGAATCGACGAAATGAGTCAAGCCGAGCTTGCGCGCGAGCGTCTCGCGGCCTGGATTGACGTCGACGCCGACGATCATGTTGGCGCCTGCGATGCGCGCGCCCTGCACGACGTTAAGCCCGATCCCGCCCAGACCGAAGACGACGACGTTGGCGCCGGGCTCGACTTTGGCCGTATTGATCACCGCGCCGATACCGGTCGTTACGCCGCAGCCGATATAGCAGACTTTATCGAACGGTGCGTCTTCCCTGATTTTCGCCACCGCAATCTCGGGCAACACGGTGAAGCTGGCGAAGGTCGAGCATCCCATGTAGTGATGCAAGGGCTTGCCGCCAAGCGAAAACCGGCTGGTGCCGTCGGGCATCAGGCCCCTGCCCTGTGTTGCCCGTATAGCCGTGCAGAGATTGGTCTTGCGCGACAGGCAGGACTTGCACTGACGGCATTCGGGGATGTAGAGCGGGATCACGTGATCGCCGCGCCGGAGCGTGGTGACGCCGGGGCCGAGATCGACGACCACGCCCGCGCCTTCGTGGCCGAGAATCGCCGGAAACAGCCCTTCGGGGTCGGCGCCGGAGCGCGTGAACTCGTCGGTGTGGCAGATGCCGGTGGCCTTGAGCTCGATCAGCACCTCGCCAAACCGCGGCCCATCGAGTTGAACCGTCTCGATCGACAGCGGTTCACCGGCGCGGTGCGCGACTGCAGCGCGAACGTCCACGTTTTCCCCCGACAATCCGTCATTGTTGCGAAGGCGCGGGCGCTTGTAAACAGCTGGCGAGCGTCGGGTATTCCAGCCGACGCGAGCCACGCGAGCCATTCGGGCTGAATTTTCGGCGGCCGATCGTTTGCGTTGACGTCTCCAGCGCCGATGGTCCGCAATGCGGTATATTGCACTCACGTCCCCGCAGCATGCGTGCTTCGGCAGGGGCCTGACGATCCATTTGACGGAGGAAAGCAATGAGCGCGAATCTGGGCAAACGTAGATTGATCGCCGCAGTGGCGGCGGTAGCGGCAGTGACGGTATTGGGGGCCTGTACATCGATGGGGCAGACGGGCGCGATGTCGAACACGCAAACATTGACGCTATCGGGAGCCAACGAAGTGCCACCGGTTCTTGGGTCGCCGATGTCGGGCACCGCAACGGTTACGATCAATCCCGACCGCACCGTCAGCGTCAAGGTGGCGGTGACCGGCATGACGGCGACTGCGTCGCATATTCACGAGGGCCCGGCGGGCACGATCGGTAAGGTCATCGTGCCGTTCACCAAGACGGGCGACAATACGTTCGCCTCCGCCGAAGGCGCGAAGCTCACCGAGGAGCAGTACGCGGCGTACAAGGCGGGCAATTTGTACGTCAATGTGCACAGCGCCGCGCATCCCGTCGGCGAAATCCGGTCCCCGCAGCTCAAGGGTGGGTGATCGCGGTTTGCCGACATCGGTCGGCTGATCTGAAGACGCGCCGAGGCCGGCGCGTCTTTTTTTGGCTGTGCCGCGGATTGACGCGCGCGGCCCTACTCGGCGGTTTCGCGGGTCGCGCCCGCTGCCACCGCGAGCTCGTCGCCGATACGCCGAAAACGCTGCGCGGCATCGGCACGCTGGTCGCGAAGCGCGACCCGCGTCGCGATCAGGTCCAGCGTGCTGCCGTCGTTCGCCTCCACGCGGCGCGGATCGGCCCCGTAGCCTTCCACCGCCGCGATACTGCGGTCCAGCGCACGCAGGCCATCGTCGAGCTCGGCGAGCGAGGCGTCGGTCTTGGCCGCCAACGTCGATCGCGCGCGCTCGATTTTGGCCTGGGCGGTCGAGTCGTCCACATGCGCTGCGCGGGGGTCGTCGGGCTCAGTGACGATGGTCGGCAGGCTAACCGTCCACCGCTCTTCCTTCCACATCCAGCGCACCACGCCGATCGGCAGCAGCTGCGTCTTCCAGCGCCAGTCGGGCACGTCGAACACCAGATGCTGCGGCCGCATGACGATGATCGGCAGGTCGGCGTAGATACCGCGCCACACGGTGCGGCATTCGTTCGACACCGTCCAGTCGATATATTTGCAGCTGAATTCGGGATAGCTGGCAATCTTGCGGCGCTCGGTCCGCACGGCCGGGCCTTCGTAGTCCCATCGCTGCGGCCGTGTGATGCCGGTCGGCGCCCTGAACACGAATTCGCGCTGCTCGATCGTGAGCACAGGTACGCGGATCGTCCACTGGAATTCGCGTGTGCCGGGATAGACGACCGGCGCCGGCGGGAACGACGCGGGTGCGCTCGAACCCTGGTTGCCCGCATCCTGTGCAGCCGACGGTGCGGCGCCGATCGAGACCAGCGCCGACCCAGCCGCCGCCAAGCACCAAACCATCCGTTGCATTTGCACCTCCGTCATCCTCCGGCCAACAAGAAGTCGCGACTATCCTCGAGAAAGTTCGGCCCGATGTCCGAGCGCACCGCCGTACCGACCCCTTGCGCGGTCAACACTTCGAGCAGCAGGGCGCTGGGAACGCCGCCGTCGATGATATGCACCGAGCTCACGCCCTCGCGTACCGCCTGCAATGCCGCCTCGAGGCGCGGCCGCATGCCGCCCGCCACCGTGCCATCGCGCAACAGGCTTTCGGCCATGCTTGCCTTCAGAATATAGACGAGCTCACCGGCACGATCGAGAACGCCCGGCGCATTGGTCATCAGGATCAGCTTCTCTGCCTGCAAGGCGCGGGCCAGCCGCCCGGCCAGCAGATCGGAGTTGATGTGATAGGCAGTGCCGTCGGCACCGACGCCGATCGGCATGATTACCGGGATGAACTTGCGCGACAGCAAGAGCTCGACGATGTCGGTGTCGATGCTCTCGACATCGCCGACAAAGCCTAAGTCGGGCGCCGGTTCGCCGCCTTCGTCCGCGGGCAAGATCATGCGGCACGCGTGGATGAACCGCCCGTCCTGCCCATCGAGTCCCACCGCCCTGCCGCCATGTCGGTTGATGAGGCCCGTCAGCTCCTGATTCAGTTCCCCCAACGCCATTTCGATGACCGTCAGCGTGCGCTCGTCGGTGATGCGTACGCCGTGATGCCGCCGGGTTTCGATGCCGAGCTGCCGCGCGAGCTCATCGATGCGCCACCCGCCGCCATGGACGACGACCGGCTTCATTCCAACGAGACGCAACAGCGCGACGTCGCGCGCGAAGCCCGCCTTGAGAGCGGGATCGGTCATCGCATTCCCGCCCAGGCGGATCACCAACGTCTTGCCGTGGTAGGCGCGAATGTAGGGCAGCGCCTCGGCGAGGATGCGGGCTTTGGGATTGGCGGCCATGGCGGTAGACGAGGAGTCTACACGTCGCGCAGGCTGCGGATCAGCGCCACATCGCGCGCCGTAGCGTGGATCATCGCGCAACCGCGCACTAGGAAATTCCCGCCGCCTGCGCAATAAGCTCATAGGAGCGCCGTCGTGCGGCGGCATCGTACGTCCAGGTGACGATGACGATCTCGTCCAATTGCAGGCGGCGCGCTTCCGCGGCGAGCCGCGCGACGACGCCTTCGGCGGTCCCGACGAATGCCTTCTCGCGCATCGCAGCGATCCTCGCCCGCTCGTCGGCGTCGTACGGATACGCAGCGGCCTCGTCGGGCGCTACCAATGGCAGGCGAAGACCCTTCTCGAAACCGGTGCGCCAGAATTCACGCGTTGTCGCCAGGCGCCGCGCCTCGACCTCGGTATCGGCGGCCAGCGCCCAGATGCATACCGTCGCGAGCGGCTGCGGATGCCGTGCGCTCGGCCGATAGTTGTCGCGATAAAGGCGCAGCGCCTCCTCGACGCCGCGTCCTTCGCTGAAAAAATAGGCGAAGGCATAGGGCAAACCGAAATAGGCTGCAAGCTGCGCGCCATAGTCGGAGCTGCCCAGAATCCACAGCTCCGGCGTCGACGGCCCCTGGGGATGCGCACCGACCGTCCGGAAAGGATGATCGGCGGCCAGCGGCGTTCCGGCGAGCCACGCCTGAAGATCGGCGACTTGCTGCGGAAAGCGCTCGGCGGCGCCGCCGGCATCCGGATTGAGTGCGAACGCCGTCAGCCGGTCGGACCCCGGCGCGCGTCCCACGCCCAGATCGATGCGCCCGGGCGCAATCGCCTCGAGCACGCGAAACTGCTCGGCAACTTTGAGCGCGGAATAGTGCGGCAGCATGACACCGGCGCTGCCGACGCGGATACGCCGTGTCGTCGCCGCGATCGCGGCCATCAGGACTTCGGGCGCCGTACCGACAATGCTGCTGCTGTTGTGGTGCTCGGAAACCCAGTAGCGCCGATAGCCGAGGTCATCGCACAGGCGAGCCAGCGCCAGCGTTTCGCGTATGGCCTGGTCTTCAGCCAGGCCTTGGGACGCGGTCGATTGATCGAGGACCGAGAGAATCATTTAAGACCGAAGCATAGCAAGCCCCGAGCGCTGCCGCCGGCGCGGGGCTCAACGATAGCCGGCAGCCTGCAGCTCGAAGAGCTCGGCGTAGCGTCCGCCGCCCGCGAGCAACTCCTCGTGCGTGCCGACCGCCTCGATCTTTCCGTCGGCCAGCACCACGATGCGATCAGCCATGCGCACGCTGGAAAAGCGATGCGAGATCAGCACCGCGGTCTTGCCTTTGGAGAGCTCCTTGAAGCGCTGGAAGATCTCGAATTCGGCGCGGGCATCGAGCGCGGCAGTCGGCTCGTCGAGAATCAGCAGCTGAGCATCGCGCATGTAAGCGCGCGCGATCGCGATCTTCTGCCACTCGCCACCCGACAGGTCGATGCCGGTCCGGAAGCGCTTGCCGATGATCTGGTCGTATCCCTGCGGCAAACGGCGGATCAGATCGTCGGCGAGGCTCTGTTTGGCCGCGGCGGTGATGCGGGCGCGATCGTCGCGCGCCTCGATGCGCCCGACGGCGATGTTCTCCGCCGCGGTCAGATGGTAGCGGACGAAGTCCTGGAAGATGACGCCGATGTTCGAGCGCAAGGTGAACAAGTCGTATTCGCGCAGATCATGCCCGTCGAGCAGAATCCGTCCCTCGTCCGGGTCGTACAGGCGCGCGAGCAGCTTGACCACCGTCGTCTTGCCGGCGCCGTTCTCGCCGACTAGCGCGAGGACTTCGCCCGCGTGCAGCGTGAAGCTCAGGCCACGAACCGCCCAGCGATCGGCTCCGGGATACCGAAAGCCGACGTTATCGAAGCGGATGCCTTCGCGCAGAGGTTCCGGAAACGGCCGGGGATTCGGCGGCGAGACGATCTCCGGCATGATCTCGAAGAACGAAAACAGGTCGTCCAGATAGAGCGCCTGGCCGGCGACCTGCGAGAATCCCATCAGCATGTTCTCCAGCAACGTCCGCAAGCGACGGAATGACCCGGAAAGAAACGTCAGGTCGCCGATCGTGAATTCTCCATGCAGGGTCCGCCAGACGATGTAGGCGTAAGCGATGTAATACGCGATCGTGCCCACCGCGGCCAACAGGCCTCCCCACCCCGCCCGGCGCAGCGCGAGCTTCCGGTTGGCCAGATAGAAATCGCCGGCGAGTTGCCGATAGCGGTCGATCAAAAAGCGGTTCAGCCCGAAGATCTTGACTTCCTTCGCGGTCTCGACGCTGGCGGCGGTCTGGCGCACGTAGTCGATCTCGCGCCGCTCGGCGGTGCGCGCATAGTTGAGCGAATAGCTTTGTGCATTGAAATGCGCCTCGCCGACGAACGCCGGTACCAGCGCCACGGCAAGCAACGCAATCAGCCAGGGCGCGTACACGAAGAGCCCGGCGCCGAAGCTCACAATCGTCACCGTGTCCTGGACCTGGCCGAACAGTTGGCCGATCAACGTCATGCGGCCGGAGGCCTGCCGCCGCGCGCGCTCGAGACGGTCCTGCAGTTCGCTGTCCTCGAAGTCTTCCAGGTCGAGCGTGGCCGCGTGTTCCATCAGGCGCAGGCTTGTGACGTTGCTGAACTGTTCGGAGAGCAGCGAATCGAGCAACGAGACCGTGCGACCCAAGATGTCGGAAGAAATTGCGAGAACGAATTCGAGCAGCAGCAGCCCGCCGATGCGATCGAGTAACCCGGCCGCGTACCATTGCGCGAGCGCGCCCGGCGCCGGCGTGCGGGCCAGTACGATGACCTCGTCGATGATCAGCTTGCCGACGTAGAGCGTGACGACCGGCAACAGCGCGCGGGCAAGGCGCAGCACGCATTCGCCGACGGCGAGCAGCGGGCTCGTCTGCCAGACGAGCGCGATGAACGGCGGCAGGTTGCGAAGCGCGCCGACGCGCTCGCGCAACGAGCGCGGTCCGGGCGATATCGCTTGCCCCGGCGTGGCCGCCGCAGCGGCGCGTCCCCCCATCGTGTAGTGCTTGGGCATCGACCTTGGGTGATGTCAGCCGTTTGCCGGCGCAGGCGCCGGTGGCGAGTCCATGGTACGACAACTTCCGCCGTTGCCGTCGAACGCACGCCACCGATGCCGGCGGGGTGCGATATGGGCGGTGCGCCCATTGTCGGCCGCAGTCTTACGCCGAATCATCCTTTGGCCGATTACCGCTCGCACGCCGCGGCGGGAGAATGCACACACGATATCGACGCCGATGGAGGCCGTCATGAAAAGCGGGGCCCCGAGATTTGTCCTTGTCTTTCTTGCCGCTTTGCTGTCGAGCAGCGCGACGCTTGGCTTTGCGCAAGTCGCCCCGGGTGGCAGCGCAGGGGCAACGAATGCGCCGCCCGGCGCGACACACGATTGCAGCGGCATGACCGGTGCCGCACTCGAAACGTGCCGGCAGCTGAACCGCAGTGGCAACGCGCCTGCGAAAACGGGCGCCGGCACGGTGAACGATTGCAGCGGCATGACCGGCGCGCCGCTCGCAAACTGCCGCCGCTTGAACGCGGCCGAAACCCAGGCACCGACCAGCAGCACTGGCGCGAGCGAGGATTGCAGCGGCCGGTTCGGCGATGCACTGGTGGCCTGCCGCGCGCTGAACGGCCAGACGCCCGAACCCGACGCTGCCGCGACCAGCGGCACGCCTGCGACCACCGGCATGCCCACGACCGGTGGCACGCCGCAACAATGACCCACTTTGCCCTTCGCCGGTCGCATCGCGCTAAGGTGCGCAGTACGCATTCCGCAATCGATGAGGAAACCACGATGAAGAAGAAGGACGACAAGATTCATGGCGAAGGCAATTACAAAGCAGCGCGGGAATTCGACGCTGCTGAAGCCGCCTTTGTGAAATCGGGTCAGGTCGACAAGGCTGCGCACGACGCGGCGCCGAAGTCCGCAGCCGAAGAGGCAGAGCTCGCCCGAGCCGAGCAGGCGGGACGCGAACGCGCCCGCGAAGAAGATCCGGCGGTGCGCCGCCGCACGACCGGCAAAGACGGCAACTAGCGTTACGCGAGCTTGATTTCGCCGTCGAATTTGACGTCGATTTTCAAGCCCGGCACCACCAGCGACACGTGCGCCGGAAAGGTTTCATCGCCGGCAATCGAGCCGTCCGCGATCGCGCGGGCTACCGCCTGCTCGATCTCGCGCTGCGAGTTGATGCCGACCATCTTGAGAAACTTGCGAATGCTCAAGTTGAAAGTTTCGTCGTTCACTGCTTAGCTCCTTGATCGGCGACGCGGCGCCATGCCGCGATTGGCGCTGTTATTTGAGCCAGCGTTCGACAATGCGGTCGTATTCGCCGTCCGCCTTGGCCAGATGCAGCCATTGGTCGACCCAGGCTTTGAATACGGTGTCGCCGCGAGGCAAGAGGTAGGCCATTTCGCCGTATTGCAGCGGCTTGGTCGGATTGACCGCGCAAAGCCCCTGCTTGAGTCCCTGCTGCACCACTGCCTCGACCGACTCCGAGATCATGACGTCGGCTCGGCGGTTCACAATTTCGTCGAAGATCCTGGTGTTGTCGTCGAAGATGACGATTTTCGCCTGCTTGAAATTCGCGCGCGCGAATCGTTCATTGCTGCCGCCGGGATTCTCGATGACCGTTACGCCTGGCTTGTCGATGTCGGCAATTGTCTGGAATTTGCCGACGTTCTCGCAGCGTGTGATCGGCGTCTTGCCGTTGACCATGTAGGCATCGGAGAAAAACGCACGCCTTTGACGGTCGAGAGTCACCGAAATGCCGCCGACGCCCAGATCGCACTTCTCGATGAAATCGTCCATCAGCTTCGGCCAACTGGTCTTGACGAATCTGGCCTCGACACCGAGCGCCTTGGCCATCGCCTGCGCGATGTCGACATCGAGGCCTTCGAAGCTTGCGTCCGGCTTGGCCAGGCTGAACGGCTTGTAATCGCCGGGAGTGCAGACTCGCAGTGCCCCGCCCTTCTGGACCGCATCGAGACGGGATTCCTGCGCGAGGGCGCTGCCGGCGAGCATCGCCAGCGCGAGGACGACGGGTAGCCTGATCATCGCATGCTCCTGAGGACATTTCGGGATGCGGCGGCAGCGCCGCGCCGGGTGTCGGTTGATTATAGGGCACCGACGCGCGCGATACGTGCCCCGATTGCCGAGCCGACCGGCTTATGCTAATGTCATTAACGCCTGAGCAAACGCCTCGCGCGATGAAGATCCGGACGCTCGTCACCAAGCGGCAATACTACGGCATGGAAGCGGTCGTGCTGCGCGCTGCAACCGCGAGGGTGCTTTCGCGTGTCGGCGGGCTGCCCGCCGGCGAGGCGTTCGTCAGCCGGCGCCACCTGTGCCAGGACTTCGGCCTCGATCCGGCGTCGGCGCAAGACACGCTCGACCAGATGGTCGCCGATGGGCTGCTGCGGCAACCGGACGAGCGCCAGGGCGATTTCGCGCTTACCGAGCGCTTTTTCGAATTCGCGACCGCGCGCGTCGTCGAGCCTTTGCCTCGCGAGCGCGCGAGGCAGCTGCTCGGCAAGGCCTGCTTGCTGGCGACCCGCATCAATGCCGAGTGGAAGACCAATCCACTGGAGATCGTCGCGCTCGCGCCGTTCGGCAGCTACATCAGCCAGGACAGGCTGCTGGCCGAATTGCCGCTGGGCATCGCCGTGCGTCCGCGATCCTCGTCGCGCAAGGCACGCTGGACGCGGACGGTGAGCCGGAAGGAGGGCGCGCGGCAGATCCGTGCCGCAATGCGCGAGCTCTCCTCCTTTTTCCACATCTGCATGGTCGGCGATACGCGTTTGCTGCCGCAGCCGTTCGCTGTCGTCTTCCACGACGGCGGCGACGAAGGCGTCGACCCCCTGCCCGAGCCCGCCGAACCCGCCACCGAATCGCAAACCTGAAGTGTTGCCTGCCCCGGGGCGGCCCGATCGCGCCACAGGCAGTCGCGCCGCTGCTGCTAAACTTGCCGCCGCGATGGATGCCAAGTTGCAGGCAAGCTACGACGAATTCCCGTACTTAAGCCTCGCATTCCCGCAATCGCACCCCGATCGCCTCGCGACGATCGGCCGCCTGCATGGGCTCTCGCCCGCCCCCGTCGGCGAATGTCGTGTGCTGGAGATCGGCTGCGCCGCCGGCGGCAACCTGATTCCGATGGCGGGGGCCCTGCCGCAATCGCGCTTTGTCGGCATCGATTTTTCCGCAGTCCAGGTGCGCCAGGGCGCCGCCGATGTCGCGGCGCTCGGATTGTCCAACATCGAGCTGGCGCAGGCGGACCTTCGCGATTTCGGCGAAGACTCGGGCGTGTTCGACTACATCATCGCGCACGGCGTCTACTCGTGGGTACCGGCGGACGTTCAGGAAAAGCTGCTCGACGTCTGCTCCCGGCAGTTGGCACCCGGGGGCATCGCCTACGTGAGCTACAACACCCTGCCCGGCTGGAACATGCGCGGGATCGTTCGCGACGCGATGCGGTATCACACGCGCCAGTTTCCCGACGCGAGAACCCGCGTGCAACAAGCCCGCGCCACCCTGGATTTCATGGCACAGGCCATGGAAGGCGCACAGTCGCCTTACGCGCTGATGCTGCGTTCCGAGGCCGAGCAGCTGCGCCGCGAAGACGACTACTATGTCCTGCACGACCATCTGGAGGAATTCAACGAAGCCGTTTTTTTTCACCAGTTCGCCGCGCGCGCGGCGCGCCACGGCGTTGCCTTCCTGGCCGAGGCGGATTTCCGGATGATGCTGCTCGACGGCTTGCCGGCACAGGTCGCGCAGATGCTGGACCGCATGGCCCCGGACACCGTGCGACGCGAGCAGCTGATCGATTTCCTGCGCAACCGCAATTTTCGCCAGACGCTGCTGGTGCACGACAACGTGCCGGTCGATCGCGCGTTGCTCCCGGCGCGTGTGAGCGCGCTCTGGGTCGCGTCGGCGGCGCGCGCGGCCGGTGGCGACAGCGATCCGCGCTCGGCGGCAGCCGACGAATTTCGCATGCCCGACGGCATCGGCCTGCGGACCCCGTATCCGATTTCCAAGGCGGCGATGGCCGTGCTGGCCAAGCACTGGCCGGCGCCGATACCGTTCTCCGATCTCAGTGCGATGGCGGCGGCGCGCATCGGGCTGGAGGGCGATGTCGATGATAGAGCGACCGCCATACTCGCGGCGGACGTGCTGAAGGCCTTCTGCGCCGGCGCCGCCGAATTGCATGCGCTCGGCCCCACGTTCGCAACCGAAGCCGGCGCCAGACCTCAGGCCTTTGCGGTGGCGAGGCTGCAGGCCGCCCGCGGCGCTCATGTGACCAATATGCGTCATGAAATGGTCAGCATCGACGACGCCAATCCTGGCTTGCTGGCGCTGCTCGACGGCTCGCGCGGGCGTGCGGCACTCGTGGCGGAGGCCTTTCCCGCCCACCCGGCGCCAGACGCCGAGGCGGCGCTGGACGAAGCGCTGGCGCGACTCGCGCGGCAGGCATTGCTCGTGCAATGATGGGCACGGCAGCGCTGCGCGACAATCGACGGCCGAAGCGCCGGCACCGATGTCGGCAAGGCAACGAAAGGAAGGCATGCGAAACAATCCGGTCAAGAATGCGCTGGAGAGCGGCGGACGCGCCATCGGCGCGATGGTTTTCGAATGTTTCGTGCCCGGACTGCCGCAGATCTGCCGCAACGCGGGCGCGGAGTTCGTCCTGTACGACATGGAGCACACGGGCTTAAGCTTCGAGTCGCTTAAGACGCAACTGGCGCTTTGCCGAGGCCTCGACATCGTGCCGATAACGCGCGTGCCCCGCGGCGAATATCATTTCATCGCCCGTGCGCTGGACGTCGGCGCCCTCGGTGTCATGGTGCCGATGGTTGCGACCGGCGCCGAGGCCGAATACCTGGTGTCGTGCTCGCGTTACCCGCCGCATGGCCGCCGTGGCGCGGCGTTCGGCTTTGCGCACGACGATTACCAGGGCGGCGACATCGTCGCCAAGATGGCGGCCCTGCAGCAGCGTACGATGATGATCGCGCAGATCGAAACCGGCGAAGGTCTGGACAACGTCGAAGCGATCGCCGCCGTTCCTGGAATCGATGCGCTGTGGATCGGCCAGTTCGATCTGACCAACTTCCTCGGGATTCCTGCACAGTTCGGACATCCGAAATATCTTGCCGCGGTCGACCGGGTGCTGGCTGCGTGCGCGACGCACGGCAAGGCGGCGGCGATGCTCGCCACCGACGATGCCTGGGCGCGGGATTATGTCGCCAAGGGGTTTCGGCTGATGGCTTACGGCATCGATCAGCTGCTGCTGCAAGAAGCGCTCCGGCGCGGGCTCGACGTGCTGCGCGATGCGGCCGCTAACGATGGAGGCGTGCGATGAGCGGCAATTTCCGCGTGGGAATCACGCGCGATGTCCTCGACTCCCGCGGCGAGCCCGCGTTCGGGCGGCCCGCGTTGCAGATACTCGACTCGGTGGCGGACCTCGATTGGGAATATCTGCCCTCGGTCGTGCCGGCAGTCGACGGCGACCACGCCGCGCGCTACGACGCGATCTACGTCAATATGGCGCGCGTACCGGCGGCCGCGGTGGCGCGCGCCGATTGCCGGCTGCGGGTCGTCGCCCGCCACGGCGTCGGTTACGACGCGGTCGACGTCGCGGCGATGACGCGCGCCGGCATCGTCGTCACCAACACCCCGAGTCCGATGCCGCGGCCGGTTGCGACGACCGCGCTGACTTTCCTGCTCGCGCTCGCCGGCAAGTTGTTCCTCAAGGATCGCCTGACTCGCAGCGGACGCTGGAACGAGCGCATGGACAACATGGGGCTGGGACTCACCGGACGCACGCTCGGTGTCATCGGGGCGGGACGCATCGGCCGCGAGCTGCTGCGCATGGCGCGCACGTTCGATTTGAAGCTGCTCGCGTCCGATCCGCAGGTCGATGCCATCCAGCTCGGCTACGTCGGCGCGCGCAAG
This sequence comes from Betaproteobacteria bacterium, assembly GCA_003153475.1. Lineage (GTDB taxonomy): Bacteria > Pseudomonadota > Gammaproteobacteria > Burkholderiales > Casimicrobiaceae > PALSA-1003. Next base: position 68,149 of record PLYT01000093.1, on the reverse strand, counting down.
GTCGCGCTACAGGAGCTCCTGCGGCAGTCCGACTTCGTGGTCGTCTGCTGCCTGCTTACGCCGGGCACGCACCATCTGATCGATGCCGCAGCGCTGCGGGAGATGCGTCCGGAAGCGTTCTTGATCAATGTCGCGCGCGGCCCGGTCGTCGACGAGGCCGCTCTGATCGAGGCGCTGCAGCAAGGACGCATCGCCGGCGCTGCGCTCGACGTATTCGAGCAGGAGCCGGTCGATCCGGCCAACCCGCTGCTGGCGATGGACAACGTTATCGTCACGCCGCATTCGCTCTGCTGGACCGACGAATGCTTTCACAACATGGCGTCGACCGGACTGTCCAGCATCGTCGATGCACTGGCCGGACGCAGGCCCGAATTCGTCGTCAATCCCGAGGTCTTAAGCCACGCGCGCGTGCAGACGTGGCTTGCGCGCTAGCGCGCCGCGAGCCTCAACGAGCGCGCCAGCGGCCCATCGTGCCGCGCCAGTAGCGCAGCATCAGGAAGCCGCCGACCATGCCGCCCAGGTGCGCAAAGTGCGCGACCCCCTCCTGCGTGCCGGTGACGCCCAGGAACAGCTCGACCAGCGCGTAGACGACGACGAACACCCGCGCCGGCATCGGAATCGGCGGGAACAGCAGCATGACGCGGTTGTTCGGAAAATACATCCCGTAAGCAAGCAGGATGCCGAAGATGCCGCCCGAGGCGCCGACGGTCGGATAGATCTTGCCGGTGATGGCCGCGACGATCAGCTGTGCAATGGCGGCCGAAAGCACGCAGACCACATAAAACGTCAGATAGCGCCGTCCGCCGAACACGCGCTCAACCGCGCTGCCGAACATGTACAGCGCGAACATGTTGAACGCCAGATGCATGACGCCGCCGTGCAGGAAGGCATAAGTCAGCAGTTGCCAGGGCTCGAATGCGACGCCGGCGTTGAGCCCGGAGGCCGCGAGCGGCCAGAGAGCGAACTGCACGACCAGGTCCGGGGTGGCACTTTGCAGCAGGAACACCGCGACATTGGCGATGATGAGTGCGGTCGTGACGGGCGGCATGCATGCTAGTTTGGGGCCGCAACGGCAGGAGTCAACCCGGGCAGGCGGCGGCCCTTTCCCGATCGCCGTCGCTTGATCCTTATGATGATGGCATAATGTGAGTCCCGCCTCCGCCGGACCAAACCAGATGCCGCCTAATCTTCGCAACTTGCTGGCCGCGGGGCTTGCCCTCGCATCTCTCGTTCCGGCAGCAGCCTCGCCGATACTGACGGTGCGGCCGATGTTTCCGCAAGACAACGTCTGGAACGTCGCCATCGACACGCTTCCGGTCGATGCCAGTTCGGCGGCATACGTGACGACGATCGGCGCGGCGAAGCCGATGCACGCCGATTTCGGCACTGTCTACAACGGTGCGCCGAATGGCATCCCCTTCGTTGTGGTTCCGGGCAGTCAGCCTGGCGTCGCGGTCAGCTTCGATTACGCCGACGAAAGCGATCCCGGCCCCTATCCGGTGCCGCCCGATGCGCCGATCGAAGGCGGCCCTTCATCGACCGGCGATCGCCATGTGCTCGTTGTCGATCGCGACGGCGGCAAGCTCTACGAGCTTTTTGCCGCGTATCCGAATCCCGATGGAAGCTGGCACGCCGGATCGGGTGCCATATTCGATTTGAACGGCGACGCGCTGCGTCCGGCGGGCTGGACATCGGCCGACGCGGCGGGTCTGCCGATACTGCCGGGCCTGGTGCGCTACGAGGAAGTCGTCGCCGGCGAGATACCGCACGCGCTGCGCTTCACCGCGCCGCAGACGCGCAACGCCTACGTCTGGCCGGCGCGGCACAAGGCATCGAGTCTCACCGGCGCCAACTATCCGCCGATGGGACAACGCTTCCGCCTGAAGGCGAGCGTCGACATTGCGAGCTTCGGTCCGAATGTCCAGAGAATCCTGCGTGCGCTCAAGAAGTACGGCATGTTTCTGGCGGACAACGGCAGCAGCTGGTACTTGAGCGGCGCGCCCGATCCGCGCTGGGACGACGACGAGCTGCATCAACTCGGACGCCTGACGGGAAGCGATTTCGAGGCAGTCGACGAATCCGCGCTGATGGCCGACCCCAACTCGGGCCGCACTTCAACGGTATCGCCGGCGCGCGTTGCAACCGAGGTGCAGGTCCTCGAATTCCGCCGCGACGAAAGCGACTATTTCCTCTCGGTCGATCGCGACGAAATCGCAGCGCTCGACTCGGGCCGCATTGCTGGCTGGGCCCGGACAGGCGAGACATTCCTGGCCTATGCGGCCGACAGCGTCCTCCAGCCGAACATGTCGCCGGTCTGCCGTTTTTTCGGCCGGACCGATGGCGGACAGCATTCGCATTTCTTCAGCGCCTACGCCGACGAGTGCGCCGCCGTCGCGGCGTGGCTGCCGGACCAGTGGGTGCTCGAATCGTCGAACGTCTTCATCGTCGCGCTGCCGGACGCTGGCGATGGCACGTGCGAGGCAGGCACCGTACCGGTCTACCGGCTGTACAGCAACGACCGCGGCGAGGTCGAACACCGCTACACGACGTCGCGCGCGATCCAGTCGCAGATGATCGCCGCCGGCTGGCTGGCCGAGGGGGCCGGGCCCGGCGCAGTCGCGATGTGCGCGCCGGCGCCGTAAGCTGCTGGCGCTAAGGCGCTTGCGTTGCCTTCGGCATCGGCCGCGGTCAATAATGGCTCGCAGGTTTGCATTTTCTTTCGACTCCGCACGATTCTAAAGCGATGAGCCTACCGACGCTGGCGCCCGGCACCGTGATCCGGCATGCGCTGGTGCAACTGGACGACTTCCTTCCGGCCGACGAGCTTGAGACGCTCAGCGCCCGGGTATTCGCCGCGGAAAGCCTCTTCGTGCCTTCGGGCGTGAGCGACAGCAAGGAGGACTACCGGCACTCGTTCGTGCTCAATCCACCGGATGATCTGTCACGAAATATGGTCGTCCGGATCCGCGCCGTCATGCCCGACGTCATACCGCGGCTGAAAATGAAGCCATTTCCGGTGACGCAGATCGAGTGCCAGATCACCGCGAACACCGACGGCAGCTTCTTTCGCGTACATACCGACTCGGGCGTCAACGAAACCGTGCGGCGGCAGTTCACCTATGTCTATTATTTCAATCGCCAGCCAAAGGCGTTCAGCGGCGGCGAGCTGCTGATCTACGACGACGTGATCCGCAACGGCAAGCTGGCGCGCACCGACACCTATCAGCGCATCGAGCCGCGGCATAACAGCATCGTGTTCTTTCAGGCGGCGGTGATGCACGAGGTGACGAAGGTCGAGGTTCCGTCCAAACAGTTTCGCGACGCCCGCTTTACCGTCAATGGCTGGATCCATCGCGGCTGAAGCCGCTTCGCCGCCAGGCCGCTGTCCAGGGCCCTACCGTGCCGGAGGGCGTGCGGCACCTGCAGGCGTCGCCTCTGCGTTGGCACAGCGCAGCGTATTGAGCCAGTAGTCGTTGGTGGCGCCGTAAAAAGTCGCGAGCCTGGCTTCGACGGCGAGGCCTGCCCTCCCCGCCGCGCGCATGTCCTTGAGGCCAACGCAGTTCGCCTGCACCTCGTCGGTCGTCGGAACCTTCGCATGTGCACACTCGTGAAAGAACAGGTAGTCGTGCACCACCGGCGGCAACGCCGCGAGCTTTGGGGCATTCCAGACGATCTGGTAGCCCGAGCCGACCCTGACGGTTCTGCCGGTGAAAGTCATCGTTTCGCTGCCCGGCGGCGGGGCGTACTCCGGGACGGGCTCGCCGCGCGCCACACAGCTGACACTCGTGCCGTCGGAGAACGTAAAGGCGCCGGCCTGCTGAGCGAGGGCGAGACATCCGACGGCAACAATGATTTCAAGTCGACGACGCACGATCCTCCTCCCCATGGCCCAAATCGCGCCTTTCGCGACGCGGTGCCATCGATCGGCTCCGGCCATCAGACATGACCGGCACGCACCTGTTCCGCTGACGTCTTGGCCCGCCCAACCCATTCCCCACCACGACGCGCAAGCAGGGCCCTGGGTTCCACGCCAGCACCGGCGCCGCGCTAGGCGTGCTCGAGTCTTTGCCCATGCTCGCGGGTCGTATGGAACCCGACCTTGGTCCAGCGCTCCATCGTCACCTGCAGGTTGTACTTGTTGGTGGCGAGGTAGACCGGATTGCCGTCGACGTCGGTGGCCAGCGACGCCGTGTGCTCCTTTTCGAAATTCCGGCGCGTCGCTTCGTCGGGATACGTGAGCCAGCGGGCCGTCGAGATGGCGGCCGTGTCATAAATCGCGTCGACCTTGTACTCGCGCGCCAGGCGATCGGCGACGACCTCGAACTGCAATTGGCCGACCGCACCCAGCAGCAAGGTGTTGCCGTGCACGCGCTCGAATACCTGGATCGCCCCTTCCTCACCGAGCTCCTGCAGGCCCTTTTGCAGCTGCTTGGCCTTGAACGGATCGCGCGGCCGAGCGATACGGAATAGCTCCGGCGCGAAATAGGGAATGCCCTTGAAGCTAAGCGCCTCGCCCTCGCTCAAGGTGTCGCCGATCTGCAGCAGTCCGTGATTGTGAATGCCGATGATGTCCCCGGCGACCGCATCCTGGCTTGCCACGCGCTCGTTGGCCATGAAGGTCATCACGTTGCCGAGCTTCATCTCGCGGCCGATGCGTTGATGCTCCACTTTCATCGCCGGCCGATAGCGCCCGGAGCAGACACGAAAAAAGGCGATGCGATCGCGATGCTTCGGGTCCATATTGGCCTGGATCTTGAAGACGAACCCGGTAAATTGCGCTTCGGCCGGCTGCACGATACGGGTGCCGGCATCGCGCGGCAGCGGGGGCGGCGCCCATTCGATCAGCGCCTGCAGGATCTCCTGCACGCCGAAATTATTGATGCCCGAGCCGAAGAACACCGGTGACTGCCGCCCCGCCAGGAATTCGCGCAAGTCGAACGGCGTGCTGGCATGCCGGATCAGATCGACGTCATGGCGCAAGGCCGCGACTTCGTCCGGAAAGAGCAGGTCGAGTCGCGGATTGGAAAGCCCTTCGATCAGCTCGCTGTCCTCGGGATCGCCGATGCGCTCTTCGCCGGCGGTGAAGCGCAGCAGGCGATCGTGCCGCAGGTCGAACACGCCGCGAAAGCGCTTGCCCATGCCGATCGGCCAGCTGATCGGCGCGCAGTCGATGCGCAGCACCGACTCGATCTCCTCGAGCAGCGCCAGCGGCTCGCGCACTTCGCGATCCATCTTGTTGACGAAAGTGATGATCGGTGTGGCGCGCAAGCGGCAGACGTCGAGCAGCTTGATCGTCTGTTCCTCGACGCCCTTGGCTGCGTCGATGACCATCACCGCGGCATCGACCGCGGTCAGCACCCGGTAGGTGTCCTCGGAGAAATCCTGGTGCCCGGGCGTGTCGAGCAGGTTGATCGTGTGGTCCGCATAGTCGAACTGCATGACCGAGCTCGTGACCGAAATGCCGCGCTGCTTTTCGACTTCCATCCAGTCGGACGTCGCGTGCCGGGAGCTCTTGCGCGCCTTGACGGTGCCGGCCATCTGGATCGCGCCGCCGTAGAGCAGCAGCTTCTCGGTCAGCGTCGTCTTGCCCGCATCCGGGTGCGAAATGATGGCGAACGTCCGCCGGCGCGCGACGTCGCGCACGAGTTCGAGCGAGTACCTGGCTTGATTCATGATGATTCGCCGCTAAAAATAAAAACGCCGCCGGCCTGAAACGGCGGGCGGCGCACGGAGAACGCATTATACGCGACGCGGCGGACGGAATTCGCACCGGCGGCCCCGCCGTGGGAAGACGCCGACCATTTATTGCTCCATCAATACAGTAACTTATAACGCTCTGGTTCAATGCGCATGAACCGCCGCCGGCGCGCCGCCGCCAGGAAATTCGTGAATTTTCCCGATTGCTGCCGCCGATTGATCCGTTTCGGCGCAACGCCTCGGTTAGCTATTGTCGTGGCATCGGGATACATGACATCTGTCTGGTTCACGGACGCAAGCATCCCGCAGTCGAGGAGCTCACCATGTCGCAAGCCACCGAATCGCCGTACCCGTCTTCGCCCGATCTTTCTTCGCTTTCCGGCAGCGGAATCGCCATGACAGCGAAAGCGCTCGTCAGGGCTCTCACTCTTGTGTCCGCCCAGCGTGCATTGGCCAATCGCGCCGAGTCCAAAGCGGCCCTCTCGCGCCGCAACGTGGACGCCGTCCGCGCGATGTATGTCGGCGAGGGCTCGATCGAGCGGGCGCGGCCTGCGCGCAAAGAAATGGCGCAGCCGACGCCGGCGGTCGCGGCGCCCGGACGATTCGGCGTCGCCGGCGTCGTGATTGCGTTTGGCCTGCTCTTGCTTGTCGCCGACCGCATGCTTTTCTAGCGGGCAACGTCTATCGACGACCGTGGCCCCGCCGTCTCGAGGCGGGGCCCGCAAAAAAACAAGCGGCCGCGGGCGCGCTCTGCTATGATTCGCCCGCGGCATTTGCTCCAGTCCCCTGCCGCAGTCGAATCCGACCTTTCCGCCGTACACGCCGTTTGGCTGTGACTGGACGTCAGCAAAGTTGACGACATGCCGAGCGTTTTTCCAAGGCTCTCATGTCATTTGCTTCGCTCGGACTATCCGATGCCCTCGTGCGCGCGGTAAACGCGCACGGTTACACCACACCCACGCCGATTCAGGCCAAGGCCATTCCCGCAGTGCTTGCCGGCGGCGATTTGCTGGCCGGCGCGCAGACCGGCACCGGCAAGACGGCCGGTTTCGTGCTCCCGATGCTGCAACGGCTATCGACCAACGACGCGCTGGCCATCGGAGGGCGCGGATCGCATCGGCCCTTGCGCGCGCTTATCCTGACCCCGACGCGCGAGCTCGCGGCGCAGGTCGAGGAGTCGGTGCGCGTCTACGGCAAATTCCTGAAGCTCACGTCGATGGTCGTCTTCGGCGGCGTCGGCATCAACCCGCAAACCGCGCAACTCAAGCGTGGCGTCGACATCCTCGTCGCCACCCCGGGGCGCCTGCTCGATCACCACGGCCAGGGCAACCTCGACTTGTCGCGGATCGAGATCTTCGTCCTCGACGAAGCCGACCGAATGCTCGATATGGGCTTCATTCGCGACATCAAGCGAGTGCTGGCGTTGCTTCCTCGCAAACGCCAGAACCTGCTGTTTTCCGCGACCTTCTCCGACGAGATCAAGACCCTGGCTGACTCGCTGCTCGACCGCCCGGCGATGATCGAGGTCGCGCCGCGCAATGCCACGGTCGACATCATTCAGCAGAAGATCCATCCGGTCGATCGCGATCGCAAGCGCGAGCTTCTCGCCAAACTGATCGGCGGCAACGATTGGCGTCAGGTGCTCGTTTTCACGCGTACCAAGCACGGCGCCAACAAGCTCGCCGAGCAACTGGGCCACGATGGGATTCGGGCGCTGGCGATCCACGGCAACAAGAGCCAGGGTGCGCGCACGCGCGCGCTGGCCGAATTCAAAGAGGGCGGCCTGCCGGTGCTCGTGGCCACCGACATCGCCGCACGCGGCATCGACATCGATCAGTTGCCGCATGTCATCAACTACGACTTGCCGAATGTGCCTGAGGATTACGTTCACCGCATTGGGCGGACGGGACGCGCCGGAGCCACGGGCGAGGCGATTTCGCTGGTTTGCGTCGACGAGCACGAGTTCCTGCGCGACATCGAGCGGCTGCTCAAGCGCCAGATTCCGCAGGAAGTCATCGCCGGCTTCGAACCGGATCCTCGCGCGCGGCCGCAGCCGATCCTCCAACGACAAGGCCGCGGCCAACCGCAGGGGCAACAGCGCCGCTCGCCGTCGGCAGGACATCGCGGCATGGGTCAGGCCCGCGGCACGCCTGCCGCGCATGGTTTGCATGTAGGAAACAAGAGCAGACACGCCCCCGCAGCCTCGCCGCCGCGGCATGGCGCGCGCAACGGAACATCGACCCGCACCCACGCACCAAGGTCGACGTCGGGGCTTCGCAGCGGCACGCGAGACTGATAGGGCCCGAGAGGCAACGCGCTGGCCCGCGTCCGCGTGCCGGCAGCGGGCGTTTCGCGCCGGCATCGCTCCGGGGCAGCTCGCCGCGTGCGGCGGCGACACTAGCTCTGCTCGCCGATAACTGGAAAAATCGCGGTACTGCGGCAGCTGAGTCGGCGTCCATCTGCGACCGGACAATAGCCATCGGCCGCGCCCGAAAGAACGCCCATGCTCCCGCCATCGCACGCGCACGCCGGGCTCGCCGCCGCCCTAGTGCTGGCGATAGGGGTCCTGAGCACAGGTCGCGTGCAGGCGCAGGACTACCCTACCCGGCCGGTGCGCGTCATCGTGCCGTTCTCGCCAGGAGGGGCAGTCGATGGCCCGATGCGGCTGATCGCGCAAGAGCTGTCGAAGCGCCTCGGGCAACCGGTCTTCGTCGAGAACAAGCCCGGTGCGGGCGCGACGATCGGCAGCGAGTCGGTCGCCAAGGCTGCGCCCGATGGCTACACCTTGCTGCTCGCCTCGCAGACCAATGCGATCAGCGCGACCTTGTATCCGCACCTTGGGTTCGATCCGGTCGACGATTTCGCGCCGGTCTCGCTGATCGGGCGCGAACCGGGCGTCGTCGTCGTCAATCCTGCGCTGCCGGTGAAAACCTTGCAGGAGTTCATCGCCTACGCCAAGGCGCGTCCCGGCCAGATCGATTACGCCTCATCCGGCAACGGCAGCGGGCAGCACCTGTTCGCCGCGCTGCTTTGCTCGATGACCGGCATGAAGCTCAATCACGTTCCATATCGCGGCAGCGGACAGGCAACCAGCGACCTCCTCGGCGGCCAGGTTTCGCTGTCGATTCCGGGCATGGCCGGCATGCTCAGCCACATCAACGCCGGCAAGCTCCGCGCGCTTGCCGTCACCGGGACCCGGCGCGCGCCGCAATTGCCCGACGTGCCGACGGTGGCCGAAGCGGGCGTCCCGGGGTATGCGGCTTACGTATGGATGAGCCTCTTTGCGCCGAAGAACACGCCGGTCGGCGTCGTCGACAAGCTCTACCATGCCGTCTTGCAGGTCCTAGCCGAGGACGAAGTCAAACGCTATATGGCACAGGCCAGCATCGAACCCGTGGGCTCGACGCCCGCCGAGTTCGGCGCGTTCTTCCGGGCTGAAAAAGACCAGTGGGCAAGGATCATCCGCGAGACCGGAGCGAAAATTGACTAGGCCAACCACCGCAACCGCCGGGGCCGGCCCGGAAGTGGGCCGCCGCGACGCCACGGAGCCAACCGGTGACGAACGCGTCGAAGGCAGCGAGCACTGGACGCACAAGGGGCAAGTCCGCCTGTTTCTCTGGGAAAAATTTGTCGGCTCGCATGAGGGCAAGCCACTGCTGCTGTTCGTCCACGGCTCGTCGATGGCATCGCAACCGACGTTCGACCTGACCGTTCCCGGCCGCCCCGACTCGTCGGTCATGGATTGGTTCGCGCGGCGGGGATTCGTCTGCTGGTGCGTCGACATGGAAGGCTATGGACGCTCGGACAAGTGGCGCGACACCCATGCCGACATCGCCAACGGCGCCGACGACTTGACCGCGGCAACCGACTATATTCTGCGCACGCGCGACGTTCGCCGGTCGATGATCTACGGCATTTCGTCGGGGGCGCTGCGGGCGGCATTGTTCGCGCAGCGTCACCCGGAACGCGTCCGGCGGCTGGCGCTCGATGCCTTCGTCTGGACCGGTGCCGGCGCGCCGACGCTCGAGCAGCGCCGCAAGAAGCTGCCCGAATTCCTCGCCGCCCGGCGCCGTCCGATCGATCGTGCATTCGTCCATTCGATTTTCGAACGCGATCATCCCGACACGGCCGACAGGCGCGTCGTCGATGCCTTCGCCGATGCGATTCTCGCGCTCGACGACTCAATGCCCAATGGCACCTATATCGACATGTGCTCGAAGCTTCCCCTGGTCGACCCGGTGCGGCTGACGATGCCCACACTGATCATGCGCGGACAATACGACGGCATCTCGGCGCTCGACGATCTGATCGAATTCTTCAAGCGCCTGCCCCATCCCGACAAGCAGTTCTCGATCATGGCCGGCATTTCGCATGCGAGTTTCCAGCAGAAGAACTACCTGATCGCCTACCACATCCTGCATGCCTATTTCACGCAGCCGGAGCCGCAGTATGTCGGACCGGCCGACTGATAGTCAGCGCCTTGAGCCGCCGATTAGGCTCGTCCCGGACGAGCTGGCGGCAATCGCGGCGCGCACGCTTGCGCATTACGACCAGCGCGCGGAAAGCTTCTGGGAAGGCACGCGCGATCACGACGTCAGCCAGAACATCGCGGCGCTGCTGAAACCTATCGAAGGCGAGCCTCCTTTTGCAATCCTCGATCTGGGCTGCGGCCCCGGACGCGATCTGAAGGCGTTGCGCGCGCTCGGACATGCGCCGGTCGGGCTGGAAGGGTCGGCCCGCTTCGCGGCGATGGCGCGCGAATACAGCGGTTGCGAGGTCTGGGAACAGGACTTTCTGAGCATGAATCTGCCACCGCGACGTTTCGATGGCGTTTTCGCCAACGCCGCGCTGTTCCACGTGCCGATGCAGGAATTGCCGCGCGTGCTTCGGCAGATTCGCGCGACGCTTAAACCTCGCGGCGTGTTGTTCACCTCGAATCCGCACGGCGACGACAGTGAGGGATGGAACCGCGGGCGTTACGGCGCCTATCTTCGCTACGAGACGTGGCACAACTACCTTGCCGGCGCCGGCTTCGTCGAGATCGAGCACTACTACCGTCCCGCCGGATTGCCGCGCGTGCAGCAACCCTGGCTCGCCACCGTCGCCCGAGCATCCTGACGATGCGCATCGCGCTCGACGAAGTCGAAATGACGGCCGTGCGCGCACAGGGTGCCGGCGGACAGAACGTCAACAAGGTCTCGAATGCCGTGCATTTGCGCTTCGACGTGCGGGCTTCGACCTTGCCCGAAACCGTCAAGGCTCGCCTGCTTGGGCATGGCGACCGGCGGATCACCGCGGAAGGCGTCGTCATCATCAAGGCCCAGCGTTACCGCAGCCTCGACCAAAACCGCGCCGACGCTTTGGCGCGCCTGCAGCGGCTGGTCGATGGGGCGGCCGCTGTGCCGCGGCCACGCAAGCCCACCAAGCCGACCGCGGGCTCGCAGCGCAGGCGGGTCGATAGCAAAGTGCGTCGCGGCGAGATCAAGACGGCGCGCCGGCGCATCGTCGACGAGTGAAGTCGCCGGAGAGCGCGTTCACGCACCGGCGAACAGGCAGGAAACTAGCCGGTCGGTCACGGCGCTCCAGGTGAAATGCCGATGGACATGCGCGGCGCCGCGCTCGCCCATCGCGCGCCAGGTGTCGCGCTGGCGCGCCGCGGCCTCCATCAGCTCGAACAGGTGCTCGGCATCCGGCGCGAGCGCATCGCCGACGCGGTCCCCGCTCAGGCGCGGCCGATCCAGCCCGCTGCGGATTCGGCCGCATGACGCCGGATCGATGAAGTCGTCGGTGGGCCCGCCGGACGTACAGATGACCGGCACGCCGCAGGCGGCTGCCTCGAGAACCGGGAGGTTGAAGCCTTCGGCGCGGTAGGGCGCCGCATAGACGTCGGCAGCGCGATACAGATCGGCCATCTTGCTGCACGAATAGGTTCCGCCGGTGTAGATCATGCGGGCAATGACGGATTCGCGCGACGCCGCGGTGAGCTCGTTCAGCGCCGCCTTGACGAAGTCTCTGGACGGAAACAGCCCGTCCGCTCCCTTGAGCACCAGGCGGACGTGGGGTTCGACGGCGGCCACGCGCGCAAACGCGCCAAACAGCAGATCGATGCCCTTGTTCGGCGTCATCGCGCCGACCGACAGAAACACCTGCTCGTGATCTTCGACATGAAGGGCCGCGCGCGCAGCGGCGCGACCGGCGGCGTCGGCGTGCAGCACGCCCGGATCGATGCCGTGCGGAACGACGTGGATGCGCGACGGCGGAATACCGAACCGCTCGTAGGCAGGGACGCACCAATGCGACGGTGTGACGATGTCGATCGTGTCGGGCAATTCAGCGCCTGACGACAATCCGCCGCGTTGCCGGTCCTGCAGGACCCGGTATTCGGGCGTCCCGAAGACGAACTTCCGGCCGGATGGCGGCGCGGTGAAGTCGCTCTCCTCGGCCCGCATGCTGAACGTCGCCTCGGGCAGGAATCCCGCCTCGGGAGCGCGCAACGCCTCAAGCGCGCGCTCGTCCGCGGCCGCCACGATGCCCCGGGTCGGCTTCCAATCCGGATAGTAATAGGGCAGATCGCGGAATCGCAGATCGATGTCGCCGCGCCGCAGCAGACACAGGCAGTGCGCCTGAGCCACCAGCGCATACGAATGATGGATGAATCGCCAGCCTTCGAACTGCAGCCGCCGCTGCGCGTGGCCTGCCAAGGTGTGCATCCAGGAAGCTTGCCGTCGACGTTGTCACCGCTACAGGAGATCCTGTCGCCGTAGGAGCTTAGGGCAAAGGGGTCGCAGCGCCAAGCAGGGCCGTTGCGGCGCTCGCCGCGGCGCCGCCGATTGACAGCGCTTGCCGGATGATCGCATTGTGTCAGTCGCTGAACGCCGGGACAAAGCACGGCAAAGCGCTTGACGGCGTGTCCGTTGAAGGAGCTACAAAATGCAACTGAACGCGCAGCAGATCGAGCGCTTCGACCGCGAAGGCTATCTTTTCTTCGATTCGCTGTTCACGACGCGCGAAATCGATGTCCTGCGTGAAGAAGTGCCCCGGCTCTATGCGCAACGGCGCGTCGAGAACGTCAGGGAAAAGGGCAGCGATGCGGTGCGCACCAACTTCGCCGCGCACATGTACAGCGCGCCGTTCGCGCGGCTGGCGCGCCATCCGCGGATGATCGAGCCGGTCGTTGCGCTGTTCGGCGAGCCGGTCTACATGCACCAGTTCAAGATCAACGGCAAGATGGCTTTCGACGGTGACGTATGGCAATGGCACCAGGACTTCGGCACCTGGAAAAACGACGACGAGATGCCGGAGCCGCGGGCGATGAACATCGCGATATTCCTGGACGAGGTCAACGAGTTCAACGGCCCGCTGATGTTCATCCCCGGCAGCCACAAGCTCGGCGTCATCGATGCCGAGCACGACACCTCGACGACCAGCTATCCGCTGTGGACGATCAATCATGCGACGATCGCGAGCCTGGTCGGCCGCGGCGGCATCGTCGCGCCGAAAGGGCCGGCCGGATCGATGCTGCTGTTCCACTCCTGTCTGGTGCACGCCTCGACGTCGAATCTGTCGCCATGGAATCGCGTCAGCGTGTACCTGAGCCTGTGCGCGGTTTCCAATCACATCCGGCGCTTCAAGCGCCCCGAATACATCGCGCACCGGGATTTCACGCCGATCGAGTGTCTGCCGGACGATTGCTTGCTGCGCGATTACCCGGTCGCGCTGCCGTGGCGCGACGGCACGCCCGAAGCCGCGCTGCAGCCGGCGCTCGCCGGCTGAACGCTAAAGGTGCCGGCTTGAGCCTTTACGCCAAGCTGAACGAGCGCGCCGCGCAGGGCACGCCGTTACGCGTCGGCATGATCGGGGCCGGCAAGTTCGGCGCGATGTACCTGGCGCAGGTCCCGAAGACGCCCGGTGTGCACGTCGTCGCCATCGCCGATCTCGACCCCGCCGCCGCACTCGCCAATCTCGCGAGGATCGGCTGGCGCCCCGGACGCAGCGCTGCACCATCGGTCGATGCCGCGCTCGCGCAAGGCACGACGCACGTCGGCGACGATTGGCAGGCGCTGGTGCGGCATCCGAAAATCGACATCGTCGTCGAATGCACGGGCAACCCGATCGCAGCGGTCGAGCACTGCCTCGAAGCCTTTCGCCAGCATAAGCACGTGGTCAACGTGACGGTCGAGGCCGATGCGCTGTGCGGGCCGCTGCTCGCTCGCAAGGCAGCCGAAGCGGGCATCATCTACAGCCTTGCCTTCGGCGATCAGCCGGCGCTGATCTGCGACCTGGTCGACTGGGCGCGGGCCGCGGGCTTCGGCGTTGTCGCGGCGGGGCGCGGCCACAAGTGGCTGCCGCACTTTGCGCAGTCGACGCCGGAAACGGTCTGGGGCCATTATGGGCTCACGCCGGAGCAGGCCCGAATCGGCGGCCTCAACGCCAGGATGTTCAACTCGTTTCTCGACGGGTCGAAACCGGCGATCGAGTGCACGGCAGTGTGCAACGCGACCGGCCTGTCGGCGCCTCCGGATGGCTTGACCTACCCGCCTGCCTCGATCGACCGGATTCCGAACGTGTGCCGGCCGATCGGCGAAGGCGGCATGCTGCACGGCAAGGGGCAGGTCGAAGTGATCTCGTCGGTCGAGCGGGACGGCCGCGCGATCGCCTACGACATCCGCTTCGGCGTCTTCGTCGTGTTCGAGGGCGAGACCGAATACCTGCGCAACTGCTTTCGCGAGTACATGGTCCGGACCGACGACAGCGGCCGCTATGCCTGCCTCTACAAGCGCTGGCACCTTATCGGGCTCGAGGTCGGCATCTCGGTCGCGTCGGTCGGCTTGCGCGGCGAAGCGACCGGTGCGGCCACCTGCTTCAACGCCGACGCCGTCGCGACCGCCAAGCGGGACCTGAAGGCCGGTGAGACGCTCGACGGCGAAGGCGGGTACACGGTATGGGGGAAGCTCTTGCCGGCGGCTGCGTCGCTCGCCGCCGGCGCGTTGCCGCTCGGCCTCGCGCACGGCGTCAGGTTGCTGTCCCCGATCACTCAGGGCAGCGTGCTACGCTGGTCCGACGTCGCGATTGACGAAACGCTCAGCGCTCTCATGGCGCGTCGCGAAATGGAAGACCTCTTCGGCCGCGTGGCGCCGCGCCAGTGCGTCGCCTACGCGCCCAGCAGCGCCTGCGACAGCAGATCCGCTCCGCCAATGGCTGTGTCTGCCCCCGACTCGGCGAAAGACGGCGGATCGGCCAGATACTGATGCACGAACGCGATCGCCATGCTGCCCTCGCCCACACCGGACGCCACGCGCTTAACTGAGCCATGACGCACGTCGCCGACCGCGAACACACCCGGTACGCTGGTTTCGAGCAGGTAGGGATCGCGCGATAACGGCCATGTCCCTTGCTGGCCCGCGACCAGGTCCATGACGTCGCGCCCGGTGCAAAGGTAGTCGCGCCCGTCGCGGATGACCGCCTGTGGCAACCACGCGGTCTCCGCGTCGGCGCCGATGAACACGAACAGCGCCTCGGTCGGCTCGCGCCGGCGCTGGCCGGTCGCGCGATCCTCGACGACGATGGCCGCCAATCGATCGGTCCCCTCGAGCGCGACCACCTGGCTGCGGGCCTTGACACGCACGTTGGTCCGGCTCGCGAGCTGGTCGATCAGGTATTGCGACATGCTGCGCTCGAGCGAGGGCCCGCGCACGATGAGCGTGACCGTATGCGCATAGTTGGCGAAGAACATCGCCGCCTGCCCCGCCGAGTTGCCACCGCCGATCATGAAGATGTCGAGACCGCGCGTGTTCAGTGCCTCGGTGCGTGCCGCGCCGTAGTACAGGCCGCGTCCGACCAGCATCGGCGCGTTCGGAAGATCGATCTCCCGCCATGCAACGCCGGTAGCAATGACGATGCTGCGCGTCCGGACGTACTCGCCGTCCTCGAGCATGATCGCATGCGTCGCATCGCGCGATGCCATGTCGATGCCGGTCGCGCCGCGCGCCACCAGAATCTCGGCGCCGAAGCGCTTCGCCTGTCTCAGCGCGCGTGCGGCCAGCTCGTCGCCGGCGACGCCGGTCGGGAAACCGAGGTAGTTTTCGATCCGCGACGACGTGCCTGCCTGTCCGCCGGGCGCTTGCCGCTCGATCAGGATCGTGTTGAGCCCTTCGGAAGCGCCATATACGGCGGCAGCCAGGCCGGCCGGGCCGGCACCGATGATCGCGACGTCGTAGATGCTGTGCGATGGCGTCGTCTGCAGTCCCAGGTGCACGGCGACGTCGCGAAACGACGGCGTGACCAGGCGCATTCCGTCGGGGAAAACGACCACCGGGTAAACCTCATCCGGCTGTGGCGTCGCCGTCAACCCGACGCGCGCTTCGGGATCGCGCGGATCGTACCAGCGGAACGCGACGTGATTGCGCGCCAGGAAGTCGCGCAGATCGTGACAGGCGAGATCGTAGCGGTGACCGATGATGGTCACCGTCGCCAGCGGCGCCTCGGTCGCCAGCTGCTGCAGCCCCTCGATTCGCGTCGCCATCGTTCGCAGCAGGCGCGCGTTGAGCTCAGGACACGCGACGATCAGATCGCGGAAGTCCGCGGCGTCGAGTCGGCAAACACGCGAAGGCTCGGCCGCCCGGACGCTCGCGATCGCAGGCGACCCGAGCAGCAGCGGCAACTCGCCGCCGTAGTCGCCGGGACCGTACTCGGTGATCGCACGCTCGACGCCGGCGACTGACTTGTAGACGGTCAGTCGACCGGAAATCAGGATAAAAAACGACGGCAGCTCGCCTTCCTGGATCAGCCACTCGTTGGAATGCAGGCTGATGTCGGCGGCGCGCCCGGCGATGGTGTCGAGCTCGGTGTCGGAGACACCCGCCAGCAGCGGCACTACACGGAGCATCTCGCCGGTAATCATCGGCCCATGATGGCGTGATCTTTCGACGCCGCTTGCGCTCGAAAGGCCGTCGGTTCCTCAGTACGTTACCGGCAGCCGTTCGAAAAAAGCGCGGTCGACAAAGCACCAACCCCACGTCTCACCCGGCTCGAATGACTGGATGATTGGGTGTCCGGTCTCCTTGAAATGCCGCGTGGCATGCTTGTTCCTCGATTCGTCGCAACAGCCGACATGGCCGCAGGTCAGGCACAAGCGCAGGTGCACCCAGTCGTCGCCGGTCTTAAGACAGTCCTCGCATCCGTTAGCGCTGGGCGTGACGTCGCGGATTTGGGCGAAATGCGGGCAGGTGTCCATCGCGGCAGGCCTCTTTCGGCAGTCCAGGTCGTTAATGCCGCATTCTATCCAATCACGCGCCGGCCGCCTGCTCGACGCGGTCGTGTACGAGCGCCCCGGGCGCGGCCGCCGCAGCCGCGCCGAGGCGAAACCGGTTCGCCAGCCCTTATCGTCCCCAGTTCGGCGCGCCTCCGTACGGATAGCGATCGGCTATCCGGCGGCCCGACGATATCCGGCGATTGAGATTGCCCGGCAGGTTCGGATAATCTCCCGGCCCGAAGGTCTGGCAGTCGCCTTCGAAATTCGCATCGCTGCAAAAGATCCAGTAGCCGCTGTACACCCTTAGCGACGCCGCACGATCGTTGAAGCTGGTGCGATCGAGATTGCGCACGACGTCGCGCTGCATTTCGAACGACCGCCCGCGAAAACCCTCGCCCTCGTACAGCACCGCCCGCGCCGGACCGCCGTAGCCCGGGCCGGCTACGGGCGGCGGCGGTGGCGGCGGAACGGGAGCTTGGGCGACCTCGCGCGCCGACGAGATGCGGTTGTTGAGCGACCCGTCGAGACTTGGATACTCGCCGGGCTGCAGCCGGACGCACCGGCCGGCGAAGCGCGCGTCGGTGCAGACTTCCCAGACACCGTCGCGCACCACAATCGATTCCGCCCGGTCATTGAAGTTGGTCCGGTCGAGGTCGGGCGTGGTTCCCCGCAAAGTCATTCGCCGGCCCTGGAACCCGGGATTTTCGTAGAGAATGATTTCGCCGGCCAGCGCGGCCGTCGCGGCGAGGGCAAACATGGCGGCGACGGTGATTCTTGTCACTGAAGTCTTCATGGCTTCTCCTGGTTTTTCACGATTTTCAGACACAGCGCGCGGTACAGAGGATAAGACCTTCGGCGTGCAGCTCGCAAACGCAGATGCAGCAATCGCGCCTACGGCGCAGGTATCATCACCAGGCGATCGAGCCCCGATTCCGCGCCCCAGACCTCGCCCGACCGACCGAGCATTTGCCGCACGTCGGCCCGGCCGCGATCGGACGGAACGCTGTCGAACTTTTCGCTGACCGGATCAAAGCGGACGATCGCATTGGTGCTCCAGTCGCTTAACCAGACCTTGTCCTTGTCGTCGACCCAAACCGCGTACGGATGCGCGGTGCCGGGCAGCTTCCATTCGCGCCAGTTGCGCGCTGCCGGATCGTACATACCGACCTGACCGGTGTTCCAGTAGCTGACCCAGATCCGACCGCGCGAATCGGACCACACGCGGCGTGCGCCTTGCCCGGGCGTGGGCGGATCGATCACCGTCGCCTCGCCGCTCGACGGGTCGACGCGCGCGACGTAGTTTCCGGCGAGTGAGGCGAAGTAGACGTCACCGCCCGGAGTGGTCGTGATGCCGTAGGGGCCGCTTCCGCGGGGCGCCTTCCACACGCGCATGTCGCCTGACGCGGGATCGAGCCGGCCGTAGATTCCGCTTTGGCCGGTAAACCAGATCCTGCCGCTGTTGTCGAACGTCGCTGTATTGAGGTTGGCATTGGCGGCATCGCGCGGCAGCGGCCAACTCTTGATCTGATGCGACTTCGGATCGACGCGCACGATCGCATTCTGGCCGCCGTCGGTGATCCAGGCTGCGCCGTCGGGCCCGACGATCACGCCGTGCGGCGCCGAGCGCGCACCCAGGGCGATCTCCTCGAACTTGCCCGACTTCGGATCGAGGATGCCGAGCTTGCCGGTCGATTGTGCCGTGTAGTAGACCGGGCCGCCGGCGACCGGTGTTGCGGCGACGTCGTGCGGGTGCGCTCCCCGCGACACGTCGAAAAAGACCGGTATGGAAGATGCTGCGCGCGCGAGCGTGCCCGCCGCCGCGGCCGATGCAATAAAGAAGATACCGATGCGCCGTGCAATGTCCATCGTCGCCTCCGTAGCAGGCACAAGCTGCGCGCACGTCCGCCTACGATTCCGCTGGCGCGCTTCGCGCCGCGCCAGCTAAAGTCTAGAGGATTCCGGCCCGCGATGCTGTCAGCCTCCGGCCGACAGCGTGTCCGCCGCAGCCATCACCAGCATTCTCGGCGCACGCCTAGCGCTGGCTTAGAGGGCCTTGCGCAGCGCCTCGCCGTCGGGTGCGCCCAAGCCGGTGCAGGCGTCCCAACCGGCCTTGGCCTTGTAGGCCCCGTTGTCGCCGATCGTGATGTCGCGCAGGCCCTTGCCGGCGGGCAGCGCATACAGCTTGCCGTGCACGAATCCCAGGCGTGTTTTCTTGGCCTGGTTGAGGCATGCGATCAGGGCCGCCCAGAGCGGCGCGACCGCGCTGGTGCCGCCGACCACTTGCTGAACGCCATCGACCAGAATCCGGTAGCCGGTCTCGCTGTCGCCGTTGCCGGCGACATCGGGAACGCCGCGGCCCGCCTTGCCGCCCTTGTTCGCCGACTTCGGCACGCCGGCGCCTTTCTGGTACGCGGGAAGCGCAAAGATCTCGCTCACGCCGCCGCCGGTCGCCCAGCCGTCGTGCGTGTTCCAGACCGTCTCGGCGACGATCGCCTGGTTGCTGGCCAGAAGGCGCGTCGCGCCGCAAGCGAGCACATGCGGCGACGAAGCCGGAAAATCGACGTTCGCACGCTTGCCGGGCGGGTCGGTGTCGCTCGATCCGTGGTCGCCCGCCGCGGCGCAGACGGTTATGCCCAGAGCCGCAGCATCGATGCAGGCGGCGTCGTAGTCCTTCAGCGACTGCAAGGTCGAGTTGGTCTCGGCGCTACCCCAGCTGATCGATACGATCGCCGGCCGCCGCAGATTGTCGTGGATCGCCGCGTACAGCGCGTTGATGAAACCGTCGTCGGTGTTGGGCGCGAAATAGACGACGATCTTCGCTCCCGGCGCGATCGCACCTGCCACCTCGATGTCGAGCACCACTTCGCCGTCGGGACTGTTCGGATTGCCGGTCGGCGCATTGTGCGCGCCACCGACCGACACCGCGGTGACTGACGGCATCGGAACGCCGAGTTGTGAAAAATATCGGGTCAGGTCGGCCGCCCGGTAGCCGCCGCCGAACTCCAGGATTGCTATCGTCTGACCCTTGCCGTCGTACGCTTTCGGAAACGCGTACAAGGCGGCAACCTCGAGCGGGGTGAAGCCCGTCACGGTCGCGCGAGCCTTGTTCCTGCCCGTCGTCTTCGCGATGCGGAAGTGCGGCTCGACGTGGGGACGGTTGTCGAGGCCGAACACGCCTTCGACGATCTCCGCGAGTTCCGAGGGAATCACGATCGGGCCGGTCCGCACACGGAATTCGCGTCCCGAATGGCGGTAACAGCTGAGCCTGGTGCCGAACGCCGCCTCCATTGCGGCGACGGTTCCGGAGAGATCGACGGCGCGCTGCGCGAGGCTCACGCGGGTGACGTCCAGGCCGTGCGCATGCGCGAATTTTTCCACCCTGGCGACGTCGCGCGGCGCGGCACCATGCTCGGCGCGAAAGGTTTCGTAGCCGATGCGTCGGAACGCCGTGCCGCCGGCAGGCGAGCGCAGCGCCTTCCTGCGTCGCAGCCGCACCGTCACTTCGACCCGGTCCGATTTGCGCGCGGGACCCACATACTTCGCCGCAGCGAACGGCGCCTTGGCGCTTCCGGGCAACACCACGCCTCGAGCCTTGCCTGCTTTGGCCATGCCATTCTCCTGTGATGTCGCTCGGGTTCGCATGAAGGTTGCATCGCATGTTCTGCAGGCATACGATGCATGCCTTCGGTTGCCTTAAGGATTACCGTGCACAAGATTCCGTTTCTAGCGGCTGCTCTCGGCCTGGTCGTCGGCGCCGCCTCTCTTCCGGCCGAGTCGATGGTTTGCAATATCGTGTTCGATCGAAACGACCAGGTGATTTATCGCGATACGACACCGCCGCTCGATTTGAGCGACGGCGGCTCCAGGGCCCGTGCGGCGATGCGTCAGCGCGGCGAATATCTGATGGTGATCGACACCGACCGCTGTCTTCAGGTCGCGCCGACGGCAGCCGGCTCGGGCACATCGAGCGTCGAAGATATTGTCGCGGGCATGCGGCCCTATCTCGGCCGCAGCGGCGGCAGAGTGACGCCGGGCGGGGCAGCGGCAGGCGGCGTAGGCACCAGCGGTACCGGCGTCCCCTCGGCGGCGCCCGCCGAGGTGAGCTCGTCGCGCGCCGGCTCGACGCCGGCGTATTAGCGACAACCGTTCAGCGCGTGGGCGACCGCAATGCGCGGCGGCCATAGGCTGTCGCAGCCCCAAGCAGCCTTCAGGCCTCGTACTTGAACGACAGCGCGACACGGGCGCGATACGCCGCGACCTTGCCGTTCTGGACCTTCATATCGAGCTTGACGACGTCGGCGATGCGCAAATCGCGCAGCGAGCCCGCCGCCGTTTCGACCGCCCGCCGGGCCGCGTCCTCCCATGAAACCTGACTTGTGCCGACCAGCTCGGTGATCCGGTAGACGCTCTCGCCCGTCGCGGGTTTCTTGTTTTTTGCCTTTGCTTTTGCCTTCGCCATGCTTTCCTCCTGGTCGACCTCGTTGATCGCCATTCTTTTTATTCCGAGGCACAGGCATTGTCAATGCGCGCCTGCAGCACAGCGATCGGCGCCAGGGCGGTCAGCGCGGGCCGTCATTGGCCGCGCGCTCGGTCGATTGAATAGGCATAGACCAGTCGGGACGCGGAATGGTGCGCGCCAGCACCGCGCCGACTACCGTCACGCCGGCCAGCAGGCCAAAGACGATGCGATAGGCATGATCGAACCGGGCTCCCATCGTTGCGCGCTCGGCCTGCGACATCTGCGCGACAGCGTCCGGTCCCGCTTCGAGCACGCGCGCCAACAGCGCCGGCAGCGAATCGCCGGCAACGCCCAGCGCGCCGATCAGCACTGCGCCGATCAACGCGACACCGGCCGCGCCGCCGATCGTCCGCGACAGCGCGATCGATGCCGTCGCTGCGCCGAGCGACGCGGGTCCCGCCGCGAGTTGCACGGTGACCTGCGTCGGTGGCATGACCATGCCGATGCCGATGCCGACGACACTGGTCAATCCCATGATCGCAAACGTCGGCGCGGAGCCGACCGCTGCCGCGAGAGCGATGAATGCCAGCGTGGCGATGCTCATCCCGAGCTGCGGAAATATCGTTACGCTGCCGGTGCGCGTGACCAGCCTGCCGGTGATGGCTGACGAGACGACCATCGCCAGGGTGATCGGCAGCAGCAACAAACCCGATTGCCCGATGGCGAAACCACGACCGAGCTGCAGGTACAGCGGCAGGAACAGGATCGTCGAGAACAAGGTCGCGCCGAAGCACACGACGACGGCATCGGAGCGCGCGATCGCGCGTGTACCCAGCAGCCGCAGCGGAAGCACCGGATCGGCGGCACGGCGCTCCCACCGCAGCAACAGTGCAAATCCGGCCGCGGCGACACACGCCAGCGTCAATATCTGCCACGACGCCCACGCATAGCGGTGGCCTCCGGACGAGAGCGCAAACAGGAGCGAAAGCGTAGCCAGCACGAAGAGCATCGCGCCGATGATGTCCGGCCGGAAACGTCCTTCGCGCGGCAGAGTCACGTCGGGGATGCGACGGGCGAGCAACGCGGCGACGACGCCGAGCGGTATGTTTATCGCGAAGATCGCGCGCCAGCTCAGATGCTCGGTAAGATAGGCGCCGAGCACCGGTCCCGACGTGCTCGCCAGCACAAAGACGGTGGCGAAATAGCCCGAAAACCGGCCCCGCTCGCGGGGCGAGACATGCTCGCCGATCAACGCCTGCGCCAACGTCATCAGGCCGCCTCCGCCCAGACCCTGCGCTGCCCGCGCGACAATCAGCATGAACAAGGTCGGCGCGAACGCGCACGCGAGCGAAGCCGCTGAAAAAATCGCCAGCGCGCCGAGCAGCATCCGCCTGCGGCCGAAGCGGTCGCCGAGATGTCCGTACAGCGGCGCCGCGATCGTCGCCGCCAGCAGGTACGAGACGACCACCCAGGAGATGTCGGCAAAGCCGTGAAGCGAGCTCGCGATCGCCGGCAACGCGCTGGCCAGTATCGTCTGGTCGGCGGCTGCGAGGAACATCGCGACCATCACGCCCGGAAAGACGCGCAGGAAGGCCTGTCGGGACGTCAGCGCCGGCGCGCGAGCGTCAGCGCGTTCGGGTGTCGGTACGCTTGCCATTGCCATCGGTGATCAATCCGTGGTCGAAACGAGCGCCTGCGGCATCACGGGATGGGCTGCGCAAACCGTCGACCGCCGCGGCAAGGGTAGCAGGAACCAGAGATTCGAGCCGTCGTCGGATCGGAAGTTCCGGGTCGCGTCGCACGGAACGGCACCGTTGCGGGCAATGCTAAACTGATGGCGACGACGCGATGCGACGGCTTCAGCGGCTCGACGGGAAACGACGAGCCACTCCGACGCCCGCCGCATTCGTCCAAAGCATCTCACGCTTCCGGCAAGGACCCTCCGATGCCCAAGCTCGCGATCATCCAGCAGGCTCCCGTCGTGCTCGATCGCGCCGCAAGCTTGCGCGAAGCGGTGCGATGGGTCGACACCGCGGCGGCAGCCGGTGCGGCGTTGATCGTCCTGCCCGAGTCGTTCGTGCCCTGCTATCCGGCGTGGATCTGGCGCCTTCGTCCCGGTCCCGACGGCGGCCTCACGGCGAAGCTGCATGCGCGACTCGTCGACAACGCAGTGAGCATCGGGCGCGGCGATCTCACCCCGCTGTGCGCCGCCGCGCGCGAGCATCAAGTGACGATCGTCTGCGGCATGACCGAGCGTGACGAGGACGGAAGCCGCGGCACGATCTACAACACGGTCGTCGTCATCGGCCCCGACGGCAGTCTGCTCAACAAGCACCGCAAGTTGATGCCGACCAATCCGGAGCGGATGGTCTGGGGCTTCGGCGACGGTTCGACACTCAACGTCGTCGACACGCCCTCGGGTCGCGTCGGGACGCTGCTTTGCTGGGAGAGCTACATGCCGCTCGCGCGTTATGCGCTGTACGCGCAGGGAGTCGAGGTCTACATCGCGCCGACCTACGACAGCGGCGATGGCTGGATCGGCACGATGCAGCATATCGCACGCGAAGGCTGCTGCTGGGTCGTCGGCAGCGGAACGCTGCTCAATGCGCGCGACCTGCCCGCCGATTTTCCCTGCAAGGCGCGGCTCTACCCGGATGCCGACGAGTGGATCCAGGACGGCGACTCGGTCGTCGTTGCGCCCGGGGGGGAAATCGTCGCCGGACCCTTGCGCCGGGAAGCCGGAATCCTGTACGCCGACATCGATCTCGACGCGGTTGCCGCCGCGCGGCGCCGCATCGACGTCGCCGGCCACTACGCGCGTCCGGATGTCTTCCGCCTGCACGTCAACCGGCAACGCCAGTCGCCGGTCAGCTTCGACTAAAGGCAACTTCCGATGGCTCGCCGTCAAGAGCGCGCTGCGGCGCGAGAGATCCCACCGGCAACGCTCGCGGCGATGAAGCAAGGCGCGATCGAGGCCGCGCGCCACGCCTATGCGCCGTATTCGCGCTTCGGCGTCGGGGCCGCGGTGCTTTCTGCAGACGGCCGGATCCACACCGGCGCCAATGTCGAGAACGCATCGTTCGGCCTGTCGATCTGCGCCGAGCGCAATGCGATTTTCCGCGCCGTCGCCGACGGCGCGCGCCGGATCGACGCGGTCGTCGTATACACGCCGACCCGCGGGGCAACGCCGCCGTGCGGCGCCTGCCGCCAGGTGCTCTCCGAGTTCGGCGCCGATGCGCTTATCGTCTGCTGCAGCGACGACAGCGCCGCCGACCGCCGCTACCATCTTGCCGAGCTGTTGCCCGAAGCGTTCGGGCCGGCTCATCTCTAACGCTTTCAACCATCGAACACGCCACAGGAGACCTGCGATGACCTCGTCCACCAGAACCGCGATCGTTACCGGCGCCGGCAGCGGCATCGGCCGCGCCGTGGCGCTTGCGCTGCTGAAAGACGGCTATTCCGTGGCGCTCGCCGGTCGCCGCGCCGACGCGCTCGACCAGACGGTGAGCGCTGCCGGCAGCACGGCAAGTCGGGCGCTGGCCGTGCCGACCGACGTCAGCGACCCGGCGTCGGTCCGGGCGCTGTTCGCCAAGGTCAAGGACACGCACGGCCGTCTCGATCTTCTGTTCAACAATGCCGGCGTCGGCGCGCCAGGCATCAACCTCGAGGACTTGAGCGTCGAGCAGTGGAAGACCGTCGTTGACATCAATCTCACCGGCGTTTTCCTGTGCATGCAGGAAGCGTTCCGGATGATGAAAAGCCAAGATCCCCGCGGCGGACGGATCATCAACAACGGCTCGATTTCGGCGCATGCGCCGCGCCCCAACTCGGCACCGTACACGGCGACCAAGCACGCGATTACGGGGCTGACCAAGTCGGGCTCGCTCGACGGCAGAAAATACGACATCGCCTGCAGCCAGATCGACATCGGCAATGCGGCCACCGACCTGGCGGCACGGATGGCCAAGGGTGTGCCGCAGGCCAATGGCCAGGTCGCCGTCGAACCACTGATGGATGTTGCGCACGTGGCGAGCGCCGTCGCCTACATGGCGAGCTTGCCGTTGGACGCCAACGTTCAGTTCATGACGATCATGGCGACCAAGATGCCCTTTGTGGGCCGGGGCTAGCGCGCGGCACGACTCGCCGCGCCCCGCCGCGCGCATCAATCGTGCTCGGCGCTCGGGCCCCCGGGGCATTGCGGCACCTGTCCCCAATGTCCTTCGCAATACTGCAGGCGAACCCGCTGCTCGCAGACGACGCGGCCCAGGAATCCGTCAGGGCAACGGCCGATCGCTTCGTTCATCTGCTGCCAGGGATCGACTCGCGGCACCGGCTGCGGCACGGGCGGCGCGGGCGCCGGGGTCGGCACGCGAACGACTTCGACTTCGGCCGGCGGTTCGGGCGGCGGCGCTGCCTTCGCCGCCACGGCGCCGCGCTTGGGCGTCGCCGGCCTGCCGGCTGGAGGCGCATAGGGAACGAGCTCGCGCTCGACGATCGTGGGGAGCGGCGGCAGCGTCGCCGCCGGCGGGGCCGTCTCGACGGGCGTGGCGCGTGGCGATTCGACGTCGGCGCCGGCTTGGGGGGGCGCCGAGGGCGTCGCGAACGAGTCCCGATCGGCCTCGGGCGTGGCGGGCGCGCGACTCGGCAGATACCAGCCCGCGATCCCCGCGAACGCGACGCCGATCGACAATAAAATCCACAGCAAGGACCGCGAGCCGGCCGATTTCCGAGCAGCCGTCGGCGCGACCACCGGCGGGGCTGCGCTTTCCGCGGCGGCCTTGGCTTTGCGGGCGCCCCGCCGAGCCTTGGCTTCTGGCGAGGCCTCCGCCCGGCGCAGCCGCGCCAACGTGCGCGAGACCGTGCCCGCGCCGGCCATCGCCATCAGCGGTTGAGTGATCGTTGCATCGAAGGCGCGCTTGCGCGCGGCACGACAGTCGGCGCAAAGCTTGGACCCCGGCGCGCTGCGCCGTCCGCAGATCTGGCAACTCATCGGCTCCCCTGGGTCGGACTCTCGGACCGGGAGTTTGGGGCCCGGCACGGTCGCTATGATATCGTCATAATGGGCGCTTGTCGCCACCGGGCGCCATTCCGGCCGCGGCGTCGGGCATGAGGCCGGCCATGACGCCGGCAATGGCTACAGCGTGCGCAGCCGCCACGCCCGGACGGGGGTCAGGAGCATGCCGGCGATCGACTGAAATGTCTCCCCGCCGAGGTTAGCCAGGCCGAAGCGGGGCGGGAGCGCCGGATCCGCTGCGCGGTAGGTGCCGAACATCCGGTCCCAGAAGGAGAAGCATTGTCCGAAGTTGGAATTGGTCTCCGCCTCGTTGGGGATGTGGTGGACCCGATGCATCTGCGGAGTGACCAGCAGCCAGCGCAGCGGACGCTCGATCCAGGGCGGATAGGCGATGTTGGCGTGCTGCGCCATGCTCAGCGGATTGATCAGCAACGTGCGCGCCGCCTCCATCCAAAGCGGCAGTCCCAGTAACAGGTACAGCACCAGCTTCAGGGCGACATCCAGCGCCACTTCGACCGGATGATGGCGAATACTGCTGCTGACGTCGAGGTACGCGTCGGAGTGGTGCACCGAGTGCATCAGCCAGAGCCAGCGCTGCGCGTGAAGCAGCCGATGAAACGCGTAGGTGGACAGGTCCATCACGACAAACGCGACGATCAGCTGGATGGCTAGCGGCAACGGGGTTAACAAGCCCGGCGGCGTGATTGTCAGCCGCGACGGAATGTCCAGCAGCCATCCGCCGACCAGGCCGTCCGCGACCGCGACCACGCACACGAACATGGCAAGGTTGCGTAGAACGTGGCGCCGCCGCGAGGGCATGCCTGCCACCAATGGCGCACCGTCCTCCCACAGCAGCAGGAAAGCAAATGTGCCCGCCATCAGCCCGTAATAGGCGACTCGAAGCAGCGACAACATGTCGTTCATCGCCATCGTGGTCCGAGCCGCACGCGAGCACGCTCGCCGTGCAGCTGCGCTCCTGACGCTACTTTTTCTTGCGGCGGATGACCAAGCCGGCAGCGACGCCCACGGCGACGACCAAGCCGATCAGCCCGAATTCGTCGAGCGTCGGCACCTGGAAAAAAATGGCCGAGTTGACACCGGCAAATGCCGGCAGTGAGCACAGCAGCCCAGCAGCAGTCGCGAAGACTTTCATGTTCTCTCCCTCGATCAACGCGGCGGCCCGATGCCGCGGCCCGCGTCGGGTGAAATGACGACTACTTTTTGCGGCGACGTACGACCAGGCCGGCGGCAATACCGACCAGGGCGATCAAACCGACCAGCCCGAATTCATCGAGCGTCGGGACCTGGAAGAATATGGCCCCGTTGCCGCCGGCAAACGCCGGCAACGTGAACAGCAGTGCGACGGCACCCGCGAATAATCTCATTGTTTTCCCCCTGAAAATCTGCGGCGTTTCATTCTCGACGGACCGGCCTTGGTCGTCAAGTTGACCAGCCCCTGGAGTCGATCAGCGTCCCGATTCCCTGGCCACGCCCGGGCACTGCGGCACCTTGCCCCAATAACCCTCGCAATACTGCAGCCCGACGCTTTGCTCGCACCCGATGCGACGGAAAAAATCCTCGCGCTTGCAGCGCAACATCGCTTCGTGCATCTGCTGCCAGCGGTCGGGTTGCGGTGCCGCGGCCGACGCCGGCGTCGGCGTTCGCGCCACCGCAGCGGGCGCCGGAGCCGGCGTTTCGCTCGAGCCGGTAGCGGTGGTACCGGTTGTTGTCGTCGGTCGCGCCCCTTTCGCTGCCGTGGCGGCCGGCGTTCCCTTGGTCGGGGTCCCTGCTCCGGTGCTGTTCTGGGCCGCGGATTTCGAGGCGTCCGGGGCGGCGGCTGCGGCAGGTTGATCCTTGCTTGCGTCCGGCGCAGCACCTGCCGGGGCGCTTGCGTCTTTCGCGGCGTCGACGGGTGCAGGCGCGACGGCGGCGTCCGGCGCTTTGCCGGCGTCCGTCTCTGTCGTCTTGTCTTGCGCTCCGCTCGATAGCGAAACCCGGTAAGCGACAAACCCGCCGATGCCGAGCACGGCAACCAATGCGAGCATCGCGGCAATCATGCCGAGCTTCGGCGGGCCGCCGGCAACGGACATCGGTGCGGCAGCGGGCGCGGGTGTGGCGGCAGTGGTGGCCGCAGGCGGCGCCGGGGTACGCGGCGGAATCGTTGCGCTCGAGGCGGCTGGCGCCGGTTTCGCCGGCGCCGCCACCGATGGCGCTGGCGCAGGGCTTGGGGGAGTCATCGCAGCGGGGGCAGGCGCCGCAACAGGCGCCGGTTCGGCCGGCAGGGTCGTCCCGCACTGGACGCAAAACCTGGCGCCCGGCTGCGTTTCGTAACCGCAGGTCGTGCATTTCATCGTCCGTCCTCCGTTGGCCGTCGAATCCGCCGCATGCGCCGCCTCGATCGCGCCGCGTTGCGAGCAATGCGGGCCGGCCTAGTGTAACCCGGCCTTGCGCGCCGTGTCGCGGCCCTCCCCGGCGCGACACACACTAGAGGACCAAGCGCCAAGTCTCCGCGACCAGGTCGCGACCGAAACTGTGATGCGCCCGGCGGCGCGTGCAGCGAAAACCCGCCTGCTCGTACAGGCGCCGCGCGGCGGCGAGCTCGCTTTGCGTCCATAGAACGATGCTGCGATAGCCTGCTCGCCGCGCGAAGCGGATGCATTGTCCGACCAGCCGCGCGCCCAAGCCGCAGCCGCGCGCCTCGGGCTCGACCAGCAGCAGGCGCAGCTTGGCGACATCCGCCGACCGCCGCACGATAAAAACCGAGCCCACGTTCATCCCGCCGCACTCGGCAATCCAGCAACGCTCGCGCCGGGCGTCGAACTGCTGCACGAATCGGGCGGCGATGGCGGCGACCAGCGCCTCGAATTGCGCGTCGTAGCCGTATTCGCGGGCATACACTTCGCCGTGACGCTGTACGACCCAGCCGATGTCGCCCGGACGCGGCGCGCGCAGCTCGATCGGCCGTTGTCGCGACGTACCTGCATCGAGCAGCCGCTCGATCGCCGCCGACGCTGCGACCAGTCGACGCTGATCGCCCGGGGCAAGCGTATCCAGCAGCGCACCGACCTGGTCGTGCGATCGCCGGTCGAGCGGCGCGAACGCTGCCCGGCCCTTGCGCGTCAGCGCCAGCAATTGCCGCCGGGCATCCACGGCGCTCGGGCGGCGGGTCAGCATGCCCGTGGCCTCGAACCCATGAACGATCCGACTCAGATAGCCTTCGTCCAGACCGAGCGTTGCCGAAAGCTCGCTTGCGGTCGGCGCGTCGTCGGCCGGTTCCGGGTGCGCGAGCTCGTAGAGCACGCGCACCTGCGCCAGCGAGTACGGGCTGTCGAGCAGGCCTTCCTGCAGGACGCCGATCCGCTGCGTGTAAAAGCGATTGAATCGGCGCAGCGCGGCGATCCGCGCCTCGCGCACTGCCTTGTCCGCTGTCGGCGTGGCCATCGCATCGACCCTCCGGCCCGCAAAGCGGGCCACCGATGCCACTGTCCCGCCAACCAGTTGCTTTTGTCAACTAATCGGCGGGGCTCAGCCGACGTGCCGGCGAAGAAAGTCGATCGTCCGTTGTCGCGCCAGCGTCGCCGCGGCGGCGTCGTAGGAAGCGCGCTGGTCGCAGTTGAAGCCGTGGTCGGCGGCGTAGATGTAGACGCCGACGTCGGGGTGCGCTGCGGCGAAAGTGCGGACACCGGCAACGGGCAGCACATGATCGCGCTCGCCGAAGTGCGCAATGACAGGGCATTTCGGCTGCTCGGCAACGGCTTCGAGCATCCCGCCGCCGTAATAGGGCACCGCACAGGCAACGGCCTTCAGACGGCATGCGGCGAGCCAGGTGATGAAGCCGCCCCAGCAGTAGCCGACGACGCCGACGCGACCGGCCGCCGCGACCGCGGCGCGCGCAGCCTCGACATCGAGCAGCGCCGCATCGGCATTCGCCCTGGCCTTGTAGTCGCGGCCCAGTGCGATGTCCGCCGCCGTGTAGCCCAGGTCGACGCCTTTTTCGTAGCGGTCGAAAAGTGCCGGCGCAATCACCTGGTAGCCGTCGGCGGCGTAGCCGTCGCAAACGCTGCGAATGTGGCTGTTGACCCCGAAAATTTCCTGGACGACGACCAGGCCGCCGCGCGGCGCGCCTTCCGGGTCGGCGCGGTACGCGCTCAGGTGAAATCCGTCGCCGGCGGAGATTTCAGTCATGGTTCCCATCCGAGGTTTCCTCCGCTGATGCCAGCGTCACATTATCGCACCGGCCCGCTTTGCGGGCCGGCCGAACCGCGGCGCATGGGATAATCGCTTGCGTCATTCGTCCAACGGGATCCAAGCGATGAAACCCAACACCAAGAAGATCGAATCGCTGATCAGCGAGCTGCTGATCGAGATCGGCGAGGATCCGCACCGAGAGGGCTTGCTGAAGACGCCGCAACGCGTTGCGCAGGCGATCGAATTTCTCACCTCCGGCAGCCGGGTCGATGCGCAGAAGCTGATCAATGGCGCGGTGTTCACGCAGGCGACCAACAGCATGGTCATCGTGAAGAACATCGAGGTCTACAGCTTGTGCGAGCACCACATGCTTCCGTTCTTCGGGCGCTGCCACATCGGCTACATACCCAGCGGCCGCGTGTTCGGCGTGTCCAAGCTCGCCCGCCTGGTCGACATGTACGCGCGCCGGCTGCAGCTTCAGGAAAGGCTTACCGAGCAAATCTCGCAGGAAGTGATGGATTCGGTCGGCGCGACGGGCGTCGGCGTGATGATCGAGGCGCGGCATCTGTGCATGATGATGCGCGGCGTCGAAAAACAGAATTCGGTGATGATCACCTCGTCGGTGCTGGGGACCTTCCGCGAGTCGGCGGCGACGCGCGAGGAGTTTCTCGCGTTGATCGGCAATCGCGCGAGCTAGAGCGCCCGCCAGGCCGCTGCGCGGCGCCTAAGCTTCCAGCCACCAGCGAAACAGCGTTCCGGCGCAGCTTCGGGCGCCCCGCGCCGCGACCGGCGGCAGGCGCAGCGGCCGCAGGAACATCTCGACCGGCAGGTCGCGCGGCGCAAACCGTCGCGCCACCGATGAAATGCGGTCACGAAACGCCCGGTATTCGTCGTCGACCGAGGTGCCGTTTCCGCGCCGGGTCGCCTGCCACAGGTGGCGGAAGGCGATGCGGCCGTCGTCGTC
Source organism: Betaproteobacteria bacterium (assembly GCA_003153475.1). Taxonomy (GTDB): domain Bacteria; phylum Pseudomonadota; class Gammaproteobacteria; order Burkholderiales; family Casimicrobiaceae; genus PALSA-1003. The sequence continues at coordinate 36,576 of PLYT01000093.1, read as the reverse complement.
GGCCGTCTGCAGCAGCCGGCGCGTCATCGTGCGTGCGACCCGCCAGCGGCCGTGGCGTTCGCGCTCCTGATAGCGCCGGAAATAGCGGTAGAAATGCTTGTAGTGGCGGACCTCGTCGGCATAGATGTGCGCCGTCAGGTCCTTGAGCACCGGCTCGTCCGCGTAGGCGCCCATCGCGCCATACAGCGTTGCCGTCCCCATTTCGACGACGCAGCGTGCGGCAAGCTCGAGCGCGCGGGCGGGTTCGAGCTCGGGAACGGTGCAGGTCTGGCGGTATTCGTCGAAAAAGCGGTCGTAGGTGCGCTGCCAGTCAAAATCGGGCCAGACGCGCTCGACGTAGGCGCGAAGGGCTGCGCCGTGCTGCACCTCTTCGTGCTCCCAGGACTCGGCGAGCCAGCCGGCAACGACCTCGTCGTCGTCGAAGTAGGACACCAGATTGTGGGCGTAAAGGTCCGATCCCGTTTCGACGAACGAGGCCATCGTGATCATCTGGAACAGCGTCGTGTCGTCCGCCGCGCGTCCGCGGTCGGCGCCGGCATAATCGATGTCGGCAAGCTGCCAGGCGCCGCGCGCACGCCAGCTCTGGGCTGGCGCGCCCGCCGCACGCGGTTCCGGCGTTCGTGCATCAAGCATCGCATATCTCCCTGTCTTTGTCGTAAGACAGCGTCCGAGGCAGAAAGTCCCGCAGTTGCAGACAACAACATGCCTCCATGCGGCAAAACTTGCAATAGGCATTACTTCCTCCCACCTGGGCCCCGGCAGCTAGAATTGTCGTTTTGGTGCCCCCTAGGAGGAGCCGATGCCCGGGACCTTGCGCCGAGTCGCGGTGATCGGCAGCGCGCGGACTCCCTTTGCGCGGAGCAACGCCCGGTATGTGGACGCCGGGAACCCGGAGATGCTGACCGCGGCGTTTGCGGCGCTGGTCGAGCGCTTCGGGCTGCGAGGCACGCGGCTGGGCGAAGTCGCGGCTGGCGCTGTGATCAAGCACCCGCGCGACTGGAACCTGACGCGCGAAGCCGCGCTGGGGGCGGGTCTCGACCCGCGCACGCCTGCCTACGATGTCCAGCGCGCGTGCGGCACGAGCCTTACGACGGCAATCCAGATCGGTCAGCGGATCGCTTTGGGTGAGATCGAAGCCGGCATCGCCGGCGGTGTCGACACGGCCAGCGACGTCCCCGTTGGCTACGGTCGCGCGCTGAACCGCATCGCCCTTGACAGTGGCCGCGGCAAGACCTGGGGCGCGCGGATCCGGCCGTGGCTTAAAGTGAGGCCAGCCGATCTGAAGCCCGCCACGCCCGGAGTGGTCGAGCCGCGTACCGGACTGTCGATGGGCGAGCACTGCGAACGGATGGCCAAGCAATGGCGCATCGGCCGCGCCGAGCAGGACGAGCTGGCGTATCGAAGTCACGTGAACGCCACCGGCGCCTGGGACAGCGGATTCTACGACGATCTGGTTGCGCCTTTCGCAGGCCTCGGGCGCGATAACAACGTGCGAGCCGACACGACCCCGGAAAAGCTCGCGGCGCTTAAAGCCGTGTACGATCGATCCGCCGCTGGCACCCTCACCGCGGGCAACAGCACACCGCTGACCGATGGGGCTTCCTGCGTGCTGCTCGCCTCCGATGCCTGGGCCAACGCGCGCGGACTCGTGGCGCAGGCCTATCTGACGCACTGGTCGGTCGCCGCGGTCGATTTCGCCGGCATCCTCGGTCCGCCGGAAGGCTTGCTGATGGCGCCGACCTACGCCGTGCCGGAGATGCTCGATCGCGCCGGCCTCACGCTGCAGGACTTCGACATCTACGAGATTCATGAAGCGTTCGCCGCGCAGGTTCTCTGCACGCTCGCCGCCTGGGAGTCCGAGGATTATTGCCGCTCGATGCTAAAGCGGAATCGCGCGCTCGGCCCGATCGATCGCGCCAGGCTCAATCCCCGCGGCGGCAGCATCGCACTCGGCCATCCATTCGCCGCGACCGGCGCGCGCATCGTCGGGACGCTGGCCAAGCAACTGCAGCAGCGTGGCGCGGGACGCGGGCTCGTCTCGATCTGCACGGCAGGCGGCATGGGCGTCGCCGCGATCCTCGAGCGCTAAAGCAGCTCTGCGCTACAATTTCGCCTCCGCAACCGCGCGAGGCAACCTGGGATGGCGCTCAAACGCCGCAAGGGTCCGGAAGGCAGGCTCGTCGTCATCGAGCACACGTCGAAGATTCTCGACGGCAACGCGCTGGGCGATCCTCATGTGCGCAAGCTCGGCGTCTGGCTGCCACCGCAATACGACAGCGGAGCGGGTGCAGGTCGCGGCCGGCGCTTTCCGGTGCTGTGGGATCTGGTCGGATTCACCGGCTCGGGCCTCGCGCATGTCAACTGGAAGCCGTTTTCCGACAACGTCCCCGAGCGCGCGGCACGACTGATCCACGAGCGCAAGATGGGACCGGCGATCATCGTCTTCCCGGACTGCTTCACTGCACTCGGCGGCAACCAGTATGTCAACTCGTCTGCGATCGGCAACTACGCCGACTATCTGACGCGCGAGCTGATCCCGTTCGTCGACCGCGAGTTTCGTACGCTCAGCAGCCGCGACCACCGTGGCTGTTTCGGCAAATCGTCCGGCGGCTACGGCGCGATCATCCACGGCATGAAATACGCGCAGTACTGGGGAGCGATCGCCGATCATTCGGGCGATTCGTATTTCAATTTCGTCTACTGGCACGATTGGCCGAATACGCTGAACGATCTGGCACGGTTCCGGCCGGTCAAGCGCAAGCCCGGCCGCTACGATGCGCTGCGCGAAGGACAGCGTGCCCATCTTGCCGACGGCTGCGACGATGGGCGAATCAAGCGTTTCCTCGAGCACGTCTGGGAAGCCGAGAAGCTGTCGGTCGCCGAAGGCCACACGATCATGAACCTGTGCATGGCCGCAACCTACGATCCCGATCCGAAGGCCCCGCTCGGGTTCCGGCTTCCGTTCAATCTGGAGACCGGCGAACTGATCGCGAAGCGCTGGAAGAACTGGCTTGCCCACGACCCGATCAACCTGGTCACGAAGTACAAGGTCAACCTCAAATCACTCGCCGGCATCTACATCGATTGCGGCTGGCGCGACCAGTATCACATTCATTACGGCACGCGAATCCTGTCGGCGCGACTCTCCCAGTCCGGCATAGCGCACACTTACGAGGAATACGATGACAATCACTCCGACGTCGACTACCGGATGAATGTCAGCCTGCCTTTCCTGTACCGGGCGCTGAAGCCGTAAGCGCCAGGCGGTCGCGATTGAGCGCCGATCCCGTCGCGCCGCCGCCTTCGCTGCGAGGACTTTTCTCGGGCTTCCTGATCGTCGGTGTGCAGGGATTCGGCGGCGTGCTGCCATTCGCGCGACGCATGCTGGTCGAGCAGCGCCACTGGCTGAGCGAGCGCGAATTCATCGAGGTGCTGTCGCTGTCGCAGTTCCTCCCGGGGCCGAACATCGTCAACGTCTCGATCATCGTCGGCAATCGCTTCCGCGGGCCCTGGGGATCGGTCGCGGCGGCCCTCGGCCTGATGCTGATGCCGTTCCTGATCGTCCTCGCGCTCGCTGCGCTGTACGCGCAATTCGCCGCGATCGAGACGGTGCGTACCGCGACTACCGGCGTGTCCGCGGCGGCGACTGGGCTGATTCTCGCCACGGGCATCAGGATGGCGCAGCCGCTCAAGGGCATCGTCTGGCAGATCGCGATGGCGGCACTGGTGTTCGTCGCGATCGGGCTCCTGCGCATTCCGCTGCTTTGGGCGCTGGCAGTGCTGGCGCCGCTGTCGATCGCCGTTGCCTGGTGGATGCGGCGCTGAACCTGCCGTTGCTGGCCGACCTCGCACAGCAGTTCGCGCTGCTGTCGTTTCTGGCCATAGGCGGGGTCAACGCGCTGATTCCCGAGATTCATCGCCGCGTCGTCGAAAACGCGCATTGGCTGACCGATACCGACTTCGCGCAGGCGTTCGCGATCGCACAGGCGGCACCCGGCCCCAACATGCTGATCGTCAGCCTGATCGGATGGAAGGTGGACGGCTTTGTCGGTGCGCTGGTCTGTACGATCGCCATTTGCGCACCCTCGTCGGCGCTGACATTCGCAATAGCTCATGTCTGGGACCGGTTTCGCGACGCGCCACTGCGCAAGGCGATCCAGCACGGGCTCGCGCCGGTCACCGTCGGACTGGTACTCGCGAGTGGATTCATACTCGCGCGCACTGTCGACCATTCGTCGATCGCCATCGGGCTGACGGCGGCGACCGTCGTACTGGCGCTTGCCACGCGCATCCATCCGCTGTGGCTGCTCGCCGCAGGCGCCGTCATCGGCGCGCTCGTCCCCATCTAGGCTTTCGAGCATGCCGGAGTTGCCCGACGTCGACGTGTACGTCGAAGCGCTCGAGCGGCGCATCGCCGGGCGGCGACTCGAGCAAATCCGGCTGGCCAGTCCCTTTGTGCTGCGCACCGCCGTGCCGCCGATCGCCGAGGCGCAGGGGCGGCGCGTTGCCGCCGTTCGCGGCCTCGGCAAGCGCATCGTGATCGAGCTCGAAGGCGAGCTCTTCCTCGTGCTGCATCTGATGATCGCCGGCCGGCTGCGCTGGATTTTGCCGGGGGCCAAGCCGCCAGCGCGCATTACGCTGGCGACTTTCGCGTTCGACACCGGCGTGCTGGTGTTCACCGAAGCGGGCACGCGCAAGCGCGCATCGCTTCACTTCGTCGACGGCCGCACCGCGCTGGCTGCGTTCGACCGCGGGGGCGTCGAGCTCCATGACATCGACGCGGCGACGTTCGCGACACGTCTGCGCCAGGAGAACCATACGCTAAAGCGCGCACTGACCGATCCCAGGCGGTTCAGCGGCATCGGCAACGCCTATTCGGACGAGATCCTGCATCGCGCACGCCTTCGCCGCTGGCGCTGACTGCCAAGCTCAGTGCGCAGGACACCGCGCGGCTGTTCACCGCGGCTCAGGCGATCCTCGCCGAATGGACCGAGCGCCTGCGGCGCGAAGCAGGCGACGATTTTCCCGAGGCCGTCACCGCGTTCCGGCCGCAGATGGCCGTGCACGGGCGCTTCGGCAAGCCCTGTCCCGACTGCGGCGCACCGGTGCAGCGGATCGTCTACGCCGACAACGAAACCAATTACTGCGTCCACTGCCAGACGCACGGCGCAGTGCTGGCCGATCGCGCACTGTCGCGTCTGTTGAAGGCCAGCTGGCCGCGCTCGATCGACGAGCTCGGTTGACGGCGGAAGCGCGGCGCGTAGACTCCGGCCAATGTGACCCCCAGGAGCGGCAACGATGCGATGGCAGGATTACCGGCGCAGCGACAACGTCGAGGAGAGCAGCGGCAGCAGTCCGGGCATGTTCGGCGGCGGCCTGCGCCTGTCGGGCGGCGCGATCGTACTGGTCGTCATCGTCAGCCTGCTGCTGGGCAAGAACCCGCTGGACGTGCTGGCGCTGCTCACCGATGGCGGCAGTCCGGCCGTGCAGACTCAGGCACCGCAGCCGGCGCCCGGCACACCCGCAACTCGAGATCCGCAGACTGAATTCGTCGCGCGCGTGCTCGGCGACACCGAGGACGTCTGGCGCGGCATCTTCCAGCAAATGGGCACGCGCTACCAGCCGCCGAAGCTCACGCTCTATCGTGGCCAGATCGCCTCGGCCTGCGGCTTCAGCAGTGCGGCGGCGGGCCCGTTTTATTGCCCTGGGGACCGCAAAGTCTATCTCGACTTGAGCTTTTTCCAGGAGCTCTCGCAGCGCTTCGGCGCGCCCGGCGATTTCGCCCGCGCCTATGTGATCGCGCACGAAGTCGGCCACCACGTGCAGAACCAGCTCGGCCTGATGGATGCCGCGCAGAAAAAAATGGCCGGCGCACCGGACCGCACGCGGAACGACATGTCGGTGCGGATCGAGCTGCAGGCCGACTGCCTGGCGGGCGTCTGGGGGCATTCCTCGATCCAGCGCAACATCATCGATGCCAAGGATGTCGAGTCGGGGATCGCGGCGGCGGCCGCGGTCGGCGACGACAGGATCCAGCAGCAGTCGCGCGGCTACGTCGTCCCGGAAGGCTTCACGCACGGCTCGTCGGCGCAGCGTGTCAAGTGGTTCAGGACAGGCCTGGATTCCGGCGACCTGCGCCAGTGCGACACCTTCGCCACACGCAACCTCTAGTTCCGGCGCCGGCCGGCGACCGGGGCGCAACGGCGCGACCGGCGAGCGGCTGATTTCAGCCGGCCGGCGGGGCTTGCCCAGGCCGTTTCTTTTGCCTATAGTTGGGGGCGCAGGAGGGTCACGATATGAAGCTCATCCTTGCCTTGACGGTCGTCGCCATCGCCAGCGGCTGTTCGTCGCTTCCGATGCAGAAGGCCGAGAACGTTTCGCCGGCGGTGACTTGCGACTACGCAAGAATGCAGACTATCGACCGTGCCGCACAGGCAAGGGGGGTCTACGTAGAGTGGGTCCACTGCCCGACGATCGATCGGGCACGCACTTAGTCTCTGTCCTGGGCGCGCGTCGGCTGTACTTCGGGGCTTCGGCCCGGACGCGCGCCGCGTGAACTGCCCCGGTTGCGGGGCCTCGATGCAGACGCTCGAGTTCGAGCGGCTGCTGCTCGGGCAGGTGGCGCTCGATTTCTGCTTCCCCTGCCAGCTCGTCTGGTTCGACGAGCACGAGAGCACGCAACTCGCGCCGGGCGGGGTCATCGAGGTCTTCAAGGCGTTCGATGCGCATCGCGCGGCGACGCGCAATCCGCTGCCCGAGTTGCTCGATTGCCCACGCTGCAACTCGCGTCTCGCACTGACCCACGACCTGCAACGCACGACCCATTTCAGCTATTACCGCTGCGGCTGGGGCCACGGCCGCCTGACGCCGTTCGTGCAATTCCTGCTGGAGAAGAACTTCGTCGGGCCGCTGTCCGGCGGCGAGCTCGCAACGCTCAAAGCGAGCGTTCGCAACATGCAGTGCTCGAATTGCGGTGCGCCGATCGACCTCCAGCACGACGCCGTCTGTCCGTACTGCGGCTCGCCGCTGGCGATTGTCGATCCCGAGGCCATCGGCAAGGCACTGCGTGAGCTCAACACGGCCGAAGTGCAGCGCAAGACCGTCGATGTCGATCGCCTGGCCGACGCCCTGACGATGCGAGGCTCCGACGCGGGCGGGTTGCGCATCGGCGCCGGGCTGGCCGGTGATCTGGTCGCGGCAGGCGTCGCCATCGTCGCGGCGCTGCTGCGCTAGTCGGACCCGTCGGCAGAGCGCTGCGGCCGGAGTTTCTTCCCAGGCGTTGCGCGCCGGCATAAAATTCGTCTTTCGCCTTAAGTCACGAGGTCCGCATGCGTCTTAGCCCAGTTTTCGCCCTGTCCATCGCCGCATTCTCGCTCGGCGCCGCGGCACAAACGCCGGCGCCGGCCGCCGCTCCACCCGTTGTTCCGCCGAATACCTGCGTCAAACCCGAGTTCTCTGGCCGGCTCGCGATCGACCCGAACATGACGACGTTCAACCGGAAATTCAAAGCCTACGGCGAGTGCGTCAAGCAATACGTCGAGCAGAACAAGGCGATCGCCGAGGCCGCGACCGCGGCCGCCAATCGCGTCGTCGCTGAGTACAACACCTACACCGCCGAGATCAAGGCGAAAATCGAAGCCGACAACCTGACCCGGCAGAAGGACATCGTGCAATAGGCTCGCGCGATGCCCTCGCGATGTCCGAAGCAATCGCCTGCATGAGGGGACCGGCGACCCCGCAGGCGATCGCGCAAGCCACGCTGGACGGCTTCAATCGCCACTATGCTCTGTTCCGCGATTGCGCCGCCACAGCCAAGCGCCACTTTGAGGCGGGCAACTGGCTGGCGATCAGCCACGTATCGCGCGAGCGCATCGATTTCTACGATCGCCGGGTCGCCGAAACCGTCGCGCGGTTGCGCAACGAGTTCGACTGCGGCGACAGCGACGACGCACGCTGGGCCGAGGTCAAGCGCCACTACGTCGCGCTGTTGATCGATCACAAGCAGCCCGAGTGCGCCGAGACGTTCTTCAATACAGTATCGTGCAAGATCCTCGATCGCAGCTATTTTCATAATCGCTGCCTGTTCGTGCGCCCGGCGATTTCGACCGAGCACATCGACGCCGACCCGCCCTCGTATCGCTCGTACTACCCGCGCCAGCACGGACTGCGACAGGCCCTTATCGATATCGTGCTCGACTTCCGGCTCGAGCGCCGCTTTGCGGATTTTCGCGCCGATCTTGCCAATCTTCTGGCGGCTTTCCGCCAGCGCTTTCCGCGTCCGTTCCGGCTCGAGGCCAATCATCAGATCCAGGTGCTGTCGAGCCTGTTCTTCCGCAATCGCACCGCCTATGTGGTCGGACGCGTGATCAACGGCTACAACGCGTATCCGTTCGTCGTTCCGATCAAGCACGACGCGGACGGCCGGCTCTATGTCGACGCGCTGCTGATGGACGCTGAGCAGCTCGCGTTGCTGTTCTCGGCCAACCGCGCGTACTTCCTGGTCGACATGGAAGTGCCGTCGGCTTACGTCGCTTTCCTGCGCAATGTCGCGCCCGAGCGCACCGAGGCCGAGCTGTACACGATGGTGGGTCTGCAGAAACAGGGCAAGACGCTGTTCTTCCGGGATTTCCTGCATCACCTCAAGCATTCGACCGACAGCTTCATCGTCGCCCCGGGCATCAAGGGACTGGTGATGACGGTGTTCACCCTGCCCTCGTACCCGTACGTGTTCAAGGTGATCCGGGACAGGATCGCGCCGTCGAAGGAGACGACGCGCGAGCGGGTCAAGGAAAAGTACGTGCTGGTCAAGCACCACGACCGCGTCGGCAGGATGGCAGACACGCTCGAGTATTCGGACGTTGCGTTTCCGCGCGCCCGCTTCACGCCGGAGCTGATCGCGGAGCTCGAGGCGGTCGCGCCGTCGCTCGTCGAGGAAGACGGAGACATGATCGTCATCCGTCATGTGTACATCGAGCGGCGGATGAACCCGCTCAACCTGTTCCTCCAATCCGCCTCGCCGCGCCAGCGCGAGCACGCGATCGCCGACTACGGCGAGGCGATCCGTCAGCTGGCGATGGTAAATATCTTCCCCGGCGACCTGCTGTTCAAGAATTTCGGCGTCACGCGCTTCGGTCGCATCGTCTTCTACGACTACGACGAGATCGAGTACATGAGCTCGTGCCGCTTTCGTGCGATCCCACAGCCCTCCGCCGGGCACGACGAAATGTCGGACGAGGTATGGTATCCGGTCGGGGCCAACGACATCTTTCCGGAGGAGTTCGCGACGTTTCTGCTAACCGATCCCGAAGTGTGCGCCGATTTTCTGCGGGTCAACGCGGACCTGCTGGATGCGCGGTCGTGGCAGCGGATGCAACAACAGGCTGCCGAGTTGCCCCCAGAAGTGTTGTCGTATCCCGACCCGATCCGCTTTGCCCATGCCTGCGCCGAGCGCGCGCCAGCGACCCCGACACCGGTCAGCGCGCTGGAGCCGCCGCACTAGCGCCCCGGCAGCGCGACACCCAGCCGGCGCGCGACGTCGTCCGCCTGCAATGCCGCACCGGCGTCGCCCTGGCGCGCGGCCTGCAGATACCAGACGAGCGCGCGCTTCAAGTCCGGCGCGACGCCGTCGCCGTGCTCATAGAAGCTCGCAATCAGATATTGCGCCCCGGCGTCGCCGTTCTCGGCGGCCGCTTCGTACCACTTGGCGGCGCGCGTCCAATCCTTCGGTGCACCGCGTCCGAGAAAGTACTGCGTGCCGACCTGGACCTGCGCGTCGACGTGGCCTTGCTCCGCAGCCTTTTCCCACCAATCGGTCGCCGCGGAGAGCGAGCGCGTGACGCCGGTTCCGCCTTCATAGAGGAGGCCCAGGCTGTACTGCGCCTGCGCCATGCCGGCCTCCGCCGCCTTGCGCAGCCAGTCGATACCCGCCGCCGGATCGGCGGGACCGCCTTCGCCATGCAGGAGCATCGTCGCAAGGTTGAATTGCGCGAGCCGGTCTCCCGACCGTGCGTCGCGCTCGTAGGCAGCACGCGCGGCAGCGAAGTCGCCACGCTGATAAGCGAGCCAGCCGGCGCTGGCCGCAGCGGCAATCGACGCAGCCATTCCGGTCAGCAGCACGGCGACCAGCGCATGCCGCGAGAACCGCGCGAACCCGGATGTCATCGGCGCTCCCGGAGTACAATCATGGCTGTTCAGTCTATCACCCGCCGGATTCCGCCTCCTTGTTCGTCAGCGCCTTCGATTTATTCAAGATCGGTCTCGGGCCATCGAGCTCGCACACGGTAGGACCGATGCGCGCCGCTTACCGCTTCGTCCACGAGCTCACTGCCAGTCAGCGGCTCGAAGAGGTCACGCAGGTCTTCGTCGACCTGTACGGTTCGCTCGCGCTGACCGGTCGCGGCCATGGTACCGATCGTGCGATCCTGCTTGGGCTTTCGGGCGAGACGCCCGACCGCGTCGATCCCGACCTGGTCGACGACAAGGTGCGGCAGATCCGCGAGGCGCAAACGCTCTTGCTCGACGGCAGGCACGCGATCACCTTCCGTGACGATGAACACCTGCGGTTTCGCGTCGACAAGTCGCTGGCGTTCCACAGCAACGGCATACGCTTCACCGCGCTCGACGCCGGCGGCACTCGCCTCGCCCGCAAAGTGTATTTTTCGGTCGGCGGCGGCTTCATCGTCGCCGAAAACGAAATCGAGCAGCTGCCCGACGCGCTGCAGCGCCTGCGCGTGCCCTACCCCTTCAGCAGCGCGGCCGAACTGTTGAAGCAGGGCGACGCCGCGCACAAGCGGATTCCCGAAATGATGCGCATCAACGAGCTCGCGTTGCGCAGCCCCGATCAGGTTCGCTTCGGGCTGCTCGAGCGCTGGGCGATCATGAACGAATGCATCGAACGGGGCCTGCGCAACGAAGGCATCCTCCCGGGCGGCCTCAATGTCCGGCGCCGGGCCAAGGGCCTGCACCAGGCCCTGCTCGCCAAGCGCGCGCAGCAGGAGAGCAATCCGACCGAGACGCTCGACTGGGTGAGCCTCTATGCGATTGCCGTCAACGAGGAGAACGCCGCCGGGGGCCGCGTCGTGACGGCGCCGACCAACGGCGCCGCAGGCATCATTCCGGCCGTAATCCGCTACTACCGCGAATTCTACGAGGACGCCAACGAAGACGGCATCGTCGCGTTCCTGCTCACCGCCGCGGCGATCGGCGGGCTCTGCAAGCGCAACGCCTCGCTTTCGGGGGCCGAAGTCGGATGTCAGGGGGAGGTCGGCGTCGCCTGCTCGATGGCGGCGGCGGGCCTCGTCGCGGCACTGGGCGGCAGCAATGCGCAAATCGAGAATGCCGCCGAAATCGGCATCGAGCACCATCTGGGCATGAGCTGCGACCCGATCGGCGGACTGGTGCAGATACCCTGCATCGAGCGCAATGCGATGGGTGCGGTCAAGGCGATCAACGCCGCGTCGCTGGCGCTGCGCGGCGACGGTGCTCATCGCGTCTCCCTCGACGCCGTCATCAAGACGATGTACGAGACGGGGCGCGACATGATGGCGAAATACAAGGAGACCTCGCTCGGCGGCCTGGCGGTCAACGTCGTCGACTGCTGACGCGTTCGCGCGCGATCTCTGGCAAAATGCGCCAAGATCGCGCACTTGCCGACCCAACAAGGCGTAGGGACCGGATGAAGCGTTGCTGCCTGATGGGGCTTTTCATGCTTGCTCCGCTGACACCGGCCGTCGCGCTGACGCCGGTTCCCGATTTCAAGCTCGACGGCTATCTGGCGACCTGGTACGAGATCGCATCGATCCGCGGGTTCCTGCAAAGCCGCTGCGCGCGCGACACGCGAACCGAATATTCGAGCGGCGACAACGGCGCGTTGATGCTCGAGAGCAAATGCCTTCGCGTCGACGGGACGGCCGAGCGCTCGGAGGCTCGCGCGAGACCGATGGACCCCGCCCTGCCCTCGGTGCTCAAGATTACGAGCGTGCACCTGCTGGGCATCTGGTGGTACCCGTTTGGCCGCGAGTCGATCGTCGTCGCGCGCGCCCCCGACGGGCACTGGCTGGTCGTCGGGCACCCATCGCTGCGCTACGCCCGGATCCTTGCCCGCAACCCCACGCTGTCCGATGCCGACCTCAAGAGCGCCGCCGCGGCGCTGGCCGAAGCGCAGTTCGATTTGTGCTCGATGGTCCTGACCGTTCAGACGACCGGCAGGCAGCAGCCCGCGCGGCTGTGCGACATCGTGCAGGCGATAACGCCGCCAACGCCGGCTCCGGGCGCGGTGCAGTGACGATGCCGCGCGCCGTATGCGCCGTTGGCAGGCATGGACCGGGACGCAAGCTCGTATGGCTTGCGGCAGCGTTCGCGCTCGCGGTCCAGCTTGCCGGCTGCGAGAACAACGCGGCCAAAGAAGCCGAGGATGCGGCGAAGCCGACCTTCATCTGTCAGCTGGCCGGCGAGCGCCTGATCATGCGTTTCGAGCCCGGCGAAGTCCGGCTGCTGACCTCGAACGCCGAAGCCATCACGCTTTATCAGATTCCTGCCCCTTCCGGCATTCGGTACAGCAATGCGAGTCTTGAGCTGCACGGCAAAGGCATGGACCTGGTGCTGATCGACAACGGCGTCCCGAGCAAGCTCGAAGGCTGCACGCCCTACGTCCCACCCAAGCCCAAGTCGTGAGATCCGCGGTCGGTGTGATTGGCATGGACTCGATGTAACCGGGTGGATGCGATGCTCCCGGAGTCGATGCGATGGAAATGAAACGGCTGTCGGGTGGCAACCTGCGTGCCGCCGGCTATGACGAGCGCAAGCGCGTGCTGGTGGTCGAGCTGACCAATGGAATCTTCGAGTATTCCGGCGTCACCGCGGAGACTTGGCAGCGCTTCGCCGGCGCGTCATCGCCGTGGAGTTTTTTTCGCGACAACATCGACGAGGACTACCCCGCCAAACGCGTTCGCTGACCCCGGCGCAACGGGCCGGGCGCGGCGTAGCGCTTGACCCAGTCGAAGAATTCGCGATACCAGAGCCGCGAATTCTGCGGCTTCAGTATCCAGTGGTTTTCGTCGGGGAAGTACACCAGGCGCGTGGGAATCTGCCTGGCGTGCAGCGTGTTGTAGTACTGAAGTGCCTGCGTCGCCGGGACGCGATAGTCGAGCTCGCCGTGGATGACCAGCGTCGGCGTGCGGAAGCGCTTGGCAAAATGATGCGGCGACTGCTGCATCACCCGCGCCGGATTGTCCCAATGAAACGCGCCCAGCTCCTTGGCGAAAAACAGGTAGCCGTCGGTGGCCATCATGCTGACCCAGTCGTAGCAGCCGGCATGGCAGACGAACGTGCGATAGCGGTCGGTGTGCCCGTTCATGTAGGCGACCATATAGCCGCCGTAACTGCCGCCGGTCGCGACCAGCCGGTTGCGGTCGATGTAACCGCGACGGAGCATGAAGTCGGTTGCCGCTTCGGTGTCGGCGAATTCCCTGCGGCCGTAATCCGCGGTGATCGTTTCCAGCCACTGCTGTCCGAAACCCGACGAGCCGTGATAATTGACGCCGACGACGACATAGCCGTGGGCGGCGAACAGCTGCGTATTCCAGCGGTAATGCCAGCCGTCGGTATGCGCGGCGTGGGGACCGCCGTGGATCGAGTGCAGCAGCGGCCATTTTTTCTTGGGATCGAAATTCGTCGGATAGGTCACCCACACCTGCACGTCGTCGCCGCCCCAGCCTTTCACGGTGAATTCGCGCGTCGCTCCGATCGCGGCGCGATCGAACAGCGCGCGATTCGGCGATTCCAGCGGCAACTCGCCCCGTCCATCGGCGCCGATCGCGAACAGCGCCGCCGGATGCGACAGGCTCGCCCGATCGAACGCGATTCTCTTGCCGTCGCCCGACACGGCGAAGCCGCCGAGCGTCCCGCCGGCGGCGACCGGCGCCGGCATCGCATCCTTCAAGTCCAGCCGCCACAGTCCCTGCCGGCCGCGATCCTCGATCAGCATGTACAGCGCCGCGCCGTCGCGCGCCCAATCGACATGGCTGGTCGCGCGGTCGAGTCTGGCGGCTAGACGCCCCGTACGGCCGGTGGCGCGCTCGCAAAGAATGAGACGACCCTGATCGTTGAACGCCCGCTTCAGGTTGAACGCGTGCCAGACCAGATGTTTGCCGTCCGGCGAATAGCGCGGATGCTCGCTGGAAAATCCACTGCCCTCGGTCAGCGTACGGTGGCGGCCGGTCGCCAGACGGACCGCGACGATGTCGGCAGAATTCATCATCCGCGGCTCTTTACCGAGGTCCACCGTCAGCGCGAGCTCCTTGCCGTCGGGGCTCAAGTCGTAATGCTCGGCGGAAGGATCCCACGGCTGAAGCGAGAGGCCGGTGCCGGCAAGAAGATCGCGCGACTTGCCGCTACCCGCGTCGGCGGCGAATACATGCGGCTCGCGACCGTCGGCGAGCCAGTGGTCCCAGTAGCGAGGCTCGGTGCGCTCGGTCACATGAGCCTTGATCTTCGACTCCTTGCGCTCGCGCTTGCGCTTCGCCTGCGCCTTGTCGTTTCGAAGGTCCGGCCAGACCCACGACACGAAGGCGATACGGCGGCTGTCGGAAAACCAGCGCAGCGCCAGCGCGCCCGTCGACAAGGTCGTCAGTCGTCGCGCCTCGCCGCCGTCCGGGGCGATCAGGTAGACCTGCGCTTCGTCGTCGTCCTTGCGCTTGGCGGTGAACGCGATCCACTTGCCGTCGGGCGACCACTGTGGGCCGGAATCCTTGTCGCCCGCGGTAAGCCGCCGCGCCTTGCCGCCGTCGCAGGGAAAAAGCCACAGCTCGGTGCGCCCTTCGTTGGTCTTCATGTCGAAGGCGGTAACGGTCGCGCAGGCGTGTCGTCCATCGGGAGACAAAGTCGGAGAGCCGACACGCTTGATCGACCACAGATCGGCGACGCTGAGCGGGTGCTTTTTCATGGGCATGGGATTTCCATGGCAACGATTGGTCTGGGACAAGCGCTCGTGGCGCGCCGGCGGATTGTACGCTTGCCGGCGAAGGCGGGCATCGGTCACGCTTGAGGTAGAATGTCCGCTCCGGCGTCGCGTTCGCGGCGCAACGTGTGGCCCAGAGGTTCGAAAATGCAGTACCGCCGGCTCGGCAGCTCCGGTCTCAAGCTCAGCGAGCTGTCGTTCGGGTCGTGGGTGACCTACGGCAACCAGCTCGCCGAAGAGACCGCGCGCGAGTGCATGGCCGCCGCACACGACGCCGGCGTCAATTTTTTCGATAACGCCGAGGTCTATGCCCGCGGGCAATCCGAAGTCATCATGGGCGGCGCGCTCAGGAAGCTCGGCTGGCGGCGCGAATCCTATGTCATATCGACCAAGTTCTTCTGGGGGCTCAATGACGGGCCGAACGAAAAGAGCACGCTGAACCGCAAGTATCTGATGCAGGCGATCGACGCCTCGCTCAAACGGCTGCAGCTCGAGCACGTCGACCTGGTTTTCTGCCATCGGCCGGATCCCGACACGCCGATCGAGGAAACCGTCTGGGCGATGCACGACATGATCCGGGCCGGCAAGGCGCTGTACTGGGGAACGTCGGAGTGGGACCCGGCTTCGATCATGGCGGCATGGCATATCGCCGACAAGCATCACCTGGCCAAGCCGGTGATGGAGCAACCGCAATACAACCTGTTTCATCGCGAGCGCGTCGAGCGCGAATACGTGCCGCTTTATCGCGACCCTTGCATCGGTCTCACGACCTGGAGCCCGCTGGCGTCGGGGCTGCTGTCGGGCAAATACAACGACGGCATTCCGCCCGGGTCTCGGGCAACGATCAAAGGCTACGAATGGCTGGCCGAGCGCATCATCGACCCGGTCAGGATCTCGCAGGTCCGCTCGCTCGCGCCGCTCGCCGCCGACCTCGGCTGCACGCTGGCACAGCTTGCGCTCGCGTGGTGCCTGAAAAATCCGCATGTCACTTCGGTGATCACCGGCGCCAGCCGGCCATCGCAGGTCGTCGAGAACATGGGCGCGCTCACCGTCGTGCCCAAACTCGAGGCCGACATCATGACCCGGATCGACGGACTCGTCGGCGCGCCGAGCTGATCGGCTCGTTCACTCGCACGCCCGCATGCATCGCCAGTTATCGTTTTGACCAGCGCACGATGAGCAATCCGCTCGAAAGCTGGACCGAGGAGCAGCGCTCCGCCTTCCTGTACCGGGCTTGTGCGACGGCCGAAGCGGGCACGCCGCGCGCCGATCTCTTCATGCGCCTGGGGGGCGAAGCGGAAGCGCAGGCGACGATCTGGCGCGCCCAGCTCACCGCCAGCGGCAAGCCGGCGCCGCCGCCGTTCGTTCCCGATTTGCGCACGCGCCTGGTGGCGCATCTGGTCAAGCTGCTCGGCCCCGCACCGCTTCGCGGCATTCTCGCCGCGATGAAGGTGCGCGGGATGGCGATCTATACCAAAGGCGAACCGGGCGGACACGTGGCGCCGGTGGCCGGCAGCATCGAGCGGCGGCATCGAGGACTGGGCGGCGGCGGCTACCTGCGCGCGGCGGTATTCGGCATCAACGACGGACTGGTGTCGAACGCGAGCCTCATTTTCGGCGTCGCCGGTGCCAACTCGGATCCGGGGCTGGTCGTGCTGACCGGCGTCGCCGGCCTCACCGCGGGCGCATTCGCCATGGCTGCCGGCGAATTCGTTTCGGTGCGATCGCAAAGAGAGTTGTTCGAATACCAGATCGGCCTCGAGCGCGACGAGCTGGCCGAATACCCCGACGCCGAGGCGCAGGAGCTCGCGCTGATCTATGAGGCGAAGGGCCTCGCGCCCGGCGAGGCGCGCCGGCTCGCCAAGCGGCTGGTGGCCGATCCCGAGCATGCGCTCGACACGCTGGCGCGCGAAGAGCTCGGCCTCAACCCCGACGAGCTCGGCTCTCCGTGGCAGGCCGCGGTCTCCTCCTTTCTCTCGTTTGCCATCGGTGCGAGCATTCCTCTGCTGCCGTTCATCTTCGCTGCGCGCGACCATGCGCTGGCGATCACGGGGTTGCTCACTGCGCTCGCGCTGTTCGCGGTCGGTGCGACGCTGTCGCTGTTCACCGGCCGCGGCGCGGTACCGTCCGGCGCTCGCATGCTGCTGCTCGGCGGACTCGCGGCCGCCGTGACTTTCGCCGTCGGCCACTTGCTCGGCGTCAGCGCCGGCTGAGCTTAGGCGTTTCGCGTGCATCGGGTCACGCTGCAGCCCGGACGGGAAAAGTCGCTCCGACAGAAGCACCCTTGGGTCTTCTCGGGTGCCATCGCCGCGGTCGAAGGCGCACCCGCCGCGGGCGAGACCGTCGCGATCTACTCCGCCGACGGCGCATTCCTGGCAAGCGCAGCCTGGAGTCCCGCCTCGGCGATCCGGGCACGCATATGGAGCTTCGATGCGCGCCAGGCGATCGACGATGCATTCATCGCTGGCCGCGTGCGCGCCGCCGTCGCGGCACGCGCGCCGATGCTCGACGCTACGCATACCGGATGCCGGCTGGTGCATGCCGAATCGGACGGTCTGCCCGG
Organism: Betaproteobacteria bacterium; assembly: GCA_003153475.1. Taxonomy (GTDB): domain Bacteria; phylum Pseudomonadota; class Gammaproteobacteria; order Burkholderiales; family Casimicrobiaceae; genus PALSA-1003. The sequence goes on along the minus strand of PLYT01000093.1, from coordinate 19,057 downwards.
CGTCATCGCCGACCGCTACGGCGAAGTCGTCGTCATGCAGTTGCACAGTGCGGGCGGCGAGGCCTGGCGCGGCAGTATCGTCAGCGCGCTCGTCGAAGCGACGGGCTGCGCGGCCGTCTACGAACGCTCCGACGCAGAGGTGCGAGCGCTCGAAGGCATGCCCTCGCGCACCGGCATCGCGGCCGGCGTCCTGCCCGCGCGCATTATCCTGCTGGAGGATGGCCTGCGCTACGACATCGATGTCATCGCCGGCCAGAAGACCGGGTTCTTTCTCGACCAACGGCAAAACCGACATCGCATCCGCGCGGTCGCCGCGGGGCGCGACGTGCTGGACTGCTTTTGCTATACCGGAGGCTTTACCGTCGCCGCGCTGGCCGGCGGCGCACGCTCGGTGCTCGCGATCGACAGCTCGGCCGACGCGCTGACGCGGGCACGCCAGAACGTTGCGCAGAACGGGATCGATGACGCGCGCTGCGAATGGCGAGACGCCGATGTGTTCGCCGAATTGCGCAAGATTCGCGACGGCGCGAAGAGCTTCGACATGATCGTGCTCGACCCGCCGAAGTTCGCGCCGACGGCGCGCCACATCGACAAGGCGGCGCGCGCGTACAAGGACATCAACCTGCTCGCGCTGAAGCTGTTGCGCCCCGGCGGCCTGCTGGCGACATTCTCATGCTCGGGCGGGGTTACGGCGGACTTGTTCCAGAAGATCGTCGCCGGTGCCGCGCTGGATGCAGGCGCGGATGCGGCGATCATCGGCCGCTTTTCGGCGAGCGCCGACCATCCGGTCGCGCTCGAATTTCCCGAAGGCGATTACCTGAAGGGCCTGCTCGTTCGCAAGAAGGCATGAAAGACTGCCGGTGTGGCGCCGCCACCCGGCGAAAGGCGCAGGCAGCACGGCGAACCTCCGCCCTGCCTGCGCCACATGCTCTACGATTTACGGGTCGTCAGACAGGATTTCATGAACGTCTTGCGCTCCGCGCCCTTCTTGCCGGTCGCCTGCTTGCTGCACATCCGCATCCGGTCCTGCTGCGACATCGCAATCGGCTTGGTCGCCTGACCGGCTGGCGTGCTGGTGTCGGCAATCTTTCCGGCCGACTGCGTCTTTGCCTTGGGTGCGGCGGTGCCATCGGCGGCATAAACGACCTGGCAGGCGAACAGGCCGATCAGGGCGGCGAAATAAAGCGATTTCATGGCGATCTCCTCGAAGCGTGGTTGGAAGGTGCGTGGACCGGTATCGGCCACGTTTCCATTAACGCTCGGGTCGGCGCGGGGTACATCGTACGAATGGCCGATGCACGCGGTCGAGCGGGGGATAAAACAAGGCGGCGACCGGATTGCCCCGGCGCCGCCTTGTCAGTACGGCCGGATGGACAGGAGGGTCACCCGGCCGAGTTTGGCAAACCTTGCTAGCCCTTCATGCACTCGCTCTGCGCTTTCGCACGCTCATCGGCCTTCATGCCGGCAGTTTTCTTGTTGCACATCGCCATCTTGCTTTCCTTCTTCTCAGGCTTGGCCGAAAGACAGGTCTTCATGAACGCCTTGCGCTCGTCGCCGGTCTTGCCGGTCGCTTCGGCATTGCAGGACGTCATCTTCTCCTGCTGCGGCGTCATTTTGGTGTCGGCGGCTTTGGTGTCCGCGGCTTTGGTGTCCGCGGCAAAGGCGGTGCCGCAGGCGAATAATCCTGCCAGCGTCAGAGCGATTAGGGTTTTCATGTCGTCGGGCCTCCTGGGGCAGTGTCGGGGACCAGTGCTGGAACTTTCGCGGCCAGTCTACGGCATCCGGAACGCGGCTCGCAACGATTTCGCGCGGGCGGGCGGTCAGCGTGTGGCATATTTCGCTACCGCACTGCAGCATCGCGGCTGGCCATTTCGGACTAGAATGAGCCAAATGAATGAATTTCAACGAAAAACCCACGTGCGACCGTCGCCATGATCCTGATCCTGGAACCCAACACCAGCCCCGAAAGCCCCGATTACCGCACGCTGGCGGGACAACTCGACCGTCTTCCGGGCATCCAATATCGCGTCCATCGCGAAGTCGGCGCCGAGGTCACGCTGACCGAGATCTATCTGATCGGCAACACCGCGGCGCTGACCGTCGAGCAGATGCAAGTCCTGCCCAGCGTGCAAAAAGTCGTCCGCGTCTCGGAAGCGTATCGCGTCCTCGGCCGGCACCAGCAGGGCGACGACCGGCCCGCATCGTTCGACTACAACGGCGTGCGCTTCGGCCAGGACACGCTGAACGTATTCGCGGGCCTGTGCGCCGTCGATTCTCCGGAGTCGGCCGGCATGATGATGCAAGCGCTGCAGCGTCACGGTCAGGTCTGCACGCGCATGGGCGCGTACAAGCCGCGGACCAACCCGTACGCGTTCCAGGGCTTCGGCGCCAAGTGCCTGCCGTACGTCTTCGAGCTCGCCGGCAAGTACGGCATTCGCGTCATCGCGATGGAGGTCACGCACGAATCGCACGTCGACGAGATCCGCGCGGCGCTCAAGTCGACCGGCAACCCGACCGGGATCATGCTGCAGATAGGCACGCGCAACACGCAGAATTTCGAGCTTCTGAAGCTGGTCGGCAAGCAGCAGGAATTTCCGGTGCTGATCAAGCGGGGCTTCGGTATCACCCTCGACGAATCACTGAACGCCGCCGAATATCTGGCGTCTGAAGGTAATCGCAAGGTCGTGTTCGGCTTGCGCGGGATGAAGACCAACATGGGCGACCCGCATCGAAATTTCGTCGACTTCTCGCATGTTCCGGTGGTCAAGCGGCTGACCCGGATGCCGGTGTGCATCGACCCGTCCCACTCGGTGGGAACGCGGGCGATCGCGCCCGACGGCATCCTCGATATTTTCCACGTCGTCGCCCAGGGCGTCGTCGCGGGTGCGAACATGGTGCTGGTCGACTTCCACCCGGATCCGGCGAAAGCGCTGGTCGACGGGCCGCAGGCGCTTTTGCTGTCCGAGCTGCCGCACTTTCTGGAGGATGTCGCCGTCGCGCGAGAAGCCTACGTCAAACGCGCGGCGCTGGCGGCAAGCCACCGACCGCACTAGGTTTGCAGCGCGTCTGATGCCTACCGAGGTCGAACTCAAGCTATCGGCCGCGCCCGGCGCATTCGCCGCCGTGCGCCGGCATCGGGCGCTGATCGAGGCGAACGCAGGCCGCGCCCGCTCGACGTCGATCGTCAGTCGCTATTACGACACGCCGACCAGCGAGCTCTTCGAGCGCGGCGTCGCGCTGCGGCTGCGTCGACGCGGCGCCAGCTGGTTGCAGACGGTCAAGGGCAGCGGCGACGCGGCCGCGGGGATGCACCGACGCACCGAATACGAGTGGCCGCTGCTGCGCCCGCGCCTCGATCCTGGCAAGCTGGCCGAAACCCCCTGGGCCACGCTGTTTGCCGACACCTCGGCGCGGCTCGCGCCGGTTTTCACGACCGAGATCACGCGCACCGAGCGCGCACTGAAATTCGCCGACGGGACGCGTGCCACCTTGTCGTTCGATCGCGGCGCCGTCCGAGCCGGCCGCAAGCGTTCGCCGCTGTGCGAAATCGAAATCGAGTTGGTCGAAGGCGATGCCCGGCGCCTCTACGACCTGGCGCTGGCACTCTGTGCCGACATTCCGCTGACGCTCGCCCACGCGAGCAAGGCCGAGCGGGGCTACGCGCTGGCGCGATCGCGGCCGGCGCGCCCGGTGCGCGCGGGCAAGGTTGCGCTCTCGCTCGACGTCGCCGCTCCGCACGCGCTGGCGGCGATCGCGATCGATTGTCTTGCCCAGATCGGCGGCAACGCGGAAGTCCTGCGCGACGGGCGGGACGGCGAATTCCTGCACCAGCTCCGCGTCGGGGTCCGACGCATGCGCTCGCTGTTGAAGCTCGCCGCAGGCGCGCCGGGCGCAGCCGAAGCCGCCTCGCTCGACAGCGGTCTGGCCGCACTGGGCGAAGTCTTCGGTCCGGCGCGCGATTGGGACGTGTTTGCCTCCGGTACGCTGGCAGCGGTCGCCCCGCATCTTCACGATAAAGAGCTGCGCGCCTTCGGTCGCCTGCGATTGCGCGCTGCCCGCAAGCGGCGCCTCCTTCGCCTGGAAGCGCAATCCGAGGCCGGGTCGCAGCGCTTCAGCTGCCTGCTGCTGGCCCTGGGCAGGTTCTGCGCCGGCCTCGAGCTTGCCGCACCCGATCCGGCGGCGACCGTTCTGGCTCGCGCTTCGCTGGACAGGAGCGAGCGGCGGCTGCGAAAACGCGGCAAGCGTCTTCGCCAAGCCGACGCGGCCGGGAGGCACCGCGTGCGAGTCGCGGCGAAAAAATTGCGCTACGCCGCCGAGTTTTTTGCGCCGCTGTTTCGCCGTGCCGGCGCCAACGACTACATCGACGCGCTTTCGGCGCTGCAGGGCACGCTCGGGAATCTGAACGACATGGCGGCGGCAGCGCGTCTGCTCGACGAGCTCATGGCACCGGTCAGGAACGATGCCGAGCTATCGCACGCCGCCGGCATCGTCCGCGGCTGGACGGCATCGATGAGCGCGCGCGAGCTCGAACGCTTGCCCAAGTCCTGGCGACAATTCGCCAAGACCAAGCGTTTCTGGACCTAGAGCCGGCGCGGCGAACATGCTCGAATCAGCGGAAATCGGCCATCGCGTCGCCAAGGACGTCTACGCCCGGGAAGAACCCAGGCTTCGCGAATCGCTGCTGCTCGCGCAATTCGATCTGTCGCGAGTCCGGCGCGGCCCGGTGCTGGTCATCGTCTCCGGCGTCGACGGCGCCGGGCGTGGAGAGACGGCTAACACGCTGACCGCGTGGATGGACCCGCGGCACATCCAGGTGGTCGCGTTCGGCGAGCGCACACCCGAGGAAGCGGTGCACCCCGGACCCTGGCGCTACTGGCAGGCGCTGCCACCCAACGGCCGGCTCGGCATATTCATGCACGCCTGGTACAACGAGTCGATGCGCGCGCGGATCCATGGCCGCATCGAGGACGATCGCCTCGAAGCGCATTTGCAGGCGATCCGCGAGCACGAGCAGATGTTGAGCGACGAAGGGGTCGTGCTGCTCAAGTTCTGGATACACCTGTCCAAAGCCGAACAGAAAGAGCGCCTGAAGGCGCTCGAGCGCGATCCGCGCACTTCCTGGCGTGTCAGCCACGACGATTGGCAGGCTTACCACGCCTATCGCAAGTCCTATGTACTGTGGGAGACGCTGCTGCGTGAGACATCGACCACCGCGGCGCCATGGTACGTGGTCGAGGGGACCGACGAGCACTACCGCAACCTGACCGTCGGCCGCATCCTGCTCGATGCGATGCGGGCGACCGCGCGGCCGGTTCAGCCGGCCCGCGCCAAGGAGCCCAAACATCCGGTCACGCCGGTGGCGCCCTCGGCGATCGACAACGTCAAGCTGATTCGCGATCTCGATCTGTCGAAAAAACTGTCTGCCCGAGCCTATCCGGTGCAGCTCGAGAAATGGCAGGGCGAGCTCGCCCGGCTGTCGCGGCACAAGCGTTTCGGCGAGCGTTCGCTGGTCGTCGCCTTCGAAGGGGTCGATGCCGCCGGCAAAGGGGGCGCGATACGCCGAGTCACCGGCGCGCTCGATGCGCGCCAGTATGTGACGGTTCCGGTCGCGGCGCCCACCGACGAGGAGCTGGCGCACCCGTACCTTTGGCGCTTCTGGCGCAAGATCCCGCGGCGCGGCGGCATCACGCTGTTCGATCGATCGTGGTACGGACGCGTGCTGGTCGAGCGGGTCGAGCGGCTTTGCCCCGCGGGCGAATGGATGCGAGCCTTCGCCGAGATCAACCAGTTCGAGGAGCAGCTGACGCAAGGCGGCGTCATCATCGTCAAGTTCTGGCTGCAGATCAGCAAGGCCGAACAGCTCACGCGCTTCCGCGCGCGTCAGCACACGCCGTTCAAGCGCTTCAAGATCACGCCGGAAGACTGGCACAATCGCAAGCGCTGGAACGACTATGAGATCGCGGTATGCGACATGGTCGACCGCACCAGCACGATACTCGCGCCCTGGACGCTGGTCGAAGCCGAGGACAAGCACTACGCGCGGATCAAGATCCTGAAGACGATCGTGCACCGCATCGAATCATCGCTCGAGCAATGAGCGACGGCTATCTGCCCCCGCGCTGGCTCGCCGGCGCGCATGCGCAAACGATCTATCCGGCGCTGTTCCGCCCGCCGGCGGTCGTTTTGCGCCGCGAGCGTGTCGATACGCCCGACGGCGACTTCGTCGACTTCGACTGGCAGGACGGAAATGCCGCGTCACCGGGCACGCCGACGGTCGTGTTGTTCCATGGGCTCGAAGGCAATTCCTCGTCGCACTATGCGCGCGCGCTGATGCGCGGTTTGCAGTCGATAGGCTGGCGTGGCGTCGTTCCGCATTTTCGCGGCTGCAGCGGCGAGCCGAACCTCCTGCCGCGCGCCTACCATTCGGGCGACTACGCCGAGATCGGCTGGATGCTCTCGACGGTCAGGGCGAGCCTGCCCGCAGCGCCGTTGTATGCGGTCGGGGTGTCGCTTGGCGGAAGCGCGCTGCTCAACTGGCTCGGACGCGAGCAGGAGCGCGCGCGCTCGATCCTGGTCGCCGCAGCGGCCGTTTCTGCTCCGCTCGATCTGGCCGCGGCCGGCACGGCGATCGGCCAGGGCTTCAACCGCATTTACGCGCGGCACTTCCTGTCGACGCTGGTGCCGAAAGCGGTCGCGATGGCGCAACGCTTTCCCGGCACACTCGACGCCGCGGCCATACGCCGGGCGACGTCGATGCATACGTTCGACGACGTCGTCACCGCGCCGCTGCACGGCTTTCGCGGCGTCGGCGATTACTGGCACCGCGCCAGCAGCAAGCCGTGGCTCGGCGGCATTGCCGTGCCGACGCTGGTGCTCAATGCGAAAAACGATCCGTTCATTCCGTGGACCTCGCTGCCCGGCGCCGAGTCGGTCAGCCGCGCCGTGACGCTCGAACAGCCCGCGCATGGCGGCCACGCGGGCTTCGCGACGTCGGCGTTTCCCGAAGGCATGAATTGGCTGCCGAGCCGCCTGCTACAATTCTTCGCGCCAGCGCCCTAGGCGCGTGTCGCCGCGCAGCGGCGGCGTGCGATGCCGACCCATGCTTCAATCCCTCGGATGATCCTTCCCGCCGATATCTTCAAGGCTTACGACATTCGCGGCGTCGTCGGCAAGACGCTGACCCCGGCTATCGTGCAGTCGATCGGCCAGGCGCTGGGCACGCTGGCGCTGGAGCGCGACCGCGACACGCTGGTCGTCGGTCGCGACGGACGACTGTCGGGCCCGGAGCTCGCGGACGCGCTCTCGACCGGCATTCGCGCGAGTGGCGCGAACGTCGTCGACATAGGCATGGTCACGACACCGATGAGCTACTTCGCCGCGCAGCATCTGGACACGCAGTGCAGCGTGATGGTCACCGGAAGCCACAATCCGCCCGACTACAACGGGCTCAAGATGGTCATCGCCGGCGACACGCTCGCAGGTGACGAGATCAGGGCCTTGCGCACGCGCATCGAGGCCGGCGAGCTCGCGCGCGGCGCCGGTACGCTGCGCACCGCCGACGTGGGGCCGGCCTATCTCGATCGGATCACCGGTGATGTCCGGCTGGCGCGCCCGATGAAAATCGCCGTCGATTGCGGCAACGGCGTCGCGGGCGCGTATGCGCCGGCGCTGTTCCGGCGCCTGGGCTGCGTCGTCACCGAGCTTTTCTGCGACGTCGACGGCCGCTTTCCGAATCATCATCCGGATCCTTCGCAGCCGGCGAACCTGCGCGACCTGATCGCCTGCCTCGCGGCCACCGACAACGAGCTGGGCATCGCCTTCGATGGCGACGGCGACCGTCTGGGCGTCGTCGCTAAGGATGGACGGACGATCTATGCCGACCGGCAGCTCATGCTGTTCGCCGCCGACATGTTGGCGCGGCGTCCCGGCGCGACGGTCATCTACGACGTCAAGTCGACCCGCAAGCTCAAGCCCTGGATAGAAAGCCACGGCGGCAAGCCGCTGTTGTGGAAGACCGGGCATTCGCTGATCAAGGCCAAGATGAAGGAGACCGGTGCGGAGCTCGCCGGAGAAATGAGCGGGCATACGTTCTTCAAGGAACGCTGGTATGGGTTCGACGACGGCCTGTATGCCGGCGCGCGCCTGCTCGAAATTCTCTCCCGCGACGCCGACGCGTCGGCCGCGCTGCACGCGATTCCCGACAGCCTGAGCACGCCGGAGCTCAATATCGACTGTGCCGATGCATCGCCGCATGCGCTGATCGACAGGCTCGCCGCGACGGCAAGCTTTCCGGGCGCCGTCGACGTCATTCGCATCGACGGCCTGCGCGTCGAATACGCCGACGGCTTCGGGCTCGCGCGCGCGTCCAATACGACGCCGGTGATCGTCCTGCGCTTCGAGGCGGACGACGCCACCGCGCTCAAGCGTATCCAGGATGAGTTCCGGCGCGTGCTCGGCGAGGCGGTGCCGGGCCGGGCGCTGCCGTTCTGATGGCCATCGACTATTCGATTTCGGTCGAGGGCGTCGACTGGGCGGCGCTGATCGCGTCGCTGGCCGCCGATCGCTTCGACAACGGCCGCACGCCTCATCAGATGGAAGCGTCGTTTCGCAGCAGCTACCGCTGCGTCATCGCACGCGATGGCACGAAGGTGGTCGCCACCGGACGCGCGCTGTCCGACGGCGTGTGCAACGCCTATATTGTCGACGTCTGGACGCAGTCCGCCTATCGCCGCCGGGGCATCGGACGGCGCGTGGTCGAAATGCTCTGCCAGGCGCTGTCGGGCCAGCACGTCTACCTGTTCACCGACGATCGGCGGGATTTCTATGCCGCCTGCGGCTTCGTCCCGCGCGCGATAGGCATGCAGCGCATTGTCGGTGAGTGGCTCAACAACAGCAGCAGGCGCTAAAGCGCGCATCAAGCTGGTTCCACATGCCCGGCCGCCGGACGCCGCGGTGCCGACGGGCGAGCCGGTCTCCGGGCGGCGGCCCGATGCCTGCCGCCGGCTGCGCTATAATGGGTGCCGCGCTGTTTGCGGGCGAAACCGCCTGGCGGGACGCGGCCGGCCCACCGCACACCATTCGATCCCGGAGGTTTCATGAGCAAGCTCCTTCTCCGCTGCGCCTTCGCGCTGGCGCTGGCCGCCGGTCCGGCGGTTGCCGCCGACCAGTTCATCAACGTGCTGACCGGCGGCACCAGCGGCGTCTACTACCCGCTGGGCGTTGCGCTGGCCAACGCGATCGGCAAGGCGATGCCGCAGGTCAAGACTTCGGTCCAGGCGACCAAGGCCTCGGTCGAGAATCTGAATCTGCTACAGGCCGGCCGCGGTGAGATTGCCTTCACGCTCGGCGACTCGCTGTCGGACGCGTGGAAAGGCAATGAGGATGCCGGATTCAAGACGCCGCTGAAAAAACTGCGCGGCATCGCGGCGATCTACCCCAACTACATCCAGATCGTTGCGCGTGCCGACTCGGGCATCAAGACGCTCGCCGATCTCAAGGGCAAGAGCGTTTCGGTCGGCGCGCCGAAATCGGGCACCGAGCTCAACGCGCGCGCGATCTTCGCCGCAGCGGGCATGTCGTACAAGGATTTCGCCAAGGTCGAGTATCTGCCGTTCGGCGAGAGCGTCGAGCTGATGAAGAACCGGCAGATCGACGTCACGCTGCAGTCAGCGGGACTGGGTGTATCGGCGCTTCGCGACCTTGCTTCGTCGGTCGACATCGTCGTCGTCGCGATTCCGGCGGACGTCATCAAGAAGACCAACGATCCTGCCTATCTGCCGGCGGTCATTCCGGCCAACACGTATCGCGGGCAGACCGCCGACGTTCCCGCGGCTGCGGTGCAGAACTTCCTGGTCACGCACGAGGACGTCAGCGACGAAGTCGTCTACGGAATGACCAAGGCACTGTGGACAAGCCTCGATCAGCTGACCGCCGCGCATTCGGCCGCCAAGGCGATCGATCTCAAGCATGCGCTGGAAGGCATGCCGGTCCCGTTGCATCCGGGGGCGCAGAAATACTACAAGGAAGTCGGCCTGCTGAAGTAGGTCGCGGCCGGACCGGCACCCTCATGGCCGCGCCCGACGCAGCGCCCAAAGGAACGCCCAACATCCACGCGGCTTCCGACGCCGCGTTCGACGAAACCGGCGTTAAGCGCGAGCTGAGCGGGCTCGCGGCGAAGATCGTCAGCGGCGTCGCGCTGGCCTTTTCGACCTACCAGCTATTCATTGCAGCGTTCAGTCCGCTGTCGAGTCTGGTCACGCGCTCGCTGCATGTCGGTTTCCTGATGCTGCTAGCGTTCCTGATCTACCCGGTCGGCCGCAAGGCCGCCAGGGACCGCATCGTCTGGTACGACGCAGCGATCGCCGTCCTAGCCTTCGCATTGGCCTTCTACCACTGGGTGTTCGAGTCCGATCTGATCCAGCGCTCCGGCGATGCTACCGTTGCCGACCTGGTCGTCGGTGCCATCGTGATCGTCCTGCTGTTCGAGGCGGCGCGGCGCGTGCTGGGTATCGCGCTGCCTATCGTCTGCGCGACTTTCCTGGCTTATGGCATGCTGGGTCAGTATCTGCCGTCGGCGATCGCGCACCGCGGCTACGGCTTCGATCAGATCATCGGTCAGCTCTACCTCGGCAGCGAAGGCATCTATGGGATTCCGACGCTGGTCTCGGCAACTTACATATTTCTGTTCATCCTCTTCGGCTCCTTCCTCGAGCATGCCGGAATGATCGGCTTGTTCAACAACATCGCGCTCGGCTTCGTCGGCCATGCGCGCGGCGGTCCGGCCAAGGTCGCCGTGATCTCGTCGGGCCTGATGGGTACGATCAGCGGCTCGGGCGTGGCCAACGTGCTGACCGTCGGGCAGTTCACGATCCCGCTGATGAAGCGATTCGGATACTCGCCGGTTTTTGCCGGCGCCGTCGAAGCCACCTCATCGATGGGGGGCCAGATCATGCCGCCGGTGATGGGCGCCGTCGCGTTCATCATGGCCGAGACACTTAACGTGCCCTACGTGACCATTGTCAAGGCGGCCGTCATCCCGGCATTCCTCTACTACCTGACGGCGTTCCTGATGGTGCACCTGGAGGCCGGGCGCAAAGGCCTGCACGGCCTGCCCAAGGCCGATTGCCCGAATCCATGGAAGGCAATCCGCGACAAATGGTATTTGATGCTGCCACTCGCCGTGCTGGTCTTCATGCTGTTCGACGGCTTCACGCCGATGTTCTCCGGCATCGTCGGGCTCGCGTTGACGGCGATGCTGATCCTCGGCACCGGCATCGCCGCCGGCTTCGGGTCGGTGTTGTTCCGAATCGTGTTCTGGGTGATCCTTGGCCTGGCGACGGCGAGCTTCTTCAAGTACGGGATCTGGCCGTTGATCGTCGCCATCGCCCTTCTGGTCGCGCTCAATTTCGTCATCCGCGGCGGCCGCAAGACCTTGGCCATCATGCGGAGCAGCATGATCGATGGCGCCCGACAAGCGATCGCCGTCGGTATTGCCTGCGCGATCGTCGGCGTCATCATAGGCGTGCTGACGCTCACCGGCGCGGCGTCGAATTTCGCCGGGTTCGTGCTCGACATCGGCTCGAAAAGCCTGTTCCTGTCCTTGTTTTTGACGATGGCCGTGTGCCTAGTGCTTGGCATGGGCATACCGACCATTCCCAACTACATCATCACCAGCGCGATCGCGGCACCCGCACTGCTCACGCTGAAGGTGCCGTTGATCGTCTCGCACATGTTCGTTTTCTATTTCGGGATCATGGCCGACCTGACGCCACCGGTCGCGCTGGCGGCATTCGCCGCGGCATCGATCGCCAAGGCCTCGCCGATGAAGATCGGCTGGAAAGCGACGCACATCGCGATCGCCGGGTTCGTGATTCCGTATATGGCCGTCTACGATCCGTCGTTGATGCTCCAGTCCGGAACCCTGCTCGATACCGTGTATGTCGTGTTCAAGGCGATCATTGCGATCCTTCTGTGGGGCGCCGCCTCGATCGGCTACCTGCGCGCGCCGCTCAACTGGGGCGAGCGCATATTCGTGACCATCGCCGCGTTCCTGCTGGTGGTCGCGATCCCGTGGACCGACGAGGCGGGTTTCGCTCTATGCGCCGCGTTCGTCGTTTGGCATCTGTTTCGTACGCGGGCACTACCGCAAAAGGCGTGAATGCGGTTTGCCTGCTGGTCGCCGGAGTCGTTCGTGCCACACTGCCAACGAACGAATTCATGCTGGCCTGGCAGCATTCGGTCGAGAAGACGCGCTGGGAGGAGACCTATCACATCGCCGGCGATTACCTGCTGTTGACCGGTGCACGCATTCAGGGCATCGGCGCCGGCATGGAGCCGCCCGAGGGCGCCGTGCTGCGCGGCGGCTGGTGGACGTGGACTCCGCCGCCGCGTGCCATCGCGGCGTTACCGTTGACGCAGTCGACGTACACCGACGACTGGACGCTCTGCTGGAAAGACCGCTGTCGCACGCTTGGCGCCCTGGTGCCGTCTGCCGCCGAAGGCAGCGTCGTCGACCTGGTCGCCTGCAATGCGCCGGGCGAACCAGGCAACGCTCCGTGACGCCTGGTCAGGCGGCCGCCTGCAACGCCGGTTCGCGCGGCGAACGCTTGAACAGCGCGCTGACGTGCAACGGAAAGGCGCCGAGCTTGCGGTCCAGAAAATAATTGCGCAAGGTCCGCGCAATCGTACGGAACGCGATATCGCCCCAGGGAATGTCTTCCTCGGCGAAAAGCCGTACTTCGAGACTCTCCGGGCCAGGGCCGAAATCCAGATCCAGCAGGCACGCGCGGAACATCATGTAGACCTGGTTGATGTCCGGCAAGCTGATCACTGTGTACAGCGCGCCGATCTCGACCTGCGCCCGCGCCTCTTCGATGGTCTCGCGGACCGCGCCGGCCTCGATCGTCTCGCCGTTCTCCAGGAATCCCGCCGGCAGCGTCCACAAGCCGTGCCGCGGCTCGATCGCGCGCTTGCACAGCAGCACGCGACCCTCCCACTCGGGCAGGCAGCCGACGACGGTCTTGGGATTCTGGTAATGAATGGCGCCGCAGCCCGCGCATACGTAGCGCGCCAGCGTGTCGCCTTCCGGAATGCGTCGTGCGAGCGCGGCCGAGCCGCAGTGGCTGCAGAATTTCACCGAGCAGGCTAGGACGGCTCGACGCGCTGGGCGCTGCGGCCAATGAAATGTTCGCGATAGTAATTAAGCTCGTCGATCGACTCGTAAATATCAGCGAGCGCCTCGTGCTTGCCTTGCTTCACCCAGGCCTTCGCCACGTCGGGCTGCCAGCGTTTGCACAACTCCTTCAGCGTCGAGACGTCGACGTTACGGTAATGAAAATAATCTTCGAGCGCCGGCATCCAGTGCGCGAGAAAGCGACGGTCCTGGCAGATCGAATTCCCGCACATCGGCGAGATCCGCGGTGGCACATGTTCGCGCAGGAACGCAAGCATCCGCGCTTCCACCGTCGCCTCGTCGAGGGTCGACGCCTTCACCTTGTCGATCAGGCCCGATCGCGCATGTGTCGACTGGTTCCACGAGTCCATGCCGGCCAGGGTCGCGTCGTCCTGGTGCACGACCAGCACTGGCGCTTCGGCGACGGTCGCGAGCGCCGCGTCGGTCACGACCAGCGCGACCTCGATGATGCGGTCGGTCTCGGGCCGCAAGCCCGTCATTTCCATGTCGATCCAGACCAGCAGATGGGCGTCCTGCGCCATTATTTTCACTTGGCGTAAAATAAGCGCTTATTCTCGCACATCGCTGGTCCGGTCGAGCGTCGCATGCCGCAATCCATCCCCTGGTTCACCCTTCTTTTCCTGCTCGCGCTGGCGGTCTCGCTGGTGATGCAGTTATGGCTGGCGCGCCGGCAGGTGCAGCACGTCGCCGCCAACCGCTCCGCGCCGCCCGCGCATTTCTCCACGCGCATCACGCTGGCGGCGCATCAGAAGGCCGCCGATTACACGATCGCGCGGACGCGTCTGGGCATGCTAGACACGGTGCTCGATACGATCGTGCTGCTGGCGCTGACGCTGGGTGGCGGACTTGCGGCGCTCGCGGTCCGCGCCGATCTTTTGCCGGTCGGCACGCTGTGGCAGGACGTCCTCCTGGTCGTCGCCGTGACGCTGCTCGCCGCGCTGATCGGACTGCCTATCTCGTGGTACCGCACTTTCGTCATCGAGGAACGTTTCGGCTTCAACCGGATGACGCTCGGGCTCTGGCTCGCCGACCTCGCCAAGAGTGCGGTGCTCGGCGCTCTGCTGGGCATTCCGCTGCTGACGCTGATACTGTGGCTGATGGCGCGCGCCGGCACGCTCTGGTGGCTCTACGCGTGGCTCGCCTGGGTCGCTTTCCAGTTACTGATGCTCGTGCTCTTCCCGACGGTCATCGCGCCGCTGTTCAACAAGTTCCGGCCGTTGGCCGACGAGTCTTTGCGCGCACGTGTGGAGCGCTTGCTGGCGCGCTGCGGTTTCGCCGCCAAAGGACTGTTCGTCATGGATGGCTCGCGGCGCTCGAGTCATGGCAACGCCTATTTCACCGGTTTCGGCGCGGCGCGGCGCATCGTGTTTTTCGACACACTGCTCTCGCGCCTGCAGCCCGAGGAAATCGAGGCGGTGCTCGCGCACGAGCTCGGCCATTTCAAGTTGAAGCATGTGGTCAAGCGCATCGCCTGGTTCGCCGCCGCGAGCCTCGTGCTGCTGGCGTTGCTCGGATGGCTGGTCGGCGAGCCGTGGTTCTACGCAGGACTCGGTGTGCCGGTCGCGCCGCCGCGCTACGGCGTCGCGCTGGTGCTGTTCATGCTGGCGCTGCCGGTGTTCACTTTCCTCGGCGCGCCGCTGACATCGCTGTACTCGCGGCGGCACGAATTCGAGGCCGATGCCTACGCCGCCGCGCACGCCTCCGGACCGGCGCTGGTCGCCGCCCTGGTCAAGCTCTACGAGGACAATGCAAGCACCTTGACGCCCGATCCGCTGCACTCGGTCTTCTACGATTCGCACCCGCCTGCCGCCGCACGCATCGCGCGGCTCGAAACGAGCAGCGCGTGAATACCGGCAGGTCCCGACGCGACGCCGTGCATATCGCCGCGCACTCCAACGGGCAATACTATCGGTTTCGATGAGCGCATCGAACAAGGCAACGAAACGACCCACCGCTGACCCCGGCGCCTCGACCGCGCTCGCCGAGCGCGATTGCCGCCCGGGTGCTCCGCTGCTGGCACCCGCCGAGCTGGCGCAACTGCTTCCCGCCCTGCCGGGCTGGACGCACGCGGACAATGCGCTCAACAAGAGCTTCGCTTTCGCCGACTACTATCGGACGATGGCGTTCGTCAACGCTGTCGCCTTTGTCGCGCATCGCCAGGATCATCATCCCGACCTGTCGGTCCACTACAACCGCGTCGACGTCGTTTACTCGACGCACGACGCCGGCGGCGTGACGCTCAACGACTGCATCTGCGCAGCCAAGGTCGAGTCGCTTGCCCGCAGCCCTTGATTCGGCGACCGCCGCGGACGCCGCCACGCCGCGAGACGTGATCGGCGCGGCGGGACTCGTCACCGCCACATTCCGCAGGCACTACCTGGTCCGCTCGGACGACGGCAGCACGATCTCATGCGTGCTGCGAGGACGCACGCTGGCGATCGCCTGCGGCGATCGCGTGCGCTGGGTGGAATCGGGCCCCGGAGAGGGGGTGATCGAGGCAATCGAGCCGCGGACCACGCTTTTTTATCGCTCCGACGCAAGACGCGAAAAGCTTATCGCGGCCAACGTGACACAGGTGCTGGGCATGGTCGCGCCCGATCCGCCGTTCGACGACGAGCTGGTGCACCGCTGGATCGTTGCTGCGGAGTCCGCCGGCTGCCGCTTTGTCCTCATCGCCAACAAGCGCGACCTGCCCGCATTCGCGGCGATCCGGCCGCGGCTCGCGCAATTTGCGGCACTCGGCTACCCGGTCGTCGAAATCTCCGCCAGCGAAGGCGCGGGTGCCCTGGCACCGCTCCTGGTTGGCCAGCACAGCGTGCTGATCGGACAATCCGGCATGGGCAAGTCGACGTTGATCAACCGGATGCTTCCATCGGCCGCGGCGCGGGTCGGCGAAGTCTCGGCGGCGCTGCACACCGGGCGTCACACGACGACCGAGACCACGCTCTACCTCATCGATGCGTCGAGCTGGATCGTCGACTCGCCCGGCATGAAAGAGTTCGGCCTCGGGCATCTTCCCGCCGACGCGATCGAGCGCGGCTTTGTCGAGTTGCGTCCGTTGCTGGGGACCTGCCGCTTTCGCAATTGCCGCCACGACAGCGAGCCCGGTTGCGCAATCCGGGAAGCGATCGCGCGCGGCGAGGTCAAGCCGTGGCGATTGGCGCTGCTCCGTCAGTTGCTTTCGGACAGCGGGCGGCGCGCGCAAACCTGGTGATGCGCGAGGGGGCCTACGGCGCCCAATAGGCGAGCGTAAGCACCACGAGGACGGCGAGCCATACCAACAGCGCCCGCCAGACCAGTCCAGCCGCGCTTGCCAGAACGTCGCTGTCGGCCGGCTCGCCCATGCCGAGCTCTGGCCGGAACTCGGGCTCGCCGGTCGCGCCGGTAATCGCACCGCCGATGACCACGCCCAGCGCGCCCGCGCCGCTCGCCAGCAGGATGCCTTCGTGCAGGCGGGGCCATTGCCCGGCCTGCGTTCGCCAGCAATAAATCGCGTCTTCGAAGTCGCCGACGACGGCGAAGGTCGCGGCGGTCAGCCGCACGGGGATCCAGTCGAGCCAATGCAGCAGGCGACGCACCGGCGCCCCGAACGCGCTCAGGTGCTGGCCCAGAGGCGTCGACTCGTCGCCCTGCCACTGCGCGGCGAGCAGCACCGTGGCACGGTAGAGGACCGCACCCGCGGGTCCCGGCAGCACGAGAAACCAGAACAAAGTGCCGAAGACGTGGCGATACGAATCCTCGAGGCCCTGCTCGATGGCGAGCTTCGGAATTTCCTCGGCGCCGACGGCGCTGGCGTCGCTGCCGCGCCATGCCGCGAGGCAACGGCGCGCAGCGATCGCATCGCCAGCCTTCAGCGCCTCGACGATCGCGCTGAAAGCGTGGCTGAAATGACGAAAACCGACCAGCAGATAGAGGATAAGCACGTTCCAGGCGAGGCCCAGCACCGGGTTCAGCTGATCGAGTGCCCAGAATCCGCACGCGGCGACGAGGATCGGCGGCGCCAGGGCGAGCATGGCCGCGATCGCACCCTGCTGCGCCGAGCCCCCGTTGAACCGGTGCTCGAGCCATCGCGCATAGCGGATGAACGCCTGTTGCAGCGCGCCGCGCCAGCGAAAGGTCCGCCACTGCTCGACGCCCAGCGCGACGACGATGGCGATGACGTTCACGGTCCGGGCACCGCTTCGCCCTGCGCGGCGAGTGTCGCTACCCGCTCCGGCAGCGGCGCCGAGCGCAGCGATTGCTGGTCGATCCACACCAGCTTGGCGCTCCCTTCCGCGTGCTTGATCTCGCCGATGCGAAGCTCATAATGCGTCCCGATGCTCGATCGGCCCGGTGGATCGACATACATGCGCACCTCGACCGTCCCCGGGTAGGTGAGCGGTGTGATAAACGTGCAACTGGCGTTGACGATGACCGAACCCTGGCCCGGAAATCCGCCGCAGCGATCATCGAGCCACATCAGCCACTCGATGCGCGCCTGCTCCATGTAGCGGAAATACGCGGTATTGTTGACGTGTCCCTGCGCGTCCATATCGCCCCAGCGGATCGGCACCCACGTGGTGTGAACGAGCTTTCGTTGCGCGGTCATCGGAGCGTCGCCGGCGAAATCACAATTATAATGGCTGGATCAACGAGCCACCGGCGCAACGGCCAAACGCCGGCCAAACGCCGGCGCAACGTCGTCGGCCAGGAGCGGCATGCAGCGCGAAGCGATGCAGTTCGATGTAGTGATCGTCGGTGCCGGCCCCGCGGGCCTGTCGGCGGCGATTCGGCTGAAGCAGCTCGCGCGAGAGGGAGGCCGCGAGGTCAGCGTCTGCGTACTGGAAAAGGGCTCGGAGGTCGGCGCGCATATCCTTTCCGGTGCGGTCATCGACCCGAAGGCGCTGAACGAGCTGCTGCCCGATTGGAAGGCGCTTGGCGCGCCGCTGCACACGGCGGTCAGCGACGACCGCTTCGAAATTCTGACGGCGACGCAGGCGTATCCGATTCCCGCCTGGCTGCTGCCGCCGCTGATGCGCAATGGCGGCAACTACGTCGTGAGCCTTGGCAACGTCTGCCAGTGGCTGGCGCAGCAGGCGGAGGCGCTGGGCGTGGAGATCTATCCTGGATTCGCCGCCGCCGAGGTCCTCTTTACCGAGACCGGCGCGGTGCGCGGCGTGGCGACCGGCGACATGGGCATCGCCAGGGATGGGACGCACAAACCCGACTATCAGCCCGGCATGGAGCTCCATGCCCGCTACACGCTGTTCGCCGAAGGCTGCCGCGGCTCGCTGTCGCAGGAGCTGATGGCACGATTCAATTTGCGCGACGGCGTCGATCCGCAAAAGTACGGCATCGGCATCAAGGAGTTGTGGCAGGTCGCCGCCGATCGCCATCGGCCCGGGTTAGTGCTGCATACGCAGGGTTGGCCGCTCGACACGGAGACCGGCGGCGGCTCGTTTGTCTATCATCTGGAGAACCAGCAGGTCGCGGTCGGATTCGTCGTGCATCTGAATTACCGCAATCCGCATCTGTCGCCCTACGACGAGTTCCAGCGCTTCAAGACGCATCCGTCGATCCGCGGGACGTTCGACGGCGGCAGGCGACTGTCGTACGGCGCGCGCGCCATCAACGAGGGCGGCCTGCAATCGATCCCGAAGCTGGTGTTCCAAGGCGGCGCACTGATCGGCTGTGCCGCGGGCTTCGTCAATCTCCCGCGCATCAAGGGCTCACACAATGCGATGAAGACCGGCATGCTCGGCGCGGAAGCTGCGTTCGCGGCACTGGCCGACAATCGCTCGCACGACGAGCTCGCCGACTACCCGGCGGCGATGCGGCGATCGTGGGTCTACGAAGACCTGTACAAGGTGCGCAACGTCAAGCCGG
>PLYT01000051.1 GCA_003153475.1 Betaproteobacteria bacterium | reverse complement strand
GCGGTGATCTGCGCCTGCATCGCATGCAGG
The DNA here is from genome assembly GCA_003153475.1 of Betaproteobacteria bacterium. Lineage (GTDB taxonomy): Bacteria > Pseudomonadota > Gammaproteobacteria > Burkholderiales > Casimicrobiaceae > PALSA-1003. The sequence continues at coordinate 2,602 of PLYT01000051.1, read as the reverse complement.
ATTTCCTTCGGCGGCGTCAGGTCCTTGATCTCGTAGCGCAGCACCTTGACACCCCAGTTCGCGGCAGCCTGGTCGAGCGCGGCGACGACCAGACCGTTGATGTGGTCGCGCTCCTCGAACGTGCGGTCGAGCTCCATCTTGCCGATGACGCTGCGCAACGTCGTTTGCGCGAGCTGGGTGATCGCGACCATGAAATTGCTCGATCCGTACGAAGCGAGTCTCGGATCGGTGACCTGGAAGTACAGGATGCCGTCGACCTGAAGCTGGGTGTTGTCCTTGGTGATACAGATCTGGCTGGGCACGTCGAACGGAATCTCGCGCAGGTCGTGGTGATAGGCGACGCGGTCGACGAACGGAAACACGAAGTTGAGCCCCGGCCCGAGCACGGCGTGAAACCGCCCGAAGCGCTCGATGACCAGCGCCTTCTGTTGCGGCACGATGCGGATCGTCTTGATGACGACGATGACCGCAACAATAAAAATCGCCAGCGGGAGCAGGAAAGATCCGGGCATGAGGTTCTCCATTCAGGCGGTTTCGATGGGATGGTTGGACAACAGCAGCACCGATCCGCGCATGCCGGCGATATACATCGTATGGGCGTGCGGCGTTTCCGGCGTCGCCACTTCGGCGTCCCAGGTGCTGCCGCGGTAGGCGACCCGCGCGGTCCCGCCCGGCCCCCAGCTTTGCACCTGCACCATCTGGCCGATGTCGAGTCCCTTCTGCGGCGGCGTGCTGGCCGCCAGGCCGCGCTTCCATCGCTGCAACAAAACCGTCCCGACGACGCCAAGGGCGGCGGCAATCAGCCATTGCACCGGAACCGCGGCGTCGAACCATGCGGCGACTCCGCCGCAGGCGACCGCCAGCCCGATCACCAGCAGGTAGAACGTCCCGGTGACGAGCTCGGCGGCAATCAGCGCCGCTCCGGCAATCCACCACATCCAGTAGCCGCTCATCGACCCTCCTCAGGCGGCAAAGGATAGCAAGGAACGCCGACCTTGGGCGCATCGGCACCACGGCCTTGCAAGGCGCCGGGCCGCCCCGACATTGAGCTATAATTAGCCCTTTCTTTTCATACGTTTCGCGACACATCGGAGTTGCCGGGTATGCCTATTTACGAATACCGCTGCGGCGCCTGCGGGCACAAGCTGGAATCGCTGCAGCGATTTTCGGATGCACCGCTGGTCACCTGTCCTTCCTGCGGCAAGGACGCGCTGACCAAGCAGCTGTCCGCCGCGGGCTTCCAGCTCAAGGGCAGCGGCTGGTACGCCACCGACTTCAAGAACTCCGGTAGCAAGCCTGCTGCTAAGGAGGCGGCCAAGCCGGACGCCAAGGATGGTGCGGCGGCCAGCGCGCCGAGCGAAGCCAAGTCGGACACCTCCCAGTCGGACACCTCCTCCAGCGCCAAGGCGGACGCGCCTGCCGCGTCGTCGGGCACCAAGAGCGAGGGGAAAAGCGAAACCAAGAGCGCCAGCGACAAGCCGGCCTCGACCGGCACGACGTCCGGAGGCTCGTGACCTCGCGCAAGGAATCCGTGGAGGCGTTGAAGCGCTACCTGATCGCAGGGCTTCTCGTCTGGGTTCCGCTCGGCATCACGATCTGGGTCCTGCAGCTGCTGCTGTCGACGCTCGACCAGACCCTGCTCCTGGTGCCTGCGAGCGCGCGTCCCGAAGCGCTGTTCGGTTTTCATATCCCCGGGCTGGGCGCGTTACTGGCGTTTGCGATCCTGATCCTGACCGGCGTCATCGCCGCCAATTTCTTCGGCGCGCGACTGATTCTCCTCTGGGAATCGGTGCTCAATCGCATCCCGGTGGTCAAGTCGATCTATTCGAGCGTCAAGCAGGTCAGCGACACCTTGCTTTCCGACAGCGGCAATGCGTTTCGCAAGGCGCTGTTGGTTGAATATCCGTATCAGGGCTGCTGGACGATTGCGTTCCAGACCGGCATCCCCGCCGTGGCGGTCGCCGGCCACCTCGGCAGCGAACACGTCAGCGTCTACGTGCCGACGACGCCGAATCCGACGTCGGGATTTTTCCTGATGCTGCCTCGCTCGCGCGTGCACGAGCTCGACATGACGGTCGACGAGGCGCTCAAATACATCATCTCGATGGGTGTCGTGGCGCCGCGCCCGCACACGAACATCCCTGTGGGCACGATCACGCCCGCGCTCGATCGCCGAAATTGACCGCACCGAAACAACTTGCCCACTGCCGGCCGGCAGTGGCGGGCGAGCGCGTGTTTGCGCAGCCTGCGCGCGACACGGGGTCGGAGTCGAAGATGATTTCGCCCGCCGCCCGGCCGGCGCCGGTCACCCTTTGTCTTTGGAGAACTGCTTGAAGCGCACCGATTATTGCGGCCGTATCGACCGCAAGCGACTGGGCGAGACCGTGACCGTCTGCGGTTGGGTCCATCGCCGCCGCGATCACGGCGGCGTCATTTTCATCGATCTGCGCGACCGCGAGGGCCTGGTACAGATCGTCTGCGACCCCGACCGCGCCGCCACGTTCGCGATCGCCGAAAAGCTGCGCCACGAATTCGTCATCGCGGCCACGGGCCGGGTCCGGCCGCGTCCCGAAGGCACGATCAACCTCACGCTCGGCAGCGG
>PLYT01000018.1:36419-36547 GCA_003153475.1 Betaproteobacteria bacterium | reverse complement strand
CGGCGGCGCCGCGCTCGGCCTGCTGCCCTGGCCGCAAGTCGACTTCGCCAAGTTCGGCCCCATCGAGACCAGGCCGCTATCGCGAATCAAGAAGATCGCCGGCGCCAACCTGCATCGCAACTGGGTGT
>PLYT01000018.1:0-36349 GCA_003153475.1 Betaproteobacteria bacterium | reverse complement strand
CATCGGCTTCGCCGCCGACACGCCGAACGGCCTCGTCGTCCCGGTCATCAGGAACGCCGACCAGAAAGGCGTCCTGGCCATCGCTGCCGAAATGGCCGAGCTTTCGGCCAAAGCGCGCGAGGGCAAGCTCGGCCCCGCCGATATGCAGGGCGGATGCTTTTCGATCTCCAGCCTGGGCGGAATCGGCGGAACGTATTTCACGCCGATCATCAATGCACCCGAGGTCGCGATCCTTGGCGTGTGCCGGTCGAGCATGCGGCCGGTGTGGGACGGCAAGCAATTCACCCCCAGGCTGATGCTTCCGCTGTCGCTTTCGTTCGATCATCGCGTCATCGACGGCGCGGCGGCTGCGCGCTTCAACAGCCACCTCGGTACGTTGCTCTCGGACATGAGACGGTCGATGCTATGAACCGACTGCCCCTTGCGCTGCTGCTCGCGATCCTCGCGCTGCCCCTCGCGTCCGCGTGCCATGCCGCGGAAGATCTGGTGACCATTCCGACGCGCCAGGGCGTCACACTGTCGTATCTGCTCGATCAGGACAAGTCGGCTTCGCCCAAGATCGTCGTCATCTCGTTCGTCGGCGGATTGGGCGCGGTCGGCCTCGAACGGCGAGCGCAGAAGGGCCCGGTGAAGCTCGGGCCGACGGCGAATTTCCTGGTGCGCATCAAGGATCAGATGACCGACGCCGACATCGCCGACGTCATCGTCGATTCGCCTTCGGACCAGCTTCCCGGAAGCATGAGCGACACGTTTCGCTTAGGGCAAGATCACGCGGCGGACATTCGCGCTTTGATACGCGATCTGAAGCACCGGTTTCCTGCCGCGAAGATCTTTCTTCTCGGCACCAGTCGCGGCACGATTTCGGCGGCCGCGCTGGGAGCCAGTCTCGGCGACCTCGTGCAGGGCGTCGTCCTCACCTCCACGGTGACCAACGCCGACCGCACCGGCAGCGCGCTCTCGGGCTTCGATTTCAGCTCGATCAAGGCGCCGGTGCTGCTGGTCCATCATCGCGACGACGGTTGCCGGACGAGCCCATATTCGGGCGCCGAGCGGTCGTCGAAAAAATTTCCGCTGATCAGCGTGAGCGGAGGCAACCCGCCGCAGAGCGATCCGTGCGAGTCGATGGCGCAGCACGGCTACCTCGGCCGCGAGGCGCCGGCGGTGCAGGCGATCCGGAACTGGATGCTAGGCCGCGAGTTCGCGCGCGAGATCAATTGATGCGGCCCTTGCCGCTGTTGTTTGCAGGCCGGCCCTGCCGCCAATCGAGGACGCGATGAGCACGATCGAAGTCAAGGTTCCGGACATCGGCGACTTCACCGACGTACCGGTGATCGAGGTGCTGGTCAAGCCCGGTGACACGGTCAAGGTCGAGGATTCGCTGGTCACGCTCGAATCCGATAAGGCGACGATGGACGTTCCGGCGCCCGCCGCGGGCGTAGTCAAGTCGCTCGGGGTCAAGGTCGGCGACAAAGTCAGCGAAGGCGCGCTGCTGCTGACGATCGAGACATCGGCGGCCGAAGCGCCGTCTTCGAAGGCCGCCGCCTCGGCACCGGCGCAGGCGGCTCCCGCCACGTCGACGACGCCGGCCGCGGCCGCGCCCCAACCCGCGCCCCAACGCGCACCAGCAGCAGCAACGACCGCGCCTGCTGCCGACGAATATCGTGGCGCGGTCGACATCGAATGCCAGATGGTCGTCATCGGCTCCGGCCCGGGCGGCTACAGCGGCGCATTCCGCGCCGCTGACTTGGGGCAAAAGACCGTGCTGATCGAGCGCTACCCGAAGCTTGGCGGCGTGTGCCTCAATGTCGGCTGCATTCCATCCAAGGCGCTGCTGCACGTGGCCAAGGTGATCGACGAAGCGGAGGAAATGGGTCGCTTCGGCGTCGCTTTCGGCAAGCCGGCGATCGATCTGGCCAAGTTGCGCGGCTGGAAGGAATCGGTGGTCGGCAAACTGACCGGCGGCATCTCGGGGCTGGCCAAGCAGCGCAAAGTCAGCGTCGTCACAGGCGTCGCGCGCTTCGTCGACGCGCATCACCTCGAAGTCAGCGCCCCGGACGGCAAGAAACAGATCGTCAAGTTCGACCAATGCATCATCGCCGCCGGATCGCAGGCGGTGAAGCTGCCGTTCATCCCCGAGGATCCGCGCGTCATCGATTCGACCGGAGCGCTGGAGCTCGACGACGTGCCCGCGCACATGCTGGTCATCGGCGGCGGCATCATCGGCATGGAAATGGCGCAAGTGTATTCGGCGCTGGGCGCGAAGATCACCGTCGTCGAAATGCTCGGCCAGCTGATGACGGGTGCGGATCCCGATCTGGTGCGGCCATTCGCACGGCGGATGGAAAAGCGTTACGAAAAAATCATGCTGAAGACGCGCGTGACCAAGGTCGAAGCGCAAAAGGACGGCCTCAAGGTCTGGTTCGAAGGCGAGCAGGCTCCCGCCACGCCGCAGGTCTACGACCGGGTGCTCGTCGCCGTCGGACGTTCGCCCAATGGCAAGAAAATTGGCGCGGAGCGTGCCGGCGTCACCGTCGACGATCGTGGCTTCATTCCGGTCGACGGCCAGTTGCGGACCAACGTCGCACACATTTTCGCGATCGGCGACGTCGCCAGGCAGCCGATGCTGGCGCACAAGGCGGTGCACGAGGCGCACGTCGCCGCCGAGGCTGCGGCGGGCGAGAAGTCCTGGTTCGATGCCCGCGTGATTCCGTCGGTTGCGTTCACCGATCCCGAGCTCGCTTGGGTCGGCGTCACCGAAGAAGAGGCCAAGGCTCAGGGCATCAAATACGGCAAGGCGACGTTTCCCTGGGCAGCCAACGGCCGCTCGCTGTCGCTCGGCCGCGATGAAGGCATCACCAAGCTCATCTTCGACCAGGACAGCCATCGCATCATCGGCGGCGGCATCGTGGGGCCGAACGCGGGTGACCTGATCGCCGAAGTGGCACTGGCCATCGAAATGGGCTGCAATGCCGAAGACATCGGCAAGACGATCCATCCGCATCCAACGCTGTCTGAAACCGTGGGCATGGCGGCCGAAGTTTTCGCTGGGACGATCACCGATCTCTACATCCCGAAAAAGAAGTAGGCACCGCACTGGCGTCTGAGCGCATGGCACGCAATCCGGCGCGCGTCACTTGGCTGGCGGCAGCGATATTGGCCGCGGCAGCGGTGAGCGCATTGTCGCTGGCGGTACTGGTCAATTTGCGCGACCCGGAAATCTCGGGAGAGGCGCGCGCGATGGCGCGCTACGAGCTGCCGGCCATCGCCGCCGAAGGCAACGCCTATGTCGCACTGCTCGGGCTCGGTGCGCCGCCGCGCGTCGATCCGCTGGTCGAGGGCATGCGGCTTGCTGCCGAGCGCGACAGTACGCGCTTTGCCGACCCGTTCGCCCGGCAACGCGTCCCCCAACCGGAGCGAGAGACCGACTCCGATCCCGACGACCACCTCGCTTTCGCCGGAGATCTCGACGCTGCCTGCGACATCTTCAACGAGCCCTGCCTGCCGTTCGCGCTGGCGCGCGATCGCGCGGTTCGGGACCTCTATGCCAGAAATTTCCTGCTGATCGATCGCTACCAGGAGGCGCGGCGACTGCCGGGATTCGCCGCCGTGGCGATCGCCGACAAGCGGCGCGCCGACGTCGAGCGCGGCAATCTGGGCCGCGTGCACGCCGTGCTGCTGACGGTGGCTGCGCTGGATGCGCAGCAGGGGCATGCCGCCGAGGCTTGCAGCTTCCTGCAGGATGACGGCGCCTTCTGGCGCCGCGTGCTGTCCGGAGCCGCCACGCTGGGCGACAAGCTGTCCGCATTCCGCGCGCTGGCCGAGAATTCGCGCCTCGCCAGCGAGCTCGTCGCATCGCCGGCGTTCGATGCGGCCGCCTGTGCAACGTCGCTGCGCAGCTTGCTGGCACCGCTGACCGACGCGCAACTGAGCCTCGCCGACGCCTTCAGAATGGCATTCGTGCCGACGGTGCGCATGCTGGCGAGCTGGCCCGACCCCGCGATCAGCGTCGAGCCCGAATCCTGGGCCGATCGCCATTTGAAGGAAACGCCGATTTACGACCTGTTTTATCGGCGCAATGCTTCGATCAATCGCAGCGCCGAGATCTATGCCGGGCTCGCCGCGCTAGCCGCGCAACCGGCGGCGCGCTTTATCGCTTCTCGCGACGCGTTCCTGGCCAAGAACAGCGATCTCGCGTCGGTCGGGCCCGGCTGGATCTACAATCCACTGGGCAAGTTGCTGCTCGGCCGGCATCTGCCGCTGCACGTCGACTACATCGCTCATGCGCACGGGGTCGCCGCCTATCTCAAGCTGGTGCGCATGCAGCTCGATCTCAAACGCGCACGCGTTTCGCCGGTAGACGTGCCGCAGTTTCTCGAGCGCGCGGGCGCGGACGCCACAAACCCGATCGACGGCCGCCGGTTTCGCTGGGACCGCGAGCATCGCAGCCTGTCCTTCGATCCGCTCGACCGGCGCTGGCGCCGCTGGGGTACGAGCGCCACGATCGTCGACCGATGATCCGGCGCTGATCGATCGTCGGCCCGACCCGGTTTTGTTACGATGACGGCTCGATGAGCCATGTTCCGACCGCGATGACCCAGGACGAATTGAAGCAGATGGTCGCCCGCGAGGCGATCAGGTACGTCGTCGACGATGCCTACATCGGCGTAGGCAGCGGCTCGACCGCCAATTTCTTCATCGACGAGCTCGCCGGCATCAAGGGTCGCATCAAGGGCGCGGTCGCGAGCTCGGTCCGGACCGCCGAGCGGCTGCGCAAGCACAGCATCCCGGTGGTCGAGCTCACCAGTGTCGATTCGCTGCCGGTATACATCGACGGCGCCGACGAAACGACCGCGCACGGCGCGATGATCAAGGGCGGCGGCGGTGCGCTGACCCGCGAGAAGATTGTTGCCGCCGTCGCCGCGAAGTACGTCTGCATCATCGACCAGTCGAAGCTGGTCGGCGTGCTCGGCAACTTTCCGCTGCCGGTCGAGGTGATACCGATGGCCAGGAGCCACGTCGCGCACGAGCTGGTGAAGCTCGGCGGCCAACCGGAATTGCGCACCGGCTTCACCACTGACAACGGCAACGTGATCCTCGACGTCGAGGGGTTTCGCATTCTGAATCCGGCCGAGCTCGAGGGGCGCATCAACAACATCGTCGGCGTCGTGACCAACGGCCTCTTCGCCATTCGCGGCGCCGATGTCATCCTGGTCGGAACGCCGGCCGGCGTGACGACGCTCGACGCCCATCGGTTCCAGCCAGGGCCGTCGCGCTAGAATGTCATCATGACCAACCTGAGCGTTCCCCATCTCGACCTCGCCGCGTACATGCGCGAGGTCGGCGAACGCGCTCGCGGCGCGGCGCGGCTGGTCGCGCGGGCGACGACGCTGGCCAAGAACGCGGCACTGGAAGCCGCGGCGGCTGCGATCGCCCGCGATGCCCAGGCATTGCTCGCTGCGAACGCGGCCGACGTCGCGGCCTCGCGCGCCGCCGGCGACGACGAGGCATTCGTCGACCGTCTGGCGCTCGACCCGCACCGCGTCGTCGCAATGGCCGACGGGTTGCGCCAGGTCGCCGCGTTGCCCGATCCGGTGGGCGAGATCAGCGACCTCAAGTACCGGCCGAGCGGCATCCAGGTCGGGCGGATGCGCGTTCCGCTGGGCGTCGTCGGCATCATTTACGAATCGCGACCCAACGTCACCGCCGACGCAGCCGCCTTGTGCCTCAAATCGGGCAATGCGTCGATCCTGCGCGGCGGCTCCGAAGCGATGCGCTCGAACCAGGCGATTGCGGCATGCATGCATGAGGGCCTCGCAGCGGCCGGCCTGCCCGCGGACGCGGTGCAGGCGATCGCGACTTCCGACCGCGCCGCGGTGGGCATGCTCGCGACGATGGACCGCTATGTCGACGTGCTGGTTCCGCGCGGTGGGAAGAGCCTGATCCAGCGGGTAGCCGACGAAGCGACGGTGCCGGTGATAAAGCACCTGGATGGCGTCTGTCACGTGTTCATCGACGAACATGCCGACGTCGACATGGCGATCAGCATCGCCGACAACGCCAAGACGCAGCGCTACAGCCCCTGCAACACGATGGAGACACTGCTGGTGCACGAACGGATCGCGGCCCGAGTGCTGGTTCCGCTGGCGCGGATCTACGCCGACAAGGGTGTCGAGCTCCGCGGCGACGCCGCGGCGCGCGGGCTCGTTCCCGCGATGAAGCTCGCGACCGAGGAGGACTGGACGACCGAATACCTGGCGCCGATTCTCGCGGTCCGCATCGTGCCGGATCTCGATGCGGCGATCGAGCACATCGCGCGCTACGGCTCGCAGCACACCGATGCGATCGTCACCTCGCACTACGGCAACGCGATGCGCTTTGTCCACGAAGTCGATTCGAGCTCGGTGATGGTCAATGCATCGACCCGGTTCGCCGACGGCTTCGAGTACGGCCTTGGCGCCGAAATCGGCATCTCGACCAACAAGCTGCATGCGCGCGGCCCGGTGGGGCTCGAAGGCCTGACCAGCCAGAAATGGATCGTGCTCGGCACCGGGCAGATCCGCCGCTGATGTCCGGTCCCGCGCCGCGAGGCGCCTGATGTCGACGTCGGTCACCATCTCGATCGGAACCAACACGGCGATCGCCGCGGCCAAGGGCTTCGGCTGGTTCGTGACCGGGTCGCCGACGCTGTTCGCCGAGACGATCCACTCGCTGGCCGACGTGGCCAATCAGATCCTGTTGAGGACGGGCGAAGTGCGCGGCAAGGGGCCGGCCGACCGCGAACACCCGTTCGGGCATGGCCAGGAAAAGTACTTCTGGGCACTGGTCTCCGCGGTCAGCGTCTTCTTCGTCGGTTGCGGACTGAATCTCTACCACGGCGTGCATGCGCTGATCCAGAGCGCGCCGGTCGAGCCGTTCACCGCGCTGGTGCTCGGATTGTTGCTGTTCGCCTTCGCGCTGGAATCGTTCACGCTGGTGGTCGCCTTGCGCGAAATCGGCGGCTGGAAGGGTCTCGTCGCCAACCGCCACAACACCACGGTCCTCGCCGTCGTTCTCGAAGACATCGTTGCACTGCTCGGGATCGTGCTGACCCTCGTCGTCGCCGGCGTCTCGTTCTCGTGGGGGCCGCATCCGGCGTTCGACGCGGTGGTCGCGATCGGGGTTGGCGGGCTGCTCGGCGCCATGGCGCTTTTTCTCGCATCGATCAACCGGCGGCTGCTGATCGACATCTCCGATGTCGACCTCGATCGGGCCGCGCAACGATTCCTAGCCGAACAGGGCGCGAATACCGAGGTGAGCTCGGTCGTCGTCGACGACGATCACGCGGTCGTCTTCCTGCGGGCGCTTCCCGGCAGCACCCGCCCGTTCGACACCTCGGATTCCTACGCGCTCGGCGAGGCCTTGAAGGTGAAACTGCTGGCCGCGGACGGCAAAACGATCGATGAGGTCTACTGGAAATTCCCGCTGGTGGCTGCGCCGGGGCGCTTAACGAGCGGGCGATGAGTTTCGCGATGCAACAGGCAATACTCGACTTCTGGTTCGGGCCGCCGGAAAACGCGGTCTACGGTACGACGCGCGAAGTCTGGTTTCGCGAGGATGCCGCTTTCGACGCCGAGATCCGCCTGCGTTTTGGCACCGTGCTCGAGACTGCGCTTCGCGGGGGCCTCGACGACTGGACCGCGGCGCGCGCCGTGCTCGCACGCGTGCTGGTGCTCGACCAGTTCACGCGCAACTGCTATCGCGACTCGGCACGCGCATTTGCCGGCGACGCGCAGGCGCTCGCCGCAGCGACCGCCGCGGTGGATCAAGGGCAGGATCGCGAGCTCAATCCCGTCGAGCGCTGGTTCCTGTACATGCCGTTCGAGCACTCGGAATCCGCTGCCGTCCAGACGCGCTCGCTGGCGCTGTTTACGCAGCTACGCGACGAAACCGGACTGGCCGACCCGCTGGTATGGGCCGAGAAACACGCCGTCGTCATCCGCCGCTTCGGTCGATACCCGCATCGCAATGCGTTGCTCGGCCGCGAGTCGACGGCGGAGGAGATCGCCTTTCTGGGCACACAGGGCAGCAATTTTTGAAACCATTAGCTGACGTCGGTCAATGGACCTGATTGAAATCACGCTGGGGCTGCTGCTCGCGGTCGCCGCCGTGGCGGCGCTCGGCAAGTGGATCGGCGCGCCGCTGCCGCTGTTGCTCGTCGCCGGCGGCGTGTGCCTGTCGTTCCTGCCCGGCTTCCGGTCGCTCTCGATCGAGCCGGACATCTTTTTTCTGTTGTTCATTCCGCCGCTGCTGTTCGCCGATGGCTGGCTGATACCCAAGCGCGATTTGCTCACCGTGATACGGCCGGTGCTTTTGCTCGCCTTTGGCCTCGTGTTTCTGACGGTGCTCGTCGTCGGTTATCTGATGCATTGGCTGGTTTCAGATCTGCCACTGGCGGCGGCGTTTGCGCTCGGCGCGGTGATCTCGCCGACCGACGCGGTCGCTGTCAGGGCGGTCACATCGAGGCTCGCGATTCCCTCGCGCGTCTCGACGATCGTCGACGGTGAAAGCCTGATCAACGATGCATCGGGCCTGATCGCGTTCAAGTTCGCGATCGCCGCCGCGATGACCGGCGCCTTCAGCTGGGAGCGCGCGGTGCTGCAGTTTTTCGTCTCCTCCGGCGGCGGTTTTCTGCTCGGCCTCGCGATCGCCTGGACGATCGGCCACGCGCGCGTCGGCCTCAAGCGCTTCTGCGCCGACGATCCGACGATCCAGACGGTGATCTCGTTGCTGACGCCTTATGCGGCGTATCTCGCCGCAGAGGCGCTGGGCGTCGGCAGCATCCTGGCTGTCGTCGGGGCGGGGCTCTACGCGGGCGCGCACGACCTGCGCCACCTCGATGCCGCGACCCGTGCGCATTCGTGGGAAGTGTGGCGGATGGTGCTGTTCGCGTTCAACGGCCTGGTGTTCGTGCTGCTCGGCGTCGAGCTGCATTCGATCATCTTCGCGTTGTCGCGCGCGAGCGCACTCGAGCTCGCCGGCTACGCGCTGGCGCTGTCGGCCATTGTGATCGTGCTGCGTATCCTCTGGGTATATCCGGCAGCGTACCTGCCGCTGCTCCTGTCCCGGCGAATTCGCGAACGCGAAGGTGTGCACAGTCCACGCGCGGTGTTCCTGACCGGTTGGGCAGGCATTCGCGGCTCGATCACACTGGCCGCCGCGCTTTCGATTCCGTTCGTGACCTCGGCCGGCGCGCCGTTCCCCGGGCGCGAGCTCATCATCCTGCTCGCTGCCAGCGTGATCATCGTCACGCTGCTGGTCAACGGCATGACGCTTCCGCTGGTGATTCGCTGGCTGGACATCCGCGGCGACCGCATCGCCGAGCGCGAGGAGCGGGCGGCCCGCATCGCCACCGCCCAGGCGGCGATCGAGAGCCTGCGCAAACGGCTGCCGCGACTGACGACCAGTGACGAGACGGCGTTCGCGAATTCGCTGCTTGCGCAATACGAGCAGCGCCTGCAACGCTATTCGGCCAATGCGGACCGCAGAAGCCTACTCGACGCCCAGCACGCGACGCAGCGAAGGATCTGGCTGGCGACGATCGCCGCCGAACGCGCCGAGCTGATGCAAATGCGCGAAACCGACGTGATCAACGATGAAGTGCTGCGGCGGCTCCAGGTCGATCTCGATCTGGAGGAAACGCGCGTTGCCGGTGTGGCTCGCAATGCGATCTGAACGCGGTCCAGCGCGCCGCACGACCGTCCACTGCGCGGAGGCGCGCCGGCCATGAGCGGAGCCATCGGCATCCTGGGCGGGACTTTCGATCCGATCCACTACGGACATCTGAGGCCTGCCGCCGAAGTGCGCGATGCGTTGCGACTGGACGAGGTGCATCTGATTCCCGCCAGCGTTCCGCCGCACCGCCCTGCCCCGGTGGCGTCGGCGGATGCGCGGCTGGCGATGACGGTCCTCGGCTGCGCGGAGTTTCCGGGGCTCGTTGCCGACGATCGCGAGATCCTGCGGCCGGGGCCGAGCTACACCGTGCAGACGCTGCAGGAGATTCACGACGAGAATCCCGGCCGGCCGCTGGCGATGATCGTCGGCAGCGACGCCTTCTCCGGCATCGCGAGCTGGCGGCGCTGGGAGCAGCTTTTCACGCTTGCGCATTTCATCGTCATCGACCGCGCCGAGCGGCCGCTGGTGCTGGGCGCGCTGGATCCGGCGCTGAAAATCCAGTGCGAGCGCCGCCTGACCACCGATCCGATGCGACTGTCGCGACAACTCGCCGGCGCAATCCTCCGGTTGGCGGTGACACCGCAGCCGATTTCCGCGACGGCGCTCCGCGCCGCGCTCGCCGGAGGGGTCGAAGCGCGAGAGCGAATTCGCGGTTTGCTTCCCGCCGCCGTTCTGGCTTATATTGACCGCAACCAACTCTATCGATCCGTTCCGGATGCGCGCTAACAAGATTCAGAAGATCGCAATTACCGCTCTCGAAGACATCAAAGCCCGCGACATCACCGTGCTCGATGTCCGCAAGCTCACCAGCCTCTACGACACGCTGATCATTGCCACCGCCGAATCGAGCCGGCAGGGTGGCGCACTGGCGCGCCACGTGCGCGATACGCTCAAGGCGGCAGGTGCGACGATAGTCGGCGTCGAAGGCGAAGCATCGGGCGAGTGGGTGCTGGTCGATGCCGGCGACATCGTCGTGCATATCATGCAGCCCGCGGTGCGCGCCTACTACAATCTCGAAGAGCTCTGGATGCCGCCGGCCGCGCGGCGCCGCATTCACTCCGTCGCCGCCTAGCGGACACCATTCCGCCCGCGATGAAGCTTCGTCTCGTCGCGCTGGGTGCGAAGCTTCCGGCCTGGATCGCGGCCGGCTATGTCGACTATTCGCGGCGCCTGCCGCGCGAGTTCACGCTGGACCTGGTCGAGCTCAAGCCGGAGCCCCGCAACCGCGGCAAGACGGCGGCGCAGATGCTGGCCGCCGAAGCGGCGCGGATCGCCGAGGCAACCGCGGGCTATCACGTCGTCGCGCTCGACGAACGCGGCCAGGCCTGGACGACCAAAGACCTCGCCGCGAAGCTGGCCGGCTGGCGCGAGCGCGCGCTGGCAGTCGCGTTCGTCATCGGCAGCGCCGACGGGCTCGATCCGGCAGTCAAGCGCAATGCCGATGCCGTGCTGGCGCTTTCCGCGCTAACATTGCCGCACGGGCTGGCGCGAGTCGTGCTCGCCGAGCAGCTGTATCGGGCCACGAGCCTGCTGTCGGGACATCCGTACCATCGCGAATGAGCACGCTGTTCATGCTGACCGAGCGTCCGTCGGTCTATCTGGCTTCGAGAAGCCCGCGCCGGCAGGAATTGCTGCGACAGATCGGCGTCGAATTCGAGGAGCTGCTGCTGCGCGAGGCGCCGGGTCGCAGGCGCGATATCGTCGAAGTTTCGCGCAAGGACGAAGCTCCGTTCGATTACGTCAAGCGCGTCGCGCGCACCAAGGCCGCCGTCGGCTGGCATCGGATGGGACGCCGTGAATTGCCGCCGAAGCCGGTACTGGCGGCCGATACCGAAGTCGTCGTCGACGGCGTCGTGCTGGGCAAGCCCGACGACGCAGCCGACGCGGCTGCGATGCTCGCGCAATTGTCGGGCCGCACGCACGACGTCCTGACGGCGGTGGCTATCCGCTGGAACGCGCAGATCGTGCTCGGCCTGTCGGTGTCGCGCGTGACCTTCCGCACCATCGCGCATGACGAGATCGAACGTTACATCGCGACCGGCGAGCCCTTCGACAAGGCGGGCGCTTACGCGATCCAGGGACGCGCCGCGACCTTCGTCAGCCGCCTGGAGGGCAGCTATTCGGGCGTGATGGGCCTGCCGCTGTTCGAGACGGCCGAGGTCCTCGCCAAGATCGGGTTTCACGTCATATGAAGCCCGCCGGCGACCTGCTGTACACTCCGGTTGCCCATACGACGCCTCCGGCCGAAGCGGCTGCCGCTCCCCGCCCGCACCCGGCCGCGACCGATCTTCCGGCGCCGTCCTCGCAGCGCATTCATGCCATGAGTCACGACATCCTCATCAACGTCACGCCGCAGGAGACTCGCGTTGCGATGCTCGAGCAGGGCGTCGTGCAGGAGCTCCATATCGAGCGCGCCAGCGCACGCGGCCTGGTCGGCAACGTCTATCTGGGCCGCATCGCGCGCGTCCTGCCCGGCATGCAGTCGGCGTTCATCGAAATCGGACTCGAGCGCGCCGCGTTCCTGCACATCGCAGACATCTGGGAGCACCGCCAGAACGGTCTTGAAAATCGTCCGATCGAGCGGATCCTTCACGAGGGACAGTCGCTGCTGATCCAGGTGATCAAGGATCCGATCGGCACCAAGGGCGCGCGCCTGTCGACGCAGATCAGCCTCGCCGGAAGGCTGCTGGTCTACCTGCCGCAGGACTCGCATATCGGCATATCGCAGCGCATCGAGGACGAGGCCGAACGCGAGATCCTGCGCGGTAAGCTGCAGCAGTTGCTGCCCGAAGGCCTCGCCGGGGGTTTCATCATTCGCACGATGGCGGAAACCGCCAGCGAGCGCGAAATGCAGAACGACATCGAATACTTGACCAAGCTTTGGCGCGACCTGACCGAGAAATCGCGCGCGGTGCCGGCGCAGTCGCTCGTCTACCAGGACCTGAATCTTGCGCAGCGGGTGCTGCGCGACATGACGACCGAGGAAACGTCGCGGATCCTGGTCGATTCGCGCGAGACGTTCCAGAAGATGCAGGAATTCGCGAGCCAGTACACGCAGAATATTCTCGATCGCATCGAGCATTATTCCGGCGACAGGCCGCTGTACGATCTCTACGGAGTCGAGGACGAGATACAGAAGGCGCTGGCGCGGCGCGTCGACCTGAAGTCCGGCGGCTACCTGATCATCGACCAGACCGAGGCGATGACGACGATCGACGTCAACACCGGCGGCTTCGTCGGCGGGCGCACTTTTGACGACACCATTTTCAAGACNNTCATCGACTTCATCGACATGGAGAACGCCGATCATCGCGCCTCGGTGCTCGCCGAATTCAACAAGGCGCTCGAGCGCGATCGTACCCGGCTGACGGTCAACGGCTTTACCCAGCTCGGCCTGGTCGAGATGACGCGCAAGCGGACCCGCGAGAGCCTGGCCCACGTGCTGTGCGAGCCCTGTGCGACCTGCGGCGGGCGCAGCGAAATCAAGACCGCGCAGACGATCTGCTACGAGATATTGCGCGAAGTCGTGCGCGAGTCCAGGCAGTTCAATGCGCGCGCTTTTCGCATCCTCGCCTCGCAATCGGTCATCGACCTGTTCCTCGAGGAGGAATCGCAAAGCCTCGCCCAGCTCGGCGATTTCATCGGCAAGCCGATTTCGCTGCAGGTCGAGTCGATCTACACGCAGGAACAGTACGACATCGTGCTGATTTGACCGCCGCGCCGAAAACCGGCGTCGCGCCGCAAACGCATCGATGATAGCCAAGCTCTGGTCCGCCGCGCGCGAATGGGCGGCGAGGCTGTTCCGGCGCAAGCCCCCGGAGCTCGGTCATTTCGTCGCCGAGTCCAAGCTGTCGTGGCACGGCTGGCTGGCAGCGACTTTCTGGCTCTGGCCGTCGCGCGAGTACCTGGTCTACGTGCCGCGCGGGTACGGCGGATGGCGGCGGCGGCCGCTTCTCGTGCTGCTGCACGGCTGCCGGCAGACGCCCGAGGATTTCGCCGCCGGCGCGCGCATCGCGGCCCTCGCCGACAGCAACGGCTGGCTGGTACTGCTGCCGCGGCAGTCGCGCAAGGCCAATGCTTGGACCTGCTGGAACTGGTTCGACAAGGCGACCAGCGCGGGCCGCGGCGAGGCGGCGATCGTCGCCGCCCAGGTGCGCGCGGTGCGCCGCGCCTACCGAGTGCACCCACGACGGATATTCGTCGCCGGCATGTCCGCGGGCGGCTGTCTCGCCGCGGTACTGGGCATGCGCTATCCGGCGCTGTTTGCCGGCGTCGCCGTGCATTCTGCCGTCGCCTGCGGCGCAGCGTCGGGGCCGCTGGCCGCCATGCAGGTGCTGGCTCATGGCGCCGACACCGCCGTCGAAGCGATCGCCGCGACCGCGCGCGAGGTCGCGCCCAGACGCGCGCTGCCCGTCCCGCTGCTGGTCGTGCACGGCAGCGACGATCATGTTGTCGCGATGCGCAACGCGCGCCAGTTGGTGCGCCAGTACCTGGTGTTCAATGGACGCCTCGACGCCCAGGCCGCGGCCCAGGACGAGCTGCCGGCGCCCGACCGGGAGACCTCACAAACGCCGGCGCCCGGACGCACGGCGACGACGATCGAGTATCGCGACGGCGCTCGCACGCTGGTTCGCATGGTGCGCGTCGACGGCCTGGGACACGCCTGGAGCGGGGGTGACCCGGCCTTCCCGTACAATGATCCGCAGCCGCCCGACGCGACGGCGTTGCTCGGCGCATTCGTCGCCGAAGAGATCCGCTGAGGGCGGCAGCAAGGAGACCCACGATGGCAGTCGCAGGCATGAACCACTTCACGATACTCACCGACGACGTCGACAACACGGTGAGCTTCTATGGCGATCTGCTGGGCCTCGAGCCCGGTCCGCGGCCGAAGTTCAACTTTCCCGGCGCGTGGCTGTATGCCGGCGGGCAGCCGATATTGCATGTCATCGGGGGGCGGCCGAAAAGCGAGCTCAAGCCAGGCGTGATCGACCACATGGCGTTCAGCGGCAAGGATCTTGCCGCGACCTTGTCGGTATTGAAGGCGCACGCAGTCAAATACGACTGCCGCCAGCAGGCCGATACCGGCCTGTGGCAGGTCTTTTTTCTCGATCCCAACGGCGCCAAGGTCGAGCTCGACTTTGCCGCCAACGAGCGCGTCGACGCCTGATGCGGCCGGCGCGCGCGATGCTCGACCATCTGGTCGTCGCCGCCGACACACTGGATCGAGGCGAAGACTATCTCGAGTCGATTCTCGGCGTTCGCCCGCAGCGCGGGGGCAGGCACGAAGCGATGGGCACGCACAACAGCATGCTCAGGCTCGGTGAGCGTTGCTACCTCGAGTTGATCGCGATCGACCCGGAAGCCGCGGCGCCGGCGCGGCCGCGATGGTTCGAGCTCGATCGTCCGGCAATGCGCGCGCTGCTGGCGCAGCAACCGCGATTGATCCACTGGGTCGCCCGTACCGACGATATCGAGGCGGCGCGCCGCGCAGACCCGATCGATCCCGGTCCCGTACATGCGATGTCGCGCGGCAGCTTCCGGTGGCGGATGACGATTCCCGACGATGGCGCGCGGCCCGGCGCGGGGGTGCTGCCGACGCTGATCCAGTGGGATGATGAACGGCATCCCGCGGACACGATGCCCGATGCCGGCGTGCGCGTCGCCGCGCTTGCCGCAGCCCATCCCGAACCGGCAGCGATACGCGCCGCGCTGGCGGCCCTCGGCCTGGGCGACACGCTCAAAGTCACGTTCAACGCCGCGCCGCGGCTTGCGGCGATGTTGTCGAGCAAGCGCGGCACCGTCACGCTTTAGCAGCGTCCTTTAGGTCAGCGCGCCGCGCGCGGCGACCGGCCAAAGCGCCTCGACCCTGTCGTTGCGCACAGCGACGATCCAGTCGTACAGATTGACCGTCGGATCGCAATGACCCGGCACGAGCTTGAGCCGATCGCCGAGCCGCGGCCCCGCAGCCCCTGCCGAAATGTGCACGACGCCGTGCTCGTCGGATGCCTTGGTGAGCTCGAGGCCCGGCGCGCGGGCGACCAGCGGCATCCCGGAATCGACGGCAAACGCCTTCAGCCCGGCATCGACGATCGCGCGCTCGGGCGCGGGCGTGCTCATGACCGTCGTCCATACAAACAGGCTTTGCTCAAAGCGCACCTCGTCGTCGGCAGGCTCATTGCGGCCGTAGTCGGCATCCATGAACACATACGAGCCCGGCTGCAGCTCGGTATAGATGCCGCTGTCGCGCTCGAGCGCGAACGTCCCGGTGCCGGCGCCGGTCACCGTGCGGCACTCGATCCCCGCCTGCTCGATCAGCGTCCTGGTCTCGAGTGCGAGCTCCGACGCGCGTGCGATGGCCGCGCGCCGCTCGGCCGGGCGCCGCAGATGCTGCGCGGCACCCTGATAGGCCTGCAGCCCGGCGAAGCGAAGCCTGGGTTCGCCGGCGATGATGCGAACAAGATCGAGTGCCGGAAGACCGGGAAGAACGCCGCAGCGATGCGCGCCCACGTCGACTTCCACCAGCACGTCGACCGATGTTCCCGCCGCTTGCGCGGCCGCAGCCAGCGCATGCACGTTGGCGGGTCGTCAACCAGCACGCCGATGCTCGCGCTTCGCGCGAGTGCCGCGAGACGCGCGAGCTTCGCGGCGCCGACGATCTCATTGGTAATCAGCACATCGCGGATACCCGCCTTGACGAAGATCTCCGCCTCACCGACTTTCTGGCAGCAGATGCCGACCGCGCCGGCGGCGATCTGACGCCGAGCGATGTCGGGACACTTGTGGCTCTTGGCGTGCGGTCGCAGGCGCACGCCGCGGCCTTCGACCGCCGCGGCCATCGTCGCGACATTGCGTTCCGGCGCATCGAGCTCGACGATCAACGCCGGCGTATCGACGCCGTCGAGTGCATCGCCGATCTTCGGGCCCGCGTCGGCGTTGCCTGGCGTCGAATCGCTGCGCATCGATCAGGCGGTTTCTGCGACGGGCTCCGCCGCGGCGGCATCGTGCGCAAGATCGACGATGCACGGCGGTTGACGCAGGCAACGCCACAGGCCGGCAGGATTCATCCCGGTTCCAAGCAATCGGAAAGCGACCATCCGCCCGATGCGCGCGATATCGCGGACCGGCCGAAAGTGGCTGCGGCGCCCCGCCGGATCGTAAATGGCCAGAATCGGCACGCCAACGCAGGTATAACCGCGCCGCGCAGCCTCGATAATGATTTCGCTCTCGAGCGTGAACGCGGCCTTTTCGTCGTGCCGCAGCGAGATGCTTTCGAGCAGCGCAGCCGGATAGAGGCGTTGGCCCGACTGCGAATCGGCCACCGAGTGGCCCGCCGCCCACGACACCCAGAAGTCGGCCAGCCGATTGGCAAAATAGCGGGTACGCGGATACTTGTCCCGACCCCGAAGTCGCGCCGCAACAATCAGCCGATGCGGATAGATGTGCGCCGCATCCATCAGGCGTCGTACGTCCTCGGGCCGATGCTGCCCGTCGCCGTCCAGCGTGACGACGACGTCGGTGCCCTCGGCAAGGGCAGAAGCAAAACCGGTCCATAGGGCAGCCGCCTTGCCGCGGTTGACCTCATGCCGCAGCAGGACCACCGGCAGACCTTGGAGCGCCTCACCGGTTCCGTCGGTCGAGCCATCATCGACAACGAAGACCTTGTCGCACTGTTGCAGCGAACGCCGCACAATGTCGCGTATCGTGCGAGCTTCGTTGAATGCCGGGATAACAATCGCCGCGCGCATCAGAGCATCGCCCCGTTGACCGACAACACCTGTCCCGAAATGTAGGACGCGTTGTCGGATGCGAGAAACCCGACCAGCTGCGCCAC
Source organism: Betaproteobacteria bacterium (assembly GCA_003153475.1). Taxonomy (GTDB): domain Bacteria; phylum Pseudomonadota; class Gammaproteobacteria; order Burkholderiales; family Casimicrobiaceae; genus PALSA-1003. The sequence continues at coordinate 18,807 of PLYT01000018.1, read as the reverse complement.
GTCTTCCGGTGTTCCCGCGCGTTGCATCGGGACAAGCTCCTTGATTCGCTCGGCATCGAAAACGCCGTCGGTCAGCGACGTCGCTATGATGCCGGGTGCGATCGAATTCACGGTGATACCCCGCGACGCGACTTCGAGGGCGAGCGCCTTGCCGGCGCCGATCAGTCCCGCCTTGGCTGCCGCGTAGTTGGCCTGTCCACGGTTGCCTGCCAGGGCCGCCACCGACGCGACGTTGACGATGCGCCCCCATCGCGTGCGTATCATCGGCAGGAGGAGCGGCTGAGTGACGTGAAAGAAGCCGTTCAGGATCACGTCGATCACTCCGGACCACTGCGCGCGCGACATGCCGGCCAGCGGAGCGTCGGCGTTGCGGCCCGCATTGTTGACCAGGATCTGTATCGGTCCTTGCTCGAGCAGGCGCTGCAGGACGAGGGACGTCGCGTCGCCATCGGCGACATCGAATTGAACGGCCTCGGCGGAACCGCCCGCCTCGGCGATGGCAGTGACGATTGCCGCCGCCTTGTCGGGCTGGCTGTGGGTGTGCACGAACACGTGGTGACCGGCCGACGCCAGCGTGCGGCAGACTGCCGCGCCGATGCTGCCGCTCCCGCCGGTGACCAGCGCCCGCATCATCCGGCGGAGGAGCGCTGCAGCAGCACGCTGGCGCGACCTTCGATTACCAGGACGTCCGCCGTCACCGAGAATCCATACATCATGAGATCGCTGTTGCCCGTGATTCGTCGCGCCTCGACCGTCAATGGCGAATCCAGGACGTCCAGACGCTCGCAGTGAAGCACGCAATCGCGCAAGCTGACAAGGAGGCCGACGCCAGGCGCCGCCCCGTTCGGTCCCAGCAGGCCGCCGTGGACGGCCATCGCCTGGGCGGCGAATTCGATGCCGTGGATACTGGACAATTGCGCGTTGGCGCGCAGCGGATTGGCCAGCGAACGATGCTGGCGCGTTCGGCAGACCACCCGCTCGGCGTCCCAATACTCCACCGTATCGAGCAGGCACATCGACGCTCGATGCGGGATCAGCTCGCGGATCGCGTCCTGGTTCAGGACCATGGGGAGTACCGCAAGCGCAGCCGTTCGTCGTCAAGGTAAGGCAGGCGAATCTCCGCGCCGGCCTGCATCGCGATCGCCGTCAGCAGCGGGAGCGCCGCCGCGGTGGCGTTGCCGGCAAATGCCTCCGCCAGCGCCCGCGGTCCCGCGTCGGCCTCGTGCGCTCCAACGTCGCGTTCCCAGCCTTCGATCATGCCCAAGGGTCCCGGCACGTCGTCGCCCATCGGCTCCAGCAACAGCGCGCAGGCGAACGCCATCGTCGTCCGGCCGAGACTCCGCAGGGCTTCGGGAAACGCCATATCGTAAGCGACGTACAGCACCGCCTCATCCGTGGCCAGCACCTGCGCGCTGGCTTCGCACAGACCCACGGCGAACGACGCTCGACCGGCACACACCGTTGTCGACGCCGCCTGCGCCTTGCAGCCCAGGCTCCAGTATCCGGCCGGCGCGTTGAACACCGAGTTGTGAAACAACGTCGGCGAAAGCATTATTTCGCTCGCCGCTAGCTTGGCGAGGAGGTGCGCGAGCACATCGGTATCGCCGTCGGCCGAGCTGAATACGGTCGGCAGTCGCTCGCGCCCCGCGACACTCACATGCTCGACGGCCTGGAGACCCGCTGCAATCGCCAGACGCGAAGTCTCGTTGGCGCGGCGCCTCTCGATCGGCGGCAGGCAGGCGAGATCGAACTTCTCCACGGCTCGAGCTCCGAATACAGCCGTTCCATCCAGCAGGGCCCTCGCCTGCGTCCAGTCGCGGAAGCCGGCGCCGCAGACGCCGACTCCGGTGATCGCCAGCGGCCTCATCGACCGAGCCCGAACACTAGGCTGCAATTGCTGCCGCCGAAGCCGAACGAATTGCTCATCGCGCGGCGCAAGCGCATAGCCTGCGACTTTACGCGAACATTGCTGTTCAGCGCCGGATCGACGCGCTCGCAGTTGAGCGTACCGGGGATCCATTGATCGATGAGCGACAGCGCGCTGATCACCGCCTCGGTGATGCCCGCCGCGCCGAGGAGGTGTCCGGTCCAGCCTTTGGTCGAGCTCGCGGCTGCCTCCTTGCCGACGGCCGACACCACGCCCCGATCCTCGGCCAAATCGTTGGCGCGGCTGGCGGTGCCGTGCAGATTGATGTAATCGATGTCGCGGCCGGTCAGTCCCGCGCTGGACAGCGCAAAGCGCATCGCATGGGCTGCGCCCGCGCCCTCGGGATGCGGACTCGACATGTGGAATGCGTCGGCGCTCTCGCCGGCACCCAGAAGGCTCACCGGGCCCTCGGCTTGCGGGTCGAGCAGTGCAAAGCCCGCACCCTCGCCGATCGAGATCCCGTCACGCTCCGCCGCGAACGGTCGGCAAGGACGGCGCGACAGCAGCTCCAGCGAGTGGAACCCGAACAGCGTCGACATGGCCAGAGAATCCACGCCGCCCACGACGGCAGCATCGCACAGGCCCGCGTCTATCGCCCGGGCAGCGGCGGCAAAAACCTTGGCGCTGGACGAGCACGCCGTCGAGATCGTCATCGCGTGCCCCGAAAGCTTCAGGAAGGAACGAACGAACATCGTCGTCGCGTACATGCTGTGCTTGTATCGATAAAGCTCGGGCGACAATCCGGCAGCCGACTCCACCGCCGGCGGCAATGGACTGCCCGGCGTCAGCGATCCCGACCGGTAGGCGAGCTCGGTCGACAGGATCCCCGACGTCGTCGTGCCGATAAACGTGCCTATGCGGTCCGCGCCGTAGCGCGCTCGCGCTGCGTCCACCGCCGCAACAAAACCGTCCTGTTCGAGACACAGCTGCGCCAGCCGGTTGTTGCGGCAATCGTGCTCCACGCAGTCCGGTGCAAGCGCCGCCGACTCCAGACCGTCGACGCGCCCGATCCAGGTATCGAGTCCAAGCGCCGGTTCGAAATCGTTGTGCCGCAGCCCGCTTGTTCCTGCACGCAACGCACGGCGTATTTCGTCCAGGCCGACGCCGCAGGCGTTGGTCAGCGTAGCCGCTGCCAGCGGCAGCGGCGTCATGCGTCGGTCGGCGAGGTTGATGTCGATGGCAATGTCGATGGCAAAGGCGGTGGCCAAAGCAGCAGCAGGCTCAGCAGCAGACTGTAGACGACTCCCAGACACACGGTCATGCCGATCGCGTGCAGCACCGGCGTGCTCGACAGCGTCAATGCGCCGAATGCACACAGCGTCGTGCCGCCGACGACTGCCAGCGTGCGCAGCGTGCCGCCATGCTCGGCGCCGGATTGCCTCGCTCTGGCCAGGAAAAGCACATAGTTGGTGCCGATGCCCAGCGTCAGCAGCAGCGCTACCAGATGGAAGATGGAGACCGGTTGGCCGGAAGCTACCAGCGTCCCCGTCGTCAAGGCCAGCGCGAGAACGACGGGCAGCAGCACCTGGATCGCTCGACGCCAACTTTTCAATCCGTAGGCAAGAGCGCCGTATATCATCAGGATGCCAATCGCGGTGTACACCAGCGTCTGCCGGCGATAGGCGCTTACCATCGCCGCCGCCTGCGCGCGCAAGTCGATCCATTGCGCGCCGGGAACGCCCAGGGCCGCAACCTTGCCGGGCATCATACCGGGGCTGGCGACGCGCGTCATCGGCACGACGGCGAACCAGCGGGCACCCTGCTCGCTGAGCAGCGCATCCACTTTCAGTCCGAGCGCGCTGCCGTGCAACGCTTCAGGCGTTAGCGGTTTGGCCGTCCGTGCTTGCTCGACATCCTGCAGGAACGGCTCGAACGTGCCGGCGCGGAACGGCAGACCTGCGAGCGCAGTATCGAGATTTGAGCGCAGGCGCTGCGGCTCGGGGAGCGCCGCCCGCCGCATTGTCTGGGTTGCCGCGCTCGGCAGATAATCGCTCACCAGCGTAAAGCTGCCGATGTCGCCGGCCGCCTGCCAGCGCTCGAGCGCGGGCCGCAGCAACTCGACCGTCTGCAGCGCCTCCTCGCGTGTCGCGCCACCGGCCACCAGCAGCGATCCGACCTCGGGCGCATTCAGCACTTGCCGCAATTGTCGATCCTGCGCCAGGACCGTGGCCGGCAACGGATTCATGTGGGCCAGGTCGTCGTCCCACCACGATCGCCGCGCAGCCAACGCCATGACGGTCGTTGCAACGATCAGCACGATGGCAACGCGCGGCCCGATTCCGACGAATGCGCCCGGGAGCCTCGTCGGTCGCGCGGGCGCGGCTCGCGGATGCCATCCGGGCGGTATCAGGTGCGGCAACACCAGCGCGGTGACCAGGCCGGCGACGACGACACCCACGACCGTCAGCAGCCCGAGTTGCGCCAGCCCGGAAAAATGGGACAGCAGCAACGCCAGTGCGCCGAAGGTCGTCGTCGCGACGGCCAGGCGCAGCATCGGCAGTATGCGCGCAAGCGTGTCGCGCATCGATTCGTCGGCACGCCTTTGCGTCAACAGATAGCTCGGGTAGTCGACCGCCTCGCCGAGCAGCGTCGCCCCGAAACCGAGCGCAATGGCGTGCACGCTCCCGAACCCGAGGTCCACGGCGACAATGCCTGCGAGAAGGCCGCTGATCGCAGGGACGACACAAACCAGCACGACAAGGGGCGAGCGATAGACCGAACCCAGGATCAGGAGGACGAGAACCGTCGAAAGGAGCGACAGCCATGCGACATCCCTGGCGATGAGCGTCCTGCTTTCGACGGCCATCGCCCCGGGACTGGAATATCGCATCCGGGCCGGGCCGTCACCGCGAACGGCGGCAAAGTCGGCGCCAAGCCTCTTGAGCGCCTCGTCCTGTCCGGCGAGGTCGGAGCCCGACGCACGCGTCTCGACCACCAGGAGCGCACTCTTGCCCGACTCGTCGAACCACGCGTCGTCGATGCGGCGCGGTTGCCGGTCGGGTGTCAGTCGCTGGAGCACATGCAATGTCTCGCCTGTGGGATCAGACGCCAGCAATGTCTTTTCAAACGCGCCGGCGCTGCCGGCGAGTCCTTCGAGCCGCTTTTCGAGCGCCGCGCGAAGTCCATCGGCGCTGAACCGGTCGGCCGTCACGCGATCGCTGAGCACGTAGCGAACCGCTGCGATCGAGTTGAGCTCGCGTTGCGCGAAAGCGCTGCCGCCGTTGTTCACGTAATTGAAGACCGGATCCTTGTCGAGCGCTGCGGCGAATGCGGTACTGAGCTTGGCCAGCGCTTGCGGTTCATCGTCTTCCAGCGCGATCAGCACCAGCCGGCTCACCGCGCCGTTGCGCAGCTGTGCGAGAAACGTCCGCTGCGAATCGTTCAATCCGCGCGGCAGGAAGACCGAGAAATCGGATTCGATCGACAGCCGGGTCGTCGCATACGCCAGCGCCAGCACCACGAGAAGGAACCAAATCCCGAGGCTCAGACGACGCGCGTTCATTGCGCGGGGCCGGACGCTGCCGACAAGACAAAGGTGGTCCGGTCGCCCTGGATCTCTTCGATCGCGATTCGCGATAGCTGCCCTTTCGACCCCTCGATATCGATGCGCCGGACTGCGGCGGCCGCAGCCTTGTCAAGCGGCTCGAGCTCGAGCTTCCATGCGCCGATCTCGCCCTCGAAGCGATACCGGTAGCGGCGGGCAACGCCGGAAAGGTCGCCCGCCAGCACGGCGCGCAGGCCCTCCACCAGAACACCGGCGAGCGGTTGACTTGCCAGGTCGATCTGTCGCTTGCCGTCGCGGTTCTCGATCGTCAGCCTGTCACCGACGATCTCGAGCCGCTCGAAGTACGGTTTGTCGACCTGCATTTCCAGTCGTTCGGGCCGGACATAGCGCATCGTTCCTCGTCTGACCAGCGGCGCAGTAAGCGCTGCCAGGTGTTTCGTCTCCTCGAAATTGACGCTGCTTTTGTCGATCAGCGAGAAAAGGCCCATGAGCTCGGCGGGGTCGAGCGGGTTTGTGCCGATGGACATGCCGTGCGGCAACAGAAACACGGCGGCCAACGCAAGCAGCCGACAACGCGACGCTGTGCGCTTTGCGCTAGCAACTTTTGTCATGCTTCCAGAAGTCGTAGAAATTGAACCAGTTGTAGGGCGCGTCGCGGCAGTGGCTTTGCAGCCATCCTGCATAGCGCGCGCATTCGGTTCGCAGCGCTTCGGCGCGTCCGGTCCGTGGCAGGATGATGCGCTCGGCGAACGGCTCGAAGCGAATGTCATAGCGCCGTCCACCCCGGTATATGGCTGAAAACAGAACGACCGGCGCCCGCAATGCGGCAGCCAGGACCATCGGCCCCTCGGGAAACGGCGCCAGGGTGCCGAGAAACGGGCACAGCTGAAATCTGTCTCCGGTGACGACGCGATCGGCAAGGAGAGCGACGATTTCGCCGCGCGCGAGCGCCTCCGCAACCAGCAACATCGTCTGCGGCCTTCCGAGCGCGATGACCTGCATTGACGATTTCGGATTGAGGTTCCTCAGCACGCTGTTCAGTTTCCCGGCATTTTGTTCGTACATCAGAATCTGCACCGGAACCGGGCAGCCCGTCGCCGCCAGGACGCGCAACATCTCAAAACTGCCCAGATGCGCGCCGAAGAGCAGGCAGCCTTCGCGCCTGGCGACAACGGCGAGCAGCATGTCCGCGCCGTCGACGTGGCAATCGAAATACCCGAAGCGCTTCGCCATCAGGTACGCCCGGTCGAGTATCGTCGTCGCGAAGCACAGATAATGGCGAAACATGTCGCGCACGCCGGGACGGCGGTCCAGGACGCGAGACAGATAGCTGGTCGACGCGAGCCGCGCGCGCCGCGAAAACACCAGGAAGTAGGCGCAGATCGGATAGAGCAGCGCGCGCCCACCCGCGCGTCCGAGCAGCAGCGCTAGGTACACCATCAGTTGCATCAGCAGGCGGCTGCCACGCTCGGCCTGGTCGATCCACAACGGCCGCACAATCACGCGTTGCCCTCGACGCGGCTGCAGCGAAGGACGCCGGTAACGGCCGCCTGACCGGCCGCGTGGATCACAAAGCGCACGTGCCGGCCCCCGGAGATCTCCAGTCGCAAGGTCAGCGGCGATACGGGCGCAACCGGCGCGATGAATTTCACCTGCACGCACTCGCGCAGGCGATAGCCGTGGTCGGCGAGCGTCGCTTCCACGGCGTCGAGCAACATGACTCCGGGCACGATCGGCCGGCCGGGAAAATGCCCGGGCAGCGCCGGATGATCGGCCGGGACACACCACGCGCGCTCGAGCACGGCATCTTCCGGGGCCTGGGCGCGCGATGCGGTGGCGGCACCGAGCATTTTCTCGAGCGTCGCCGCCGGCAGCTTGCCATTTGGATCGCGTTCGAGCGTTTCCGCGAGCACCAGTGGGCGCGGCAGGAACGCCGCGTCGATGCGCCGTGCAAGCTCGGCGCGCAAATCGGCGAGCGAACGCCCCGGCGCGACCAGGATCGCAGCCACCCGAGCCGATCCCGACCCGGGGACGAAGAAGACTGCATCGCGCACACCGGCGATAGCCAACGCCTGTTCGGCGAGCCCGCTAAGCGACGCTCGCTTGCCGGCGATCTTGACCACGTCTTCGTCGCGGCCGACCAGCTCGAACGCCCCGGTTCGCCGGCCTGCAGGCGATTCGACCATGCGGATTCGGTCGCTGAGCGCCAGCGATCGCGGGAGATGGCCTCCCTGAACGCGCGTACCGCCGTCGGCGTCGACCGAAAATTCGAGCCCTGCGGCAGGCGTCCATACCGGCGTTTCTGCCGGACGACGGGTCGCAAGGATCCCACCCTCGGTGCAACCGAAGATTTCGTCCAGCCGCGCCCCCCAGTCGCGCTCGACGGCCTGGGCGAGCTCGCGCGCCAAAGGCATCGTCGCCGTGATGATTCGGTGCAAGCCGGGCAGCGCAGGCAGCCCACGATAAAAGGCGCGCAATTGCAGCGGTGTCGTCATCAGCCATAGCGTACCGATGTTCCGGCCGGTCGCAACCGTCAGGGCTTCGGCAAGGTCGGCGGGATAGGCAGGACGAGTTTCGAGCACTGGCGTCCCCGATTGCAACGGCAGCATCACCGTCGTCTCGAAACCGAACATGTGCTGGGGCGCCACGGTGCCGATGATCCCCGCGCCAGGAGGCGGTCGGCCGAAAGACGCCATCAAGGTCCGGGTGCCGGTCGCGAGCTCGGCCCAGGTCTTCGCCTGTGGCCGCGGCGCGCGCGTCGACCCGGATGTGAAAAGGATCGCCGCGACCTGTGCCCCGTCGGCTGCCGGCGGCGGCCAGCCGGGCTTGCCGGCATCGATCTCCGACGCAACATCGACGCCGACGCAAAGCATACCTTCGATTCCGGCTACATCGGAATCCGTGAGGCAGTAGCTGTCGGGATGCGACAGCCGGATGTCGGCCATCGATTGCGCCAATCGCGACGGCGGAAGCAGCAGCGTCTGCCCCGACAGCAGCGCGGCAACGCTGCCGAGGAGGAAATTCGGTGTCTCCTCGCACAGATTGAGCGCGTAGCGCGCCCGGGGAAGCCGGGCCGCGAGCGCTCGCGCCGCACCGCAGAACGGCGCTGCGGCCACCGCCCTTCCGCGATGCCAGGTAAGCACATCGTCCGGTGCAAAGCCGTCCAGGATCGCGAGGTGGTCGAGCGCCATCGATCGCCTCGTCAACGCAACTCGCGCATTGCGCGACGCACTATCCCCAGCAATCGCAGCGGCGATGCATGCCGATAGTGCGCGAATCGCACGCGCCGGTAAACATACTCACCCACGAACAGCATGCCGACGCAAAGATAATTGCCCACGGCGGTGAACCACGCCCACGTCACGCGCGGCCCGATGACGGCGAGGACCAGCGACACCGCCGCCATCAGCAGGAAGAACCCGACCCAGATCCAGGTCAGGCGCCGCGTATACGCGTTCAGGTCGGGTGCCAGCTCTCCGCGCTCGACGCGCGCGAACCACGATATCAACGGCTCCCGGCCGCGGGCGAGCGTACTCGCAAAAAAGAGTGCGAGACCGAGATTGATCGCGATCGGCGGCAAGAACAGAACCACCTCGTCGGCGTGCAGCGCGCCGGCCGCAAGCGACGATACGGCGATCATCGACAGCGCAAGCCAGCGCCAGCGCGAATCCGTCAGCGACCAGCATAGGCCGCCGAGGGCGACGGCGGCGAGCCCCAGTGCAATCCGGGGCCGGCCCGCAGCGAGCAGCCAGTGAACGGCGAAAGGGTAGGCGAGGTACGCGAGCGCCAGTACCGGCAACACGATGCGCCCGACTCGCCGAAACGAGCGTCCCGCCGATTGCCGCGCCCGAGGTCGCGTACCGGACGCCGCCCTAGCGGGTGCGCGCCTGGGCGACATGGTTCGCCAACGCGCCTAGTGACGAGAAGATATGTTTGTTCTGCACATCGTCGGAGCGCAGCTGGACGCCGTAGCGCTGGGAAATCACCAGCGCGATTTCCAGCACGTCGATCGAATCCAACCCGAGGCCTTCGCTGTAGAGCAGCGCGGCCGGGTCGATCGAATCGATCGCAATATCGAGTCGCAGCTCTTCGACGATCAATGTCGCGATCTCGCGTTCCAGCTCATTCATGCTCATGGGGATGGGTGGAAGAAACGGCGAGCCTTGCGGCCAGCGCGGTATGCAGGGGCCGCCGGGACGCGGGGCGAAGTGTACTCACCCGGGACAGCGCTCCTGGAGGCGGAGCTCTTAGCGATAGAGCAATTCGTTTCGGATGTCCCGGTCCAGGTTTTGAATCCAGCCGTTGTCGTTCTTGTGGATCTGATCACCCCTGTGCTCGAGGTTGGTGCTATCCCGATAGACGATGCTGTAGCTGGTCGCGCTGTAGCGAACGTCGACCATCGCGACGTGGTTCCGAAGGCTGAGCTTCGCGTTGATCACGCCTGGTTCGGCGGGAACCATTTGCCAGCCCAGACGATTGCCGGCGCGCAGGATCGCGTCTCTGACGTCTTCCGTCGATGCCTGCTTGCCGGCCATGACGACTACGGGCGCGTCGGTCACCGTGTAGATCGGCGCCGTCGTGCAGGCTGCCAGCCCGAAAAGGCAGGCGAGCAAAAGCGTGTTCCTGCATTTCATACCCCCTTGCCGACGCCGATTATGGATTCGCTCGGACGGGCGGATTATAGCCGATTCGGTCCCGGCAAATCGAAACGGAGGCGGGGACGAACTGCCTGCGAGAGGCAGACAGTTCAGGCGAACTTGAGCCCGCGCGATGGACTCGCGCGGCAACGGCGTCTCGGTCGAGTGTCAGGGCTTCGGCGCAGCTTCGGCTGCAGCAAGCTCGCCGTAGACCACCCGCGCGATCGCCAGGAGCTGCGCTTTGTCGACCCTGCCCGACAGCGCGTAGCCGCAGGCGTCGTCGATCCAGTAGAAGACGCCGACGCCGTCCTCGAGCGCATAGCGGAACGCGGTCTCGGATGTGTGTTCGTTGTCCCTGCGCACCAGCAGCGAAATGCGCTGCTTGTCGGCATTTTCGTACATGAACAGCGCGCCCGGCTTTTCGTTGCCGGCGACGAGCCGGCCGCCGACCAGCTCGTAGCCCATCGCATGCAGATTCGGCGCGTGCACCGGAAAATTCAGCCGCTTCGAAAGCCAGCGCACCAGCCGGTCTTCTTCGTTGGCCCAGATTTCGACCGGCCGATTCGGGTCGGTCGCATAAAGCGCGTGCGTCAGCGCCGCCTGCCGCGGGAACGTCGTCGGTGTGCCGTCGAGATGAAGGACTTCGCCACGGCCCATCCATCCGAGGCCGACGCCGATGATCAATGTGGCGGCGCTGGCCAACGCCGGCATCGCCCAGCGCCCGCGCGGCGCCTTCCTTCCCCGCGGCGGCTGCGCCGCGGCGATCAGCTCGCGCGGCAACGGCTCGGCCAGCCACGGATCGAACGCGTCGCGCAGTGCGACGTTCTGCTCGCGGATTGCGGCGACGCGCGCCGCGAGCGCCGGATCGCGCTCGAGCGCGGCGACGAGCATCGCTCGGCGCGCCTCGGGCAGCTTGCCGTCGGCATACGCATGCACGTCATCATCGGACAATGGCTGATTCGAGCTCATTTGATCACTTTCAGCGGCGCCGGTGACATACCAGTCATGCGCCGCAGTTTTTCCCGCGCGCGATTAAGCCGGGACATCACCGTGCCAATCGGAACGCATTGCACGCGCGCGATCTCTTCGTAGCGCAACTCCTCGACGGCGGCGAGGATCAGCACTTCGCGCTGTTCGACGGGCAGCCGGCCGACTTGCGCGAGCACTTCCGCCAGCTCTACCCGGTCCGACTGCGTCGCGCGCACCGGAATCTCCCAGCCCGCGACCGGTCCGTCATCGGCATCCATCGAACTCTCGGAAAGCTCGCGGCGCCGAATGGCAAACTGGTTGACGTGGACGTTGTGCATGATCGTGAATAGCCACGCTCGCAGATCGCTACCGGGTTGCCACAGCCGCCGCTTTTCCCAGGCGCGCGCCAGCGTGTCCTGTACCAGGTCGTCGGCGCGATTGAGGTCGCCGGTCAGCACCCTCGCGTAGCGCCGCAAGCGCGGCAGCGCGGCCACCAGGTCCGGGTGAGGCAGCGAGTCCGGCATCCCGTTTCTTCCTATACGTCAGACCGCTCGCAGCGCCACATTATTCCTGGCCATCCCTGGTGCATGCCTGCTCCCGACCGCATGGCAAGGGGAACAGGCGGCCGGCCGCGGCTATTCCCTGACGGGATTTTGCGCAGGCCACACGCGGCGCACCGGGTTCCCGATCGGGCCCCGGATCACGGTACGGCGTTAACACCCGCCGCACCGCGTTATTCCCGGCGTCGTTCGCGACTCACTCGGGCGGCGGCGTTCGCCTGCTGCGCTTGATCGCGAGCACGAGGCTGGCGCGCAGGCGTTCGGTCGCCAGTATCAGCTGATGGATCTCGTTGCCGCTCTTGCGCGCGATGCGGCCGACGCCCAAGTCCGCCTGCTCGCCGACCGAGATCCGTCCGGCGGCGGCAGTCAGGCGGCGCACCGGCCGCACGACGGCGAACTGGATGAAAAGGATGGCGACCAGAAACGCGCTCAGCAGCAGCGCAATCTGCACCGGTCCGATGACGCCGGTCGCGACCGACCAGAACGAGCGCGTCGGCAGGCGTACGCTGATGATGCCGGCGACTTCGCCTTCGCGAAAGCCGAAGCCCCGCTCGGTGCCGTAACGCACCTTGACGTCGGCCGGCGCGTTGTCGGCGCTGGCGTGACAGGACAGGCACGACGCCTTCACATAGAGCGTGCGTGCGTAGCGGTAAGTGTCCGGAAGCATCTCGTAGTATTCGGCGAGGTGCTTGCTGCGGATCGCGTCCAGCGCCTTGGCCTCGAAGGCGTCCGGCTTGTTGACGGGGTTCATGAAATTGTGCGAGGTGACGCGAAATTTCGCCGGCGATGCCGACTTCTCGACGACCTCGGAAAACTCGCGCTGCGCCAGCGCGGGATTCTTCGAGTAGAAATGCCAGAGCGCCGGCGGGGCGGCGTCGGCTGCCGGTGCGCCCTGCGCCGGGTCCGGCGCGTTGACCAGCGTCACCTGGCCCAGATAGCTCTTGTCGTTGTCCCTGACCCAGACGCGGCCGTATTGCGAGACCCAGCTGCCGAACGCGTCGACGTTGTCGGCGACGGTCTCGGCCTGCGCCTTGAGCTGGCTGTGGTAGACGCTCTCGAGCACCAGGTAGAACGAGCCGACTATCAACAGCAATACCACGATGAAGACGATCGTGAATTGCGTCGTGATCGAGCGATTGAGCAGCATGGCTTCCCCCTTTTGGCGCCGGCGAAATACGCGAGGCGATTACACGTGGATGCAGGCGCGCGCTTCGCTGGTGAACGCATCGCGCCGTTCGGCGTCGGCGACGTGCCGCGCCAGCAGCGCGACGTATCCTTCGACGTCAGATGGCTTGGTCTTGTTGCCGGTCGCGAGCCACGCGACACGGGCATCTTCGGCGAGCTGCCGGCCGAATGGTCCGACCTCGACGACAAAGAGCTGGTCGATGTCCGCACAAATGCGCAGAAAGACCGGTAGCGCGCGAAAGGCGGGCGGCATGCCGCGCATCCTGCCCCACAATGCGCGTCAGGGCAACTCCGCCGCCGGCATGCCCGCCATGATCAGCGGGATCCTGCGCGCCAATACTTTCGATCCGGGATTGCGCTCGTAACGGCGCGGGTTCGGCGTCATCGCAGCGAGCCGGGCCGCCTGGACGGCGTCGAGCTCTGCAGCCGACGCGCCGAAATAGTGACGCGCGGCAGCCTCGCAGCCGAACACGCCGGTGCCCCATTCGATCACGTTCAGATAGATCTCGAAGATCCGCCGCTTGTCCAGGATCGCCTCGAGCAGCACGGTGATCAGCGCTTCCTCGCCCTTGCGCCAGTAGCTTCGCTCTCCGGTCAGGAACAGATTCTTCGCCAGTTGCTGCGAAATCGTCGATCCGCCGGCGACGACGCGCCCCTTCTTCAGATTCTTGTCCAGCGCGTGCTGGATCCCCTCCCAGTCGAATCCATCGTGCTCGACGAATCTTGCGTCTTCGGCGGCGATCATCGCGCGCTTGAGCTCGACCGAGATGCGCTGGTATGGCACCCACGCATATTGCAGTCGCGCGCCGGGATTGACCTTTTTCAACTCGGCCAGCCGCACCGCCATGAACGCCGTCTCGCGCGGCGGATGATCGCGCCACCACCAGATGTGAGCCGCGTACCAGCCTTGCAGCAGCACAAATGCCCCCGCGAGCACGAGCATCGCCCGGACCGCCCAGCGCACCGCCGCGCGCACGGGTCTAGCCTCGTCCCGCTGCGCCGAGCAGCCGAAAGACAGGCCCGGTGTCGGGACGCACGCCACGCCAGAGATAAAAGCTTTCCGCGGCCTGCTCGATCAGCATGCCGAGCCCGTCCGCCGTGCGCCCGGCGCCTTCCGCGCGCGCCCAATCGAGGAACGGAGTCGTCCGGTCGGCGTAGATCAGGTCGTAGGCGAGCGCTTGCGGGCGGAACAGGCGCTGCGGCCACAGACCGGGCGGGACCGACGTGCCCAGTCCAAGGCTGGTCGCGTTGACGACGATGTCGAATTGCTGACCCGAAAGCGCGGCCAAAGGCTCCGCGCTGACCGGACCGACACGCTCGAATCGAGCCGCCAGCTCCACCGCCTTGGCGTGCGTGCGGTTGGCGATGACCAGCCGGTGTGGCTGTTCGGCGAGCAGGTCTGCCACGATGCCGTTCGCCGCACCCCCGGCTCCGAGCACCAGCAGACTCCGGCCGGCGATGGTCTCGCCGAGGTTGCGCGTGAGATCGCACACCAGTCCGGCCCCGTCGGTGTTGTCACCGAACCAGTGATCGTCGCGCCACGCCAGCGTGTTGCATGCACGCGCCGATCGTGCGCGGACGCTGTGCTCGCGCGCCAGCGCGAACGCCTGCAGCTTGAACGGGATCGTGACGTTGAGGCCGACGCCGTTCGCCTCGGCAAAGGCCTGCACCGTCGCGACAAAGCCATCGAGCGGCGCCTCCAAGCGCTCGTAGCGCATGCGCTGGCCGGTCGCCCGGGCAAAGGCTTCGTGAACCAGCGGCGACTTGCTGTGCGCGACGGGATTCCCGACGACGGCGTAACGGTCGAGCTGTGACTGCAGCACAGGTGGCGACGGCGCGGGGCCGGCGTCGCCGCTGCGGCGCGCCGGTCGCCGGCCGGCCGGCGATGTCCTGCCGCCGGTCACGCGCGCACCGATTCGGTCATTGCGACGTCAGCGAATCGCCGGGCGCGAACGTCCAGGTCCGCGTGATATACAGGATGTCGGTGTCGCGCCGGATGTCGGGCGGAAACGACGCGTAGGGACCTCCCATCTGCACGATGTGGCTGGCCGCCGCATCGAGGATCCGCTGTCCGGACGAGCGCTCGACGACGACGCTTTCGACGCTGCCGTCGGCACGAATCCCGGTCGTCAGCAGCAGGCTGCCGTAGAGCTTCTGCTCGCGCGCCGCTTGGGGATAATTCAGATTGCCGATGCGCTCGACCTTGAGCCGCCAGTCCTCGACATAGCGCGCAAAGCGATATTCCTCGGCGCGGGCGCCGATGAAGCGCCGCTTCGGCCGCTTCTGGTACGCATCCATGTCCTTGGCGATCTGCGCTTCGAGCCGCATCGACTCCAGCATGCGCTGCATCATCTCGGTCGCCGTCGGCAGCTCGAGACGCTCGGGCGTCTCGTTCGGCTGGGGCTGCGGCACCGCGACCGAGGCCGCGGCCTTGAGCTGCGCCATCATTTCGCTGGTTCGCTGCTCGAGTGCATCGACTTTCCGCGTCGCCACGGCGAGCTGGTTGCTGGCGCTTTCCCTGGGCAGCACCGGCAGCGGACTTTTCGCCCGGCGATTGGCGTCGGTGTTGCCGCCGCCGTCCAGATGCGCCTGCGCGAGGATCTCCGCCTTGGTCGGCTTCGACACCGACTTGGCGTTGACCAGCGCGACCTCGAGCGGAGGTCCGTTGCGGTCGAACTTGGCCAGATCCAGCGGGCTGAAGTGCACGGCCAGCACGGTCAGATGCAGCAGCACCGAGGCGCCGATTGCGCTCATCAGCAGCCGCCTGCCCGCTGTCGGCGCAGGGAACAGGAACGGCAGCGACATCGTCCGCGCTTCGGTATGGACGACCAGTGCACGCGGCCGCGTCGCGGGTCTTTTCCCCGCAACGATGTGCGGCGTGGTCGCCGCGCTGGTTCGCGTGCCCTTGGGCATAACCTGGAAGTATATCGCTCAAGAACGCTTCAGCCGGTCGCCACCCCCGCGTAGCGCACCTCGACGGTCGTTGCGAGCAGATCAACGGCGCCGATCGCGAGTCGCACGCGCGGTCCGGCCGCTGCCGGCAAATCGGCGACCCGAACGTAGAGGGGCAGCGCGTCGAACCGCACCAGGTTATCCCGTACGACGCTGGCCGTCGCTTCCGCGGACTTTTCCTGGTCGAGCCAGCGCAGGCACCAGTAGTGCTCCATCCGGCTCTGGAATTCGGCGTACTGTGCATAAGTGGCCTCGAAATCTCCGAGCACCGCGAAAAGCTCGGCGTCGCCCTCGGCGTACGGCAGTGGGTCGCCTCTGACGGCGGCGATCAGCTGCCGCTGGTTGACCAGGTCGCTGTAGCGGCGCAGCGGCGAGCTCGCCCACAGGTATTGCGCGACGCCGAGACCCTGATGCGCCTCGGGCTTGGTGCTCATTTTCACCTTGCCCGCCTGCTGCGTGCGGTACAAGCCTGGCGCGTTCGCTTCCTGCAAGAGCTTTCCCCAGCTGCTGTTGACATGAATCATCAGCTCGGCCACCAGCTTGTCCAGCGGCGAGCCGCGCGGTCGTGGCACGATCGAGACCTTGCCGTCGGGCGCCGCGTCCCAGTCGACGATGAACGTGTAATCGAGGCGCGGCACGTCGGGCTTGCCGCGCGCCGCTTCGAGCTTTTCGGTCAATCGGCGCAAGGCGCGCAGCTCATCGGTCCACCGCGGCTCGTTCGGCGATGCCGACATCGCGAATTGCTCGCCGATTGCGTCGAGCCGCAGGTTCGCGGCAACGGGTACCCGCTCCAGGCGCGTCGCCTGCCGCAGAGGCGTGCCGTCGGGCGCCGTCTCGATGTAGAGCGATAGTGCAGGGCGCGGCATACCCGCGGCGAGCGTAAAGCGTCCGATCACCTCGTCCGGCAGCATCGTGATCTTGCGTCCCGGCATGTAGACGGTGGACAAGCGCGCGCGGGCGATCGCATCGAGCGCCGAGCCGCGCGGAATCGCGACCGCAGGTGCTGCAATGTGGATGCCTATCTCGAAGTTGCCGTCGGGCAGCGCACGCACCGAAAAGGCATCGTCGATTTCGGTGGTCGCCGCGTCGTCGATCGAGAATGCCTGGACCCCCGCCAGCGGCAACTCGGGGACCTCCGGTACGACGCCGTAGGAGGGAAATGCCGTGCCGCGCGGAAATGCCTCCGCCAGGAAGCGATCGAAATGATAGTCGTGCGTCGAGGTGATCGCCCCGCAGGCGGCGAGCAATGCCAGCGCGTTGGTATGCGCCGAATCGCATGCCGCGGCGACGGCGCGCGAGGCAAGCGCCTGCTTGTCGGGCCGGTAGAGCAGCATCGGCAGGGATTCGCGAATCGCCTGCGGCAGGCGGCCGGCGACGAGCTCGCCGGCGAGCTCGGCAACTTCTTCGGCCTCCCGGCGCTTGCGCGCAGCACCGGCCAGCGCCGCCTTCAGTGCCTCGGGCGGCGCCGCCTTGTAGCGCCCCTTGCCCTTTTTGTAGAAATACATAGGCGAGCCGTGCAGGCAGAATGCGAGCGACGCGGCTTCGCCCGGCTGCGGCGCGCGGCCGAAATACTCGGCGGCAAGATCGACGAACGCGAACTCGCCACCGCCGCTGGCTTCCCAAAGAAATGCCGGGTCGATGTCGTCGGCCAGCGCATGCGCCTCGGCCAGCAGCGCCGCAGGGGCAGGATCGGCGAATCGAAGCAGCACGTTCGCCGCCTTGATCTTCATCCGCTTGCCCGATGCCGTCTCGACCTGCAGCGACGTATCGTTATCGGCGAGGACGGTGGCGGCCTTGAACGCGCCGTCGTCCTCGAAAAAAACATGCATGGGAAGCGAAAGTTGCTGCGGAGGGAGGCGCGAATTATACCGTGCTCGCGCCCAAGTTGCAGGAGCGGGACCTTTGCTGCACGATAGTGGCGAGCATTTCCACTCCGGAGTCAATCATGGAATTCCGCCGTCTCGGCGACAGCGGCCTCGAAGTATCGGTGCTGTGCCTCGGCACGATGATGTTCGGCGACCGCACCGACGCCGGTGTCGCGCAGCGCATCATCGACTCCGCCCTGGACGCCGGCGTCAACTTCATCGACACCGCCGACGTCTACGCCAACGGCGCGTCGGAAACGATTGTCGGTCCGGCGATCGCTGCCAATCGGCGCCGGTGGATACTCGCCACCAAGGTCGGCAACGTGATGACCAAGTCGCCGTACGACGGCGGCCTTTCGAAACGCTGGATCATGCACGCCTGCGACGACAGCCTGAAACGCCTCGGCACCGACTATATCGACATCTATTATTTGCACAAGGACGATACCGACACGCCGCTGGTCGAGACGATCGAGGCAATAGGCGCATTGTTGCAGGCCGGCAAGATCCGCTATTTCGGTGTCTCCAACTATCGCGGCTGGCGCATCGCCGAGGTTGTCGCCGTATGCGCCGAGCTCGGCGTGCCGCAGCCGGTCGTCTGTCAGCCCTACTACAACGCGATGAACCGGATGCCGGAAGTCGAGATCCTGCCGGCGTGCGACTACTACGGCATCGGCGTCGTGCCCTACAGCCCGTTGGCGCGCGGCGTCCTCACCGGCAAATACGCGCCGGGCGCAGCGCCGCCTCCCGACTCGCGCGTCGCGCGCAAGGACCGACGGATCATGGAGACCGAATTCCGCGACGAGTCGATCGCGATGGCGCAGACGATCAAGGCGCACGCGGCGACCAAGGGCCTGACCGCCACGCAATTCGCGCTCGCCTGGGTGCTCGCCAACCGCATCATCAGCTCGGTCGTCTGCGGACCGCGCACGATCGAGCAATGGGAGGACTACCTGAGCGCAGCCGACAAGGCGCTCGACGACGACGACGAAAAACTGATCGATTCGCTGGTAACGCCCGGGCATCCGTCGACTCCCGGCTACAACGATCCGCAATATCCGTTTTTCGGCCGCATCGTCTAACGCACCGCGCGGCTGCGACCCTAACCCTCGTTGAGAATGCCGTGCGGCACGTGGCCGGTGGCGACGTGCTTGGCCGCGGACTCGATGTGCGTGCGCTGATCGTCGAAGAAAATGTCGGCGCCGAA
>PLYT01000092.1 GCA_003153475.1 Betaproteobacteria bacterium | reverse complement strand
GGCTTGGAAGCCGCCGCTCTGTTGCTGTGCGCAGAGGTTGGCGAACGCCGGGAGAAGTTGCTCGGCCGCGAAATCATCGCCGTGCCGCATGAGCGTTGCGCCCGGACGCGTGATTTCATCACCTGGCCCGGCGAGTATGTGGAGGCGGCCATCGACCATGCGGCCTTGCGTGGCGATGTGGTGATTGCCGTGCATTCGCATCCTGGCGGACTGTACGCGTTTTCCAGCGCCGACGACGAAAGCGACCGCACTTTGATGAGCGCCCTGCGGCACGGGACGGATCGGATGGCCGGCTCGGCCATCATGATCCCGAGCGGCGCCGTGCGCGCCCGCGTCTATGAGAGCGATCATGCCGCGACGCCGGTCGATCTCGTTACGACCGTCGGCCCGGATCTTCAGTCATGGTGGAACGACGGTGCGACGGCGGCCGGTCCCATGCTCCCGCCGATGGCCTTCACGGGCGAGATGCGCGCCTGGCTCGGGCGGATGAGCGTTTGCGTGATCGGCGTGTCGGGAACGGGCTCGATTGTGGCTGAACAACTGGCTCGTTTAGGCGTCGGCGAAATCATTCTCATTGATTTCGACAAGCTGGAGGAGCGTAACCTCAACCGCATTCTGAACGCGTCGCTCGCTGATATCGGCGCTTATAAAGTCGAGATGTTTGCTGCCGCGATCCGCCGCTACCGGCCGGACTGCGAAGTTTTGCCGTCGCCCCGTTCAATCGCAACGCCTGAGGCGATTTTGGCCGCATCCGAGGCCGACGTGCTTTTGTCCTGCGTCGATACCGCCGAGGGCCGCCACATCGCGGATCGGCTGAGCGCCTACTTTGCGATGCCGCTGTTCGATGTCGGCGTCGCCATACCCACAGAGGCATCGTCGGCCGGAGGCCGCCGTATCGCCGAAGTCTATGGACGCGTGGATTACGTTTACCCCGGCGGATCGTGCCTGATGGATCGCGGCGTTTACGATGCCGCGCTGCTAGAGACGGAATACCTCGCGCGCGCCGCGCCGCATGCGCTGGCGCAGAAGATCGCCGACGGATATCTGCGGGGCGTGGCCGATGAAGCGCCCGGAGTGATCGCGCTGAATATGCGCGCTGCTTCGGCGTGCGTCATCGAGTTCCTCGCGCGGATGTTCTCGTTCCGGCAGTTTCCGAACGAAGCGCGGGCGCGATCAATCTTCATGCTGGCGGAAGGCGACGAAGATACGTTTGCCGAGAGTCAGTTCAAGGCCGGGGATCGATTTCCCGTGGCTGTGGGCGTGACCGATCCGCTGCTCGGGTTACCCGCGCTCACGCGGCGCCGGAGGGTCGCATGAAACGGAGGCCGCTCTGGTGGCGACGGATCGTCGCGGCTGTTATGCCGCGACGTTCCCTCAGGATCGTTCAAGGCGACATGCTGCCCGAAAAGCTGCCACTCTGGAATCTCGTCGTGGCTCGCGACGGCGATGAAGACTGGTCCGTTGGCTTGCGGTGCCCGTGCGGCTGCGGTCAGCGCTTGGAGATGATGCTGCTTAAGGCGGTGAAACCGCGCTGGGACCTTGCGGTCAATCCGCGCGGCCATGTGTCCTTGCATCCGTCGGTCTGGCTGCGCGAAGGATGCAGATCGCATTTCTGGGTGCGGTCGGGCAAGATCGTCTGGTGCGACTGACGGACCCAATGCTGACGAGAAAATTTCCGAGCGATGGGTCACGCCGAAGATCCAAGGAACGCTTGTCCCAATTAAGGGGGTCCCTGCCTCGGTTAAGGAACGAAATGCTGCGCGCGCTCGGGCAATGATGCGGCGCGCTCAGGCTGTGAAACAATGCTATCGTGACTGGGGGGGGCTTCACATGGATGGTTTTGTAGCCGTCCCCGAGTGGACCGAAGTCCAGCAGAAGTCCGGGCTCGATCCTCTCGGGTTTCAGGCGGCGAGTGTTCGCCTCTATCAAGAACTCGTTCCCGGCATCAGCAACGTGACGCTCAGAACGAGATACTACGGATTCTATCCGTGGCTCAGCCGGCATTATGCGGCCGAAGTAGGCGACACGGACAACGAGGCCTGGAAGAAGACGGTCCGACGGGCCGAAGCGCTCTACGCGCTCGCGGCGGCCAAAAAGGAAACCGACGGCGAACGCGAGCCGGGCGTCTCCGGTCTTCGTTGGGCACGACGTAAGCTTGCAGACATGGGCCGGAAAGCGACGATCGACTTCGCAGCGCATGCCGACCCGGATGGCGAAGAGAAGCCGTACTTGCAGCAGTCCTGGGGAGCGTTCGGCGCCGCGTACGAAAGTCAGCTCGTCGAGACGGGAGTGCTGGGCAAGGCCGAGACGCACGACACGCGCGTACCCACGGATGAGATCGGCGACGTTCTTGCCGACGAATTCGAGCGCGCTGCGGCGGATGCGGCTGCTAAGTTTCTTCGGACCGTGAAGGCCGGCAGCGTGTCGCTCAATGCGCTGGGGGACTTCTCGCGGATGCTGCCTTCGGCCATTCATCCCCAGGGCAACGAGCGCTCCGCCTATGAGCGCATGCTCTTCGCGGAGATCGAAAAGCCAACCGACCGCGACGTCGCACGGCGCAAGACCCTCATCCTGGCATTGAGAATTGCGGAACGGGTTGAATCCGAGCCTACACCGGAAGACGTCCGATGGATTCTGTATGCAGGTGCCGATAGGGACGGCGAGCCGTTCGAAATACCGGAGGCTCAGCTTTCGGATCACCGCCGTCGATGGTGGGCATACCACGCCGGCGATCTCGGGCGGACGGCCTACGAAGCCTTCCTCAAATGGCTTCTCGACGTCCTCGAAGACCATCCGGTCGGTCTTGGTGCGGGCCAGCTCGCGGACGCGGCCGTTGATGCGCTTGAGTTGGACGATGCGGGATGGCCGAACACGTGGCGACGGCTGGTGGCGGACCTGCCGGCGGCGCGCAACGTCCTATCGGAAGACGAACCTACGTCCGAATTGGCGCTATCCGAGGAAGTGATGACTGCCGGCACCGGCGCCGAACGCGCGCCGCTCCGGAGCGCGCAGGCCGCAGTCGAGTTGCTGGCGGTGCTCTTCAGGCGGTGCAACCCGGAACGCGCGTTCCTGGCCAAGCAGCATGCCCTAGGGAGGGCGGGTGACGCAGCCCGCTCGCTCCCGGTCGAATTGGCGTNNGCGATCTCCTGCGGCGTGTGTTCCGGGAGCGGGTCCTCGATCGTCACCTCTGGGTAGCGATGCGGAAGCTCCAGTACCAGCGCGACTACACGTTCCTGGTTGAGAACGAGGACGGCAGGATGCGCCTCCGCGCGAAGGACGGGCCCGTGTTCACCAACCCGCGGCTTGCGCCGATGCTCACCTTCCTGAAGGACATCCACCTTGTGGACGGCGACGGCCTGACGAGCCGTGGTCAGCGGTTGGTGAGGGCGGCATGAAGCTGTACGAAGCCTTCCAGGCTCCGGGTTTCCATACCGCCGTCATGACGACGTTCGGCGTCGAATTCGACGCCTTCGAATCGATCGCGCTCGCCCGCTTCCGGAACGCGGGCTGCCGCAACGTAGTCCTGGTCTGCGATTCCGGTATGCTGTCGCTTGCGCTCGCCGAGACAGAGCGGCCGCCGAAATCCGCCGGCGTCGGGTATCTCGTCGCCAAAGCTCGCGCCGCGGGCGTGTTCCATCCGAAGATCTTGGTGCAGATCGGCAAAGATCGCGGTCGTCTCATCGTAGCATCCGCGAATGCGACCGCGCCCGGCCTCGCTGGCAATCTCGAAGTTGCGGCCGTCGTCGAATGCGGGAGCGCGGACAGCGCCCACTGTTAATGCTGCAGATTT
>PLYT01000015.1 GCA_003153475.1 Betaproteobacteria bacterium | reverse complement strand
GCCGGACGCGACGCCGGGCCGATAAAGCGAAGCGCTAGGCGCTGGCTCGGCTGCGCCACGTCAGCGGGACCGCGCGAAAGATCGTCGGCTCGCCGAAGAAGCCCGCCGCCAGGTCGGCCGAGAACTGCTCGACCCAGCGCCAGCGCGGTCCACCCCAATAGACGTTCGACCGCGACGTTCGCAGGTCGATGACGCAGACGACGTAGCTGGCCGTCCATTCGTCGACCGAGCCCGCGGGCCTTGCGCGGCGGACCCGGAGCGTAAAATGTTCGTGACGGAAGCCGCGCCGACTGAGCTCCGACTCGAAGTCCTGCTTCTCCCCGAGCTGCTCCATAACCCAGCAGTAACCTTCGGCATGAACGGCCATTCGCGACCCCGCGACTCTTGCGTGGTCGATCTTGCCCGGTCTCGATGACGCCGATGTGACGTGTGCGGCGCGAGGACGGGAGCAATTGGTACGGTTGCATACTGAAAATGAATTGGGCGCGTATGCTCAGGCCTACCCAGGGATATCCAACGATTCAATAAAAAGCGGCCCTGCCACGCTTTTTTCGGCATGCCCGCCGCGCGATGCGGCGCGGGAGCTCGTGCGGAGTCAACATGAGCACTGACACCATCCATGAGCGGACCGAGCGCGACCGACTGGTCGTGAATGTAGAAGGCACGCGCGACATCGGTCCGGCGGAAAGCGAAGGCCTGTTGCGCGAATGCCTGGTGTTGACGCACAAGCGCTTCGACGCCGCGATCTGGCGAGCGATCGAGCGCCTGCAGGCGCTGAGCCCGGGAAACGACGACGAGCTCGGATCATCGCTCTCGACGAGCGAGCTCGTCCACGAGCTCGCTCACGCCGTGGCAAACAAGCGGCCGATGGTGGTGCCGCGTTTCAAGGCCCATTTCGACGAGGCATTCCAGCGCCGCCGTGAAGGCACGCC
Organism: Betaproteobacteria bacterium; assembly: GCA_003153475.1. Taxonomy (GTDB): domain Bacteria; phylum Pseudomonadota; class Gammaproteobacteria; order Burkholderiales; family Casimicrobiaceae; genus PALSA-1003. The sequence continues at coordinate 31,462 of PLYT01000015.1, read as the reverse complement.
GAGCCTGCGCGGTCAGCGAAAGAAAAATACCTTCGAGCTCGCGATCGTCGATCACGGAGACCATCGCGCCCAGGTCTCGCTGAGCGGCGCGGTGCAGGCGATGCGCGAGGTGACGCTCGACGAGGCCTTCTCGCTCGATTTTCGCGTGCGCATGGTGTTGCGCGAGGCGCCGACCGGGAGTCCCTTCGACAATCCTTGGAGCGCCGATTACGTCTGCGATGCCTTCGGCAGCACCTGCCGCGAGCTGTGGCCCCAGGGCGACTTGTGGCGTCCGATCATGGAGCGCCTGATTCGTGCGACCACACCCCAGGTGGGCGAACTGCATCGCGAGCTTAACCTGTTGCTGCAGGATCGAGACGTTCTGCCGACGCTGCGCGTTCGGGCTCGCGCTCGCCGCGGCAGTCGCGAGCCGGAGCCGCTCGGCAGCCAAGCCCTGTTCGACACGCTGGTGCAGATGCTGGACGGCAACGCGGCGGGCGCTCCAATCCTGCGACCATCGACATCGTCGGCGGCGTCCTCGACTATGTTTTCGATGACCCGTACATACCCGATGAGATCAAGTCGGTATTCAGCCGCTTGCAGACCCCGCTTCTGAAGGCGGCCATCATCGACCGCCGGGTACTCTACGATGCACAACATCCGACGCGGCGCTTCTTCGACACGCTGGCTGCCGCATCGGTCGACTTGAAGCCCGACGACGCTCACGATCGCACGCTGATCGAACTCGCCGGCAGCCTTGCCGAGATGATTCGCGACGAGTTTGTCGACGATCTGGGCATTTTCGAAACCGCCAAGCATGAGCTCGATGCCTTCCTGGACGCCGAGCGCGCGAGTTGCAATCAAGAGCTCGCCAAGGCCGTGCCGCTGCTGATCGCGCAGGACGAAGCCGCTGCTGCCCGTGACGAAGCCGTCACGGCGATCGAAGCGCGCCTCGCCGGACGGACCGTAACGCCGGAAATCCGGGCCTTTCTCGACAACGATTGCGTCGAGCGCCTGACCGCCATCGATCTCGATCAGGGGTCGGAGAGTCTGGCCTGGGAGCGACAGCTCTCGGTCGAGGGCGGCCGGGCGCCGGTGCTGGCGAGGCTCGCCTGGCGCGCTCCGCAGCGCAAGCGGCTGCTTTTCAGCTACCGCGATGGGTCGACGGCCTTTGTCCACGCGCCGGAGAGCCTTGCCGAGCCCTTCCGCATCGGATGCGCCACGCTGGCGATCGAGGCGGTGTCGCTGTTCGATCGCGCGATGGCGCGGCTGATCGACCGGCGCTCGCAAGCAACGGAATCCGAGGCTGCCGTCAGCGCCTAGGAACGCCCGGCGCTAGCTTGCCGGTTTCTGGCGGCAGGATAGGTCCCGCTCTGTTACATTCTGTCGCCATGAGCGCGCGGCCCCCACAGCGCCGTCATTCGGCGCGCGATCTCGAGACGATACTCGGCGTCACCAGCGCTCTGGCTGCCCCGTTCGACCTGATGACCATGCTGGCCGAGGTCGTCAGCGCCGCCAAGCAGGTGCTCAATGCCGACCGCGGCTCGGTCTGGTTGTATGACCCCGCAGCCGACGAACTGGTTCTGGAAGTCGCCACCGGCATCCGCCCCGTCCGCGTGCCGGCAGGGGCCGGCCTGGTAGGCGCCTGCGCCCGAAGCCGTCAGATCATCAACGTTCCCGACTGTTATGCCGACTCGCGGTTCGACCCGGGCGTCGACAAGAGTTCCGGTTATCGGACGCGCTGCATGCTCACGTTGCCGCTGGTGGATCACAAGGACATCCTGGTGGGCGTCATGCAGGTATTGAACAAGGCCGGCGGCGGCGTTTTCGACGGACACGACGAAGCGCTCGCCACCGCGCTGGCGGCCCAGTGCGCGGTCGCCCTGCAGCGCGTGCGCATGACCGAGGCCGTCATCGAAGGCGAGAAAATGCGCCAGGAACTGGAGATGGCGCGCGTCGTCCAGATGAGCACCTTGCCCTCCAGCATGCCCACGCTGCCCGGCTATGATGTTTACGGCACGTTCAAGCCGGCCGAGCTCACCGGGGGGGACACTTTCGACCTGGCGCTGCTCGACCAGGGCTTGCTGGCGGTGCTGGGCGATGCCACCGGGCATGGCATCGCCCCGGCGCTTTCGGTGACGCAGATGCAGGCGATGCTGCGCATGGCGTTCCGCCTGGGCTCCGATCTCGAGACCGCATTCAGGGAGGTCAACAATCAGCTGGCCGACACGCTCGCCAGCGACCGCTTTATCACGGCCTTTGTGGGGATTCTGGATGCCGGCACGCATACGATGCGCTTTCACAGCGGAGGGCAGGGGCCGATTCTTCATTTCCAGGCGGCGCTCGGCGCGTGCGTGCGGTACAAACCGACCAGCTTCCCGCTGGGCGCGATGCACCTGTCGACGCTTCGACCGGTAGTGACACTGGCCATGCAGCCGGGCGATATCCTGCTGCTGCTCTCGGATGGCATCTACGAGTACCGCGACGCCGGCGGCGAGCAGTTCGGGGAGTCGCGGGTCGAACAGATCGTGCGGTCGCACCATGGCAAGTCGATGGCCGAGCTTTCGGCGGTCCTGCTGCACGAAGTTGGGGCATTCGCCGACGGCGCACCCCAGGATGACGACATAACGGTCGTGCTGGTCAAGCGCGCGGCGGCGGCGAGCGCCGTCCACCGGTCGTTCGAGCGCAGTTTCGACTCGATCGAAAACATCTTTGCATTCACCTCGGAAGTGTTCGTTCGCGAGGCGATCGACCCGGAGCTCTTGCCTGTCGTCGATCTGGCAGTAGAAGAGTTGTTCACGAACATGGTCAAATACAGCACCATGAGCCGTGCGGCGGTGCGCATCGATCTGGCGAAGGTCGATGGCGGCGTGGAAGTGACGCTGACCGATTATGATGTAGAACCATTCGACGTCACGCAGGCGCCTGACGCAGACATCGAGCTGCCGATCGAGCAGCGCAAGCCCGGAGGCCTGGGGTTGCATCTCATCCGGCGGCTGGTGGATTGCATCGAATACGAGTATTCAACGGAGTCACGGCAGAGCCGGACCAAGTTCCGCAAGACCCGGGCCGGGCGGCCTGCCCCCGGGGGAGCGGCGAACACAGGGGATACGCATGCTCGCGATTGATTTCGGCCCGAATGACGTTGTCGTCATTGCTGGGCGGCTGGATGCCGCCCAGTCTGCGGCCGCGCAGGCTTTTCTGGACCAGGTCCAGGGCAAAGTGACGTTGGACTGCACCGGACTGGAGTACATCTCCAGTGCCGGCCTCGGGGTCCTGTTGAAAACCCAGAAACGCCTGCTGGCATCAGACGGCAAGCTCCGGCTGTCCGGCGTCAACCGGCACCTGCGGGACATATTCGAGTACTCGGGCTTCGATCAGATCTTCGAAATCGAACCCGCCCCCTGATCGGTCCCAACTTTTCCGGCCTTCGCGTGTAATTGTGGACAACGACCCAGACTTGGCGTTGGTCGAGCGCTGCCGAAAAGGCGATCGGGCGGCATTCACCGAGTTGGTGATCCGGTATCAGCGGCCCATCTACAACGCGGCGTTCTGGATCCTGCGCAAGGCCGAGGACGCCAACGACATCACGCAGGTCGTGTTCCTCAAGGTTGCGGAGCGGCTGGACGAATATGATCCTCGGTTCAAGTTCTTCAGCTGGATCTATCGGATTGCGGTCAACGAGTCGCTCAATCTGCTTCGCCGAAATGGGCGGGAGGACGAACTCGGTGACGAGATCGACCTGCCGGGCCTGGACACTGCAAGCCCGGAATGGATTCTCAGCGAAGCGCAGGTTTCGCGACGAATCCAGAGCGCGTTGATGAGCATGCCGACCAACGACCGGATGGTGCTGAGCTTGCGGCACTTTTCGGAATGCAGCTACCAGGAGATCGGGGAGATCCTCGGCCTTGACGAAAAGACGGTGAAATCCCGACTGTTCGAAGCCAGGCACCGCCTCCGCGAATTGCTGAAAGACCTGCGATAATCGATATGAATATTCCCGAGCTCGACCGACTGATGCATGCGGTGCTCGACGGTGAAGCGATGCCGGCCGAGGCACGCGAGCTCGACCGCCAACTGGCGGCCGACCCCGCGGCCCGCGAGCGATTCGACGACCTTAAATGGCTGTTCGAAGGATTTCGCCGCGTGCCAAAGGCATTTCCGCCCGAAGGACTGGTGGCCGCGGTCATGGCTTCAATGCCACACCGCCCGGTCGGTCGGCAGCGGTTGCGCCAACTTTTGTCGCGGTCGCGTGTAATTAGCCAAGTTTCGATGGGATCCCGGGGCACGAGCCTGGGGCGTTCGGCAAGGGTCCATCAGGTATCCCAACTGGGGCCACAACTAAGGGGTGAGCAGATGAACGAGCAAAAGAGCGGCTTTATCGGCAAACGTACGGTATGGATCGGCGCCGGCATCACCGCCGTGGCCGTTGTTCTCGTCCTGCAGTATGTGGACTTCCCGCCGGGCGGCAAGGACGTAAGCGGCACGATCGTTCCGGCGCAGCGGTACCGCGCAACGCAGATCAACGCTGACGATGTCAAGCTCGGGACTCAGGGCGGAACGCAAACAACGTCGGTGAATTCGGCGGGAGACGGGATTGGCCAGGCGACGGGTCAATCGACCGGCCAAGCGACGGGTCAATCCACTGGCCAATCGACCGGCCAAGCGACGGGTCAATCCACTGGCCAATCGACCGGGCAATCCACTGGCCAATCCACGGGTCAGTCGACCGGGCAGTCAACGGGTCAATCGACGGGTCAATCGACCGGACAATCGACGGGTCAATCCACGGGCCAATCGACTGGACAATCGACGGGTCAATCAACCGGGCAATCGACCGGACAATCGACGGGTCAATCGACCGGACAATCGACGGGTCAATCAACCGGGCAATCGACGGGCCAATCCACGGGTCAGTCGACCGGGCAGTCAACGGGCCAATCGACCGGACAATCGACCAACAGCAACTAACAGCGCGCAGTCAAACCATGAAACCGCCGGCCAAGTGCCGGCGGTTTTCTTTTTGCCGGCGACCCCGTATGCTCGCCAGTCGCTGCGGCTTGATTTCGGGAGGATCACGTGCGCGATCGCATCTTGTGCCTGCTGCTGGCGTTGCTGCCGGTTGCGGCCATTGCCGACGAGAGTCCTGTCGGTATATCGGAAGTCGACACGCCGGATCTCAGGCTCTTTTACCCCGATTCTCTAAGCTATCTCGTTCCGCACGCGGTGCGCACGTTCACCAACTCGCTCGCGTGGCAACGGCGAACGTTCGGCTGGGTGCCGTACGAACCCGTCATCGTGCAGCTCCGGGATCTGGCGGACTACGGCAGCGGCGGCGCGTATGCCGCGCCGCACAGCCTGCTCCTGCTCGAGGTTGAGCCGCTGTCGCAGGCGTTCGAAACGTTCCCGGCAAGCGAGCGCATGTACATGATGATGAACCACGAGCTGGTTCACGTCGCATCGAACGATATTTCATCCGAGGAGGATCGCCGATGGCGGCGATTCTTCCTCGGCAAAGTCGCGGCCCAGGGGCAGAACCCCGAATCGCTGGTTTACAGCTTCCTGACGCTCCCGCGCTTCACGGCACCTCGCTGGTACCTGGAAGGTGGTGCCGTGTTCATGGAGACCTGGATGAGTGGCGGGCTGGGCCGCGCGCAGGGCGGCTACGACGAAATGGTATTCCGTTCGATGGTGCGGGATGACTCACATTTCTACGATCCGTTGGGGCTCGCTTCGCGCGGTGTGCAGGTCGACTTTCAAATCGGAGCGAATGCCTATCTGTACGGCACGCGCTTCTTTACCTATCTCGCATACACCTACTCACCGGAAAAGGTCGTCGCCTGGTATCGGCGGGACGAAGGCAGCGAACGCTACTGGGCGGACCGCTTCCAGCAGGTGTTCGGCATTCCGATCGAGCAGGCATGGCAGGACTGGATCGCTTTCGAACGCGAGTTCCAGCACGCGAATCTCGCCGAGGTTCGCAAGTTCCCGATCACGCCGCAGCGCAATCTCTCGGGGAGCCCGGTCGGGTCGGTTTCGCGCACCTATTACGACGAGGCGACGGGCACGCTATACGGCGGCTTCCGTTACCCGGGCACGGTCGAGTACGTCGGCGCCCTGAACACCCGCGACGGCAGCGTCCGACGACTCGCCGACATCAAGCGGGCGATGCTCTACCGAGTCACGTCGTTTGCCTATGACCCAGGCACCGGGACCGCGTTTTATACCAACGACAACCAGGGTTTCCTTTCGTTTCGCGACCTGATGGCGGTCGATGTGCGGTCCGGCGTCGAACGGATGCTGATCGAAAATGGGCGGGTCGGCGAGATCGTCGTCAACCCGGTTGACCATTCGCTGATCGGCGTGCGCCACGCCGACGGTCTGGCAACGCTTGTCCGCATTCCGCAGCCGTACGACACCTGGTACGCGGTGCACACGTTTCCCTACGGCGTCGTTCCCTACGACCTCGATATTTCGCCCGACGGGCGACTGCTTTCCGGCTCGGTGGCCGAAGTCAACGGCGACCAGTTCCTGCGCGTGTGGGAGCTTCAGAAGGTCTTGAACGGGGACCTCAGACCTGTGTCCGAGTTTCGTTTCGGCCAGTCGGTGCCGGAAAGCTTCACCTTCTCCAAGGACGGGCGTTATCTGTACGGAAGCAGCTATTACACCGGCGTGTCCAACATCTTCCGCTACGAGGTCGCGACGGGCGCGGTCGAAGCGGTTTCGAACGCGGAAACCGGATTTTTCCGGCCGGTGCCGCTTGCCGACGGCCGCCTGGTCGTATTGACCTATACCGGGGACGGCTTTGTGCCGGCGATCATCGAACCTCGCCCGACCACGGACTTGAGCGCGATCAAGTTCCTCGGCGCCGAGCTCGCCGAAAAGTACCCGGTGGTCAAGACGTGGCAGGTGGCGTCCCCCAGCACCGTCGATGACACCAAGCTCGTGACCCCCAAAGGTCCGTATGTGCCCTGGCGCAGCCTCGAGCTCGCGAACGCCTATCCGGTGGTGCAGGGCTACAAGAACACCGCCGCGATCGGATATCACATCAACTTTGATGATCCACTTCAGTTCGCCCACGTGGGCATCACCGCCGCTTATACGCCGGGAACCAAACTGCCCACCGATGAGCGCGGCCACGCGGACATCACCGGCCGCTACCAATTCTGGCGCGGCGAACTGTCATGGAACAGACCGGATTTCTACGACTTGTTCGGCCCCACCAAGCGCAGCCGCAGGGGCTACGCGGCCAAATTCGGGCACGACTGGGAGGTAGTCAACGACGAGCCCCGCAAGCTGACGTTGAGCGCTGATCTGGAGTACTACGGCAAGCTCGACACCCTGCCGAACGCGCAGAACGTGCAGACCACGGTCAGCCGGCTGGCAATCGGCAAACTCGCGCTGCACTACGTCGATGTCCGCCGCTCGCTCGGTGCTGTAGATGATGAAAAGGGCGTGCTCGCGGCGCTGGAGCTCGATACCAACGGGGTCGCCGGGCAGGTAATCCCGCAGCTGTACGGGAACGTGGACGTCGGCTTTCCTCTTCCCATGGCGCATTCGTCCGTCTGGTTTCGTACCGCTGCAGGCGGCGCCAGCGGCGATCGCGACAACCCCGTCTCGAATTTCTACTTCGGCGGTTTCGGGAATAACTACATCGACGACGGCAACGTGAAGCGCTATCGCGAGTACTATTCATTACCGGGATTCGGCATCGACCAAGTCAGCGCTCTTAGTTTCGTGCGCGAATTGGTGGAGTGGAATCTGCCGCCGGTCGTCTTCGAATCGGCGGGTACGCCGGGGTTCTATCTCAACTCGCTGCGCCCGGCCGTCTTCGTCGGAGGCCTATGGGCGGACCCGGGTCACGCTGCGGTGCGGAAGGACTACCAAACTGTGGGAGCGCAAGCCGACCTTCACGTCAGCGTCCTGCACTGGTACGACATGACCTTGTCGGTCGGCTATGCGCTCGGATATCAAGGCGGCCGGCGGACTGACTCCGAGTGGATGGTCTCGCTGAAGATCATGTAAGGGTCTGCCCGCTCGATGTCGGCCAAGCTGATCCTGCCCGCGCTGGTGGCCCTGCTTCCAGTGCTCTGCTTCCTGGCAGCGCTGCTATACCTCGACAGCTACAAGCTGGTGAAGCTGCAGACGGTGATCGCCGTCGTCGTATGCGGCGCCGTCGTGGCCGGCGTCGGCTTCTTCCTCAATGCCTGGCTGCTCGGCCGGCTCGGCATCGAGCTCGCCACCTATACGCGTTATGTCGGGCCCGTCGTCGAGGAGCTGCTCAAGGGACTGGTCATCGTCGCGCTGATCCGCTTCCATCGCGTCGGATTCCTGGTCGATGCGGCAATCTTCGGCTTTGCCGTCGGCTCGGGCTTTGCGGTCATCGAGAACCTCTATTACCTGGACCAGGTGCCGGATGCCGGCATGGGGACCTGGATAGTGCGCGGCTTCGGCACCGCGATCATGCACGGCGGCGCCACGGCGATCTTCGCGGTGATGAGCCTGTCGGGCCTCGAGCGCACGCAGCGCGCCAACCTGTGGTCATTCCTGCCGGGCTTCGCGCTCGCCGTGGCACTGCATGCGGCGTACAACCACCTGTTTCTGCCGCCGCAGTTTTCCACGCTGGTGATGCTGATCGTAATGCCGCCGCTGTTCTATTTCGTATTCGAGCGCAGCACCAAGGCCGTGGGCAACTGGCTGGGCCGTGGTTTCGACGCCGATACCGAAATGCTGGAGCTGATCAACTCCGGCCGCCTCTCCGCTTCGCCGGTAGGGCAATACCTGCACACGCTGAAGGACAAGTTCAAAGGCGCGGTTCTCGCCGACATCCTTTGCTTCCTGCGTCTCTATACGGAGCTCGCGCTCCGCGCCAAGGGCGTCCTGATGATGCGCGAAAACGGCTTCGAGGTGGGCGTCGACGACGAGACTCGAGCCAAGTTCGACGAGATGCGGTACCTGGAGCGAAGTATCGGCCGCACCGGCTTGATCGCGATGCACCCGGTGCTCCATATGAGCCACAAGGACCTGTGGCAGCTTTACATGCTCGGCAAGTGAGACGTCACGGCGCCGTTCTGCTTTGCAGCCGCGCGCGGTCCCATTACGCCAGCGGGTGCTTGCGAAGGATGATGCGCCATACGCCTGTCGCGATCAGCGAAAATCCGGTCAGCAGCCCGATGAACGCCAGCGAGCTCTGCGGCCATCCGATGGCGATCAATATCGCCACGGCGATCGACACCAGCCCGTCTAACAGTACCCAGCCCCAGCCCGACTGCGGTTTCAGCCGGAAAGCCAGCATCGTTCGAGTGACGCCGCCTGCAAACAGGAACGCGCCGACCATCAGCGCCAGCGATGCGACGCCGGCGACCGGGACCACCAGGATCGCAATACCGAGCACCAGCGTCAGAACCCCGGAGGCGAGTTTCCACCCGAAGCCGTGCCTGGCGCGTGTCTGGACGGCGTATACGATCTCGAAACCGCCACCGAAGATCAGCACCCAGGCGAAGATCAGCGCGGTTGCCAGCGCCGCCACGCCGGGCATCAATACCGCGAGGACGCCGGCCGCTATCAGCAGAACGCCCCAGACGACCTGCCAGCCGCTACCGGACGCGGCGGGCACCGCATTTTCTGCATTTGCCATGATGGCTCCTCGTTCGCGGGAACGGCGCCCACCTCCACGGTCCGGTATGCGCCCAGTATTCGATGATGCACCCGCAACGCGGCGTGGGTCAAAGTCCGGACGCGGCGTAGACACGACCCGGCCAGGGAACTGGTGCCGCCCCGGCCCGGTGCTGTATCTTCTGCTTCCGGAATCCGCGGACCCTTCCCAGCCGACTCTCGTATCGCCAGCGCCTAGCGCCCAATGGATCTAATCTACGGACTACCTCTGATTGCAGTGCTGACGCTGGCGTGGCTGGCTGCCCGCCATGTCATCAATAAGGCACGGCGACAGCGGGAGTTGTTGCGGCGGCAAAGGGAGCGTTCGCGGGGCCGACGTCACGACGCACCGGAGACCGTCACGTCGCGCTCGGACATGCGCTCGACCGATGCTCCGGTCACGATCGTCGAAAATATCCGCAAGCGCTCGCGCGCTCCCAGGGACGATAGCGACGACAAGCCACGGCGCCGCGGCTAGCGACGACGGCCGGCAAGATTTGACGATGGCCGTCACCATGACCGCGGCGTGGGTAACGGCGCACGACACCACGCGAGCCCGCTCGAGGCGGTGATGCGACCGGCCCGGAATTCAAAAAATCGTTGTATTTGAAGGCGGATGGGCGCAACGTCGCTGCGCGGGAGGTGCCAGAACGGGACGGCGCCGGCGAGGAGAGATGGTCACGGAGAACGCCGCCCCGTCTGGGTGAAGACTACGAAGCAATCGACGTGCCGGCGGGAACTTCGCGCTGCCGCGCAATCCAATTCTATGGGCATCGCGCGGCGGCCGTGACTGCACGCCGTCGGTGCTCCGCCCGCGCTCTCATCGCGGCTGCGCCGCCGGTGGCGAGCGCACCCGACGCAGGATGCGACGCTGCATTAGAATCGAGTGCTGCAGCTGCCCGACGGCAGCCTTCGGAGTATCCGTCATGTCGACAGCCGATACGGTGCGCGCCGCGCCTTCGTCGTATCTCTACTACCGGCACACAGTGGCCGTGCGCATCATGCACTGGATCAACGTGATCGCGCTGACGGTGCTCCTGATGAGCGGCCTCAACATTTTCAGCGCGCATCCGGCGCTGTACTGGGGGCAGTCGTCTTACTCGTCACGCCCGCCGGTCCTGGAGATCGGCGCGATGGAAGACGCCGACAACGTTACCGGCGTAACGCGCATTCTCGGCCGCGATTTCGACACGACCGGGCTGTTCGGCGCCTCGCGCGATGCCAGCGGCGAGATCGTCGCGGCGACGTTCCCGTCGTGGCTCACGATCCCGGGCAACCGCTGGCTGTCACTTGCGCGCCAATGGCACTTCCTCTTTGCCTGGATATTCCTCGTCAACGGACTCTGCTACGTCCTGTACGCGATCGGGAGCCGCCACCTCGCGCGCGATCTCGCCCCCACGGCCACCGACTGGCGCTCGATCGGACGCTCGATCATCGACCATTTGCGCTTCCATCATCCGATCGGCGAGGCGTCGAAGCGTTACAACGTGCTGCAGAAGCTCGCCTATCTGACGGTGATCTTCGTGCTCCTGCCGCTGGTGATCCTGATGGGTTTCGCGATGTCGCCGGGACTGGACTCGGTTATTCCGGGCTGGGTCGAGCTCGTCGGCGGCCGCCAATCGGCGCGGACAATCCATTTTGTCATCGCCTGGCTGCTGGTCGCATTCGTGTTCGTCCACGTCTTCGAGGTCGTCATCACCGGACTGTGGAACAATCTTCGTTCGATGATCACCGGACGCTATCGCGTCGAAGGCGAGGCTGGCGATGAATCCCGTTGAAATTTCTCCGCGGCGGCGTTTTTTACTCGCCGCGCTGTCCGGCGCCGGCGCCTTGGTGCTCGCCGGCTGCGACAAGCTCGCCAATACCGCCTGGTTTCAGAAGACCCTCGATGCCGGCGAATCGCTGACCCGGGTCGGGCAACGTCTGGTGATCCCGCGCCGGGCAATGGCTCAGGAATTCAGCGACGCCGACCTTTCTCCGCAGTTTCGCAGCAACGGCACTTCAGTGCCGCGCAGCGCACAATACCAGGCGCTGGCAACGGGCGGATTCGCCGCGTACCGCCTCGAGGTCGGCGGCCTGGTCGAGCGGCCAGCCAGCCTGTCGCTTGCCGACCTGCGCGCGCTGCCGAATCGAACGCAGATAACGCGCCACGATTGCGTCGAGGGATGGAGCGCGATCGGGAAATGGAAGGGTGCGAAGCTGGCGGCGTTGCTTGATACCGTGCAACCGAAGCCGAACGCGCGCTATGTCGTGTTTCACTGCGCTGATCCGATGGAAAGCGACGGCACGAGTCCGTACTACGAAAGCATCGATTTCGAGGATGCCTACCATCCGCAAACCATTCTCGCCTACGAGCTCAACGACAAGAGCCTGCCGGTCCCGAACGGCGCGCCGCTCAGGCTCCGCGTCGAGCGCCAGCTGGGCTACAAGCATGCCAAGTATGTGATGCGCATCGAGCTGGTCGACAGCTTCGCCAACATCGCCGGCGGCAAGGGCGGCTACTGGGAAGATCAGGGCTACCAGTGGTACGCCGGAATCTAGTGTAGCGGCCCTTTCGGGCTGGCGTTTTCCAGATCGGTTGACGTAGCGGGGCGCCGCCCGCCACACTTCGCGCTTTGTCCGCCGACCTTCACTTCCATGCCTTCTGTTAGCTTCGATCGCTTTTACCGTTACGAGGAGTTGACGGCGATCCTCAAGCAGTACGTCGCCGAATTTCCCCGGCTGGCATCGATCGAGTCGATCGGCAAGAGCCACGAGGGGCGCGACATCTGGGTGATGACGGTCACCAGCCAGGCGAGCGGACCGGCTGCCGACAAACCGGCGTTCTGGGTTGAAGGCAACGTGCACGCGACCGAAGTGGCGGCATCGGTCGCCTGCGTCTATTTTCTCAACCATCTCCTCACGCGCTACGGTGATGACGCGGAGGTGACGCGGGTGCTCGATACCCGCGCGTTCTACATCTGCCCCCGGGTCAATCCCGACGGCCCCGAATGGGCGCTCGCCGCCAAGCCCCGGTTCATTCGCTCCAGCACGCGTCCGTACCCGCACGACGAAGAAGAGATCGAAGGCCTGACCGTCGAAGACATCGACGGCGACGGACGCATCCTGCAGATGCGCGTGCGGGACAGCAACGGCGTGTGGAAAGCGCACCCCGACGAGCCTCGCCTGATGGTGCGCCGCGAGCCGACCGAAGTCGGCGGCGACTACTTTCGCGTCCTTCCCGAAGGGACGCTGGAAGACTACGACGGGTTCATGTTAAAGATAAAAAAGAGAAAAGAAAGCATTGATTTAAATAGAAATTACCCGGCCCACTGGCGCCAAGAATTTGAACAGCTCGGCGCCGGTCCGTACCCGACCTCCGAGCCCGAGGTGCGCGCGCAGGTCGCGTTCATCACGTCGCATCCAAACATCGGCGGCGGCGTCAGCTATCACACCTGGAGCGGGGTGCTGCTGCGCCCGTTCGATCACTCGCCCGACGAAGACATGGTCCCCGAGGACTTATGGGTTTACAAGAAGATCGGCGTCAAGGGTACTGAATTGACAGGATATCCGGCAATTTCTGTCTACCACGAATTTCGCTACTACCCGAAGCAGGTCATCGGTGGAACCTCGGATTGGCTGTTCGACCATCTGGGCGCGTTTTCATGGGTCGTCGAGATCTGGTCGCCGATGCGCGAGGCAGGCATCGAAAAGTACCTGTACATCGACTGGTTCCGCGATCATCCGATCGCCGACGACCTTGCGCTGTTCCGCTGGAACGAGCAGAAGCTGGGCGGCGCCGCGCATGTCGACTGGAAGCCGTTCAACCATCCGCAGCTTGGCCCGATCGAGATCGGCGGGTGGAACCGCCTGCATGCATTCAGCAATCCGCCGCCCGCGTTTCTGGAGAAGGAGGTCGCGCGCTTCCCGTCGTGGATGATCTGGCAGGCCTTGCTGTCGCCGAAGTTGGAACTCGTCGACGCGCGCGCCGAACGGATAGGACCCGAAACATGGCGCGTCCGACTGGTCGTGCAGAATACCGGCTGGCTGCCGAGCTACGTCAGCAAGCGGGCGCTGGAGCGCAAGGCCGTCCGAGGACTGATCGCCGAGATCGCGTTGCCCGACGGCGCGAAGCTGTATAGCGGCAAACGGCGGCAGGAGATCGGCCAGCTCGAAGGCAAGGCTTACAAGCACACCGGTGTTTCGTTCTGGCCCGACTACCAACTGACCGACGACCGTGCGAAGATCGAATGGGTCGTTCAGGGCAGGGCAGGCGACCGCGTCGCGCTGACCGCGCGGCACGAACGGGCCGGCACCGTCCGCACCGACGTTACACTCGCTTAAAGGCAATCGATGGCAAAAGTTCTCGGCCTGGGTGGGCTCTTTTTCAAGTCGCTCGATCCGGAAAAGCTGCTCGCCTGGTATGCGCAATGGCTGGGCATCGGCGACGGCAAGGCATCGATCGAGTTCCGGAGCGCGACGATGCCGCCCAACAGCTTTACCGTCTGGAGCCCGTTTCCGGCGAACACCGATTATTTCGCGCCGTCGGGGCGCGCGTTCATGTTCAACCTGATCGTCGACGATCTCGACGGCGCGCTGGGGCAGGTGCACACCGGCGGCGCACAGGTCGTCGGCGAGATCGAGGAACACGAGTATGGCCGCTTCGGCTGGTTCATCGATCCCGACGGAAACAAGGTGGAGCTTTGGGAGCCGCCGAGGACCCCTTGAGTCCGCGACAATGAGCTCGAGCCATCAACCGCCCTCGAGGCATTCATGCACTTGACGACGAAACGATGGATTTACTTCGCGGTCGCACTGGCCACGCTTGGCGGATGCGCGTTCCCGCCGCCGGCGGCGACCAAAACGGGGCTCGACCGGATCGAGCATATCGTCATCATCTACGCCGAGAATCGCAGCTTCGACAACCTGTACGGTCTGTTTCCCGGCGCCAACGGCATCGCGAACGCGACGCCGGCGCAATACACCCAGGTGGACCGGGACGGCCAGCCGCTCGCAACGCTGCCGCCGGTGTGGAAGGGCAAGGATGCCGATCCGGCGTTTCCGCGCGCTCTGCCCAATCGGCCCTATCGCATCGATGCGCCGCCGATCAACCTGCCGCTTTCGACAGCCACTCGCGATCTCATCCACGAGTTCTACCGCAATCAGGAGCAGATCGACGGCGGCCGCAACGATCGCTTCGTCGCCGCGAGCGACGCCGGCGCGCTGACGATGGGCTACTACGACGGCTCCAGCTTGCCGGTGTGGAAGTGGGCGCAGCAATACACGCTGGCCGACAATTTCTTCATGGGAGCCTTCGGCGGCTCGTATCTGAACCACGTCTGGCTGATCTGTGCGTGCACGCCCGTCGATCGCGATGCGCCCGCCAACCTCCATGCACAGGTCGACGAGCGCAGCTGGCTCAAGACGCGGCCCGGCTCACCGTCCTCCGTCCTCGCCGGCGCGCCCGAGTTTCTCGGCGGCGAAGTTACGCCCGATGGCTATTCGGTGAATACCTCGCAGCCGCGGTACCAGCCTTCGCGCGTGCCTCCGGCGAAGGATGGCGACGCGCGGTACGCCGATCCGGCACAGCACACGCTGCCGCCGCAGACGCTCATCACTATCGGCGACACGCTGTCGGCCAAGGGCGTGTCCTGGGCGTGGTACTCCGGCGCTTGGGACGCTGCGCTGCAAGACGGCATGCAGCCGCCCGATGCGCCGCGCAAGGTCATCGCAACGCGCGCCAACGGCGCGCCGTATTTTGTCACGCACCATCAGCCCTTCAACTATTTCGCGCGCTTCGCTCCGGGGACGCCGGACCGGGCCCTCCATCTGAAGGACTATCGCGACTTGGTCGCCGGCATCGACAAGGGCGAGCTCCCGCAGGTAGCGTTCTATAAGCCCGAGGGTGTGCTGAACCAGCATCCAGGGTATGCCGACATCCTGTCCGGCGACGAGCACATCGCGGCGCTGCTGGAGCGCATCAAGGCGAGCCCGCTTTGGGCGAAGACGGCAATCATCGTCACCTATGACGAGAACGGCGGTTTCTGGGATCACGTCGCGCCGCCCGCCGGCGATCGGTGGGGACCCGGTACGCGCATCCCGGCGCTGATCATTTCGCCGTTCGCACGGCACGGTTATATCGATCACACGCAGTACGACACGACCTCCATCATCAAATTCATCACGCGGCGCTTCGACTTGCAGCCATTGCCGGGTGCGCGTGCGCAAATGGGCGACCTCACCGCGGCATTCGACTTTTCACAGTGAGGCACGGTGTCCAGCGGAGCGCCTGCGCGTGCGGTCGCCGCGCTGCGGCACCCCCTTGCGCCACGGCATTGCGATGAGGCAATCGGCCCTGTCGCGGATCCCCGCCAGCGTCTGGACGCTGGGCCTGGTCTCGATGCTGATGGACGTCTCGTCCGAGCTGATCCACAGCCTGTTGCCGCTGTTCATGGTCACGGTGCTGGGCGCGTCGACCTTCGCCGTCGGCCTCATCGAGGGCGTGGCCGAGGCGACGGCGCTGATCACCAAGGTCTTTTCCGGTTACGTCTCTGACCGCTTTCGCAAGCGCAAGCTGCTGGTGGTCCTGGGCTATGGGCTTGCCGCGGTCACCAAGCCGCTGTTCCCGCTGGCGTCCTCGCTCGGCTGGATCGTCACCGCGCGCTTCGTCGACCGCATCGGCAAGGGAATACGCGGCGCGCCGCGCGATGCGCTGATCGCCGATATCACCCCGAAGGAATCGCGCGGGGCGGCGTACGGCTTACGCCAGGCGCTCGACACCGTGGGTGCTTTCGCCGGACCGCTGCTGGCGATTGGCGCGATGCTCTGGCTCGCCGACAATTTCCGCGCCGTATTCTGGCTGGCGACGATACCCGCGTTCGGCGCGGTCGCGCTGCTGATCTTCGGCGTGCGCGAGCCCGAGCAGGTGGCCGACGGCAAGTCCGCGAGAACGCCGATCGCGATGGCCGACATCCGGCGACTGCCGACGCGCTACTGGTGGATCGTCGCCATCGCCGCAGTGATGACGCTGGCGCGATTCTCGGAGGCATTTCTCGTGCTTCGCGCGCAAAACGTCGGGATGCCGCTTGCCTGGATTCCGCTGGTCATGGTGCTGATGAGCATCGTCTACGCGCTGGTGTCGTATCCGGCGGGCGTGCTGGCCGACAAGGGCAGGCAGGGCGCATTGCTATCGGGCGGTCTGGTTGCGCTGATCGTCGCCGACGTCGTCCTCGCCTACGCCGGATCGGTCGATGCCGTCCTCGCGGGCACCGCGGTCTGGGGCATCCATATGGGACTGACGCAAGGCGTGCTGGCCGCCCTGGTGGCACAGACGGCACCCGCCGACCTGCGCGGCACGGCCTTCGGCCTGTTCAACCTGGTCAGCGGCTTCGCGCTGCTGGTCGCGAGTGCGCTGGCGGGCTGGCTCTGGTCCGTCTACGGCCCGGCGCCGACTTTCTGGGCCGGAGCGATCTTTACCGCGATCGCGCTGCTGGGTTTATGGCTGCGACCTCGGCAAGGCAGCGATTTCCAGTCGTAACCGTCGCTTAGCGGCTGAAGTTCATGTGTAGCCGCGGGAATTTCTCCGCGCTCTGGCCGCCGATGCTATGCTTGGCCTAGAACGAACGTTCTATGCCTTGTGGCCTGCCGTCCAACGGGCCAAGGCGCTGGTGTCGGACCAAGGCTTGAGACCGCATCGATGCGCACGCTGACCGAACCCTCGATTCCACCGGCCACTGGCGCCGACCGCTATCTCGGCGCGCTGAACGCGCAGCAGCGCCTTGCCGTCGAGCACGGCGTCGGACCGGTGGGCACGGAAGGGCAGGGGCCGTTGCTGGTGATCGCAGGCGCCGGCTCGGGGAAGACCAATACGCTTGCCCATCGCGTCGCGCATCTGGTGTTCAACGGCGCCGACCCTCAGCGCATTCTGCTGCTGACGTTTTCGCGCCGCGCGGCGGCGGAAATGGAGCGCCGCGCCGGACAAGTGTTGACCCGCGGCATCGGCACCGGGGCGTTGCAGCGTCCACCGGCGCTGCCATGGTCCGGGACGTTCCACAGCATCGGCGCGCGGCTGCTGCGCGAATACGCGGAGCGCATCGGCCTCAATCCATCGTTCACCATTCACGATCGCGGCGACTCCGAGGATTTGCTCGCGATCGTTCGGCACGAGCTCGGGTTGTCGGCCACCAAGAGTCGCTTCCCGGGGAAGGGGACCTGCCTCGCGATCTACTCGCGCGCGATCAATAGCGGCGCCGCGCTCTCCGACGTGCTCGCCGCGAGCTTTCCCTGGTGCGCGCACTGGGAACCCGAGCTTACGAAACTGTTCGCCGCGTACGCGGCCGAGAAGGGCGTGCAGAACGCACTGGATTACGACGACCTGCTGCTCTATTGGGCGCACATGGTCGCCGAGCCGGCGTTGGGCCGGGAGATCGGCACCCGGTTCGATCACGTGCTGGTCGACGAATATCAGGATACCAACCGTTTGCAGGCGTCGATCCTGCTCGGCATCAAGCCGGACGGCGCCGGGCTCGCCGTCGTCGGCGACGACGCCCAGTCGATCTACTCGTTTCGCGCGGCGACGGTGCGCAACATCCTGGACTTTCCGCGCGCCTTCGATCCTCCGGCGTGCATCGTCACGCTGGACCGCAATTACCGGTCGACGCAGCCGATACTCGACGCGTCGAACGCGGTCATCGCGCTGGCCAGCGAGCGCTACAGCAAGAACCTGTGGACCGAGCGCATGGCGTCGCAAAAGCCGCAGCTGATCAGCGTCCGCGACGAAGCCGACCAGGCGCGTTGCGTTGCCGATCGCGTGCTCGCGCACCGCGAGTGCGGGATAGCCCTCAAATCGCAGGCGGTGCTGTTCCGCAGCTCCAGCCACAGTGCGCAGCTCGAGCTGGAGTTGGCCCGGCGGGGGATTCCGTTCGTCAAGTTCGGCGGGCTCAAGTTTCTCGATGCTGCGCACGTCAAAGACGTCCTGTGCGTGCTGCGCTGGGCCGACAATCCGCGCAGCAGGATGTCGGGCTTTCGCATCGCGCGCCTGCTGCCCGGCGTGGGTCCGGCGATCGCAGCGAAGCTGCTTGATGCGATGGAAACCGCGCCCGACCCGGTGACCGCGATGGGCGATTTTCGCATGCCCGCGCCCGCTGCCGCCGACTTCGACGCCTTGCGCGACCTGTTCGGCGCGCTGCGCTCGGACAAAACGGGCTGGCCGGCCGACATCGACGCGACGACGCGCTGGTACGAGCCGCATTTGCGCCGGATCTACGACGATGCGCACGTGCGGCAGGCGGACCTGGTGCAGCTTGGCAGGATCGCGGCGACCTATGCCTCGCGCGAGCGCTTTCTGACCGAGGTAACACTCGATCCGCCGGCGGCGACCAGCGACGAGGCCGGTGCACCGGGCTTGGACGATGACTACCTGATCCTGTCGACGATCCATTCGGCCAAGGGACAGGAATGGCGCAGCGTTCACGTCCTCAACGTCGTCGACGGCTGCATCCCGTCGGACTTGAGCACCGGATCCGCGGAAGAGATCGAGGAAGAGCGCCGACTTCTTTACGTGGCGATGACTCGCGCCAAGGACGATCTGCATCTGATGGTGCCGCAGCGTTTTTATGTTCATCAGCAGACGCAGTACGGCGACCGCCATGTCTATGCGTCGCGCAGCCGCTTTATTCCGAACGGCCTGACGCCGTTTTTCGAATTGTCCGCGTGGCCCCAGCCTGAGCCGGAGGCGTCAGGCGAGATTTCCGGCGCAATGCCGATGCCGGTGACCGACATCGCGGCCCGTGTCCGGCTGCGCTGGCAGCAGCCCGATTGAAGGCGCGGTTGCTGCGCTCTTCGGGCCTGTGGGCTTCATTGCCGTACTGCGTATAATGTATATTATGTTAAATGGTGAATTTGGCTGCCATAGCGCCGAATCGTAGCTTCTGTGGGACCGAATCGCACCTGCGCACTGCCCCTTCCAAGGCTGCAAACTTTGGCAACCTAAATTTGCAAACCGGCGAGTAAAGCGTCTCGCCGCGTGAGTTCACGCCGACCGCGATGCGGATGACTGCCTGGACGCGTCCCGACCCGCAGCGCGTCTTTTAGTGAATCAGCTACTCGGCCAAGGCTTTAAGCAGCGCGTCCCGAGCGTCCTGGTAGAACTCAACGTCGAGCTTGGTCGCCATATCATCGGACAACTCGAAAAGCTGTCGGCGACAAGAAACCGGCAACAGAAGCGACTTGATTGAACATCGAATCGACTCCTTCGGTGCCAGCCCGTCGACCGTTTTCGGACCGGTCCAGCCTTTGGGCGTCTTCAGCACGATCAGAGGCCAGGCCGGTCGCTCTGTAGATCCCTCGTTTCGCGCACGCGCCTGAATACGACGGATGTCCGCGACGACCCGGTCGAGTGTACCGGCCATCGCCTGATGCACCAGCTGGGGATCGCTGCCCTCGACGAAATAAGGCGTGTAGCCATAGCCGCGAAAGAGCGCTTCCAGCTCCTCCGGCGGGATCCGGGCCAGGATCGTGGGGCTCGCGATCTTGTAACCATTCAAATGCAGTATCGGCAGCACCGCACCGTCGTGCGCCGGATTCAGAAACTTGTTCGAGTGCCAGCCGGTGGCGAGCGGACCTGTCTCCGCTTCCCCATCACCGATGACGCACGCGACGATCAGGTCGGGATTGTCGAAGGCCGCGCCGTAGGCATGCATAAGCGAGTAGCCGAGCTCGCCGCCTTCGTTGATCGATCCGGTGTCTCTGCGGCGACGTGGCTCGGGATGCCGCCGGGAAAGGAGAATTGCTTGAATAGGCGCTTCATTCCCCGCTCGTCTCGGGTCACCCCGGTATAGAACTCGCTGTACGTTCCCTCGAGATAGGTGTTCGCCACCAGGCCGGGACCGCCGTGCCCGGGGCCGGTGACGTAGATCATGTCGAGATCGTACTGCTTGATGATGCGGTTCAGATGAACATAGATGAAGTTCAATCCGGGCGTCATGCCCCAGTGGCCGAGGAGCCGGGGCTTCACATGTGAAAGCACTAGAGGTTTCTTTAGCAAGACATTGTCAAGCAAATAGATCTGTCCGACCGACAAATAGTTGGCCGCTCGCCAGGAGGCGTTGATTCGCCATAGGAGGTCGGGGGAAAGCGGCTCACTCACTTTTATTGCCTCCGGTCGTCATGCCCGCTGTGTTTCGACCGCGCTTGCGGCAGCCAAGTGCTGGATTGCGGCGAGCGGTGGAGCTACCAGGTATCGGCGACGCAATAGCGCGCCAGCGCCTCGAGGACCGCATCGTCCTCGCCGGCAGGCGCGGCGCAGCTGATCGGCGTCTCGGCAAAACGCGCTTGAGCCGCGGCGATCAGCCCCGGCAGGTCGCGGCGCACGTGCCCACCCTGGCCGAGGAACACCGGCACCACCCGAATCGAATCAACGCCCAGCGCGACCAGCTCCGCGATCGCGGCGTCGAGGTCGGGCTGCATCAACTCGAGATAGCACAGCCGGACTTCCGCCTCGGGAGCCAGCGAGCGCACCCGCTGCTGCAGTCTTTCGAACGGCTCGGCCCAGCGCACATCGCGGGCGCCATGGGCAACAAGGACCAATCCCGGTTTCATGGTCCCCAGCCCAGACCGATGTTATGCAATTTGGCTATCAACTAATCGCCACTCATTCCTTGTCCGTATAACGGCACCGCACTACGCTGGCGGCTAAACCACCTGCCCGGCCATGTACCAATACGATCACTACGACCAGCGTCTTGTCGACGAGCGCGTCGCCCAGTTCCGCGACCAGACGCGACGCTTTCTCGCCGGCGAGCTCTCCGAAGACGAGTTTCGGCCGCTGCGCCTGCGGAACGGCCTGTACATCCAGAAATACGCGCCGATGCTGCGGATTTCGATTCCGTACGGGCTCCTGTCATCGACCCAGTTGCGGAAACTCGCGCATATCGGCCGCAAGTATGACAGAGGCTACGGACACTTCACCACGCGCCAGAACATCCAGTTCAACTGGCCGCGCCTCGAAGACGTGCCCGACATCCTGGCGGAGCTCGCGACCGTGCAGATGCACGCGATCCAGACCAGCGGCAATTGCATCCGCAATATCACGGCCGACCATTTCGCCGGCATTGCGGCGGACGAGATCATCGATCCCCTGCCCTATAGCGAGCTGGTCCGGCAATGGGCGTCATTCCACCCCGAGTTTGCCTATCTGCCGCGCAAATTCAAGATCGCGCTTTCGGGCTCGGCGACCGATCGCGCCGCAACCCTCGTGCACGACATCGGCGTGCATGCGCTGCGCGACGACGCCGGAGAGATCGGCTTCCGGATTCTGGTCGGTGGCGGCCTCGGCCGTACGCCAGTCATCGGCCACGTCATCCGCGAATTCCTGCCCCGCGAGGAGATCCTCAACTACCTCGACGCCATCCTGCGTGTCTACAACCGCTTCGGTCGGCGCGACAACATGTACAAGGCCCGCGTCAAGATTCTGGTCAAGGAGATGACGCTCGACGTGTTCACGCACCACGTCGAAACCGAGTGGCAGCGCGTTCGCGGCGGCCCGGCGACGGTGCCTGACGAGGAGATCGAGCGTATCTCATCCTTTTTCGCCGCACCACCGTACGAACGTCTGAACGGGGACGATGCCGGATTTCGCGCCGCGGTGGCCGACAATCGCGCTTTCGCCAACTGGGTCAAGCGCAATGTCTTTCCGCACAAGGTCCCGGGCTACGCCGCCGTCACGCTGTCGCTGAAGAAGACCGGGGTACCGCCGGGCGATGCCACGTCGGACCAGATGGACGCCGTCGCCGATCTGGCCGACGCGTACAGCTTCGGCGAGATCCGCGTATCGCACGAGCAGAACCTGATATTCGCGCACGTCAGGCAGGCGGCTCTGTTGGCGCTTTGGGGCGAGCTCAAGGGCTTGGGCTTCGCCACACCGAACATCGGACTCCTTACCGACATCATCTGCTGCCCCGGCGGCGATTTCTGCTCGCTGGCCAATGCCAAGTCGATTCCGATCGCTGAAGCGATCCAGCGGCGGTTCGACGATCTCGATTACCTGCACGACATCGGCGAAATCAACCTCAATATCTCGGGCTGCATGAATGCCTGCGGACATCATCACATCGGCAACATCGGCGTGCTCGGCGTCGACAAGAACGGTGCCGAGTGGTACCAGGTCTCGATCGGCGGCGACCAGGGCGAGCACGCGTCGCTGGGTAAGGTGATCGGTCCGTCGTTCGCCGCGCGTGAAATGCCCGATGTCGTCGCTGGCCTGCTCGACACCTACATCGAGCGCCGCGAAGCCGACGAGCCGTTCATCGACACCGTTCGTCGCATCGGCATCGAGCCCTTCAAGGAGCGCGTCTATGCCGCTGCTCACTAAGGACCGGACCGTCGTCGAGGATCGCTGGACGCTGTTGCCCGATACGGCCGCGCTGGCCGACATCACGGCGGCGCCGACGATCGCGCCGCTGGCGCTGTGGCTTGCCGCACGCGATGCATTGGCCGCACACGCCGATATCGGCGTCTGGCTCAAGCCTGCCGACGATCCCGACGCGCTGGCCGCAGACGTCGCTCGCCTGCCGCTGATCGCGGTGGATTTCCCGCGCTTCGGCGACGGACGCGGTTACTCGAGCGCGCGCCTGCTGCGGGAAAAATACCGCTTCGGCGGCGAATTGCGCGCCATCGGCGAGATCCTGCGCGACCAGCTCTATTACCTGCGGCAATGCGGCTTCGACACCTTCGCGCTGGCACCGGGTCGCAACGTCGCCGAAGCGCTGGTCGCCTTCGATGATTTCAGCGACAACTACCAGGCGACGGTCGCGCAGCCGTTGCCGCTGTTCCGGCGGCGCCTTCAGGCAGCGTCTCCGGGCGGTTCGCCCGCGTCGACCGAAAGCTCGGGGCGATCGGTCTCATGAAGGCCGCGGCATGAGCGGCATCGTTTATCTGGTCGGCGCAGGTCCGGGCGCGCCCGACCTCCTTACGTTGCGCGCCGCGCGACTGCTCGAGCGAGCCGACATCGTGTTCTACGACGCATTGGTGCATCCGGAGACGATTGCGCTCGCCGCGAACGCCAGGAGGATCGCCGTTGGCAAGCGTTGCGGCAAGCACTCGACGGCGCAGCAATTCATCAACAAGCGCCTGGTCGATGCCGCGGCCGCACACTCGATCGTCGTGCGGCTCAAGGGCGGCGATCCGATGCTCTTCGGACGCGCGCAGGAGGAAATAGCGGCGCTCGAAGCGGCCGGCGTACGCTACGAGGTCGTGCCGGGCATCACGGCGGCGCTGGCGGCCAGCGCGCAAATCGGCATTTCGCTGACTCAGCGTGGTGTCGTGCGCACCGTCAGCCTGGTTACTCCGCGCGTCGGAGAAGGCGAGGCCGCGAACGATTGGGCGCGAAGCATCGTAGCCGCCGATGCCGGCGCGATTTACATGGGCGTCGGTCAGGCCGACGCCATCGCGGCGGCGCTGATCGCCGCAGGCAAGGCGGCAGCGACACCGGTGGCCGTGGTCGAGAATGCGTCGCTGCCAAATGCGCGCGTCATCTATTTGACAATTGCCGGGCTGCCTCGGATCGCCGATGACGGTCTGCCAGGGCCCGCGGTCATTCTGATCGGAGCGCAATTTCACGCCCATCAGGCCGCGGCGGCAAGCGCAAACGCGCTGGTCGACGGCGCCACCGAGCCCGACGATTGTCGCGAGAGCACCGATCCCGGCCGTGTCCGCATCGGGCGGTAGTCCGCCGGCGAGCGGGATGCCGTTTCCGGGCTGGTGACGATGATCGAATTTGCGTGGCTTGCATTGTCCGGCCTGGGCGTCGGACTGATGGTCGGCCTCACCGGCGTCGGAGGTGGGTCGCTGATGACACCGCTGTTGATTACCGCATTCGGCATTCCCGCCCCTATTGCGGTCGGCACCGATCTCGCTTGTGCCGCCGTGACCAAAACTGCGGCGACGTTCGCGCACCGCGCCGCGCGCACGGTAATAGTGCCTGTCGTCGCGCTGCTCGCGGCCGGGAGCATCCTCGCGGCGATCGCGACGCTCGTGGTCCTTGCCAACGTCAGCGTCACGCCGCAAGGACTGGCGCGAGTGATCCGGTTATCGGTCGCTATCGCAGTACTTGTCAGCGTCGCATTGTTGTTGCTTCGCGGCAGTATCCGGCGCTGGTCACTCCATTCTCCGGCGCTCGACCGCGTGCGCCGCCACCGCCCGGCCGCGACGGTCGTTGCCGGAGCCCTGATCGGCGCCGCCGTGGCGTTGACGTCGCTGGGCGCGAGAGCCATAGGCGCGGCCATCCTCGCGTTGCTCTATCCCGAGCTCGAGCCTGCCGAGATCGCCGGCAGCGACATCGCGCACGCTGTCCCGCTGACCGCGATCGCCGCCGCGGGCCATGCGTGGCTCGGCAGCATCGACGCCGCCCTGCTGCTCGCGCTGGTCACCGGCGGGCTGCCGGGCATCGTCGCGGGCAGCGTAGCAACGCGCAGCGTGCCGACGCATATCCTGCGCATTTTGCTCATCTGTGCCTTGGGGCTCGCCGCGATCAAGCTTCTCCTCTGACACGCTAGCGCAGCCGACCGGCTTGCACCGCGCGCTACAATGCTAGCCGCGCCCGGATTCGGGCCCTTGCGCCCGATGGAGTTACCTCTTTTCCACCTGTCGCCTGCCGAGCAGCAGGCGTGGTTGCGCGACCGATTCGAGCGGCCCGCGCCGAAGTCGGCGACCGATCTTTCGGATGGATTTCGCCTCCCGGGCCGCGAAGGCGTGGCCACGCCGGCTGCCGTCCTGGTGCCGCTGGTCAATCGCCCGGACGGCCTGACGGTGTTGTTTACCGAACGCAGCGCCGACCTCCCCGACCATCCCGGTCAGATCAGTTTTCCCGGCGGCCGCATCGAGCCTGAGGATGCCGATGCAATTGACGCGGCGCTGCGCGAAGCCGAGGAAGAGATCGGCTTGCCGCGCGATCGCGTGCAGCCGCTCGGCCGGCTCGCCGATTACGAGACGGTCACCGGATTTCGCGTGACCCCGATTGTCGCCTGGATCGAGCCGCCGATCGTTTTGAAGCCCGATCCGGTCGAGGTCGCCTCGGTGTTCGAAGTGCCGCTCGCCTTTCTTCTCGAGCCAGGCAATCAGCAGCGTCATTTCCGCAGGCAGGGGGAGCTGCGGCGCGATTACCACGCGATTCCCTACGGCGAGCGCTATATCTGGGGAGCCACCGCGGCGATGCTGTTGATGCTCGACCGGACGTTGCGCGCGGAGTAGCGAGCCCTTTCGCGCATTTGACGCGGTGCGCGTTTTCCCCGACGATGCGTTGCGGCGCAGCGCATCGGCTCTGCGCGCCCGATCCGCATGCCCGGTCCGCAAGAACGCCATTTCAACAGTCTCAGTCCGCACGGCTTCCATCGTGTCGTCTATCGACAATGGGGCGATCCGGGCAATCCGCGCGTCGTCGTCTGCGTCCACGGGCTGACGCGCAACGGTCGCGACTTCGACGCCCTGGCGGCAGCGATCGGCGATCGATTTCGCGTTTTGTGTCCCGACATGCCGGGGCGCGGCGACAGCGACTGGCTGGCCGATCCGAACGACTACGCACTACCGGCCTATCTGACGGCGCTGACCGCGTTGCTGGCGCACGCCGCTGTCGAGCGCTGCGCCTGGGTCGGCACCTCGATGGGCGGTCTCCTGGGCATCGTGCTCGCCGCGCAGCGCAATACGCCGGTCGTAAGGCTCGTCGTCAACGACGTCGGCCCGGTGATCGAGTCGGCGGCGCTCGCGCGGATTGGCTCCTACGTCGGCGCCGATCCGCAGTTCGAGTCGTTCGCGGCGCTCGAGGCGCATATCCGCGCCGTGTCGGCGCCATTCGGCGCACTGTCCGATGCGCAGTGGGAGACGCTGGCGCGGACGACGGCGCGGCAGCTCCCCGACGGCCGCTGGCGCCTCAAGTACGATCCCGGCATCGCGGTGCCGTTTCGTGTCCAGGCGACGCTCAAGAGCGACCTCTGGCCGCTGTGGGACGCGATCTCGTGCCCTACGCTGTTACTGCGCGGGGCCGAATCGGACCTGCTCGCGCCGGCGACCGCGGCGGCGATGCGCACGCGCGGGCCCAAGCCCGATCTGATCGAATTTCCCGGAATTGGACACGCGCCGATGTTGCTCGACGCCGCGCAGATCGCGCCGGTCGCGGCCTTTCTCGACGCCATGTAAGAGCCTTTGCCGCGGTGCGCACCGTCCAACCTCGAATCGCATCGTCTACAATCGGCCGATAACCCCCTCCGACGACTAACGCCCTTGAGCATCGCACTCAGCCTGCCGGCGATCAACGACCGCCCTGCGCATCCGCCCGAAACACGGCCGGCGCAAGTCCAGGCGTGGATCGACGAAACGATGAAGCGGGAGTCGATCGAAGCCGCCGGCGTGATCGGCGATGCGCTCGCCGCGATCAACCGGGCCGCGATTTCGGACTCGCGCCGGCTCGAGGTCGCCGAGAAATTCTATGCGGCCGCGGTCACTCTCTGGCCGATACTCGAGCGCAATTTCGCGCGCGCCGCGCATCCTCTGACCGGCAATGCGCTGCAGGCGGCCAAGGTGGCGCTGACGCTCTCGGCCGAGCTCGCCACCGCGTACAAGCGGTTGCTCGCGCACGAAGCCGACAAGCGCATCCTGCTTGGCGGCAATCGGCTGCTGGTAGCGTTGATTCATCGCTGCCTGCAATGCACAACGCGCGTACTGACCAACAGCTACATGTCCTACGCGCCGGTGCCGGCGCGAACCTGGCACGACGCGCACGTGATCTACGTTCACGCCCGCTCTCGCCGCCTGCACCAGACGCCGATCGCCAGCGACAACCCCGAGGCAACGCCGCAACGGATCTACGTGCAAGCCCTGCTGCTAGCGCTGGCCAATCCCTACGGCTTCCTGCCGACTCAGCTCGGCCACGTGATCCAGTATCTGCAGGAGCATTCGCATTGGGCGAAGCTGACCGACGTGGCCCCGGTGCACCGGCTGGCCAAAGCCGTGGCGATCGTCCCGATCGGGCATGATTTCCCGCCTTTCTCGTCGAACAAGGGGGGCAACATCGAGGGCAACAAGCTCTTTCTGCTGACCTTCGACCTCGCTTTCCAACTGCAGGAGCAACTGCGTACGCTCGACACCGGCGGCAAGGCACCGGCGGGATTTCCTGCCGACACCGCCGCGGTCGCGCAATACATGACGCTGCTGCGCCGCCTGCTGCGGCAGTGGGCAATACCCCCGGCGCGGCAATTCAACCGGCTGCCGTCGCGAGCCAGGGTCGTGATGTGCGCGGGCTTGAACGCCGTCTGGCAATACAGCCCCGGTGCCCATCTGGCCAGTTTCAATCCACCGCCCGGCCTGCCGACGATGACTGCCTGCCAGGTCATCAACCACACGCCGGCCGGCTACGCGCTGCGACAGATCGACTCGGTCCACGCGCCATTGCGTGTCGGCGATCTGATCGCGCTGCGCGTCGAGGGACGAACGGCGCTGCAGGCGGCAATCGTACGCTGGTTTCGCAACACGCTGAAAGGTACGGGCCTGGAGTTCGGCTGCGAGTTGCTGACCGACAGCCCGGAGGCGGCGGCGGGGCGCGGCGAGGGTGATGACGCCTCGCCGCTGGTGCCGATGGTGCTGATGCCGGACAGCGGCCAGGACGAGGCGCCGCCGATGGTGCTGGTCCCGGCCGGGATGTTCCAGCTCGAGCAGGCGATTTCCCTGCACCGCGACAAGTCGGTCGGCACCGCCGTGCTGACCAAGCTGGTCGACCAGGGCCCGGGCTTCGAGCTGTTCGAGTATGTCGCCGTCGCCTGAGGGCGACCTTCGCTGGCGGCGCGCAACCGCTGCCGCACTTCTCGCCCTCGCACTGCTGGAATTGCTCTGGGAGATGTGGCTCGCGCCGCTCAAACCGGGAGGGTCGTGGCTGGCGCTGAAGGCCTTGCCGCTGCTCGCCTTCACGCCCGGCGTCGCGCAGGGGCGAATTCGCGCGCGCCAATGGACGCTGCTGCTGCTGCCCTGGTATGTCGCCGAGGGCGTCGTGCGCGCGTTCAGCGACGGCGGTCGTCAGGCGCTGTGCGCCGGCGCCGCGGTCGCGCTGGCACTCGCGACGCTCGCCGCGGGGCTGGGCTGGTTTCGCGCCCAGCGTCGGGCGCTGCGCTCTCCCGTTTAGCGGGCGCGTCAGCCTGAGCCGCGCTCGGCCTGCGCGCCCAGGCTTCGCGGCAGCGGGAACACTACCGACTCGACGGTGCCGTCGAGCTCGCGCACCTTGCCGGCGCCGAGCTGTCGCAGGCGTTCGATCACCTGCTGCACCAGGATTTCAGGCGCGGAGGCGCCGGCGGTGACGCCGACGTGCCGCTTGCCTTCGACCCACTCCGGATCGAGCTCTTCGGCGTGATCGATCATGTAGGCCGGAATGCCGCGATGCGCGGCGACTTCGCGCAATCGGTTGGAGTTCGAGCTGTTCGGGCTGCCGACGACGATGACGACGTCGCACTGCGGCGCAAGGAACTTGACCGCGTCCTGGCGATTTTGCGTCGCATAGCAGATGTCGTCCCGGCGCGGGCCGACGATCGCAGGAAACCGCCGCTTGAGCCCCGCGACGATCGCGGCGGCGTCGTCAACCGAGAGCGTGGTCTGCGTCACGTACGCAAGCCGCGACGCGTCGCGCACGATCAGGCCATCGACTTCGGCGACCGAATCGACCAGGTGGATGCCCCCGTCGGCCTGGCCCATCGTTCCCTCGACTTCGGGGTGGCCCGCGTGGCCGATCATCACGATTTCGCGTCCCTGCGCGTGCATTTTCGCCACTTCGACGTGCACCTTGGTCACCAGAGGACAGGTCGCGTCGAAGACTTTCAGGCCGCGCGCGTCGGCTTCGGCGCGCACTGCGCGCGATACCCCGTGCGCGCTGAACACCACGGTGCTGCCCTGCGGCACGTCGACCAGCTCGTCGACGAATACCGCGCCCTTGGACTTGAGATCGTCGACGACGAATTTGTTGTGCACGACCTCGTGCCTGACGTAGATCGGCGCGCCGAATCGGGCGAGCGCCTCCTCGACGATCGCTATCGCGCGGTCGACGCCGGCGCAAAATCCGCGCGGGTTAGCAAGGATGACCTCGTTCATCGGTTCTGCGTCATGGCCGGGCGATCGGCATGGCGCTGGCGAAAGCTGTCCAGGATCAACAG
This sequence comes from Betaproteobacteria bacterium, assembly GCA_003153475.1. Classification (GTDB taxonomy): domain Bacteria; phylum Pseudomonadota; class Gammaproteobacteria; order Burkholderiales; family Casimicrobiaceae; genus PALSA-1003. The sequence continues at coordinate 1,670 of PLYT01000015.1, read as the reverse complement.
CGCGACACCGACGCTGAGTGCGCTATCAGCCAGGTTGAACGCCGGAAACGGGTCCAGGTGCGCAGCCACGCCCCCGCCGAATGGAAGGTAATCGTGTATCAGCAGAAAATCGACGACCTTGCCCAGCGTCAGGCGATCCCAGAGATTGCCCAGCGCCCCGCCGAGAATCAGGCTCAGCGCCAGACAGTAGATGCGATCGCCGCCGCGACGCAGCAGCCAGACGATCGCCGCCGAGGCTGCCAGCGCAAAGGCGGCAAACATATAGCGCTGCCAGCCGGATGCATCGGCGAGAAAGCTGAACGCGGCGCCGGCGTTGTACGCGAGAACGATGCTGAAGTTGCCGGTGATCGCGTGTTGCTCGCCGGCGCGCAGGGCCGATTCCACCAGTGACTTGCTGAGCTGGTCAGCGGCGATTACCGCGGCGCTGACCAGCAGCCATGTCCACCAGAGGCGCGAGCCCGTGCCCTCGTTGCGCATGTTGCTCACGCGAATCGGCGCGGCTCGCCGCTGCCGTAAAGATTGGCCACGCAACGCGCGCAGAGTGTCGGATGCGCCGGCTCGGCGCCGACGTCGGCACGATAGTGCCAGCAGCGCTCGCATTTCGCGTGGGTGCTCGGTTTCACCTGGATGTCGAGCGCGTCGCCGCGCACGACGATCGCCGACGACGTGATCATGACGAAGCGAAGGTCGTCGCCGATCGAGGACAGGGCCTCGTAGACCGGCGGCGGCGCAATGATCACGATCTCCGCCTGAAGCGACGAGCCGATCTCTCCCCGCTCGCGCGACGACTCCAGCCGTTTGAGCACCGCATCCCTGACTTCCATGATCGCCGTCCAGCGCGCGGAGAAATCGCCGCCGTCGCTGCGGACGGCCCGGGGTTGCGCATCCCAGGTGGCGGCGAAGATCGTCGAATCCTCCGGATGGACGATGCGCCAGGCCTCTTCCGCGGTAAACGACAGAATCGGCGCCATCAGCTTGATCAATTCGTCCCGGATGAGGGTTAGCGCCGTTTGCGCCGAGCGCCGCCCCTTCGAATCCGCGGCCGCCGTGTAGAGCCGGTCCTTCAGGATGTCGAGATAGCGTCCGCCCAGCTCCTCCGAACAATACAGCTGCAGCGCCTGTACGACCAGGTGGAACTCGTACGCCGCATACTTCTGTCGCATGTCGTCGAAGTAGCCGTGGGCGACATCGAGCGCATAGCGGTCGAGCTCGAAGAGCTCGGCCAGGGGCACGGCGTCGCGCGCCGGATCGAAATCCGCCGTGTTCGCGAGCAAAAAGCGCAGCGTATTGCGAATGCGGCGATAGCCTTCGACGACGCGCTTCAGGATCTCGTTGGAGATCGATAGCTCGCCTGAATAGTCGGTCGCGCCGACCCACAGGCGCAGGATCTCGGCGCCCAGCGTGTCGGAAACCGTCTGCGGAGCGACGACGTTGCCTTTGGACTTCGACATCTTCTTGCCTTCGCCGTCGACGGCGAAGCCGTGCGTCAGCAGCGCCTTGTACGGCGGCACGCCGTTGAGCATGCTCGACGAAAGCAGCGACGAATGGAACCAGCCGCGATGCTGGTCGGAGCCTTCCAAGTACAAATCGGCGACGGCGTCCTCACCCAGCACCGCCAGCCACGAAACGCCCGAGTCGAGCCACACGTCCAGGATGTCGGTCTCGCGCCG
>PLYT01000065.1 GCA_003153475.1 Betaproteobacteria bacterium | reverse complement strand
CCTTTGTAAACGGCCGGATGACTCCAGCAGAAATCGGGGCTCATCGTCGGAGGCTCGCCTCGTAGGCGCGCCGGCTCTCTGCCTGGCGCGCGGCTTCCTCTTCAGCCCACCGAGCTTCGGTCGCCGCCCGCCGGACGTTGTCCTCCTTCTGCGCGGCCGCCCAATCGGCGCTGAAGCGCGGGTCGTACGGCGGCGCCATCGACTGTGCGACCATCACCGCCAGGGAGAGTTGCGGCGGCGGCCAGGCCAGCCGCTGGCCGGGGGCGAACGTCGGCAGCTTAAGCNNTTGGCCGCTATGCGCGTGAACAGGTCGGTGATCTTCGTTTCGAGCTCTGGATAGATCGTGCGCAGCTCCTCCGCCAACCCATCACGCTTGATCTTGAGCGTTTCGTAGTCACCGCGCCATTGCGTCAGATACTCCTGCGCCTGCGCTTCCTGATAACGAGCCTGCAGACGGGGCAGCAAAGTCTTCAGCCGGTCGCGGGTGAAGGCGGCGTCTTCCATCGCCGCACGCGCTGCCTTGGGATCAGGCGACAGCGCTGGATCGAGCGCCATGCTGCGCGCGGTTTCGGCCGCTTGATCGGTTTCGGGGATCGCGGCTTCGGTCCGTTCGATCAGAGCCGAAAGATCACTCGAGTTGATATCGGCGTCGGAAAGTGCGGCCACGATTTCTTGCTCCAGCATCAGCATTGTATCCGCCGCCGCAGTTTTGTTGCTCATGGGTTGCACCGCTGCCGCTCGATCCGAACTGTAGGCTGGGTACTGGTGGCTCATGGCGTCCTCCACGTGTTGCGCAGCTCTTCGTCGTACGCCTGGTAGGCGCGCGCCGTGCGTTCCTTGTGCGCGAGCTGGAGCTGATCAAGCGTCAGCCCGTCGCGCAGCGGCAGCATGTCGCGCAGCTCGCCCTCGTCGATCAGCTCGAGCGGCGTGCAGACGCCGTCGACGATGCGGCCCGGTGATCCGAAATGTTCGGGATATTCGCCGTTGCGCACGGTGCAGACGGCGCCCTCGCGGCCTTCGACGCCGCCAGTGCGCCACGCGTTTGCGTCGGCCTCGTCCCGCAGCCGGTAGGCTTCCTTGACCGCATCGCGCGCGTCGTGCGCGTCCATGACGAAACCTGGCCGATGGCCAACCAGATCGCGGTTGCCGTGGCCGTCGTGGAAATGCTGCGCGACAGAGCGCTGCACGCTGTCCATTGCGAACATCGGCACGCGCATGCGTTCGCCGTCGGCCAGGATGCGGTGCGCGTCGTCGTCGTTATCGTCGCCGCGTTTACGTTGCTTAAACATTGGCGTTCTCCTTTGTCGGGATGCTCTCGTTCATGAACATGGCCTCAATGAAACCGGTGCGCTGATGCGATCGAGCTGCTCATCCGTGAGGTTCGGATGCCGGCGCTTCGGCAACGGCGGTACGAGATCGGTGACGACGTCGGTGTCCGGGCCGCTGACCCACTGATAATCGGAACGGTAGCTGTATTTATCGATCGCGATAGCTGCCGCGCCGGCCACCGCATTCGCAACGTCATCATGCGCGCCAACAGCATGATCAATGCCCTCGCGGCTGGAGCGCGCCGTGTGGCGCTCAAGGCCAACCAGCTGAGCGACCAGGCGCGGGCTATCGAGCAGGTCGATGCGGCCGCTGTTCAGCAACGGCAGGAATTCGATGTAGAGCGCCGACTTGGGCTTGGCCGCCGCCTCGTAGCGAACGCCGTGCTTGGCGAACGCCTCGACCGGCCACTCGCCGGCGTATCGGTCACCGCTGATGCTGCTGACATGATACGTCTTCAGCAGCTGCACGAGCTCGGCCACGGCCACCGTGGGAGCGAACGGCGGACGGATCTCTCTCACAGCGTCCAGAACCACGCGCTCGCCATCAACATGGGCGACGGCCAAGGCGAAGGAATCGCTTGAGCCGCCCGATGGATCGGCGAAGGCGCGGTAGAAGATCCCGGGCAGCGGCGGCCGCTCACGCTCGAACGGCGTAACGCACGCCTCGACAACCTCGCGGCTGACGAAGCCCTCGACGTCGGTCCTGAACAACGCCAACCATTCGGCACCAGCTCGCGCCGGGTCGTCGGCCAGGTGCCGATCGATCAGACTCTGCGGCACGCTCCCGTTCATCGTGCGCGTGTCGGCCTGCCACACCAGCACCGGGTCGCCGTCCTTGGCGAAATGCTTGCGGTGTGCATCCCACAGCGCGCCGCGACGAGCATATGGCGACGACGCACACAGCAGCATCGCGCCGGGGATTGTCGCCATACTTGGCTTGATCGCGTTGATGACCTCGGTGTCGGGGTCGGTCGACTCTTCGCCGTGCCAGAACGCCAGCTCGTCGAGCAACGCGGCGACGATGCTGTAGCCGCGCGTGGATCTAAACGACGCGGTGTGCACCTCGATGGTGATGTTGTTCTTGAGGTCGATGCTTTCTCTGGTCTCACTCTCGATTACCCGCGCCAACATCGGCACCGCCTTCAGCAGACCGCGGCAGTAGCGCATGATCACACGCGATTGCCGTCTATCGGCGGCGACTATCATTATGGTCGCGCGCTCGCCGGGCCCGAGGTACTCGCGCCAGTCGCGGAAGCACGCCAAGAACACAGCGATCACCGCGAGCACGAAGCTCTTGCCGCCGCGGCGACCAATGCAGAGCCACGCTTCCTGCAGCGGGGTTGTCGATGGCGTGTTGCGGTTTGTGCATTTTTGAAAGATCGCCAGCTGCTCTGGCGTCATCGGTAACGCGAACAACGCGGCCAGGAAGGCGCGCCACGCATCCCAGGTGATGGTGCGGAAGTGCCGGCCGAACACGGCGTCGTCGTTCATGGCGTCGATGATGTTCATGCCGCATCCTCTCGAGCTGCCGCATAGTCGAGAGGGTTGGGTGGCGTCACGTCACGCGCACGCCGGTGCAGGCCAACAGCTTCCAGCAACCTGCGCAGATTGCCGCTCGCTCTGATGTAGAGATCGAGATCGACAGCCGTCGCCTCGCCGGCCTGCGCGAAACGCGCCTCGAGCATTTCGAGCTCTGTCGTGAGAACCGCGGCGCGCCGGACGATCGAACGCTCGGCCGCGCTGGTGTTATCCGAACCACCCATGTCGGCGAGGTGCTCGGTGATGACGTCCTTGCAGCGCCTGATCCAGGCGCTTCTGCCGTCGACGCCCGGCAACAGCGCCGATCCATTCGTGACGCGGCTTCGTTGGCGCGATGGGACGCGGTTGATGGCGGTACGGACGGCGGACGATTCCATAGGCCTGTTCTCGCTTAGGTTGTAGTCCCCGGCAGGAGCCGTAAACAGGCCCGTTAAGCCGCCCCTTGGTAGCCAGATGTTAGCCGCTATCGATCAGAGCGATATTATCATCTAAACTATTGTATTAATAGATAATTTCTTAACATCATAGACGTGGCTTTCGCGGAAGCGATCACGGCAAGCGTAGGATGCAACCGCGAGGTGGTGGGTCGTGGTAATTAGGTATGGTTCAGCGACGAGGACTTTTTTCCGTTTTGGGGGGCGGTTTTGGCGGCCCGTTTTTGCCCCCCGATATCGGTGGAAAGCCTCGGGGCAAACTTCTCCTTATGCCGCAATTACGCCCCATCCTGCTCGGGCGATTCTGTTCGAAGCAATAAGGAGGAACTACGCGTGAACAGCAGCTCTGAGCGCTGCGCCCTGTGCCAGCGCCTGAAGAAGATCTGCCAGTGCGTCGCGATCGTCGGCATGGCTTTCGTCGCCCCACTTGGCCACGACCCCGGCCATGAGCCCGATCGCGCACCGGGACCGCCTTCCGGAAAACTTCAAGTGACGGTGATCAGTACGGCGTCGACCAGCTCCACCGGCGGCAGCAGCATCGACTACCGAACACTGGGATGGCCACTGTCCACTTAGCGGCTCGGCCTGAACGCGTTCGCCAGACCGATGTCGGTTTCCTGTGACTATCGGCGGTAGGACAGAAAACCGACTAGGGTGTGGATAAGCGCCTCGATTCTGTTGGCTTAGCGGATCGTGTTCGTCACGCTGAGACCCAGTGCCGTAGCTCAACAGGACAGAGCGCCCCAATGCGTCTCCATCCCTTCGACCCGTGGAACGGACGGAGGATGGCGCGGGGAGGTTACCGGTTCAAGTCCGGTCGGCACGCCCTTTGGCGTTATTCCAGCGCCATCCCCAAACTTTTTTCTACTTGGGCGACGCGCGTCGGGCGCATAATGTGGAACCGATGGCACGCTACAAAGGCCGCGTGAGCCCGAAAGTTATCGAGCGGGACTTTCCGCACGTCGTCGAGATCGCCGTGCCACCGGGCGGCC
>PLYT01000055.1 GCA_003153475.1 Betaproteobacteria bacterium | reverse complement strand
CGGTCTATCTGCGCGACGTGTGGCCGACGTCGAAGGAAATCGGCGCGGTCATGCACTACGCGACCGACCCTGCGACCTATCGCCGCCTGTACGGCGACTTCACCAAGGACAACCCGCTGTGGAACGCCATCCCCACGACCCGGGGACAGGTCTATGCCTGGGACAAGTCGACCTACATCGCCGAGCCGCCGTTCTTCGCCGACTTCGCGATGCAGCCGGCCAAGGTCGCCGCCGTGCACGGGGCGCGCGCGCTGGGCGTCTTCGGCGACTCGGTGACGACCGANNGCGCGGCACGTTCGCGAACGTGCGCATCCGGAACCTGATGTTGCCGCCGAAAGCCGACGGCACGCGCGTCGAAGGCGGCGAGACGACCCTGCAGCCCGAAGGCAAGCAGATGGCCATCTACGACGCGGCGATGACTTATATCGCCCGCGGCACGCCGACGGTGGTTTTCGCCGGCGAGGAGTACGGCACCGGAAGCTCGCGCGACTNNTCGAGCGCATCCATCGCTCGAATCTGGTCGGCATGGGCGTGCTGCCCTGCCAGTTCAAGGGTACCGACAGCGCCGCCTCCCTCGGCATCGCGGGGAACGAGGAATTCGACATTGTCGGACTCGAGTCGGGCATCCGGCCGCAGATGGACGTCACGCTGGTGATTCGCCGCAAGGACGGCTCGGCGCAACGCGTTCCGCTGCTGCTGCGCATCGACACGCCGATCGAGGTCGATTACTACCTGCACGGCGGCATCCTGCCCTACGTGCTGCGCGAGTTGCTCGCCGCATGAGGTAGCTGCAATCGCCAACGCTGCGATCCGGGAGTCGCGCACGCTCAACCGCGCGCTGCCCCTGTTCCTGCTTGCAGGACTGTGCCTTTCGTCGCTGGATGCGACCGCCAAATACCTGGTCCGCGACCATGCGCTGTTCCTGGTCGTATGGGCGCGCTACGCAGGACAGATGGCGGTGGTTACGCCGTTTGCCTGGCGACGCGCCGGCCCCGGCTTCTGGCGCACGCGCCGGCTCGGGATGCAACTGTTGCGCTCGGCGATGCTACTCTGCGCGACGTTCTGCTTCTTCGGTGGATTGCGATACCTGCCGCTTGCCGAAGGCTCGGCCATCACTTTCCTCGCGCCAATCGTCGTCGTCGTGTTGTCGGGCCCGATCCTCGGCGAACGGCCCGGTCGCGCGCGTTGGATAGCGGCCATCACCGGTTTCGCGGGCATCCTCATCCTGCTGCGACCCGGCTCCGCGGTCTTCCACCCTTCCGCGCTGCTGCTCCTGCTCGCGGCGCTGTGCAATGCGCTGTATTTCCTGCTGACGCGCAAGCTCGCTGACGAAAGCGTGCACACGACGTTGTTCTACAGCGCGCTGATCGGCACGCTCGGCCTGAGTCTGGTACTTCCGTGGGAAATCGGCGCCGGCACGCCGACGTTGAAAGACACCGTGTTGTTTGTGCTGCTCGGCCTTTTCGCCGGCGTCGGCCACTGGTCGATCATCGGCGCATTCCAGCACGCACCGGCCGCACTGCTGACGCCGTTCGCCTACCTGCAGATGATCTGGGCGACCAGTTACGGCTTCGCGCTGTTCGGTCAGCTGCCCGATCGCTGGTCGGCGCTGGGCATGACTATCATCGTCGCCAGCGGCCTGTTGCTGGCGTTGCAGGAGCGCGGGCGCTAAGGCTGCGCTTTCGTACAGTGCGCGTGTTATGCGCCCCGGCTGTGGCGCGCGATCCAGCGCGTCAGCGGTCGCCATTGCTCGAGATCCTGCTCGGCGCGCGAATGCGGCAGGTCGGCGATCGTCAATCCGTCGCGCGCACAGTGCACGTAGACCTGGGTGGCGCGCAAATGCGCGACGAGCGGGAAGTCGAATGACTTCAGGAATTCCTCGAGCTCGCCCGCGCTGTTGGTGCGCGGATCGACGCGCATCGCGACCAGTCCCACCGCGATGTCGCCCTTCTTGATCGCCTTGTATTCGCCGATCTGATCGAGGAAGTGCTGAGTTGCGGCGGTGTCGAACGCGCTCGGCGACACCGGCACCAGCAGAATGTCGGCGCGACGCATCGCGTCGCGCAGCGCGTCGCCATGCAGGCCGGCCGGCGTATCGATCACCAGCCAGTGCGGATTGTGTTCCTTGAGCTCGTCCTTGCCCGAGTCCGGCGTCCACCCGGCGATCGCGGGAAACAGCGGCGGCCTGCGCGCGAGCCACTCGGTGGCCGAGCGCAGCGGATCGAAGTCGGCCAGCACGACACGCTGCTTGCGCGCGGCGAGCCAACCGGCGACGTTGGTGGCAAGCGTCGTCTTGCCGCTGCCGCCTTTGGGATTGGCCACCAGTAGCGTCTGCATCGCCATCGCGTTCTCCTCCCCGAGATCCGGCCGACCGGCCTTGCTTGAAAGGCCTGCATTGTAGAGCGGGTTGCGCTCGAGCGCGACTCGCGCTACGTTGCCGCCATGGTTCCGGACGGCACAATGACCGAGTCGACTGCTCCCGCGGCCCCGTCGCCGGGCGTGGCCCTGCTCGGCCCGCAGCATGGCGGCGGAGAGACCGCCGCCGCGGCCCTGCCGAGCTCGCGCCGGGCGCAGCGCCAGGAATTCGAAGCCAACAAGCTCAAAAAGCGCCTGCGCCGGCTGGTCGGTCAGGCAATCGGCGATTTTTCGATGATAGCCCGCGGCGATCGCGTCATGGTTTGCCTGTCCGGCGGCAAGGACAGCTACGCGATGCTCGATGTCCTGCTCAGCTTGCGCGACCGCGCGCCATTGCCGTTCGACCTGATCGCGGTCAACCTCGACCAGAAGCAGCCGGGCTTCCCGGCCGATGTGCTGCCGCGCTACCTCGCCTCCCGCGGCGTGCCGTTCCACATCGTCGAGCAGGACACTTACAGCGTCGTCAAGCGCGTGGTCCCCGAGGGCGGCACGATGTGCTCGCTGTGCTCGCGACTGCGCCGCGGCGTGCTCTACCGCGTCGCCGGCGAGCTGGGTGCCACACGCATCGCGCTCGGCCACCACCGCGACGATATTCTGGCGACGTTCTTTCTCAACCTGTTCTTCGGCGGGAAACTCAAGACGATGCCGCCGAAGCTGGTTTCCGACGACGGCAAGCATGTCGTCATACGGCCGCTGGCCTACGTGCAAGAGCGAGACCTCGCGCGCTACGCCGAGGCGATGGCCTTTCCGATCATTCCCTGCACGCTGTGCGGCTCGCAGGAAAACCTGCAGCGCAAGCAGGTGGCGGCGATGCTTCGCGAATGGCAGAAGCAATATCCGGGGCGGGCGGAGAGTATTTTCAACGCGCTGTCGAACGTGGTGACGACGCATCTGCTCGATCGCCGGCTGCAGGACTTCGCCGCCATCCAGGCGAGGGGCATCGAAGTGCCCGGCGGCGACATCGCGTTCGACGACGATCCTTGCGTAGCCGCGGGCACCGGCACGATGCGCTTCGCGCCGCTCGACTGAGGTTCACCGCTCGAGGCGGTCCCGCTTGCGCTGTCTGCGGAAGCCCGGCAAGCGGTGCCGCGTCCGACCACCAGGCCGCGCCAAGACTCACGATTCGGCGCGAGCGCGCCGAAGGCGCAGCCGCCGCGACCGACTCAGCGCACGACGTCCTTCGTCTGGCCGAACAATATCTTTTTTTCTTCCTCGGTGCGCACGCCACCGGGCTTCGGATTGATCTCCTTCCCCAGCGCATAGGCGCGCACTGTTGCGGGACGAGCCTTGATCGCTTCCTTCCAGCGCTTCAGGTGCGGGAACTGCTCGATGTCCTGCGACTGGCGCTCGGGCAGCACCCATGGGTACGACGCGATGTCGGCGATCGAATACTCGCCCACGATGAATTGCCGATCGGCCAGCCGCTTGTTCAGCACCGCGTACAGGCGACCGGTCTCGTTGACGTAGCGATCGACGGCGTACTGCAGCCGTTCCGGCGCGTAGTGGACGAAATGATGGTTCTGTCCGGCGAGCGGCCCAAGGTTGGCCATCTGCCAGAACAGCCACTGGATGCAATCCAGCCGCGCGCGCAAGTCGCGTGGGACAAAGCGGTCGGTCTTTTCGGCCAGGTAGAGCAGTATCGCGCCCGATTCGAACATCGCGATCGGCGCGCCGCCGTCGGCAGGAGCCCGGTCGACGATCGCCGGAATGCGGTTGTTCGGCGCGATCTTCAGGAATTCCGGGTTGAACTGCTCGCCCTTGCCGATGTTGACCGGATGGATCGTGTACTCGAGATTTGCCTCCTCGAGAAACATCGTCATCTTGTGCCCGTTCGGCGTCGGCCAATAGTAGAGATCGATCATCGCACTAGAACGTCCCCGGATACCCGCCGCCGTCGATCAGGATGTTCTGGCCGACGATGTAGCCTGCATGCGCGCTGCACAGAAAGGCGCAGGCGATGCCGAACTCGGCGGGCGTGCCGAATCGTGCCGAGGGATTGGCATCCATTTGCGCCTGGCGAAGCTCCGCCACAGGCTTGCCCGCGGTCTTGGCGCGCAGCTCGATGTTGGTGCGCAGCCGGTCGGTGTCGAACGGCCCGGGCAGCAGATTATTGATCGTCACGTTATGTCGCGCGACCTTGCGCGCGAGCCCCGCGACGAAGCCGGTCAGACCGCTGCGCGCTCCGTTCGACAGCCCGAGGATGTCGATCGGCGCCTTGACCGCGGATGAAGTGATGTTGACGATGCGACCGAATTTGCGCGCGATCATGCCGTCGACGGTCGCCTTGATCAGGTCGATCGGCGTCAGCATGTTGGCGTCGATTGCGCGAAGCCACGCGTCGCGATCCCAGTCGCGAAAATCGCCGGGCGGCGGACCGCCCGCGTTGTTGACCAGGATGTCGGGTTGCGGGCACGCGGCCAGCGCCTTGCCGCGGCCTTCGCCAGTCGTGATGTCGCACGCCACCCAGCGCACGGTGCGGCCGGCCATCGCGCCGATATCTTCTGCCGCTTGCTGAACTGCGGCCTCGGTGCGGGCAACGATCGTCACCTCGACACCCTCGCGCGCCAGCGCTTCCGCGCAGCCGCGTCCCAAGCCCTTGCTCGCGGCGCAGACCAGCGCTTTTTTTCCGGAAAGTCCGAGGTCCACCGGGAAAGACGCGTTCCTTTCAGTCGCCGGCCGCGGCAGCGGCGGGAGACAGCCGCACCGCATGGCGCACCTGCACGACGGTGCCGATCGCCACGAACAGAAACACCGCGATCGCCGCGGCGACCAGGCGCGCCGAGCCGTGATCGAGCATTGCCCCCATCGCGACCGGCGCCAGCGAGGAACCGAGGTCGAGGCCCGAATAGACGAAACCGTACACGCGCCCCGATGCGCCCTTCGGCGTCGCGCCGCGCACGATCATGTCGCGCGACGGTCCGGTGGCGCCCAGCGCCAGTCCGGTCAGTGCCAGAAGCGGAATCGCCCACGCGGCCAGCGGCGCGAACAGGGCAAGCATAAGAACCAGCACGGCGCCGACGGCGAGCCCGGTCGCGGCGACCCGGTCGTGGCGCGACGTGCGCGCGGCAAGAAAACCGCCGGCCAGCACGCCGGCGGCGTTACCCAGGAGATAGGCAGTGATCGCGGTTGCGGCGACGGCGAGCGACAGTCCATAGGCAGCGTTGAGGCTGGTGCCCAGAAACGTCGTGATACTTATGGTTGCGATCGTCAGCACGCAGAAATAGGCGAAGCACAGCAGGATCGGACGCTGGCGAAACAGTTCCAGGCTGCCGGCAAACGTGTGCTTCGGGACCGTGACGCCATGCTTGCGGCTGTTGAGTGCGCCGCGCTGCGTCGCAAGTACCGCCACCGCGAAGAGGCCGAACGCGCCGCATGCCAACAGCGAGGTGCGCCATCCAAATGCGCTGCCGAGCCCGAAGCTGACGACCGGCGCCAGCGCATAGCCCAAGCTCCCTCCGATGCCATGCGAGCTGTAGGCGTGGCCGAGGCGGCGCGGGTTGACGTTGGCATTGAGCACGGCGAAATCGGCGGGATGGAACACGCCGTTGCCGATCCCCATCAGCACGACCAGCGGAAACAGCCAACCCACGCCCGGCACCAGCGCCGCGGCCAGCGTCCCGCCGGCAAGGAGGCTGAGGCCGCCAAGCAGCACCGGACGGGCGCCGAAGCGATCGACGGCGAAGCCGGCGCCGAACTGGCACAGGGCGCTGGCGACATACATGACGCTCAGCAATGCGCCCAGGGTCGCGTAGCTGACGCCGAATTCGGCGCGCAGCAGCGGAAACAACGGCGGCAGCACCAGCTGGAAAAAATGCGACAGCGCATGCGCTCCCCCGACGACGCCGATTACTTTGGCGTCGGCGCGGAACGAGCCGGCGGGAGCACTATCCAAGATGGACAAAATGGGAGTTGAAGACAGCGGTACAGCCTCCAATATACTGCATAGCCCGCGTTTCCGTCAGCGTAAGGCACCCGCCTGGCGCGGCGACAATGACGCTGCAACAAGCCTGTTCGATCAAATGTCGGACCCTACGGAGATACCCTCATGGTAGACAAGGTCACGAAGTCGGACCAGGAATGGAAGGCCGTCCTGGCACCCGAGCAATACCGCGTCACGCGGCAAAAGGGCACCGAGCGACCGTTTACCGGCGAATACTGGGACAACGAGCGCGCGGGAGAGTATCGCTGCGTCTGCTGCGGCACGCTGTTGTTCGAGTCCGACACCAAGTTCGATGCCGGCTGCGGCTGGCCGAGCTTCTACGCGCCGGCGGACGCGGGCAACGTGCGCACCGCCGAGGACTCGAGCCACATGATGCGAAGGACCGAAGTCATGTGCGCGGCGTGCGACGCGCATCTCGGGCATGTGTTCGATGATGGCCCCGAGCCGACCGGGCAGCGCTATTGCATGAACTCGGCTTCGCTCAAGTTCGAGTCCAAGGCATGAGGGCAAAGCGGGCGCCAACAGCGCCCCCGCGATGATGCGCGTATTGCTCGCCGAAGACGATCCGATGATCGGCGCCAGCGTGCGGCGCGGCCTCGCGCAGGACGGCTTTGCCGTCGACTGGGTCGCCGACGGCCGCGCGGCGCAAGCCGCGCTGGCTGAGCGGGTGCACGACGCGCTGGTGCTCGATCTCGGGCTGCCGCGACAGGCCGGTCTGGACGTGTTGACGGCGATGCGCCGGGCAGGCGACACGCGCCCGGTGCTGATCACGACCGCGCGCGACGCCATTGCCGACCGCGTCGCCGGCCTCGACGCGGGCGCCGACGATTACCTGGTCAAGCCGTTCGATCTCGACGAGCTGGCGGCGCGGCTGCGCGCGCTGTTGCGCCGCGGGGCGGGACGCGCGGCGCCGAAAATCGCGTACGGCGCGCTGGAGCTCGATCCGGCCGCCCGCGAAGTGCGGCTTGGCGGTGCGCCCGTCGAGGTCTCGCCGCGCGAATTCGCGCTGCTTGCGGCGCTTTTGGCGCGGCCCGGCGCGATCCTGTCGCGCGCTCAGCTCGAGGACAAGCTTTACGGCTGGGACGAATCGGTGGAAAGCAATACGGTCGAAGTGCACATCCATGCGCTGCGCAAAAAACTGGGGCCGGATGTCATCCGCAACGTTCGCGGCGTCGGCTGGATGATCGCCAAGGCCGGAACGAGCGAAGCGACGCGATGAAATCGATCCGCCGCCAGCTGTTGGTCTGGCTGCTGGGCGGCCTCGCCCTGGCGATCATCGCCGCGGCTTTCGGCACCTATTTTCGCGCTCGCCAGGAAGCCAACGCGCTGTTCGACTATCAGTTGAAGGAAATGGCCGCGTCGTTGACCGACGCGCCTTTCGCGCCCGCGCCAGCGGGCGTCGGCGCACTCGGTCCCGGCAGCAATGCGCTGGTGGTGCAGATCTGGGACCGCAACGGCGTCCAGCTTTATCTGTCGCAGCCGCACCGCGTGCTGCCGCAGAACGCGCAGCTCGGATTCACCACCGTCGATACCAGCACTGGCGCCTGGCGCGTGTTCAGCACGCTCGCCGACGACCAGGTCGTGCAGGTCGCGCAGCCGATGAGCGCGCGCCGCGAGCTGGCCACCAGCATGGCATTGCGCACCGTGGTGCCGCTGTTGCTGGCGCTGCCGGTCCTTGCGCTGCTGATCTGGCTGACGATCGCGCGCGGCCTCGCCCCTCTCGACCGCGTCGCAGCCGCCGTCGAGCGACGCTCGCCGGCGCTGCTGGAGCCCTTGTCCGAATCCGGCCTGCCGCGCGAAGTAAAGCCGCTGGTCGGCGCGTTGAATGGGCTCCTCGCCCGCCTGAGCCAGGCGCTCGACGCACAGCGCTCGTTCATTGCCGACGCGGCGCACGAGCTGCGCACGCCGCTGACCGCGGTCCACCTGCAGGCGCAGCTCGCCGAGCGCGCCCCCAACGACGCCGAGCGCCGCGCTGCGCTGGCCGATTTGAAAGGCGGGCTCCAGCGCGCGACGCGGCTGGTCGAGCAGCTGTTGACGCTGGCGCGCGAGGAGCCCGGCGTCGCCGACCGCCCCCAGGCGACGATCGACCTGCAGGCGCTGGCAAGCGCGGTGGTGGCCGAGCTTGCGCCGCTCGCCGCGGCCAAGCGCATCGACCTGGGTCTGAACGCGGAAAGCCCGGTCCAAGTGCACGGGGACGCCGAAGCGCTGGCGACCCTGCTGTCCAACCTGGTCGACAACGCGCTGCGCTACACGCCCGAAGGCGGCAGAGTCGACGTCGGCGTCGCGATCGATGCCGGGCGCGCGCTGCTGAGCGTGCGCGACTCCGGACCCGGCATACCGGAAGCCGATCGCGAGCGCGTCTTCGATCGCTTCGTTCGCGGCAACGTCGCCGCAGGCGCAGTGCGCGGCAGCGGGCTCGGACTGTCGATCGTCAAGCGCATCGCCGAGCGACACGGCGCCGAGATCGTCGTCGGGCCGGGCCTGGACGGTGCCGGAGCCGGCATCAGCGTGCGCTTTCCGGCGTCGCAAACCGCGCCGGCAGCGGTCCCGTAGAGGCGCCCTGCCCTCGGGGCGACGCGTCCCGCGCCAGTATCGACGCCTTAAGTTTCCCTTAAGTATCCGATCCTATGCTTGTCAACAAGCCGGAATGGATGTCCGGCCTCTTCCCACAGGAGAAAACGATGCAAGCCAATACCTTGAAACGCAGCGCGGTCGCGATCGCCATCGCCGGCGCGTTCGCGCTCGGCGGTGTCGCTGCCGACCGCGTGCTGCCGTCGGCGGCGCTTGCCGCCGTGGTGCCGGCGGTTAATCCCGCCGCGGCAACGGCTGCCGCCAATAGCGCGCCGCTCGTGGCGCTGCCGGATTTCAGCGCGCTGGTCGAGCAATACGGCCCGGCGGTCGTCAACATCAGCGTGACCTCGGACGACCACAAGGTCCTCGGTCAGGATGAGAACGACAATATGCCCGACATGCAGGGCCTGCCGCCGGAATTTCGCCAGTTTTTCCATAACTTCCAGATGCCGCGGCGCGGTCCGACGCGCGGCGTGGGTTCGGGCTTCATCATCGATCCCAGCGGCATCGTGCTGACCAATGCGCACGTCGTCGACGGCGCCGACAACGTCAACGTCAAGCTGACCGACAAGCGCGAATTCACCGCCAAGGTGCTCGGCGTCGACAAGGCCACCGACATCGCCGTGCTGAAGATCGATGCCAAGAACCTGCCGGCAGTCAAGACCGGCGACCCGGCGCAAGCCAAGGTCGGGTCGTGGGTCGTTGCGATCGGTCAGCCCTTCGGCTTCGAGAATACGGTGACCTCGGGCATCGTCAGCGCCAAGTCGCGCGCCCTGCCGGAAGATTCGTACGTGCGCTTCATCCAGACCGACGCGGCGGTGAATCCCGGCAACTCGGGCGGCCCGCTGTTCAACCTGAAGGGCGAAGTCATCGGCATCAACTCGCAGATCTTCAGCCGCACCGGCGGATCGCAGGGTCTCGCGTTCGCGATACCGATCGACGTGGCGATGCAGGTCGAGCAGCAGATCGTCCAGCACGGCAAGGTCTCGCACGGCCGACTCGGCGTGGCGATCCAGGACGTCAATCAGGCGCTGGCCGGGAATTTCGGCCTGAAGTCGCCGAAGGGCGCGCTGGTCAGCTCGGTGCAGAAGGACGGCGCGGGCGCCAGGGCAGGACTCAAGCCGGGAGACGTGATCCTGACGTTGAACGGCGAGGAGATCGCCGGTTCGTCCGACCTGCCACCCAAGGTCGCGTCGCTCAAGCCCGGTTCGAGCGTGACGCTCGGCATCTGGCGCGACGGCGCGGAAAAACAGGTGACCGCCACGCTGGGTGCGATGGATGATGGCAAGAACGTCATCGCCTCTGCCGGGCAGGATCTGGGCAACGCGCGGCTGGGCATCGCCGTGCGACCGCTGACGGCTGAAGAGCGGCGCGACAACGACATCGCCGGCGGGCTGGTGGTGCAGGATGTTGCAGGCGCCGCCGAGCGCGCAGGCGTGCGGCCGGGCGACGTGATCCTTGCCGTCAACACCAAGCCGGTCAAGAACGTCGACGAGCTCAGGGCCCTGGTCGCCAAGTCCGGCAAAACCGTGGCGTTGCTGGTGCAGCGCGACAGCGCGCAGATTTTCATCCCGGTGACGCTGGGCTAGACCAAAGCAGGTTCCCTCCGGCGTCGGTGACTCCCCGGCGCGGTCCCCCAAGCGGACGGCATCCCCGTCCGTTTTTTTTCGCCTTCGCTCCCGTCCTCCTGCCGCCCTTGACAGTAGCCGATATTGTCATGATATCATTCCAATATCGGCTACTGCGCGGCCCCGAGAGCGAAATGCAACCGGTCATCAATACCGGAACCTTGTACAACCGATCCCGACAACCAAGGAGCAAACGATGATCCATGTGCGAGCCAGCAACCCGGGTTTGTGGTCCGCGGTCGGCGCAGGAATGGGAACCGCGGCCGGCACAGCGATGGGCAACAGCCCGCTCGGCCTCGCCGTCGGCGCCGCGTTGGGCATCCTGTTTGCGATGCTCAATTTCCGCGGCCGGACGCAGAAGATTCGGCGCTAGCATCGCGCGCCGGCGCTGTTGGCGTGGTTGAAAAAAAAGCGTTCCTGCTTCGTCTCGACCCCGCGCTCTGGACGGCGCTCGAACGGCTGGCGGAGAGCGAGCTGCGCAGCGTCAATGCGCAAATCGAATTTCTGCTGCGCGACGCCTTGTCGCGCCGCGGGGTAGGATCCGCGCGGGGCCCGAACCCCGCGGCCGCGCCGCCCGGCACGGCATCGGGCAACCGGGGCAGGTATGGCAAGGTGGATTGAGCCACTGGCGGCTGCGCTCGCCGGCGCCGACGCGTTTCGCGGCTATGCGCTGCGTGCGGCGACTGCGGACGACGAGCCGTTCCTGTACGGGCTGCATCGCGAGGCGATGCGCGAATACGTCGAGATCACCTGGGGCTGGAACGAGACCTGGCAGCGCGAGCATTTCGCGACGAGCTACGCGCCGCTGAACAACGCCGTGATCGTGCGCACGGGGACGGTGCCGGCCGATATCGGCCGCATCAGCCTGACGCGGCACTGGCGCCGGATCTTTCTTCGCGACATCGAACTGGCCGCCGCGGAGCGCGGGCACGGCATCGGCAGTGCGATCCTCGGCGCAGTGATCGCTCTGGCGGAAGACAGCGATCGGCACGTTGAGCTCAACGTGCTGGCCTGCAATCCGGCCCGGCGGCTGTACGCGCGGCTCGGCTTTCGCGTCGTTCGCGACAACGGCGCGCGCTTGCGGATGCGCACCTAGCCCTGCAGTACCCGGGCAAGCCACTGCCCGATCGCCCTCACCTCTTCCACACAGACCGAGTGTTCGATCGGGTACTCGTGCCATTCGATGGGATTGCCGTTGGCCTCGAGCGCGCGACGCGAGGCGAGCCCCCATTCGAAGCGCACGACCGGGTCGGCGCTGCCGTGCGCCATCAAGATCGGAACGTCACGATTGGCCGCCGCCCCTTCGACCGGAAGCTTGTCGGCCTGGACCAGGTAGGTCGACAAGGCCATGATGCCGGCCAGGCGCTCGGCATGACGTAACCCTGCGTAGAGCGCGATCGCGCCACCTTGCGAGAAACCGGCGAGGACAATGCGCTTCGCCGGCACGCCCCGTGTCTTTTCGCGCGCGATCAGCGCCTCGACTTCGCCCTGAGACTGGCGCACGCCGGCGATGTCGGCGCGGTTGTTCAGATCCGCGGCCGCAATGTCGTACCAGGCTCGCATGCGCATGCCGTTGTTGATCGTCACCGACCGTACCGGTGCGTGCGGAAAGACAAAACGCACGGCTGCTGCTGGGGGCAGGCGGAGCTCAGGCACGATCGAGACGAAGTCGTTGCCGTCGGCGCCTAACCCGTGCAGCCAGATGACGCTGGCCGAAGGGCCCGGTGCGGTTTCGAGCTCGATGGAAGGCAAAAGGTCCGGCATCGCAGCAAAAGCCTCAGGAAAGAGGCGGCATTTTACCGGATCGAAATTGCCGGACCCCAAACGTACGCGCCTCCCGTCTGTCTAAGAGCGGCAAACGGGCGTACAATTCGCGCCTCGAAACGGCAGGCCGACACAATCGGCCCGGCCGTAGTGGCGGCCCGTATCCGGTGACCGCGCGATCCAGAGACAAAATTTTTGGAGCTTTTCCGATGCCTGCTGCCGCAAGCGGTGCGATTGCACTGCGTGACGTTTCCCTCGACGACAATACGCCGCGTAACGTTTTATTGCGGCGCACACTAACCTGCGCGCAGCGCAGGTTATGTGGAAGCCACAAATATTCGATGGCAACGGAGGCGTGCCGTGGCTGAACCGCTGCGGACTGTCACTCTTGACGACAAATACCAGCTCGAGTCCGGCCGTGTCTATCTGACCGGCGTCCAGGCGCTGGTCCGGCTGCTGATACTGCAGCGTCAACGCGACGTCGCCGCCGGCCTCAACACCGCCGGCTTCGTTTCCGGTTACCGCGGTTCGCCTTTGGGCGCGCTCGACCAATCGCTTTGGTCGGCGGCCAAGTTCCTCGAGCGCGCGCACATCAAGTTCCAGCCGGGCCTGAACGAGGATCTCGCTGCGACGTCGATCTGGGGCAGCCAGCAGGTCAATATGTACCCCGGCGCCAAGTACGACGGCGTTTTCTCCATGTGGTACGGCAAGGGGCCAGGCGTCGACCGTTGCGGCGACGTGTTCAAGCACGCCAACTACGCGGGCACCTCGAAGCACGGCGGCGTGCTGGTGCTGGCGGGCGACGATCACGCCGCCAAGTCATCGACCTTGCCGCATCAATCCGATCACCAGTTTTCGGCCGCGATGATGCCGGTCCTCTATCCATCGTCGGTCCAGGAGATCATCGATCTCGGCCTCCACGGCTGGGCGATGAGCCGCTATTCGGGTCTATGGGTCGGCTTCAAATGCGTGTCCGACACCGTCGAGAGCTCGGCCTCGGTCACGATCGATCCGGAACGGGTCAAGCTGGTCATGCCCGACGATTTCCCCTTTCCGCCGGACGGCGTGCACATCCGCTGGCCCGACGGATTCCTGGCCACCGAAGCGCGGATGCAGGATTTCAAAATCTACGCCGCACTTCATTATTGCCGGGCCAATCTCCTCAACCGCATCGTCATCGACAGCCCGAAACCGCGGCTCGGAATCATCACCTCAGGCAAGAGCTACCTCGATGTGCGCCAGGCGCTGGACGACCTCGGCATCAGCGAGGCGGACGCCGCCGAGATCGGCATCCGCGTGTTCAAGGTCGCGATGCCGTGGCCGCTAGAGCCCGAAGGGGTGCGCCACTTCGCCGAGGGCCTCGAGGAGATCCTGGTCGTCGAGGAAAAACGGCAAATCGTCGAATACCAGTTGAAGGAGCAGCTCTACAACTGGCGCACCGACGTGCGACCGCGCGTCGTCGGCAAGTTCGACGAAAAGGGCGAGTGGATGCGTCCGCACGGTGACTGGCTGTTGCCGGCGGCGAGCGAGCTCACGCCGGCGATGATCGCTCGCGTGATCGCGCAGCGCATCGCGCGCCTCGAACTGCATCCGCGGCACAAGGAGAAGATCGAAAGCCGGGTCGCCTTCATCAACGCCAAGGAAGCGGCGCTGGCCAAGCCGAAGATCAGCCTGCAGCGCATCCCTTACTTCTGCTCGGGCTGTCCGCACAATACGTCGACCAAGGTGCCCGAGGGCAGCCGCTCGACCGCGGGCATCGGCTGCCACGTGATGGCGATCTGGATGGACCGATCGACGTCCACGTTCACGCACATGGGCGGCGAAGGCGTGCCCTGGATCGGACAGGCACCGTTCACCGAAGAGAAGCACATCTTCGCCAACCTGGGCGACGGCACCTATTACCACTCGGGCGTGCTGGCGATCCGCGCCGCGGTCGCGGCCAAGGTCAACATCACCTACAAGATCCTTTACAACGACGCGGTCGCGATGACCGGCGGCCAGCCGGTCGACGGCCCGATCTCGCCGGCGATCGTCGCGAAGCAGGTCGCCGCCGAAGGCGTGGAAAAAATCGTCGTCGTCAGCGACGAGCCGGACAAGTATCCATCCGGCTATTTCGCCTCCGGCATCGCGATCCATCATCGCGACGAGCTCGATCGCGTGCAGCGCGAGCTCCGCGATACGCCGGGCTGCACGGTCCTGCTGTACGACCAGACTTGCGCGGCGGAAAAACGGCGCCGCCGTAAGCGCGGCAAATATCCGGACCCCGCGAAACGCGTATTCATCAACGAGCTCGTCTGCGAAGGCTGCGGCGACTGCGGGGTCAAGTCCAACTGCGTCTCGGTCGCTCCGGTCGAGACCGAGTTCGGCCGCAAGCGCACGATCGATCAGAGCTCGTGCAACAAGGATTACTCCTGCGTCAACGGCTTTTGTCCGAGCTTTGTCACCGTCGAGGGCGGGACCTTGCGCAAGCCCAAGCGGGCCGACGCGCTCGACTTCACCGGGCTCCCCGATCCAGTAGTGCCGGCGACGACCGAGCCTTACGGCATTCTGGTCACCGGCATCGGCGGCACCGGCGTCGTGACCATAGGCGCCTTGCTCGGCATGGCGGCGCATCTGGCCGGCAAGGGCTGCAGCGTGCTCGACATGACGGGGCTCGCGCAAAAGAACGGCGCCGTCGTGTCGCACGTGCGCATCGCTGATGCGCCCGAGCGAATCCATGCGACGCGAATCGCCGCCGGCGAGGCCAAGCTGGTGCTGGCCTGCGACATCCTGACCGGCGTCGGCGACGAAGCGATCGCCAAGATGCAAAAAGGTGTCACCAAGGCGCTGGTCAACACCGCGCTGGTGATGCCGGCCGAATTCACCCGCAACGCCGACCTCAAGTTTCCGCTCGGCTCGATGGAGCACGAAATCCGCGACGCGGTTGCGGCGGGCGATTCCGAATTCCTCGATGCGACGCGGCTCGCGACCGGCCTGATGGGCGACTCGATCGCGACCAATCTGTTCATGGTGGGTTTTGCCTATCAACGCGGCCTGATACCGCTCGGCGAGGACGCGATCCTCCGGGCGATCGAATTGAACGGCGCCGCGGTCGAGTCGAACAAGCAAAGCTTCCGCTGGGGTCGCCGTGCCGCGGTCGATCCGGCGCGGGTCGCTGCGGCCGCGGTGCCCGCGGCGGCGAAACCCGATTCGCAACGGCTGTCGGAATCGGTCGACGAGATGATTGCACGCCGCGCGGCGTTCCTGACCGATTACCAGGACGCCGCGTACGCCGGGCGCTACACCGATTTCGTCGCCAAGGTGCGCGCCGCCGAAGCTACCCGCCTGCCCGGCAAGACGATGCTGACCGAAGCGGTCGCGCGCTACTACTTCAAGCTGCTGGCGATCAAGGACGAGTACGAGGTCGCGCGGCTGTACGCCGACGGCGATTTCGCCAAGCGCGTCGCCGCGCAGTTCGAAGGCGACTACAAGCTCAAGTTTCACCTGGCGCCTCCGTTGTCGAACAAACCCGACGCCGTCAGCGGCGAGGCGAAGAAAACCACCTACGGCCCATGGATGATGACGGCGTTCCGCGTGCTGGCCAGGATGAGGTGGCTGCGCGGCACTGCGTTCGACGTATTCGGGAAGACCCACGAACGGCGTACCGAGCGCCGGCTGATCACCGATTACGAAGCGCTGCTCGACGAGCTCCTGCCGCGATTGGCTGCGCACAATCACGCCATCGCGGTCGAGCTCGCCACGATCCCCGAGCACATTCGCGGCTACGGCCACATCAAGGATCGCCACCTGAAGGCCGCGAAGGCGAAAGAAGCGGAGCTGGTCGCCCGCTTTCGCGCCGCCGCGCCCGGTGCGGCGGCGTCGCTCGCGGCGATCAAGGTGGCAGCCTAGCGCTGGATTTCTTTCCGCCCGCGACTTGTGACGTTGGCCTGCGCGTTCCTTAATCGATGCCCGGCGCTCCCGCGCCGCGCGTCGGCACCGCGCTAGAACGCGACCGCCGCGCGGCCTTTGAGCTTCAGGATCTCCCGCGCCTCGTCGGGAGTCGCGACGTCGAGGCCCAACGCCTCGATCATCGTGCGCGCGGCCCGGACCTGCGCGGCATTCGATTCGGCGAGCCTGCCCGGCCCCAGCCACAGACTGTCTTCGAGACCAACCCGGACGTTGCCGCCCATCGCCGCCGACATCGCCGCGACCGGCAGCTGATTGCGCCCGGCGCCGAGCACGCTCCAGCGGTACTGATCGCCGAACAGCCGATCGGCAGTACGCTTCATGTGCGCGACGTCGTCCGGGTGCGCGCCGATGCCGCCGAGAATCCCGAACACGCTCTGGATGAACAGCGGCGGCTTGACGATGCCACGATCGAAAAAGTGCGCCGCCGTGTACAGGTGCCCGATGTCGTAACACTCGATCTCGAACCGCGTGCCGTTGTCGGCGCACGAGGTCAGGATGTATTCGATATCCTTGAATGTGTTCCTGAACACGCGCTCGTCGGACGTCGCGAGGTAGGTCCGCTCCCAGTCGTATTTGAACGTCGAGAAGCGCTTCAGCATCGGGAAGAGCCCGAAGTTCATCGAACCCATGTTGAGCGAGGCGACCTCGGGCTTGAGCTGCAGTGCCGGCTGCAGGCGCTCTTCGATGGTCATCGTCGCGGCGCCGCCGGTCGTGAAGTTGATCACGACATTGCTGCGCCGCGCGATATCGGCCGCGAAGACCCGGAAGTACTGCGGATCCTGCGTCGGATGCCCATCGACCGGATCGCGGGCGTGCAGATGGACGATCGCCGCCCCCGCTTCGGCTGCGCCGACCGCCGCATCGGCGATTTCCTGCGGCGTCACCGGCAGATAGGGCGACATCGAAGGCGTGTGGATCGATCCGGTAATCGCGCAGGTAATGATCACGCTGCGGCCTCGGTTTGCTGCCATCGCTTGCCTCCCTATTCGGAATCCGGTTGTTCGCGTTTGTGCGCGGCCAGTGCCATCAGGCGGCGATCACGCCACCGGGTCCTCGCTTCCCTGGCCTCGGACGAGCGCGGCGTGCCGAGCGCGGCGCCGACTTTGGCCGCATTGTCGGCATCCCATACGTCCGGTCCCGCCGGGTCGGCGGCAAGCCGGCGGTAGAAGTCGCCGTAGCGAGCGCAATAATCGGCCACGCCGCCCGGTGCATTCAGCTCGATCGTCGCCATTGGCCCGAGGAAGGACCAGCGCAGCCCCAATCCGTCGCGAACCGTCTTATCCAGATCGTCGGCCGAGACGTAACCCTCGCCGACCAGGCGCATCGCCTCGGACAGCAGCGCACCTTGCAGGCGATTGAGGACGAAGCCGTCGAGCTCGCGCCGCACAACGACCGGCGTTTGCCCAACCGAGGCGAATACCCGTTCGGCGCGCTCGATTGTCGCCGCCGCCGTCCATGGCGCGCCGCACAGCTCGACGATCGGCACCAGATGCGGCGGGTTCACCGGATGTGCGACCAGACAGCGCGCGCGTCCGGCCAGACCCTCGGTAAAGCGCGACGCCGGAATCGCCGAGGTCGAGCTCGCGAGCACGGCGTCCGGCCGCGCGTGGCGATCCAGCAACGCAAAGATCTCGCGCTTGAGGTCGACTTTTTCCGGCAGATTCTCCTGCACCCAATCGGCTTCTTCGATCGCCGACTCGATGCTCGCCGCGTGCTCGATGCGCTCGAGCGCTGCACGAGCGTCGGTGACCAGCCCATAGCGCTGCTGCTCGTCGAAGCTCGCCGCGATGAATGCGCGGGCGTGCGCGAGCTGGTCCGCATCGCTGTCGGCCAGGCGGACGTTCCAACCTGCCCGTGCGAACACCATCGCCCAGGCGCGGCCGATCAGGCCGGCGCCGATGACTGCTATTGTCTTGTCCATGGGTTTCGCATTCATAGCACGCTCGCGGCGCCTTCAGCAGCCGAGAGGCGGAGCCGCGCTATATAATCCCGAAACCTGCCCGCTGTCCATGCTGCGTGCGACGCGCCAGTCCGTCGATATCGACCGAAAGGCTGCTGGGCACACGATCGCGGCGCCGCTTCGCTACAAGGAGAGCTGAACATGGATCTCGCGATCCGCGGATTGCGTGTCCTCGTCACGGCCGGCGCGTCCGGCATTGGACTCGCGACGGCGCGGGCATTCGCACGCGAAGGTGCCCGCGTTCACGTCTGCGATGTTGACCAGACGGCGTTGAACGCGGTTGCGGCAAGCGACCCCGCCATCGTCCAGAGCGTCTGCGACGTCGCTGACCGCGCCGCGGTCACGCGGATGTTCGACCAGGTGACCGCGACGTTCGGCGGCCTGGACGCGCTGGTCAACAATGCCGGCATCGCCGGTCCGATCGCCGCCTGCGAAGACATCGCGCTGGCCGATTGGGAACGCACGCTCGCGGTCAACCTGACCGGTCAGTTCCTGTGCGCGCAGCGCGCCATTCCCTGGCTCAGGAAGAGCAGCAATCCGAGCATCGCCAATCTTTCTTCGGCCGCGGGCCGCTTCGGCTTCCCGATGCGCACGCCGTACGCCGCCTCCAAATGGGCGGTGATAGGCCTCTCGAAGTCGCTGTCGATCGAGCTCGGCCGCGACGGCGTCCGCGTCAACGCGATCTGTCCCGGGTCGGTCGCCGGCCCGCGCATCGATGCGGTCTTCGCCAACAAGGCCGCCGCACGCGGCATCTCCGCGGCGACCGTTCGCGACGAAGCGCTGACCAAAACGTCGCTGAGACGGCTGGTTTCCGCCGACGATATCGCCAACGCGATCGTTTTTCTCGCTTCGCCTTTGGGCGCTAACATCTCGGGACAAGTCTTGCCGATCGATGCCGATACGCAAGCGCTTTTCTGAGAGTTTCGCTTCGCGTTGCTCACGACGAGCGCAGCTGCGCTTGTCGTGTCGCCGGCGACCTGGAAGGAGCTGAACGATGCAATCCGTCTTCGACTTGTCGGGCAAAGTTGCGCTGGTCACCGGCGCCTATCGCGGCCTCGGGTTCGCGATCGCACAAGGCCTCGGACGGGCCGGCGCCACCGTCGTACTCAACGGCCGCCGCTTCGAGGCGGTCGAGCCTGCGGCGCGGGCGTTGACCGCGCAGTCGCTGAAGGCGTCGACGGCGATATTCGACGTCACCGATCGCGACGCGATCCTGGCCGCAGTGACGGCGATCGAGAGCGAGCACGGCCGCATCGACGTACTGGTCAATAATGCCGGCATCCAGCGCCGCGGCGCGCTGGCCGACTTTTCGCAGCAGGATTGGGACGACATCATCGCCACCAACCTGACCGCGCCTTTTGTCGTGTCGCAGGCGGTGCTGCCGGGCATGATCGCGCGCAAGAACGGCAAGATCGTGCACATCGCCTCGCTGATGAGCGAGCTGGCGCGCCCCAGCGTCGTCCCGTATACCGCGGCGAAGGGCGGCGTACGCCAGCTGACGCGCGGCATGGCGGTCGAGCTCGCGCCGCACAATATCCAGGTCAACGCGATCGCACCTGGTTATTTTGCGACCGAAATGAATCGCGCGCTGATCGACAATGCGGAATTCAACGCCTGGGTCTGCAAGCGCACGCCCGCCGGCCGCTGGGGCCAGCCGGACGAGCTGGCCGGCATTGCCGTATTTCTGGCGTCGAGCGCATCGAACTACATGACCGGCCAGATGCTGATTGTCGACGGCGGCATGAGCGTGGCGCTGTGAGAGGATATGGCGCTCTGAGTCATCCCGTGGTCCGCAAAGGAGCTGACGCTGTGAGCCTATCCATCCACCGCAGACCACTCAGCGTGTCATGCAGTGGACGGTATTCGCAGCCGACCCAGCCGCGATAGCCGAGCTCGTCGAGCAGCGCGAACAGCGCGTAATAATTGACCTCGCCGACATCGGGCTCATGACGGCCCGGCACGCCGGCGATCTGGATGTGGCCGATCGCTCCGAGCCAGCGACGGAGCTTCTCCGACAGATCGCCTTCGACGATCTGTGCATGATAAAGATCCATCTGCACTTTGACGTTGGCCGCGCCGACCTCTTCGCGTATCGCATGCGCGTCGGCCTGCGTCGTCAGGAAATAGCCCGGCACGTCGCGGCCGTTGATCGGCTCGATCATCAGGTCGACGCCGTGGCCGGCTGCCTCGCGCGCGGCCGCGCGCAGGTTGCGCACGAAAGTCGAGCGGCAACGCGCACGCCACCCTGGATCGCCATCGCCAGGAACGACGCCGGCCATCACATGAATGCGCGGACACGACAGCGCGTCGGCGTAACGCAACGCCGTGGCCACGCCGGCGGCGAATTCGCGCTCGCGATCCGGCAGAGCACCGAGCCCCCGCTCGCCCGCATTCCAATCACCCGGCGGCGCGTTAATCAGCACCTGCTCGAGACCGTGGGCCCGAAGGCGCGCGGCCAGCTCCTGCGCCGGAAAATCGTAGCCAAACGCGAACTCGACGGCGCGAAAGCCTGCCTCAGCCGCCGCCGCGAAGCGATCGACGAACGCCACCTCGTGGAACAGAAACGAAAGATTGGCGGCAAAACGAGGCATCGTGGACTCGCTACGGGCGCCGGTGGACGCCGGCGTTCCGCGGCCCCGTGCGCGAACCCGCACGTCGATCCGCGCTCGAGCGCCCGCTAGGCACGCAATACCGTTTTGGCGTACAGGTCGCCGAGCGCGCCGGCGGGATCGTACCTTGCCTTCAGCGCCGCATAGGCGGGGCGGTTGTAGATCGACCAGAACTCGTCCTCGGAGAAATACGAATCCGAGTAAAGCGATTTGATGCCGCCGAGCTCGCGCACCTTGCGCTCGATCAGCCGATTGCAGAAGCCCGCGGGACGCTGCTCGCGCGTTGCGACTACGTCCCAGAAGCCGAAGTTGACGTACGTCGTTCCCGGAGCCAGCGGATACAGCGTGAATGTCGCGCCGGCGTCCGGCGCCCGGATCGGGCACAGCCAGATCGGGAGAATGCCGACCTCGGCGTGCAGGAATGCCAGGAACTCCGCGGCGCGGTCGATCGGAATGTCGACGTCCTGGATCACCGATTCGGCGTGTACGCCGCGCAGCCGGTTGAGCGCGCGGGTCAGTCCCCAGCGGCTGTTCCAGCGCATGATGCGCTGATAGGTCACGGAGTTGAGCCGCTTGCGGCCGTACAGTCGGCGCAGCAGAGGATGCTGAGCGCCGACGTTCTTCGAGCACCAGAACCAGTCGGTGTCCCAGCGCCACAAATACCCCTCTGCCGTCAGAAAGTCGCTCGAGCGCTCGCGCAAAGAACGGTAGTAGATGCGCTCGAAGCTGTAGTCGCTGACGTATGGCGCCTCGTCGACGAAGCGGCCGACGGACACCACCATTTCGTCGGCGGAAAAGACGACGCCGTCGAGAAAGTCGACATCCTGTTGTGCCGCTAGATTGGCGATCGCAGCAAAGCATTCGGCCGCGGTGGAGAATCGCAGGTGCTCGACCTGGACGAACTTTCGCACCGGTTGCGTCCGCATCGTCAGCTTCAGGGCGTAACCCAGCGTGCCGTACGAATTGGGAAAGCCGAAGAACAGATCGCTGTGCTCGTTGTCGGGCCTGCAGATGACGACGCGGCCGTCGCCGGTCAGCACCTCCAGCGCGAGCGCCGTATCGTGCACCAGGCCGTGGCGAAACGAGGTGGCTTCGATGCCGACGCCGGCCATCGCACCGCCGACGGTGATCGATCGCAGTTGCGGCACGACGCAGGGCATCGCCCCTTGTGCGAGCGTCGCCGCCGCGAGTTCCGCGTAGGTGGTCATCCCCTCGGTCTCGACGGTTTGCGCGGCGCGGTCGAAAGCGACCACGCGATTGAAATGTTTCAGGTCGATTCGCGGCGCGCTGCGCGGCGCGCGGTCACGAAACAGGTTGGAGGTGGACTTCGCGAGACCGACGCGCGGCGACGAACCCGCCGGCGCCGCGGCGATTTCCGCCTGCAAGCGCGCGATCTTTTCGACGTAGGACGCCATAAGCGTTGCAATCCGTTGCGGTCAGGCCGCGGGCGCCGCCCTATGGCCGCGCCGTCGCATCACGACCGTCAAGGCAAGGCTCGACTCGGCCGCGAGCAAAGCTCAGGCTGGGTGACCGGTGCAAGTGTCAGGACGGACGCGCCGCAGCATCGTAGAGAAACGCGCGGCTCATCGGATAGTTGCCGGCGATGTTGCCCTTGCTCACCAGGACCTGAAACAGATGGGTATGGCTGTTCTTCGAACGGAACATCTCGGCGCAGGACCACAGATAGGTGCGCCAGGTGCGCCGGAAGCGCTCGTCGAACCGCCTCGGCTCGAGCGCATGAATGGCCGGCCAGTTCTCATCGAAGCGCGACGCCCATGCATCCAGAGTCAGCGCGTAATGGCGGCGCAGGTTTTCCACGTCGAGGACTTCGAGGCCGCATTTTTCCATCGCGTCGATGGCCAGCGACAGACTCGGGATCCAGCCGCCCGGGAAGATGTGTTTGCGGACGTAGAACTCGGTGTTGAAATCACCGACATGGCCGATGAAGTGGATCATGCCCAGCGCGCCCGGCTTCATCGCGTCGGCATGCCCGCGGACAATCGCCAGCAGCTGGTCGGGCCCGGCGTGCTCGAGCGTGCCGATCGACAGCAGCTTGTCGTACTGCCCGGGGATCTCGCGAAAATCGCATTCAACCAGTCCGATCCGGTCGGCGAGGCCGCGCCGCACGAGCTCGGCGCGGAGCTCGGTCACCTGCTCGGTGGTCGCGTTGACGCCGGTGCCGACGGCGCCGTAGCGCTCCCACGCGTGGAACAGCAGCCCGCCCCAGCCGCAGCCGACATCGACGAAGGTTTCGCCGCGCTTGAGCTGCACCTTGCGGCAGACATGGTCCATCTTGTTCTGTTGCGCTTCCTCCAGCGTTTTCGTGCCTTCTTTCCAGTAGCCGCAGGTGTACATCATGCCGACCTTGTCGAGCCAAAGCTTGTAGAAAGGCTCGCCCAGACCGTAATGAAAACGGGCGTTGGCCTTGGCCTGCGCGATCGACTTGTTGGAGAACCGGAATTCGTGCCAGCGATTACGCAGCGCGACCAGCGCGTTTTGTGAATTGTCGAATCCCGAGTCGAGTGCGGCGCGAAATGCGAGCGGGAAACTGCCTTCGATGTCGATATTCCCGTCGAAATAGGATTCGAGCAGGCCGACCGGGCCGAATGCGAGCACGCGCAGCGCCGCGCGGGCCGTCCGGAACGTGACGGTGAATTCCGGAAGGCGTCCCTCTTCGCAATTGGTGTAGACCGAGCCGTCGGAAAATACGGCGCGGAAGCGAACCTCGGTCGCAGCGCCGATCGCGGCCAGCTTGCGGCCGACCAGACCCCCGACGCGCCAAGTTGCGCGATTGCCCGAGGCCGGCGGCGACGATCGCTCACCCGGCTCGTGCGCCAGTGACCTATCGCCGTGCGTCAAGCCATCGGCGGTGATACGGCCCTCGATCCGGCCGATGCCGGCGGGTTTACGGCGGTGCTTGGGCTTCTGCTCAGCCATATTCTTCGACGTTTTTGGTCTGGGAACGGATGGTCGAACGTTACCACCCGGCGGGGCGAGTCCGACCGCGGGGCCTCGCTCATGCCGATAATACCGAGGCTGCACCGATCGCGATAGCCGAACAATCAGAATCGATCCGATTCCGGCGTAGGCGTGCGTCCGACGTGGCTCCCTGCGGCGTGACCGTTTCCGCGCCGACGCTCAAGATTCAAACTTGCGAGCCGATCTGCCGTCCAATGGTTGCGGTGCTTTGCCCTTCGTGAGTTATCCACCGCACATGTGCAAAAGGCGGTGGATTGGCGGTGGATGTTCGGTGCACTGTAACAAAACCCGAGCTTAGGACGCTGATTTGCCGAGCCTTTTCGGGGGCCGTCCTTGTGCATTAAAAAGCGCTTGCGCCAGTCGGGTCTACCTACTATGATTGGTGTTGATTCAGCACTTGAACACAAGATATAGTAGGTTTTGATTCATAAGGGATTTCCGGACGCCTTGACCAAAGGGCCGGCGGCGAGGTCGGCGCCGCCAGGCCGGCAGCCGGAAACCCGCGCCAACGCTGCAACGGCCCAAGAAGGCCAAAGCGAAGCACGGGGACGCCAAGAACCACAAGATTCGACAGGAGAACACTCCATGCAAGTCGCCAGCTCTGCCATCACTCCAACTTCCCCAGCGCAGCGCAACCTGATGACAGAGGCGAGCACTACGCTCGCGGCGAACAACGATCCGCGACTAGCCCAGTACAAGGTGATCCGTCGCAACGGCGCGGTCGTCGCGTTCGAGCCATCGAAAATCGCGATCGCCGTGACCAAGGCGTTCCTCGCCGTCAACGGCGGCCAGAGCGCGGCGTCGGCGCGCGTGCGCGAGCTGACGGCGAAGCTTACCGACGTCGTCGTTGCCGCGCTGATGAAGCGCAAGCCCGACGGTGGCGCGATCCACATCGAGGAGATTCAGGACCAGGTCGAGCTTGCGCTGATGCGCGGCGGCGAGCACGAAGTCGCCCGCGCTTACGTACTCTACCGCGAGAAGCGCTCGCAGGAGCGCGCGCACGAAAAGAAGGAAAAGGGCACCAGCACCGAGGGCCTCGCGATTAACGTGATCGACAACGGCGTCACACGCCCGCTCGACATGCGCAGGCTTACCGATCTGGTGCGGACCTCGTGCGAGGGCCTTTCCGACGTCGAGCCCGAGCGCGTGCTGAAGGCGACACTGAAGGATCTGTACGACGGTGTGCCAATGGATGAAGTGCGAAAGTGCGTCGTGCTTGCGGCGCGCACGCTGATAGAAAAGGATCCTGCCTACAGCTTCGTCACCGCGCGCCTGCTGCTCGACTCGATCCGCTTCGAGGCGCTGGGCGAGGAAGCGACGCAGGCCGACATGGCGACCAAGTACGCCGAGTATTTTCCGCGCTTCGTCAAGCATGGCATCAAGATCGGCCTGCTCAACGAAGGGCTGGCGCATTACGACCTGACGACGCTGGGCGCGGCGCTCGTCCCTTCGCGCGACATGCAATTCGGTTACCTCGGTCTGCAGACGCTGTATGACCGCTATTTCCTGATCGACCAGTACGCGCAATTTGCCGGCGCGGGCCGCCGCTTCGAGCTGCCGCAGGCGTTCTTCATGCGAGTCGCGATGGGCCTGGCGCTGAACGAGGTCAATCGCGAAGCGCGCGCGATCGAGTTCTACAACGTGCTGTCGACATTCGATTTCATGAGCTCGACGCCCACGCTGTTCAATTCTGGCACCCACCGCTCGCAACTCTCGTCGTGCTACCTGACGACGGTGGCGGACGATCTCGACGGCATCTACGAGGCGATCAAGGAAAACGCCCTGCTCTCCAAGTTCGCCGGCGGCCTGGGCAACGACTGGACCAACGTGCGCGCGCTGGGCAGCCACATCAAGGGCACCAACGGCAAGTCGCAAGGTGTGGTGCCGTTCCTCAAGGTCGTCAACGACACCGCGGTCGCCGTCAACCAGGGCGGCAAGCGCAAGGGTGCGGTCTGCTCGTATCTGGAGACCTGGCATCTCGACATCGAGGAGTTCCTGGAGCTGCGCAAGAACACCGGCGACGATCGCCGGCGCACGCACGACATGAACACGGCGAACTGGATCCCGGACCTGTTCATGAAGCGTGTGATGGAAGGGGGCGACTGGACGCTGTTCTCGCCGGCCGACGTGCCCGACCTGCACGACAAATGGGGCCGCAAGTTCGAGGAGGCGTACACGCGCTACGAGGAAAAGGCGGCGCGCGGCGAATTGAAGCTGTTCAAGAAGCTGCCAGCGCTGCAGCTGTGGCGCAAGATGCTGTCGATGCTGTTCGAGACCGGCCATCCATGGATCACGTTCAAGGATGCCTGCAACGTACGCTCGCCGCAGTCGCACGTCGGCGCCGTGCACAGCTCGAACCTGTGCACCGAGATCACGCTGAACACCAGCGAAACCGAGATTGCCGTGTGCAATCTGGGCTCGGTGAACCTGCTCGCGCACATGAAGAAAGTCGGCAAGGGCGACGACGCCGTCTACGAGCTCGATCACGAAAAGCTGCGAGTGACGATCAGGACCGCAATGCGCATGCTCGACAACGTCATTGACATCAACTACTACGCGGTGGCGAAGGCGCGCAACTCTAACCTCAAGCACCGGCCGGTGGGCCTGGGTATCATGGGCTTCCAGGATTGCCTGCACCTGCTCAAGACGCCGTACGCGTCGGAAGACGCGATGGAGTTCGCCGACCGCTCGATGGAAGCAGTCTGCTATTACGCCTACTGGGCATCGACCGAGCTGGCCGAGGAGCGCGGTCGCTACAGCTCCTACAAGGGCAGCCTTTGGGACCGCGGCATCATGCCGCAGGATTCGGTCAAGCTGCTTCGCGACGAGCGCGGCGGCTATGTCGAGCTCGACGACTCGGTCGCGATGGACTGGGACGCGCTCCGCGCGCGGGTCAAGCAGCACGGCATGCGCAATTCCAATTGCGTCGCGATCGCCCCGACCGCGACGATTTCCAACATCATCGGCGTGGCTGCGTCGATCGAGCCCGAGTATCAGAACATCTACGTCAAGTCGAACCTGTCGGGCGAGTTCACCGTCGTCAACGAGCACCTGGTCGCGGAGCTGAAGCGCCTCGACCTGTGGGACGACGTCATGGTCTCCGATCTGAAGTATTTCGATGGGTCGCTCGCCCGGATCGATCGCGTCCCCGCAGGCCTGCGCGAGCTCTATGCGACGGCATTCGAGGTCGACGCAACGTGGATCGTCGAAGCCGGCGCACGGCGCCAGAAATGGATCGATCAGGCGCAGTCGCTGAACATCTACATGGCCGGCGCATCGGGCAAGAAGCTCGACGAGACCTACAAGCTGGCCTGGATGCGCGGATTGAAGACGACGTATTACCTGCGCACGCTGGCCGCTACCTCGGCCGAGAAATCGACCGGCCAGGGCGGCGAGCTCAATTCGGTGCCGGAATCGGGCGGCGCGGCCGGCCGCGCCGCGGCGAAGGCGCGAACGGCGGCGAACACGATGCAGGAGCCCGATCCGCCGAAGTTCTGCGCGATCGACAACCCCGATTGCGAGT
The DNA here is from genome assembly GCA_003153475.1 of Betaproteobacteria bacterium. Lineage (GTDB taxonomy): Bacteria > Pseudomonadota > Gammaproteobacteria > Burkholderiales > Casimicrobiaceae > PALSA-1003. The sequence goes on along the minus strand of PLYT01000055.1, from coordinate 9,116 downwards.
CCTGCCAGTGATGGCGGGACGGCGCGGGGCGACGTGCCCAGGCAAACGGAGGTAACCGGATCGATTTCAGGAAGCCCCGCGCTCGACGCGGGTAAGAATTTGCGGATCCCGCCGCTGCAACATGCTCAAGACGAGCGGGACCGGGAAGGACACTACCGGCGCGCACCCAGACAGGAGGTTGCGAGAGTCGCCGAGCGTCAGTTGGGCGGCCGAATGATGGCCGGAGGGTTGCGGGCGCAGCGCGGCCGCGTGCGAAATCATCCGCACGCGCCGGCTGCGGTACCGCAGCTTGGTCCGTGCGAGTTCATCCGCACGGTGTAAGACGCAATACGGCGCAATGAGCGATACGGCAATGGCAAGCTCTGGCAACCCACAGGGAGGACCGGTAGATGGCCCAGTACGAGCATGTCCCATGTCATGTGGTGGATGCGCGGTATCTCGGTGACTACAAGGTTTGGCTGGAATTCAACGATGGACGCAAAGGCGTGGTCGATCTTGCCGACGAGCTCTACGGCGAGGAGTTCGAATCCCTGCGTGACCGCGACCGGTTTGCTGCGTTCGTCCTCGATTACGGGCTCGCGACCATCGCGTGGGAAAACGGCGTCGATTTCGCGCCGGATTATCTGTACGAAAGGTTGAACGCAGTGCATTAGCGGGGTTGCCGCCGCATTGCCGCCCGCTTGCCGGGGGGGCTTGGTTCCACACCGTCGCGTCCGGTGGTGGCAAGGCGGTTAACCCCTCGCGAAAGGCGGCGTAGCACGGCGTTTAATTACGCGGCAACGCCTTGAAATATCAGCAAAAGATACTATATTAAAAAGAACTCCCCGCGCCGGACGATAGTGCCGGAACGAGGAAAAGGAACCGCGCCAGGAACAGGACAACGAGGTCAGTATGCTCACTTTCGAAGACGATTTCGTGACACCCGCGCCGCAACCGCGCGTACTGCACACGACTCCCGAAACGATCCGCGCTCAGACCACTGGCGGGATTCTTTCGCGCGAGCCGGTACACGATCTCGATGTCGAAGCGCAGGCGATGTCCAATGGCTTCCGCCGCGTGCGCGCGGAGGACAAGCGCGTTATCAACGCGCAAAGCGACGTCAATCAGCTGGTCCCGTTCAAGTACAAATGGGCGTGGGACAAGTATCTCTCNNGCGTGCGCCAATCACTGGATGCCGCAGGAGATCAACATGCAGCGCGACATCGAGCTGTGGAAGAACCCACAGGGCCTGACCGAGGACGAACGGCTGATCGTCAAGCGCAACCTGGGATTCTTCGTCACCGCCGACAGCCTCGCGGCCAACAACATCGTGCTCGGGACCTATCGCCACATCACCGCGCCCGAGTGCCGGCAATACCTGCTGCGGCAGGCGTTCGAGGAAGCGATCCACACGCACGCCTACCAGTACATCGTCGAGAGCCTGGGGCTCAACGAGGCGGAGATATTCAACGCCTATCACGAGATCAAGTCGATCCGCGACAAGGACGAATTCCTGATCCCGTTCATCGAGGTGCTGACCGATCCGGCGTTCAAGACCGGCACGATGGACGCCGATCAGCAGCTTCTGAAGAGCCTGATCGTGTTCTCCTGCATCATGGAGGGCTTGTTTTTCTACGTCGGCTTCGTGCAGATCCTGGCGATGGGCCGGCAGAACAAGATGACCGGCGCGTCCGAGCAGTATCAGTACATCCTGCGCGACGAGAGCATGCACTGCAATTTCGGCATCGACCTGGTCAACACGGTCAAGATGGAGAACCCGCACCTGTGGACGCCGGAGTTCCGCGAGGAGATCCGCGTGCTGATGAAAAAAGGCGTCGATCTCGAATACGCGTATGCCGAGGACACAATGCCCCGCGGCGTGCTGGGGCTCAATGCGCCGATGTTCAAGGAATATCTGCGCTTCATCGCCAACCGCCGGTGCCAGCAGATCGGCATCGACCCGCTGTTCGACAAGGCCGACAATCCATTTCCGTGGATGGCGGAAATGATCGACCTGAAAAAGGAGAAAAACTTTTTTGAGACGCGAGTGATCGAGTATCAGACCGGCGGCGCGCTTTCCTGGGACTAGGCCGCCATCGTGCCCCGCATGATGCTTTGTTCCCCGAACCCAAAGCCCGGTCTGCGCCGGGCTTTGCTTTGTGTGCGAAGCAGCAGCCGCGCAGCGACCAGAACTTTGCCGGCAAAACAACCATCAAACTTCGTAACCGGTGCGCATTCACGCGCTCGGTCGCTAACAACGGAGGTGACCGATGGTCTCTGCCTGGTGGTTGCCCGTCGTGTTCTTCATAGGTTCATTTGTGGGGATGCTGATCACCGCATTGATGTGCATGTCCGCTTCTCAGTCCGAGCAATCGGCGCGAGTTCCAGGACACGCGCGAGTCGCATTGTCGGACGACTGCTGACGCGCAAGGATCGGTGCGCTGACCGAAGGCCTCTGTTATTTGAAAGCGGCGCATACGCTGCGCCGCAAAAATCAACGAGGCCTAAACGACACGTTTCGACGCGCCTCGCGCGAAGCGCGCGAGTTCGTCGACCGGAGTCCGGCTGAAGCCGGGCTCTTTTTTTTGCGATGTTGAAACACATTGTCAACAACAACGCCCAGCCAGCGGCAACACCGCATGGCTCGGATAGCGCGGCCGGGACGCGATATCTACCCGGTGCTTGCGGAACCGACGTAGCTTAAGGACTGGAGGTAGCGCGATGGTTTCGATATGGTGGTTGGTGGCGGCATTCCTGCTGGGCGGTTCGGCCGGCATGCTTCTCATGGTGCTGATGCAGCTGGTCGGCAGTCTGCCGGAGTCGTCGACACCTACGATCGATCTGCCCGGAACGGCCGGCTAGCGTCTTTTTGCGCGCCGCCAAAACGGTTGGGGCGCTTCGACGGGCCAAGCCCGCGCGATCGGTCGGGCGCGATGCTGCAAGCCGGTTCAGCTGGGCGGACCATCGAGGGCGATCGTGCGCCCCGACCCGGATGATTTTCGCACCGCGTCCATCACCTCCTGGCAACGCAGCCCATCGGTGAAATTCGGCGCCGGCGAGGTGCCCTGCTCGACGCCTTGGGTGAAATCCCGGACCAGCAGGCGAAACGCCATCATACGGTGATCGCGCGGATCCTTGAACGGCGTGTAACGCTCCGGCGTCTTGAGCGCCTGCAACGGTTCGCCGTTGCGGCTTGCGACGACAACGCCATCCTCCATCGGATTCGGGCCGGCCTGCTTCGCGATCAATGTGCCAGCATCTCCGATAACGGCGATCTTCGCGCCACGCGACGGCGTCGCCGCGAACGACGCGATCATCGTCGCCATGCCGCCATTCCGGAACGTCAGTGTAAACAGGAACGTGTCGTCCGATCCCGCCTTGACGATCCTGCCGGTCGCACTGTCGAGGACATCGGGCCGCAAGCCCGCCAGGCGCCCGCTGACGGTGGCGACCTCGCCGAACCAGTCGCGCAGGCCGTCGATGTAATGCGAGCCGAGCGCACCGAGGAGCCCGCCTCCGGCGACGTTGCTGGCCATCCAGCTGAGCGGACGCGGCGTGGTCGTTACGTAGCGATCCAGGAACAATTCGATCGTGCAGATCTGGAATTTGCCGATATAGCCTTCGGCGAGAAGTTGCTTGATATAGGCGCGCTGGGGCGTATGGCGAAATTCATGCGCGATCATCGCCGTCAGCCCCGACTTTGCCGCGGCGTCTCGCATCTCCAGCGCCTGATTTACGTCAATGGCGAACGGCTTTTCGCACAGCACGTGCTTGCCGGCCTTCAGCGCGGCGATGGAAAGCTCGTGATGCGCGCTGGGAGGCGTGATGATCGCGATGGCCTCGATGTCATCGCGGCGGATCAATTCCAGTGGGTCGGTATGAATGCCGGCGATGCCTGACTCCGCCGCGGCTTTTTCCGCCTTTTCCCTGCTGCGGCTGCAGATGGCCGCGACGTCCCAGCCTTCCGAGCGAAAGCCCGGCACATGGACCTGGGCGCCGAACCCGACCCCGATGATTCCGATTCTGCGTTTCGATGACGGCAAGATGGGCTCCGTTGAATGATGTTGGTGGACGTCGCTTCGGGCGATCAGATCATTCCAAGAGTCGTCGACTGCTCGGATTGTTTCGATTGAGCGCGGCAGCGAAGCCGCCGACTTTAGCGTTGGTCGTCGAACCCGATTGCGGCATGCGCACCGTCGCAAAAAGGCTTGTTCTTCGACGCGCCGCAGCGGCACAAGGTCATGCGGTTGCGCACTTCGTAGGCGAACCCCTCGGCGCCGACGAGCTGCACGCCGCCGCGCAGCCATAGCGGTCCCAAGCATTCCTTGGCCGGATCTTGAACCAGGCTGATCGAGGGTTCGTACCTGGGCTCGACACTCTCGCCGCTCGCGTTGTCCCACGCCACCAGGCGTCCCGACGGGCAATTGCATGTCTGCCGTACGAAAGGCTCGCGATCGGTGCGATCCGGCCCGTTCACCAGGTTCCACACCGACCCGTTCGGGTCGTAAAAGCGTCCGAACGCGCACAGGCTTTCGGCATCGGTCAGCGTCATCGCCGGCCCACGAATGACCTTCGTCTGCTCGCGATAAGGTGCCCGGCTCGCCGTTTCAGTGCCGTCGAAGCCGACCTTGGCGTGAGTCCCGTCGCAGAACGGCTTGTGCGAGCTGTGGCCGCATCGGCACAGGGCGTATTGCTGCTGCAACGGAAACGTTCGACCGTGCTGACATGCGACCGATTCGCCGCCGCCGTCGGCGGCGATGATCTCCTCGCCCAGGGGGACGCCGCCGGAAACACGGTAAGGACCGTTCTTGCCGATCTGCACTTGGATCTCCGCGGAAGGCTTGTTATTCATTCGAATCTCCGGTCGAGGGAAACGCATGCAATAAACTGTCGTAAACTATGAGCCAGTTCGCCATGCAATTCAACCGCCGGCCCGAGCGATCCATCCCGGTCGCGCCGCTACGAAAGCCCAAGACGATGTCCAATCACTACACTGAAGTTCATCACGCCACTGCGCGGTTCTTCGCGACTTCGCTCCTGGCGCTCGGCGCGATCGCGTTGCTCGATGGATGCACCAGCGTTCCATCCCCCGACGAGCGCTCGGCGGTGGAGACGTATCGCCAAGTGATCGCGAGTCCGATCCGCACCGAACAGGACCTGCGCACCGATGCGGCGCGGCATCCGGCCGAATTCCTGCCGTTCACGCAGGTTCGTCCCGGCATGCAGGTGCTCGATGTGTCGGCGGGTGGCGGCTACACCTCGCAATTGCTCGCGCTGGCCGTGGGGCCGACCGGTATCGTCTGGGCGCAGACTCCGAAGCCCGGACCGGGACTCACCAAACGGCTGGCCGATCATCCACAAGCCAATCTGATCGTCGTCGCGCGTCCGTTCGAGGACCCGGTGCCCGCGGAGGCGCCGAAACTCGATCTCGTCACGCTGATCCTCAACTATCACGACATCAGCTATCTTCCGGTCGATCGCGCGCAGATGAATCAACGGCTGTTTTCGGCGCTGAAGCCCGGAGGTCGCTATGTCATCATCGATCATTCCGGACGCAGCGGCACTGGGATCTCCGAAGGCAAGACCTTGCATCGGATCGACGAGGCGGTCGTGCTCGCCGAAGTACGCCAGGCTGGCTTCGTGCTCGATGCCGAGGGCGACTTCCTACGCAATCCCGCCGACCCGCGGGATCAGACGTCGACCGGGTCGCCGATTCCAACCGACAAATTCGCGCTGCGCTTCATCAAGCCCCGATGATCGCGAACGGAGGCCGCCGTCCCGCTCACCTTCGCCCTTGATCAGCCAGCCGTTTGCCTAAGAAAAATTATTCACCGATGAACCACACACGTCTTCTTTCAGCGATCCGCGCGCAATGGGACGAGGACATCGTCCCGCAGCTGACCGACTACATCCGCATCCCGGCGAAGTCGCCGCATTTCGATCCGCAGTGGCAAAGCCATGGCCACATCGAGCGCGTCACTGCGCTCGCGCACGCATGGGTGGAGAAGCAGCCAGTGCGGGGTCTGAAGGTCGAGATCGTCCGCCTGCCCGGCCGCACGCCGCTGCTCTACTTCGACGTTCCCGGGACCGGCGATCGCACCGTGCTGCTCTACGGTCACCTCGACAAGCAGCCGGAGATGACAGGCTGGCGCCAGGGCCACGGACCGTGGGATCCGCTGTACGAGGACGGCAAGCTCTACGGCCGCGGAGGTGCCGACGACGGGTATGCGGTATTCGCTGCGCTGTCTGCGATCGGCGCGTTGCAGGCGCAGGGCATCGCGCATGCACGCTGCGCCGGCATGATCGAAACCTGCGAGGAAAGCGGCAGCTATGACCTGCCCGCCTACCTCGAAGCGCTCGCACCGCGCCTGGGCCGGGTCGATTTCGTCGTCGGGCTCGACTCGGGCTGCGGCGACTACGAACGCCTTTGGGCGACAACGTCGCTGCGGGGTCTCGTCGGCGGCACGCTGAGCGTCGAAGTGCTTACCGAAGGCGTGCACTCGGGCGACGCCAGCGGCATCGTACCTTCGTCGTTTCGCGTCGCGAGGAAGCTTCTCGACCGCCTTGAGGATGCGGCGACCGGGAAAGTGCTGCCGCCCGAATTTCATGCGCCTATCCCCGCCGAGCGCGCCGAGCAGGCAAGACGCGCCGCTGAGATCCTGGGCGAAATCGTGATCGGCAAATACCCGTTCGCCGACGCGACACAGCCGATGACCGGCGATCGTGCCGAAGCGCTGCTCAATCGCACCTGGCGCCCTGCGCTGTCGGTCACCGGCGCCGATGGGTTGCCGTCGATCGCCGACGCCGGCAACGTGCTGCGCCCGCAAACGGCACTGAAACTGTCGTTGCGCCTTCCGCCGACCGTCGACGGCGCCGCGGCCGAACGCGCGATGCAGCGCCTGCTCGAGGCCGATCCGCCGCATGGCGCGACGGTCCGGTTCACCGGCGAGTCTGGCGCGACGGGATGGAGCGCACCGCCGACCGACGCGTGGCTAGCCCGCGCGATCGACGAAGCCTCGTCGCACTTCTACGGCAAGCCGTCGGCCGCGATGGGAGAAGGTGGCACGATCCCGTTCATGGCGATGCTCGGCAAGCACTTTCCCGACGCGCAGTTTCTGATCACCGGCGTGCTGGGACCGCACTCCAACGCGCACGGCCCCAACGAATTCCTGCACGTGCCGTATGCAAGCAAGCTGACCGCTTGTGTCGCGTACGTCCTTGCCGAGCACGCAGCGAATCGCTAGGCGGTCGATCGAGCGAGACGGCGATGGATGCCTGGCCCGGCCTTTCGTACACGGCGTGGAAGGATACCTACGCGACGCTGCTTCTGTGGACACAGATCGTCGGCAAAATACGCCTGGTGCAGACGCCGTGGGTCAATCATTCGTGGCACGTCGTCTATTACGTCACCGCGCGCGGCCTGTCGACTTCGCCGATCCGCTACGGCGAGCGCGTCTTCGAGATCGACTTCGACTTCATCGACCACCAGCTGCTGATGCGGACCGGCGAAGGACAGCTCCGCACCTTGCGACTCGAACCGCGCACGGTGGCCGATTTCTACCAGGCAGTGATGACGCAGCTGGCGGAGCTCGAGCTGCGGGTAGCGATCAATACGACGCCCAACGAGCAAATCGAAGCCATTCCGTTCGAAAGAGACGACAAGCATCGCTCGTACGACAGGCAAGCCGTGGGCCGCTTTTTCGCCGCGCTCTTGCAGGCTGATCGTGTACTCAAGGAATTCCGCGCCCGCTTCCACGGAAAATGCAGCCCGGTCCATTTTTTCTGGGGCAGCTTCGACCTCGCGGTGACGCGATTTTCCGGACGTCCGGCACCCGAGCACCCGGGCGGCGTGCCGCATCTGCCCGATCGGGTCGCGCGCGAAGCGTACTCACACGAAGTCAGCAGCTGCGGCTTCTGGCCGGGCAATGAAGTTCTGCCCGAGGCGGCGTTTTACGCCTACGCGTATCCCGAACCCGAAGGATTGAAGAATGCCGAAGCCGGTCCCGCGGGCTATTACCATCCCGACTTGCGCGAGTTCATCCTGCCTTACGACAAGGTGCGCGAGGCGGCCTCGCCCGACACGATGCTGCTAAATTTCCTGCAGAGGACTCACGAAGCCGCCGCAACGCTCGGCCATTGGGAAGAGGCCGGGCCTCAGGCCCTGGTGTCCAAGGCCTGAGGCCCCTGGCTTGCACTGGCGGCCGGCGATTGTCGCCGGACGCACTGGCCGGGTGATCTTCGACTGCTACGATCCCCTCGAAGCAGAAGACGATCTCCTCTTCGGCACCTTGCCGCCCACGCGGCGAGCCTCCGACAAGCCGATCGCAATCGCCTGCCTGCGGCTGGTTACCTTCTTGCCGGATCGTCCGCTACGCAAGGTTCCGCGCTTGCGCTCCCGCATCGTCTTTGCAACCTTGGTCTGCGCCTTCTTGCCGTATCTGGCCATCATGGATCTCCTCTAGCAATAACGCATCGGCGATTGTCTGCCGCGCGTCCAGATTTGACGCCATCCGTAGCGCGATTGTTCCGCAAAGTTCGGTCGCATGCCCTTACGTCGCCGCTCCTGCCCCTGCAGGTAGGACCGGCCGGATGCATTAACTTCGGTGGCGACAGCATCGGCTACAATGCTCTTGACGGGCCCCGCGGGTCACCGCCATTTGGCCGTCAGATCCCGCAAACCCGATGGCCCACACCGCAACTGCGCCAGGTTTCGCCGCCGCGAGGGCCCGCGAGCTGCTGCGCCAGACCTTCGGCTACACGAGCTTCCGCGCGGGCCAAGGCGAGGTCGTCGATCACGTCGTCGACGGCGGCGATGCGCTGGTGCTGATGCCGACCGGTGGCGGGAAGTCGCTGTGCTACCAGATCCCGTCATTGGTGCGCCCCGGCACCGGAATCGTCGTCTCCCCGCTGATCGCGCTGATGCAGGACCAGGTGGCCGCGCTGCTGCAGCTTGGCGTGCGAGCCGCATTCCTCAATTCGACGCAGGACGCCGAAACGGCGCGCGCGACCGAGCGCGCGCTCGTCGGCGGCGAGCTCGATCTCTTGTACGTTTCGCCGGAGCGGCTGACGACGCCACGCTGCCTCGAGCTCTTCGACCGCGCAGAGATTGCGATTTTCGCCATCGACGAGGCGCATTG
>PLYT01000102.1:24351-69796 GCA_003153475.1 Betaproteobacteria bacterium | reverse complement strand
CGCGCACGATACTCGACAGCCGCATCGCCGGCATCCGCGAGCAGCTCACCGAACTGCAGAACCTGCGCGGAAAGAATCAGGACGTCGTCGAGCACATGATGGAGCGCATCCAGCAGGAGAAAAACCTGTTCGAGCGCGGCATGCAGCGTTACACGGCGCTGCGTACGGTATTCACGCAGCAGACCAACAACCTGTACGAGAGCATCGGCCTGGAAACGCTGCGCGCCGCCGCGGCCGACACGCGGGAGCGGATCGAGAAGAGCCCGTTCACCAAAGGCGTGCGCTTCGCGATGGGCGATTTCTTCGCCAAGATCTACGGCAGCCTCGATGCCGGTGGCCGGCAGACCGCCGAGACGCACGAGATGATGCAGGCGATGTACCGGCGTTTTGCCAACGAGCACGGCATCGAGCCGTTTACGCCGCCGCCGTTCTCGATGCTCAAATACCAGAAGGAAGTCGAGCGGCTCGAGCGCGCATACAACGTGCATTTCAACACGCTGTGGAACATGGTCAGCAAAGCCAAGTTCACGCTGATGAAACGGTTCTTCGAGACGATCGCGATCCGGGTCAAGCACGTTTTCGACATCGCGACCCGCGACCTGGAAAGTTGGCTCAAGGCCGTGATGGCGCCGCTGGAAACGCAGGTGCGCGAGCATCATCTGCAGCTGCGCCGCCGGCTCGAGAGCGTCAAACGCATCCATCGCGCGAGCGACGAGCTCGAGGAGCGCATCGCCGAGCTCGAGCAGGCCGAGGTCGCCGCGAAGGCGCAGATCGGGGCACTCGCGCGCGAGCTCGCCGCGATCGACGCCATCTGCGAGCAGGCCGAGCCGCTGCCCCTCGCCGCCAACGGCTAGCGATTCCGCGAGCGGACTGCCGCGAAGCGCGGCGGCCGTTCTAAGCCGGCACGTTGCCGGCCTTGGCCGCCATCAGGCCGCGATACTTCAGAAGCAGCTGATCGTTGCTCTCAACGCAGTCAGGGTTCACCGGGATGCAATCGACCGGGCAGACTTCGACACACTGCGGCGTGTCGAAGTGACCGACGCACTCGGTACACTTGGCCGGATCGATCACGTAGATTTCCAGGCCCTGCGAGATCGCGCCGTTCGGGCACTCGGGCTCACAAACGTCGCAGTTGATGCATTCGTCGGTGATCATCAGCGCCATCAGGGTCTTTCTCGCGACTGCGCCGCCCGTTCTTCGCCAGCCTTGGCCTTGAGCCGGGCCACGACTGCCGGCGGCACGAACTTGCCGACGTCGCCGCCGAAGCGGGCGATTTCACGAACGATCGTCGATGACATGAACAGGTATTGCTCGGCCGGCGTCAGAAACAGCGTTTCGACCTCCGGATGCAGGTTGCGGTTCATGCCGGCCATCTGAAATTCGTACTCGAAGTCCGACACCGCGCGCAGGCCGCGCAGAATCGTCGTGGCCCCGGCCGAGTGCACGAAGTCCATCAGCAGGCCGGAAAAGCCCGCCACCTCGACATTGGCATACGGGGCCAGGACTTCGCGCGCCATCGCGATCCGCTCGTCGGCGCTGAACATCGGGCGCTTGCTTTCGCTGTCCGCGATCGCCACGATCACCCGCTCGAACAGCTTGGCGGCCCGGCGGACGAGGTCCTCGTGCCCTTTGGTGAACGGGTCGAAGGTTCCAGGATAGACGACTTTCAGCATGCCCCGTTCTCCCCGCTCGGCTGTCCGCTCCCGCCGGCGTCGGCGCCGGACAAGCGGCGCAGCAGATGATAATGCACCTGTCCAGCCTTGTCGCCGCGCACGATCGTGAAACCCGCGGGCGCGGTGACCGGCGCCGCTGCTTCGACATAGAGCGCGCCGTCAGGGGCCACGCGCGCGGCGGCTGTCGGCAGCAGCGTTTCCCATCGCGGCTCGGCGAACGGTGGATCGAGGAAGACGACGTCGAACAGTCGACTCTCGCGCGCCAGGAATGCCCGCGCATCGACGCAGTGCGTCTCCAGTCCGACGGCGCCCAGCATCTGCCCGGTCGCGATCAGCGCGCGCACCAACTCCGGCTTGCGATCGACGGCCACCGCGAGCGCGGCGCCGCGCGACAGCGCCTCGAACGACAACGCTCCGCTGCCGGCGAAGGGATCGAGCGTGCGGGCGCCGTCGAGATCCTGACCCAGCCAGTTGAACAGTGTTTCGCGAACCCGATCAGGTGTCGGGCGAATGTCGGCGACGGCGGGAAAGCGGATGCGCCTGCCGCGCCAGCGCCCGCCGATGATACGAATCTGTTGGGCTTGCGGCAAACGTGTGCCATGAGCGGAAAGGTAGAATTGTACCTTTGCCCTGCGACGCCCAAGCTCGATGCTCGATCTGTTCAAGCGCAAGACCGATGACGGCGGACGCAGCTGGTCCGAACGCCTGAAAAGCGGCCTCGGCGTTTCGCGCGAGCGCATTTCGCGACCGCTTACCGCGTTGTTTGGACGCGAAGCGCTGTCGGAGGAAGCGCTCGACGAGTTGCGCAGCGCGCTCTTAAGCGCCGACGTCGGCATTCCGGCGACCGAGCATCTGCTCGATGAGCTCGTCGCTCGCTGGAAGCGCGCCGGCGCCGACCTCGACGCGCGCGCCGTGCTCAAGTCCGCGCTGGTCGAGCTCATCGCGCCGCTCGAGCAACCGTTGATCATCGGTTCAGCGCGCCCTTTCGTGATCATGCTGGCCGGCGTCAACGGTGCGGGCAAGACCACGTCGATCGGCAAGCTGGCCAAATACCTGCAGGGCCAGGGCCACTCGGTGTTGCTCGCGGCGGGCGACACCTTCCGCGCCGCGGCGCGCGAGCAACTCGAAGCCTGGGGCGCGCGCAACGACGTCCAGGTGATCGCGCAGCACGGGGGCGATCCGGCGGCCGTGATGTTCGATGCGATTTCGGCGGCGCGCGCGCGTCGAATCGACGTCGTCCTTGCGGATACGGCCGGTCGGCTGCCGACGCAGCTGCCGCTGATGGACGAACTCAAGAAAATCCGCCGCGTGATCGCCAAGGCGCAGGAAGGCGCGCCGCACGAAACTCTGCTCGTGCTCGACGCCAACACCGGACAGAACGCGCTGGCACAGGTCGCCGCATTCGATGCGGCGCTGGAGCTCACCGGGCTCATCGTGACCAAGCTCGACGGCACCGCCAAGGGAGGGGTCGTCGCGGCGATCGCCAAAACGCGACCGGTGCCGCTCAAGCTGATCGGCGTCGGCGAAGGGATCGACGACCTTCGTCCGTTCCGCGCCGCGGAATTCGCCGATGCGCTGATCGGCTGACGAGCAACGCCATGGCGCAGGCCTTGATCACTTTTGCCGACGTCGGCAAACGCTATCCCGGCGGCAAGGATGCGCTGTTCGGCGCGAGCTTCAGCGTCGACGCGGGCGAATTCGTCTATCTGACCGGGCATTCCGGTGCCGGCAAGAGCACCGTGTTCCGCCTGATCGCCGCGCTCGAGCGGCCGACGCGGGGAACCGTGCTCGTCAACCAGCAGAACATCGGACGGCTGCCGCGCCAGGCAATTCCCTACCTGCGTCGGAAGCTCGGCCTAGTGCTGCAGGATCAGCGCGTGCGCGCCGCGCCGCGCTCGACAAGGTGGGGTTGCGCGACCGCGAAAAAGCGCATCCGGTCGCGCTCTCCGGCGGCGAGCAGCAGCGCGTTTGCATTGCGCGCGCGGTCGTCAACCGCCCGAGCCTGCTGCTTGCCGATGAGCCGGCCGCCAGTCTCGACGCCGATGCGGCGCAGGACATCCTCGCGCTGTTCCGCTCGTTTCATCAAGTGGGCGTCACCGTCATGCTGGCCACGCACGACGAGCGGCTGATTGAGCGCTTTCCCGCGCGCCGGATCACCCTCGCACATGGCCATGTCACCTCGCCCGCCGAGGCGCTGCTGACCAATCTGGCTTCGCTCGCCAGGCGCGCGGGCGCGGCGCCTGTATTGACCGTCTATCTCGCTGCCACCGCCGGGACGAAGGAGCGTGACGCGCTGCTGGCGGCCATCCAGCGCCGGGAAGGCGTTGCCTCCGCCCGTCTGATCACCAGGGAACAGGCTCTGGCCGAGCTGCAGGCGCGGGAAGGCGTACGCGACCTCCTCGCCGGCCTGCCGGGGAATCCGCTACCCGACAGCGTCGCGGTGACCCCGGCAGATCGTCAGCCCGGCTCGGTCGAGTCGCTTCGCGCCGATCTTGCCAGGCTTCCCGGCTCTGCCGAGGTCGAGCTCGATTCGGCTTGGGTCGAACGGGTCGGCGCCATTGTGCGCGCAGGCGAACTGCTGACTGGAGTACTCGCGGCGATGCTGGCCGCCCCGTCGTCGCCATGACGTTCAACACTATCCGTTTGCAAGTGCTCACCCGGGCGGCTGAGCTCGACGTAGCCAGCCTCTTTGGAGCCACCCCGGCGTACATGCGCCGCCCCTTCCTTTACTTTGGCGCGCTGCAGGGGCTGGCCGCCGGCTTGCTGGCGGTGGCCGCGGTCCAAGCTGCCCTCTGGGGTTTCAACCGTCGTATCGGTCCGGTGCTGGAGCTTGTCGGGTTGCCGGAAGGCTTCGCGCCGCTTTCGGCGGCCGGCGCCGACGTCGCGCTGGCCATCGGCTTCGGACTGGGTTGGCTGGGGGCATGGCTTGCCGTCTCGCGCCATCTGGCCCCGGCGAGGTCCCGGCCATGAGGGGGAACTTCGGGGCGGGTTAGCACTCTGACAAGCCGAGTGCTAAAATATCGCCATACCGAAAGGAGCCTCTTGATGCCCTCGAATACGCTGGCTTTCCCGACCCCGGCATCGCTGGGGAGCCTGGATCACTACATCCAGGCGGTCAATCGCTTTCCGCTGCTGACGGCCGAGCAGGAGGTCGAGTTCGGCCGCAAGCTGCAGCGCGAAAACGATCTGGATGCGGCACGCTCGCTCGTCCTGTCCCACCTCCGGCTGGTTGTTGCCGTCAGCCGCAATTACCTGGGGTATGGGCTGCCGCAGGCCGATCTGATCCAGGAAGGCAATATCGGCCTGATGAAGGCGGTACGCCGCTTCGATCCGGAGCGCGGCGTCCGCCTGGTGTCGTTCGCGCTGCACTGGATCCGGGCCGAGATGCACGAGCACATTTTGCGCAACTGGCGCCTGGTCAAGATCGCCACGACCAAGGCGCAGCGCAAGCTCTTCTTCAACTTGCGCAGCATGAAGCCGAAGCTCGGCGCGCTGACGCGTAGCGAGGCCGACGGCATCGCCAAAGCGCTGGGCGTCAAGCCCGAGGAAGTTTTCGAGATGGAGACACGGCTGTCGGGCCAGGACGTTGCGCTCGATCCGCCGGCCGGCGACGACGGCGAGACGATGACGCCAAGCGCGTACCTGACCGACAGCGACGCCGAGCCCGTCCAGATACTCGAGCGGGCCGAGACCGCGCACAATCGAAGCGTCGGCTTGAAGAGCGCCTTGTCACGGCTGGATAGCCGCAGCCGCAACATCATCGAAGCGCGCTGGCTGCGCGAAGAAGATCCGGCGACGCTGCAGGATCTGGCCGACCAGTACGGCGTGTCGGCCGAGCGGATCCGCCAGATCGAAAGCAAGGCATTGAAGACGATGCGCGGCGAAATGGGAACTCTCTAGCCGCGCTCGCGCAACACCGTTCCCGACGCCGGCCCTCAAAAGGCCGGCGTTTTTATTTGCGCTAGAGCTCGACCTGTGTGCCAAGCTCGACGACCCGGTTAGTCGGGACATTGAAGAATTCGATCGCCTTGGTCGCGTTCTTGGCCATCGACACGAACAATCGCTCGCGCCACAGCGCCATGCCCGGCGTCGCCGTGGGGATCAACGTTTCGCGCGAGACGAAGAACGAGGTGTCCATCATGTCGAACGGCTGACCGCGGCGGCCGCATTCCTCCAGCAGGTCCGGAACGTCCGGATCTTCCTTGAATCCGAAGAAGGCTTCGAACTGCTGGAAGTTGCAGCCCAGATCGCGGATGCGCACGCGCTCGGACAGCGGCACCGTCGGAATATCCTGCGTCGTCAGCGTCAGCAGAACGACTCGCTCGTGCAGCACCTTGTTGTGCTTGAGGTTATGCAATAGCGCATGCGGCACGCGGTTTGCCGTGCTGGTGAGAAAAACCGCCGTACCCGGCACGCGCATCGGGGGGTTGGTCGCGATGCTCTCGATAAAAAGATCGATCGGCATCGTCTCGACGTTCAAGCGTTCGAGCAGGATCGCGCGGCCGCGCTTCCATGTCGTCAGCAGCGTAAATACGAGACCTCCGACGAGGATCGGAAACCAGCCGCCCTCCGGGATCTTGAGCAGGTTCGACGACAGGAATGCCGCGTCGATGATGACCAGCGGCACGACGATGGCCAGCGCAGCCAGCGCATTCCAGCGCCACAGCCGGGTCAGCACGACGAAGATCAGCAGCGAGTCGATCGCCATCGCCAGCGTCACCGCGATGCCGTACGCAGCGGCCAGATTGCTCGACGTCTGAAAGCCGGCAACCAGCAGCATGACCGCGAACAACAGCATCCAGTTGATGAAGGGGACGTAGATCTGGCCGATCTGCCGCTCCGAGGTGTGCATGATCGTCAGGCGCGGGCAATAGCCCATCTGTATCGCCTGCCGGGTCAGCGAGAACGCGCCCGAGATAACCGCCTGCGAAGCGATCACCGTCGCGCAGGTTGCCAGCACCACCATCGGCAGCAACGCCCACCCGGGCGCCAGAAGATAGAACGGATTCTTGATCGCCGCCGGTTCGGCGATGATCAGTGCGCCCTGGCCGAAGTAATTGAGCACCAGCGCCGGCGCCACCAGATACAGCCACGCACGCCGGATCGGTGTCACGCCGAAATGGCCCATGTCGGCGTACAGGGCTTCGGTGCCGGTGACGGCGAGCACGACGGCACCCAGGGCGAGGAAGGCCCCCAGCGGGTTGTCGGTCAGAAACGAGAATGCGTAGGACGGCAGCAATGCCGCCAGTACGCGCGGGTCGTGCCAGATGGCGGATGCGCCCATGACGGCGATCGTTGCAAACCAGATGCACATCAGTGGGCCGAACAGTCCTCCGACTTTCGCCGTGCCGTGCCGCTGAATCGAGAACAGCGCGAGCAGCACCGCCATCGTCATCGGGATGACGTAACTGTTGAGGCCGGGCGTTATGACTTCGAGGCCCTCGACTGCGGACAACACCGAGATTGCCGGCGTGATCATGCCATCGCCGTAGAACATCGCAGCGCCGAAAATTCCCAATCCGACCAGCCACCAGCGTGCCTGACGGTCGTCGAGTCCGCGCGACACCAGCGCGGTAAGCGCCATGATGCCGCCTTCGCCGTTGTTGTCGGCGCGCATGATCAGCGTCACGTACTTCAGGGTGACGACAATCATCAGCGCCCAGAAGATCACCGACAGCACGCCCAGCACATTATCCGCAGTCAGCGGCAGGCCGTGCGGCCGGGTGAAGCATTCGCGCAGCGTATAGAGCGGGCTGGTTCCGATGTCGCCGAAGACGATGCCGATCGCACCGATGACCAGCGGGGCCGACGGCCTTTTTACGGCAGCGGCCGGAGCACTTGCCGCGCCAGCCTCGTGCCGGCTCAGCATGCTCCTTCGTCGGAGCGACGCGAAAACCGGATGTTGAGCTGCTTGAGCTTGCGGTACAGATGCGTGCGCTCCAGGCCGGCGCGTTCGGCGACCCGGCTCATATTGCTCTGCTCCTTGCCGAGCAACTGCTCGAAGTAGATCCGTTCGAAGGCCTCGCGCGCCTCGCGGAGCGGCAGCTCGAAGAAACGAGCGGTGACTTCGGGCGCGAGTGCGGCCGATGGCGGCAGCGCCGATTCACCCAGAAGGCGCCGCACGTGCTCGCCGGTGATTTCGCTCTCGATCGTCAATGCGAGATTGGCGATCACGTTGTGCAAGTGATCGAGATTGCCCGGCCAGTACGCGGCGGCGAGCGCGGACACGGCACTCGCCTGCAGCGTTCCCGTCGTGCGCTGGCTTGCGGTGATCTCACGCCAGAAGCGCGCGATCAACGTCGGCAGATCGTCGCGCCGCGCGCGCAGCGGCGGCAGCATGATCGCGCCGGCGGACAGGGTCGACAGCAGCGCGGGGTCGAAGCGGCCTTCCGCGGCGAGGTTGCCGAGCTGCTCGCTGCTGGTGCAAACAAGAATCGTCCCCTGCTTTTCGAGCTTGGGCAGAACGAAAGCCAGCCCCTTCTGCTCAGCCTTCGAGTAAGCGCCGATTTCGACGCAGTAGAGAAGCCCATCGCGCGATTCCTCCAGAATCTGCGACGGGTTCGCGGCAAGCCGCGCGCCGTTGCCGAGGATGACGAACGGCGCGTCCGGAACGTGCAGCGCGCGCGCGGCAATGTCGTGCCCGGCGCCGGGCTCGCCGACGATCAGCACGGGCCGGTTGGCGCGCAGCAGCTGCTCGATCGCCCGCTCGACCTCGATCACCGGCGTGCTGGTGCCGAGCGCCGCGAGCGATATCCGCCGCGGCCCCTGGCCCGCCGCGGTCTTGAGCGCCCGCGTCACCGTCGACAGAAGCTTTTGCAACCCGACCGGCTTTTCCAGGAAATCGAAGGCGCCGACCTTGGTCGCCTCGACCGCGGTTTCTATCGTGCCGTGGCCTGACATCATCACGACCGGCATCGTCAGCTGTCCGTTCGCGGCCCACTCCCGCAGCAAGGTTACGCCGTCGGTGTCGGGCATCCAGATGTCGAGCAGCACCAGCGCGGGTTGCGTGCGCAGCCGGTAATTGCGTGCCTCGCCGGCATTTTCGGCGACGCTTACCTGATATCCCTCGTCCTGCAGAATCTCGGACAACAGCTCGCGGATGCCGACTTCATCGTCGACGATCAGGATTTCTTTCTGCTGCGGCATCACGTGTTGGTTCCTTTGAACGGCAAATACAAGGTCACCACCGCCCCGTGCGGAGACCGATTCTCAATGGTTACTCGCCCATGGTGCTCCTCGGCGATCTTCTTGACGATCGCGAGGCCGAGTCCAGTGCCTTTGGCCTTGGTCGTCACGTAGGGCTCGAACGCGCGGCGCACGACGTCGTCCGGAAACCCGCCGCCGCGGTCGCCAATCGACAAGGCGAGCTCGTTGCCGCGCACCTCGAGGCCGATATCGTACGCGGCCTCGGGCGATTCCGCCTGCGCATCGATGGCATTCCGGATCAAATTGTGGATCACCTGCCGCAGCCGCGTCGGCTCGCCGAGGATGATCGGATCACCGGCCGCAAGCTCAAGCGACACGTGGGGCCGCAGATTTTCGTACAGACCCAGCACGTCGAGCAAGAGCGCATTGATGTCGACCGGCTGCATCCGTCCCGGCCGCGATTGCCGGGCGTAGATCGCAAAGTCGTCGACCATGTTCTTCATCGCGCCGACCTGCGTGACGATCGTCCTGGTCGCTCTGGTCAGCGTCTCGGCGTCGACGGCCGCGAGCTTGCCGCCGAGCTTGACCTCGAGGCGCTCGGCCGCCAGCTGGATCGGCGTCAGCGGATTCTTGATTTCGTGCGCGAGGCGCCGCGCCACCTCTGCCCAGGCTGCGTCGCGCTGCGCCTCGGCCAATTCGGTGACATCGTCGAAGACGACGACAAAGCCCGCCACCGGTTCGCCCGGCAACCTCGACCCCCGCATCAGCAGCACGCGAGTGTGCCTGGATACGGTGACCTCGGCCTGCCTCTGCCACTGGCCTTCGCGTCCGCCGCGAAAGCCGTCAGCCACCAGCTCGGCAAAGCCCGCGAGCGGAGGCAGGCGGCTCCCCCAGTCGGAAAGCGGCAACTCGATCAGGTCCGTCAGCGGCTGCTGCAGGATCACCGCGGCGCTCGGGTTCGCGGTGCGCAGCCGGAACGCGCTGTCGAACGCCAGGACGCCCGCCGACAAGTTGGCGAGAATGCTTTCGAGATAGGCGTTGGTCGTTTCGATCGCGGTTCGGCTTTCTTCGGCCTTCTGCTGCGCCTCGGCAAGCTGCGCCGTCATCGTGTTGAACGACTCGGTGAGAACGCCCAGCTCGTCGCGACTCTGAACCGGATGTCGGCGACTGAAGTCGCCTTGCGCCACCGCGCGCGTGCCTTCGGCCAGAAGCCCTAGCGGTCCGCTGACCTGCTCCGAGAGCACGACGGCCAAGCCCAGCGCGGAAAAAAGCGCGAGCAGCAAGGTCAGAGTCAGCGTAAGCGCATAAAGGCGCTTCAGTGCGACGCGCGAAAACGAGATCTCCTGGTAGTCGCGGTAGCCGGCCTGCACTTTTTCGGCATCAAGCTGCAATTGTCGGGGCACCGGCTCGACGACCTGCAGTAGCCGCAACGGCTCGCCGGGATCGGAGGTGTTCACCGGAACGACGACCCGCAGCAGCATCCCCTGGTCGGTGGTCTGATCGATCGCGGAATAAGGTTGCTGCAGCCTCGCGCGCCGCAGCGCCTGTGCCGGCGGCGGCTCCGGCGTCAGCGTCGAGCCCGAAATTCCGGCGACGCCGAGCACGCCGCCGGAGGAGGTAAACAGCGATGCTTCGTAAATTCCTGCCTGTTCGCTGGCGCGATTGAGCCGCTGCGGCATGCTCGCCACATCGCCTTCCTGCAAGGTCAGCGCGAGCTGCGAGGCTTTGTTGGTCGTTTCCTTGAGCAGATAATCGAGCGCGCCGCGGCCGAGATTCAACCCGCCTTCGAGCGCCTTGTCGACGCGCACGTCGAACCACGATTCGATGCTCTTGCCCAGAAACTGCACCGACACCCCGTAGAGCAGTGCGCCCGGAAGCACCGCAACCAGCGCGAAAAGCAGCACCAGCCTGATCGCGAGCCGCGAGCCGAAGACGCCCGCCTTGAGGTTCTTGCGCAGCCGCCACAACTGATATCCGACCAGCCCCATCAGCAGAGCGACCATCGCTCCGTTGAGCACCAGTAGCAGGTTGTAGTTGCTGGCAAAGAGCGCGGTGTTTGCGCTCGCCGTCGCGAGCAGGAACAGGAACACGGTGCCCAGAACGGCGCAGCCGAGCAGCACGTAGCGCAAAGCGCGCGGCGCGAGGATCCTGCTCACGGCGTAAAGCTCCAGCGAAACCACTCCGACTGCAGCGACCAGTCGCGCGAGGCCAGCGCATTGATCTGGAACGGCTTCGGCAACTGGGCAACGTCCAGACGGAGCCGGACCGCCGCTTCGTAGCGCTCGCCGGCCGACAGCGAGTCCTTGCGAATGATGGGGCGCGACACGACACGCGACAGCAGACGTTCGACCTCGTCGAGGGAATCGAACTGCTGGCCGAGCAGGCCGCTGGTCACGCGATACTGGCGGGTCAGCGGGTTATAGGTCAGCCGGTACTGGACCGACATCTGCACGAGCTTCTGATCGAGCCAATACCAGCGCGGCCGTAGGAGCTCGAACTCGAGCACGAAGTAGAGCGAGACCCCTTTCTGCAGCGCTTCCTCGAGCGTCGGATTGAACGCCAGGTCGAACTGCGCATTCAGGACATAGCTTTCGTCCTCCGGCAGCAGCTCGGCCGATTTGACCCCGATCGTGTCGGCGTGCGCAATCGTTGCCGCCGGCAACGACAGCAAAGCGGTCAGGCACAACAGGCCGGCGAGAATGCGGCGCATAAACGGGAGCGGCGAGCCGCGCGATCCTTCCGGAAGGACTCAGCTCTTTTGGAGGAGGGCGTAGAAAAACCCGTCGTGATTGTGCGCTGCGCCCGGGGCCGCTGGCAAGAGTTGGCCGTTAATAGCGTCGTATTCCGCCGGCAATGTGGGTCGAATGTGCAACGCGTCGCGGTGGCGATCGAGGAATGCAACGATCTGATCGCCGTTCTCGGCACCGAATATCGAGCAGGTCGAATACAGCAGCATGCCGCCATCCTTCAAGCACGGCCACAACGCATCGAGCAGGCGCATCTGCTGCACAACGAAGCTCGCGATGTCGGTCTCGCGGCGCAGCCATTTGCCATCGGGATGCCGCCGCACGATGCCCGAGGCGGTGCAAGGGACATCGGCCAGAATGCGATCGAACGGCTCGCCGTCCCACCAGCGAGCGGGCTCGCCCGCGTCGGCGACGACAAGGCGCGCGGCAAGGCCGAGACGCGCGAGATTGTCGCGCACACGTCCGCACCGCGCGGCGTCGATGTCGAGCGCGACCAGGTCGAGCTCTGCCAGCTCGGCCAGATGCGTGGTCTTGCCGCCCGGTGCGGCGCAGGCGTCGAGCACGCGCATGCCGTCTTGCGCTCCCAGCAGCGGTGCGGCGAGCTGCGCGCCTGCATCCTGCACCGAAAACCAGCCGTCCGCATACCCGGGCAACGTGGGCACTGCGGCCGCCTCGTCGAGCAAGACTCCGGCGTCGCCGACGGCACGCGCCCGAATGCGTTGCGCGTGCAATGCGGCGAGGAAATCTTCGCGTGCAAGTCGTTTGCGGTTGACGCGCAAGGTCAGCGTCGGCCGCGCATTGCCCGCATCGAGGACGGCGGCGGCACGGTGCGGATATTCGGCGAACACGCGGTCGATCCACCAGCGAGGGTAGGAAAAGCGCGCTTCGGGCTCGTTCGCGATCTCTCCGAGCAACGCCTCACGCCGCCGCAGAAACGTGCGCAGTATCGCGTTGGTCAGGCCCTGTGCCGACGTACGCTTGAGCTGGCCGGTGGCGCGCACCGCCGCATCGACGACTGCGTGCGCGGGTGCGCCTGTGTGGATCAGCTGATAGAGCGCGACCCACAGCAACGCTTCGACGTTGCCGTCGGTCAACGGGCGCTCGGCAAGCGCGCGAACGAGCGCGCGGAGCTCGCCCAGGAAGCGCAGCGTGCCGTAACTGAGCTCATGCGCCAGCGCGCGATCGCCCGACGGCAGCGGCACGCTCGCCAGCACCGCGGCAAGCGGATTACCGGCAAGGACGCGACGGACGATCTTCGCGGCAAGCCGCTGCGCACGCTCCATCGCTAAGGCGCGCGACTAGCGCGGCGGCAGTCCGCGCTGATACTGCGCCGCAAGCGCAAGCAGGCGGCGGATCCGGTCCTCGATCGGCGGATGCGTGCTGAACAATCCGGCAAGCCCTCCTTCGTGGAGCGGATTGACGATCATCATCTGCGCGGTCGCCGGGTGCTCTTCGGCCGCAGGCAGCGGCAGCCCCTTCGTGTAGCGTTCCATTTTGGCCAGTGCATCGGCGAGCGCGCCCGGGTCGCCGGAAATCTCGGCGCCGCCGCGATCGGCCTCGTATTCGCGTCCACGGGAAATGGCGAGCTGGATCAGCACCGCGGCGATCGGCGCGAGGATCAGCACCAGCAAGGCCAGCACGGGGTTGCGCTGGTCGTCGTCGCGGCCGCCGAAGAACATGCCGAAATGCGCGAGCGCCGATATCGCACCGGCGATCGACGCCGTGATCGTCGAGGTCAGGATGTCGCGATGCTTGACGTGAGCGAGCTCGTGCGCAAGCACGCCGTGCAGCTCGCGCGCGCTCAGCAATTCGACGATGCCGCGCGTCGCGGCAACCGCGGCGTGCTCCGGATTGCGGCCGGTGGCGAACGCGTTAGGCTGCGCCTCATCGATGAGGTAGACCCGGGGCATCGGCAGGCCGGCGCGCGCGGCCAGGTCCCGCACGGCGCCGTAAAGCTGCGGCGCGCTCGTCGCATCGACCTCGCGGGCGTTGTAGAGCCGGAGCACCATCGCGTCGGAAAACCAGTAAGCCCAAAGATTGGTGGCGAGGCCGACCAGCAGAGCGAACAGCATGCCCTGCCCTCCGCCGATCGCCGCGCCAGCGACGCCGAAGAGCGCCATGATCGCCGCCATCAATAAACCCGTCTTGAACCAATTGCCCAGCATCGTCGTCTCCGCCTCGAAGCCTGCGAGGCCGCAAGGCAGTTTAAATGGCCCCGACGCGACGGTAATTCAACCCGATATCGCGTCGAAAGCAGCGCCGGCCACGATCGGATGTCCGGCGAGAAACGCCGCGGCGGCCAGCCGCTTGCCGCCTGCGCGTTGAAGCTCCCGTACCAACAGGGCGCCGCGCCCGCAAGCGACGAGCAAGCCGTTGGCATCGGCGCCCACGATCGCGCCGGCGGTGCCGAAGCTTCCCGACGTCGGCTCGGCTGTCCAGATCTTGATCGTCGCGCCGTCGAGCGTCGCAAAAGCGCCGGGCGTGGGGTTGAAGGCACGAACGACACGATCGATCGTCGCCGCGTCGTCGTTCCAGCGTATTGCCGCCTGGGGCCGCCCGATCTTGCCGGCATAGGTCGCAGCCGCGGCGTCCTGCGGGTGCGAAGCGAGGCGTCCGCTCGCCTCGAGCGCCGCAAGCGTCTGCACGATGGCCGCCGCACCCGCCGCGGCGAGTCGCACCGTCAACGCGCCACCAGTGTCGCGGAGTGCGACCGGCACGATCGCGCGGGCAATCACCGGGCCGGTGTCGAGCCCGGCGTCCATCTGCATGATGCTGATGCCGGTCTCTTTATCGCCAGCCAGCAGCGCGTGCTGGATCGGTGCGGCGCCGCGCCAGCGGGGCAGCAGCGACGCATGGATGTTGATCGCGCCGCGGCGCGGCCAATCGAGCATGGCCTGCGGAAGGATCAGTCCGTAGGCGGCCACGACCAGCACATCGACCGCGTTCTTTATCGGCGGCATCGACAGACCCTTGAGTGTCACCGGCTGAAGTACCGCCAAACCGCGTTCGAGCGCCAGCGCCTTGACTGCGGAAGGGGCGGCCTTATGCCCTCGTCCCCGCGGTCGATCGGGCTGGGTGAAGACGAGCGCGACCTCGTAGCCGGCGTCGAGGATGCCCGCCAGCGCCGTCGCCGCAAACGGTGGGGTCCCGGCGAAAGCTAGTCGCAGCGCATCGGCCACGCCGGATCAGCCCGCGAGCCGCTGCTTCTTCTTCAGCTTGGCCGCAAGCCGCGCGCGCTTGAGCGGCGACAGGTAGTCGACGAAGACCTTGCCGATCAGATGATCCATTTCATGCTGAATACATACGGCAAGCATGCCCTCGGTGGAAAGCTCGAACGGATCGCCGCGCTCGTCCTGGGCGCGGACGGTGATTCGCGCGGCCCGCTTGACGTTGTCGTAGTAGCCGGGCACCGACAGGCAGCCCTCTTCGCACTCGGCTTCGCCTTCGGCGGCGGCGATCACGGGGTTGATGAAAACCTTGAGGTCGTTGCGGGCCTCGCTGGCGTCGATGACGATCACGCGCTTGTGCACGTCGACCTGGGTCGCGGCAAGGCCGACGCCCGGGGCGGCATACATGGTTTCGGCCATGTCCCTGACCAGCTTGCGGATTTCAGGGGTGACCGCGGCGACCGGGGCGGCATGCTTCCGTAGCCGGGGGTCGGGATACTCCAGGATGTCCAGAACCATAATTACTTGCAAAATGAATACTCGGGATGCAGAATCCGATCTAAACCCTTATTTTGCGTCAGTTTAGGACGTTTGCAAGTCCCGCATAACACCTGTACCGGAGAGGCCCCATGAGCCTAAACTCGCGGCTGAATTCTACCATAGCGACCCTGCTCTTTTCGGCGGTAGCCCTTGCGCTGATGCTCGCATCGCCGCCGCTGCGCGCCGACGACCTTCAGCTGCAGGAAAACCGGCCCGACCGGTACACGGTGCAAAAAGGCGACACCCTGTGGGGCATCTCCGGGAAGTTCCTCAAGCAGCCCTGGCGGTGGCCCGAGATCTGGCGGATGAATCGCGAGCAGATCAAGAATCCGCACTGGATCTACCCGGGCGACGTCGTCGTGCTCGACCAGGTCGACGGCAACTGGCGCTTGTCGCTCGATCGCCCGGCCGGTCCGCGCCCGACTGCCCGCCTGTCTCCGTCGATACGCGTCGAAAATCTCGAAAGCGAAGCCATCCCGACGATACCCGCGGGCGACTTGGCCCCGTTTCTCAGCAAGCCGATCATCACCACCACACCCGACGGGATTCCGAACGTCGCCAAGATCATCGCGGCGCACGACAACCGCGTGGTGCGCGGCGAGGGCGACTATGTGTATGCGGTCAACATCGACGAAAAGTCGGGGACCGAGTGGTATATCTACCGCCCGGGCAGGGTGTTGCGCTCGTACGACAGCAAGGAGCTGCTCGGTTACGAGCTTCGCTTTCTGGGCACCGCGCGCGTCGACCGCTTCGGCGAAGTAGCGCGTATGGAAATTACTTCGGCGCGCGAGGAAATCCTGATGGATGACATGCTGCTGCCGGCGCCGCGCGAAGAGCTGATCAACTATGTCCCGCATGCACCGGACAAGGCGGTCGACGGCCGGATCATCGCGCTTGACGGCGAGTCGCACGAAGTCGGACGCAACGCCCTCGTCACTGTCGACCGCGGCACCCGCGACGGGCTCGACGTCGGCACGGTGCTCGCGATCTACCATCCGACGCCGGTGATCCCCGACCCGCGGCCGTCGACCGAGCCGAGCGCTCTGTCGCGCTTTATCAGCGACCCGACGCGCGACATGCTGCAGCCGACGCGCTATTTGCCCATTCCACCGGAACGCTCGGGACTGCTGTTCATCTTCCGCGTCTTCGACAAGGTCTCCTACGGCATCGTGCTCAATGCGTCGGAGCCGGTGGTGACCGGCGACCTGGCGCGCAAGCCCTAAGCGTTCCGACGCCAGACCCGTACCGCTCTCGCCGATGCAGATCGACGCGCGCGTCGAGGCCTGGGCGTCCCTGCAACTCATTCCGGGGATCTCCGCCCGGGCGCTGGTCGCGCTGCTCAAGGCGTTCGGCGGCCCGGCGGAAGTGCTGGCCGCGTCGCGCGCGAGTCTCGACAAATGGGTGCCCGGCGAGCTAGCGATGGCGATATCGCGCGGCGCCGATCCGGCCGAGCTCGAGCGCACGCTGGCCTGGCTTGCCGAACCCGGCCACGCGCTGGTGGCGTGGGATGACCCGGCGTACCCGCGAGCGCTGCTGACGATCACCGATCCGCCCCCGGTGCTCCACTACGCCGGGAAGCTCGATCTCTTAAACCGGCCAGCGCTGGCCATCGTCGGCAGCCGCAATGCGACACCGCAGGGTCGCGAGAATGCCGAGGCGTTCGCGGCCGCGCTGTCCGCGGCGGGGCTCACCATCGTCAGCGGACTGGCGCAAGGCATCGACGCAGCCGCGCACCGCGGCGGGCTTGCAGGCGTCGGCAACAGCGTCGCGGTTGTGGGGACCGGAATCGACCGCATCTATCCGGCAACCAACAAGGCGCTGGCCCACCGTTTGGTCGAAAGCGGCGGCCTGCTGTCGCAATTCACGCTGGGCACGCCGCCGCTGCCGGGAAACTTTCCGCGCCGCAACCGTGTGATCAGCGGTCTGGTGCGGGGCGTGCTGGTGGTCGAGGCGACGCCGAACAGCGGATCGCTGATCACTGCGCGGTTTGCGGCGGAGCAGGGGCGCGACGTGTTCGCGATCCCCGGCTCGATTCACTCACCGTTTTCCAAAGGCTGCCATCGGCTGATCAAGGATGGCGCCAAGCTGGTTGAAACCGCGCAAGACGTGCTCGAAGAGCTGGGCCTGGCGCCGGCAGGGGCGGCCGGCCGGTCCAAGACCGGTCAAAGCGCGGCCGATGGCGACGCCGCGCGAGTGCTCGCCGCGCTCGGTCACGACCCTGCCGGCGTCGACGCGCTCGCCGAGCGCACCGGCCTCGAAGCAAGCGCGATCGCCGTCGCGCTGGTCGAACTCGAGCTCGCCGGGCAGGTCGCGCCGCTCCCCGGAGGAGCGTTCCAGCGCGTTTTGTGATACATAGGCGTCCCACGCCGTTTCGCCGCCGCCTCATTTGCCAGCTGAGGCGGCCTTGCTATTATCTGCGGTCTTTTTAGCCCGATAACCCTGACGCCCTGATGGCCAAGAGCCTGATCATTGCCGAAAAGCCGTCCGTCGCCGCCGACGTCGCGCGCGCGCTGGGAGGCTTTACGCGCCACGACGACTATTTCGAGAGCGATCGCTACCTCTTGTCTTCGGCGGTCGGTCATCTGCTCGAGATCGGCATGCCCGAGGAAGAAGAGGTCAAGCGGGGCAAATGGACGTTCGCGCACCTGCCGGCGATCCCGTCGCAGTTTGCGCTGAAGCCGATTGAAAAGTCGGAAGCGAGGCTGCGCCTGCTGCTCAAGCTCCTCAAGCGCAAGGATGTGAGCGACCTGGTCAACGCCTGCGACGCGGGGCGCGAGGGCGAGCTGATCTTCCGCAATATCGCGCAGTACGCCAACAACACCAAACCGATCCGGCGCCTGTGGCTGCAGTCGATGACGCAGGGCGCGATCCGGGAGGCCTTCGGCGCACTGCGCAGCGACGAGGCGATGCGGCCGCTGGCCGACGCAGCAGTCTGCCGGTCGGAGTCGGATTGGCTGGTCGGCATCAACGGCACGCGCGCGATGACGGCGTTCAACTCCCGATCGGGCGGCTTTCAGCTGACGACGGTGGGCAGGGTGCAGACGCCGACGTTGGCGATCCTGGTCGATCGCGAGCAGAAGATCCGCGCTTTCGTGCCGCGCGGCTACTGGGAAGTGCTGGGGACGTTCCGCGCCGCGGGCGGGCAGTATCCGGGGCGCTGGTTCGACGAAAAATTCAAGAAATCCGACGACGACCCCGACCGGCGGGCCGAGCGGCTGTGGGACGAGGCCAAAGCGCGCGCCGTCGCCGCCCGCTGCGACGGCCAGCCTGGAACGGTCACCGAGGAGACCAAGCCGTCGACCCAGGTCGCGCCGCTGCTCTACGACCTGACCAGCCTGCAGCGCGAGGCCAACGGCCGGTTCGGCCTTTCCGCCCGCACGACCTTGTCGCTCGCGCAGGCGCTCTACGAAAAGCACAAGGCGCTGACTTACCCGCGAACCGATTCGCGCGCGCTGCCCGAAGATTACCTGGCCACCGTCAAGGCGACGATGGAAGCGCTGCGCGAGTCCAACGCATACTCGGTGTTCGCCGGACAAATATTGAAGTCGAAATGGGTCCGGCCGAACAAGCGGATCTTCGACGACAGCAAGATCTCCGATCACTTCGCGATCATCCCGACCCTGCAACGGCCGAAGAGCCTTTCCGAGCTCGAAGCCAAGCTCTACGACCTGGTCGTCAAGCGCTTCCTCGCGGTGTTCTACCCGCCCGCCGAATACCTGCTGACGACCCGGATCACGCGGGTCGCCGGCGAGCCGTTCAAGACTGAGGGCAAGGTGCTGGTCTCGCCGGGCTGGCTCGCGGTCTATGGCAAGGAGGCGCAGAGCGACGACGAAGCGACGCTGGCGCCGGTTCGCCAGGATGAAAAGGTCGCCACCGAGGAAATCAAGGTGGTGGCAAGCCAGACCCGCCCGCCGCCCCGGCTCTCCGAGGCGACGCTGCTCTCGGCGATGGAAGGCGCCGGCAAGCTTATCGAGGACGACGAGCTGCGCGAGGCGATGCGCGAAAAGGGGCTGGGCACGCCGGCCACCCGCGCGCAGATCATCGAGGGCCTGATCCAGGAGAAGTACGTGCTGCGCGAAGGCCGCGAACTGCAGGCGACAGCGAAGGCGTTTACGCTGATGACGCTGCTGCACGGTCTCGGCGTGCCGGAGCTGTTTTCGCCGGAGCTCACCGCAGAATGGGAGTTCAAGCTGGCGCAGATGGAGCACGGCAAGCTCAAGCGCGAGCAGTTCATGCGCGAGATCGTCAAGATCACCAAGCACATCGTCGCGCAGGCGAAGAATTTCGAGA
Source organism: Betaproteobacteria bacterium (assembly GCA_003153475.1). GTDB lineage: Bacteria > Pseudomonadota > Gammaproteobacteria > Burkholderiales > Casimicrobiaceae > PALSA-1003. Next base: position 50,233 of record PLYT01000102.1, on the reverse strand, counting down.
GCGACACCATACCGGGCGACTTTGCGACGCTGGCGGCGCGATGCCCGAAATGCGGCGGCGAAGTGCACGAGAACTACAAGAAGTTCCAGTGCCAGTCGTGCGACTTCGGCATCTGGAAGATTGTCGCCGGCAGGCAACTCGAGATTCCCGAAGCGGATAGCCTCTTGACCGAGCGCCGGGTCGGCCCGCTGGACGGATTTCGCAGCAAGCTCGGCCGGCCGTTTTCGGCGAGCCTCAAGCTCAACGACGCCAACGAAGTGCAGTTCGATTTCGGCGATGGGATCGGCGAAGGCGCGGACGGCGAAGCGCCCGATTTCAGCGAGCAGGAAACGCTGGGCAAGTGTCCCAAGTGCGGCGCGCGCGTGTTCGCGCTGCCCGCGGCGTATGTGTGCGAAAAAGCCGTCGGAGCGGGCAAGACCTGCGATTTTCGTTCCGGGCGCGTCATCCTGCAGCGGCCGATCGAGAGCGAGCAGATGAAAAAGCTGCTTGCTAGCGGCAAGACCGACCTGCTTCAGTTCGTGTCCTCGCGCACGCGGCGGCCCTTCGCGGCGTTTCTGGTGCGGCAGCCGGACGGCAAGATCGGCTTCGAATTCCAGGCGCGGAAAGACGGCGCCGGCAAGTCGCTACGCGGCCGCGGCGCGGCTGCCCTGCGCGTTCTGGGCAAGCACCCCAAGGACAAGCAACCGGTGGAACTGCACTCAGGGCGCTACGGGCCCTACGTCAAGCACGGCAGCGTCAACGCGACCTTGCCGGACCGCGACCAGGCCGATGCGCTGACCCTCGACGAGGCCGTCGCCCTGCTTGCGGCCAAGTCGGCCCGGGGCGGGGTCACGCGGATCGCCAAAGGCGCCAAGCGGTCGCGGCCGGCCGTCAGCAGCGCCAAGCCCAAGCCCGCCGTCAAGCCGCCGCGGACGACGAAGACCGCGCCGCGCGGCGCGACGCGCAAGCGCGCGACCTAAACAAACCTTGGCAAAACTGCGCATCACTCTGGTCGGCTCGCGCTACTTCGGCGCGGCGACGCTCGCCCGGCTGATCGAAGAGGGTGTCGACGTCGCACGAGTCGTCGTCCCGGCGGCCGACGACCGGCTCGCTCTCGCGGCCTCGACCGCTGGCCTCGAAGTCAAGGTACTCGACGATCCAAAGGTCGTCCCGGCCGACGCAATCGCGGCAGGGACCGATCTGATCGTCGCAGCGCACAGCCACGCACGGGTCAGCAACGAGTCGCTCGCCCGCTCGCGGCTGGGTGGCATCGGGTTTCACCCCTCGCTGCTGCCGCGCCATCGGGGCATTGCCGCGATCGAGTGGACGATACGCGAAGCAGATCCTATTGCGGGCGGATCGATCTACCACCTGGCCGATCGGATGGATGCGGGCGCGATCGCCGCGCAGGACTGGTGCTTTGTCAAAAAAGGCGAGACTGCCCGCGAACTCTGGGAGCGTGCGCTTGCGCCGATGGGCCTGGCGCTGATGGCGCGCGTGATTCGGCACGCGCAAGAGCACGGCACGATCCCCGCGGAGCCCCAGGACGAGCGCTTCGCCACGCAGGCCCCGATGATTCGCGACGGCGCTTGAGCGCTCGGCGATTCATCGCGGGCGCCCGCCCGCGCGGCGTGTCGCTTCAGTGACAGACGGTCCCGGGCGAGACAAATACTTCGCGAGTGATGCTCTTGCTCTGCGCGACGCCGTCGACGCTGTAGCTGAAGATTCCCGAGTTGCCGTCGAAGAAACTCAACGTCGCCGTGCCGACGACGCTGCCGCTCGCGCCGCCGGGGCTGGCGATCGGCGGAAACGGCACGGCGTTGAAAGGCGGCCCGCTCGAGAGCCGGATCAAGTCGCCGGTATACGAGCTCAACCCGGTCTTGGTCGCGGTCGTCACCAGCCACATCGGCGAGCGGTCGTGATCGTAGGTGTACCAGGTCGCGAAAATCGTGCCGCCCTCGTGCGTGAGATTGATGCCCCATCCTGCCTCCGAGCCCGCCGGTGCCGCCCACCACAGGTCCTGATAATTCCCGGCAAGTGCCATGTTCAACTGCGCACCGAACAGGCACGCCGGCGGCGGCCCGAAGGTTTCGCGGGTGATCGCCTTGGTCTGCGCGATGCCGTTGACCGTGTAGGCAAACGTGCCGTTGTTCGCATCGGTGAACGTCAGCGTCCCGGTGCCGACCGGCGCGCCGCTGGCGCCGCCGGGCGCGCCGAGCGCCGGAAAAGGCACGGCGTCGAACGGTGGCCCGGTCCCCTCGAACAGCGTCCCCGCATAGACACGATGCGCGGTCCGATTGGCGCTCATCACCAGCCACCATGCCTTGCCGTTCAGATCGTAGGTGAACCACGAGGCGAAGATCTGGTCAGCCTGATGCGCAAAGTTGATGCCCCAGCCGGATTCGGAGCCGCCGGGCGAGTTCCACCACAAGCCACCGAAGTTTTCCGCCAGATCATCGATGCTCTGCGCCGCCAGCACGGCAGCGTGCGCGTCGACGATGCCGGCGCCGCAAGTCGTCGTCGTGCAATTGGAGCCCGCCGGAAACGGCTTGGCGCTCGACGCAAGGACTGCCCGCACCTGGCTTGCGCTGAGCGCGGGCGCCACCGCGAGCATAAGCGACACGACGCCCGCCACCATCGGCGCCGCGAAGCTCGTGCCATTGCCGAGGTCCAGCGAGTCGGTGGTGGGTATCGATCGGCCGAGGTTGCTCAGAATCTCGATGCCGTTGAAGCTGTCGCCGCCCGGCGCGCTGATCGAAAGCGTGGCGCCGAAGTTGCTGTAGGAGGCTCGGCCGCCGGCCGAGGTCGTCGCGCCGACGGAGATAACGCCGGGGCAGTTCGCCGGCGTGTCGTTGGCCACGTCGATGCTGTCGTTGCCCGCCGAGGCGACGATCGCCCGGGTAATCCCATGCGCGAGGGCCGACGCGACCACCTGTTGATAGGCCGGCGCGCATTCGCCCTGCTCGCCGAGACTCACGTTGATGACCTGCGCCGGCGTTGGATTCGCCGGAACCCCGGGCACGCTCAGCCCGGCCGCCCAGGCCAGGCCGTCGATGATGTCGGAATCGTTGCCATAACACTTGCCCAGCACGCGCACCGGCAGAATCTTCACCGACCAGTTGATGCCGGCAGTCCACACGGCGTCGTTGGTATTGGCCGCGATGATGCCGGCGATCGATGTGCCGTGCCAGCTGCTGATCGCGATGGCGCAGCCGTCGAACGTGTGCGAGTCGGTGAGGTCGGAGCGCGCAATCCAGTCGCCGGGATCGGAAGCGTCGGCGTCGCGGCCATCGCCGTCGTTCGCGATGACCGGGTCGGAGACGAAGTCGTATCCCGGGAGAATGCGTCCGGCCATCGCCGCATGGGGCCGATAGCCGGTGTCGACGACCGCGACGACGGTATCGGTATTTCCGGTCGTGACATCCCACGCGCTGAAGACGCTGATGCCCGCCGCACTGTCGCGCAGATAAGTCTGCAGATTCAGATCCGCGTCGTTCGGCACGAACTGCGCTCGCATCCGCCGGTCGGGCTGGACGTATTCGACTTCGGCATGACCGGCCAGACGCCGCGCGATCGCGCGCGCCTCGCTCAACGGCACCGGATAATCGAGCGCCACCACGTGCGCACCGAGCGCCATCGGGCGCACGTAAGCCAGCGCGATACCGCCGTCGGCCGCCAACTGCGACACGCGGGCTGTGCCGGGCGCCGATTCGGTCGCGGCACCCGGCCCCGAGGGCACTGGATGGAATTTGACGATCAGCCGCTGGGTCGTCGCCTCGGGTGTCCCGGGCATCGACTGCGGCAATGCGCGCGCAGGCGCGAGTGCTGCCAGCGTCAGCAGGCAGGCGACGACTGCGCGAACGATCACCGGTTACCGGTCAGACGTCGAGATTGCGCACGCCCAGCGCATTATTCTCGATGAATGCGCGACGCGGCTCGACGTCCTCGCCCATCAGCGTCGTGAAGATCTCGTCGGAGGCGATGCCGTCCTCGATCTGCACCTTGAGCAGCCGCCGCACCGCCGGGTCCATCGTCGTTTCCCAGAGTTGCGCGGGATTCATTTCGCCCAAGCCCTTGTAGCGCTGTATCGAGACCGCGCCGCGCGCTTCGCTCAACAGCCAGTCGAGCGCCTCCTTGAACGAACCGACGGCGGAGCTCTTTTCGCCGCGCCGGACCGTGGCGCCGGGTCGGATCAGTCCGCGCAAAACCTCGGCGGCCGCCCTGATCTGCGCGTAGTCGCCGCTGGCCAGGAAGTCGGGGTCGAGCGATGTCGCGTGCGGCGTGCCGTGGCGCGTATGCACGATGACCAGACGGCGCGATTCCGCCGGCGCGTCGTAGCGCGCCTGCACGGTGATATCCGGATCGCCGATCGCGCGCTCGAGTGCCCCGGCACTCGCTGCCGCCGCGTCCTGGGTCGACAGGTCGATCGCCAATCCGGTCAGTAGCGCATGCAGCGCGAGAGGCTCGACCAGCCGCGCGACGCGGTCGATCACCGCTTCGGCCAGCAGATATTGCCGCGCGATGTGATCGAGCGCCTCGATCGACAACGGCGCGAGTTCGACGCCGGGTGACAACTCCGCGCCCTTGAGCGCCACCTTGAGCAGATGCTGCTTCAGGTCATGATCGTCCTTGAGGTAGGTCTCTTCCTTGCCCTGCTTCGCCTTGTACAGCGGCGGCTGCGCGATGTAGATATGGCCGCGCTCGACCAGGTCGAGCATCTGCCGGTAGAAAAAGGTCAAGAGCAGCGTCCGGATGTGTGAGCCATCGACATCGGCGTCGGTCATGNNATCGCCTGGAACTTGCGGTCGCGGCCCTGCTTCGCCGAGCCGCCGGCCGAATCGCCTTCGACCAGGTAAAGCTCGCACAGGGCCGGATCGCGTTCCTGGCAATCGGCGAGCTTGCCCGGCAATCCCATGCCGTCGAGGACGCCCTTGCGCCGCGTCAGCTCACGCGCCTTGCGAGCCGCCTCGCGCGCGCGCGCCGCGTCGATGATCTTGCCGCAGATGATCTTGGCGTCGGTCGGATTCTCCAGCAGGAATTCGTGCAGCTTGCTGCCGACGATTTCCTGTACCAGCGGCTGCACTTCCGAGGAGACGAGCTTGTCCTTGGTCTGCGACGAGAACTTGGGCTCGGGGACCTTGACCGAGAGTACGCAGGTGAGTCCTTCGCGCATGTCGTCGCCGGTGGTCTCGACCTTCGCTTTTTTCGCCAGCTCTTCCTTTTCGATGTAGCTGTTCAGCGTCCGGGTCATCGCCTGCCGCAGGCCGGTCAGGTGCGTGCCGCCGTCGCGCTGCGGTATGTTGTTGGTGAAGCACTGCACCGATTCCGCGTACGAGTCGTTCCATTGCATCGCGACCTCGACGATGACTCCGTCCTTCTCGCCGACGGCATGGAAGACTTTCGGGTGCAGCACGCTCTTGCTGCGATTCATGTACTCGACGAAACCCTTGATGCCGCCGGTGAAGGCGAAGTTCTCGCTCTTGCCGTCGCGCTGATCGACCAGCTCGATCTTGACGCCGTGATTCAGGAACGAAAGCTCGCGCAGGCGACGGGCCAGGATGTCGTAGTGGAACTCGATGTGATCGAACGTCGTCGCCGCCGCCATGAAATGCACTTCGGTTCCGCGCCGCTCGGTCGGACCGATAACGGCGAGCGGCGCGACCGGCACGCCGTCGTGGAATTCCATCTGATGCGCCTTGCCGTCGCGCCAGATGCGAAGCTTGAGCCACACCGACAAGGCGTTGACGACCGAGACGCCGACGCCGTGCAGGCCGCCCGAAACCTTGTACGAGTTCTGATCGAATTTACCGCCGGCGTGCAGCTCGGTCATCACGATCTCGGCGGCGGAGCGCTTCAGCTCGTCGTCTTCCTTGATGTCGGTAGGGATGCCGCGGCCGTTGTCGACGACGGACACCGAATTGTCGGCATGGATCACTACCTTGATGTCGTCGCAGTATCCGGCGAGCGCCTCGTCGATTGCGTTGTCCAGCACCTCGAACACCATATGATGCAGCCCGGTGCCGTCGGACGTGTCGCCGATATACATTCCTGGGCGCTTGCGCACCGCGTCGAGGCCTTTGAGGACCTGAATGCTGGTCGAATCGTAGTCGCTGCCGTTGTCGGTGGGCCTGGGATTGAGTTGGGTCATTCGCGGTTTTCTCGTTTCGGACCACCCTCGAAAACGCCGACGCCGACTGATGTCGGCGCCGCGGGTGGCCATGGTGACAGTTGCGGCATTAGATGCGCATCGGCATTACGACATACTTGTAATCGTTTCTTTCGGGCATCGTGACCAGTGCGCTGGAGTTGGCATCGCCGAACGCCAGCACGACCTTGTCGGTGCCAAGATTGTGCAAAACATCGAGCAGATAAGTAATGTTGAAGCCGATGTCCAGGGACTCGCCCTGATAGCCGACTTCGAGCTCTTCCTCCGCTTCCTCCTGCTCGCTGTTCGTGCAGATGATTTTCAGCTGGCCGTTGCTCAGCACCAGCCTGACGCCGCGGAATTTCTCGTTGGACAGGATCGCCGCGCGCTGCAATGCCTGCAGGAGCTCTGACCGCGTCAGCTCGATCTGCTTGGCGTGCCCGACCGGGATCACGCGGTTGTAATCTGGAAACTTCCCGTCGACCACTTTGCTGACGAGCTCGATGCTGCCGAAGCGGAAGCGGACCTGATTGGCGAGCAAATCAATCTTCACTTCGGCGTCGCTGTCCTCGAGCAGCTTGCCCAGCTCGAGCACCGTCTTGCGCGGCAGGATAACTTCCTGCCGCGTGAAGTCGCCGTCGACCGCGATGCTCGCGTACGACAGACGGTGACCGTCGGTCGCGACCGCCTGCAGCGAACCCTTGTCGATCACCAGCAGCATGCCATTGAGGTAATAACGGATGTCCTGTTGCGCCATCGCGAATTCGGCGAGCTTCAGCAAGCCGCGAAACTGGCGTTGCGGCAGCGTGATCGACTGCTGCTGCTCCTGTGCAAGGCTGATGCGCGGGTAGTCGGCGGCAGGCAAGGTCTGCAAGTTGAAGCGGGAGCGCGCGGCGCGCACCGTCATCTTGCTGGCCGACGTTTCGATGTTCACCGTGGCATCGTCGGGCAGCGCGCGCAGCAGATCCTGGAGTTTCCGTGCCGCGACGGTTACCGCCTGGTCCTGCTTGCCGGCGAGCTCGCTGTGCGCGGTGATCTGCATCTCCAGATCGGTGGCGGTGACGAACAGACGCCCATCCTTCTGTTCGAGCAGCACGTTGGCAAGGATCGGCAGCGTATGTCGGCGTTCGACAATTCCGGATACGGCCTGCAGCGGCTTGAGCAGTGCGTCTCTGGGTATCTGTTTTAATTGCATTGTTTTAAACCCAATAACAGCTAATAGGAGTTCATCGATTTTCGGTACAACAGCGAAAAAGGTAACCGATTCCGGAACTTCGTCGTGCCCGCCCTCCGGTATAAACTCTGTTCGGCGTGGGGATAGTTTGGGGGCAAAATTCGGTGCGCCGGCCCGGCTCGGTTAATCAACAAATTATAAACCCGTTCACTCCCAATTCATACAGTCCGGACGGTTCGGTTTCGCCTTTAGTTGCGCAGCACCTGAAGCAGAAAATTGACGTCGTGGGTCATCTCGGGGACGGACTCGCGGAGCTTGGCGATCTGGCGGCAGGCGTGCAGCACCGTGGTGTGATCCCGGCCGCCGAAATTGCTCCCGATCTCGGGCAGCGATAGCTGTGTAAGCTCCTTGGCGAGCGCCATCGCGACCTGCCGCGGGCGCGCGATCGCGCGCGATCGCTTCTTCGAGTGCATGTCGGAAATGCGGATCTTGTAGTAGTCGGCAACTGTCTTCTGAATGTTCTCGATCGAGATCTGGCGGTTCTGGACCGCAAGCAGGTCGCGCAGCGCATCCTTGGCAACCGACAGCGAAATCTCCTGGCGGTGAAAGCTCGAATAGGCGAGAACGCGCTTCAGCGCGCCTTCGAGCTCGCGGACGTTCGAGCGTATGTGCTTGGCAATAAAGAACGCGACCTGCTCGTCGAGCTTCATGCCGGTCTGCGCCGCCTTCGACAGCAGGATCGCAACGCGCATTTCGAGCTCGGGCGGCTCGAGCGCAACCGTGAGGCCCCAGCCGAAGCGCGAAATCAGCCGCTCCTCGATGCCGGAGATTTCCTTCGGATAGGTATCGCAGGTAATGACGACCTGCTTGCGCGCCTCGATCAGCGTGTTGAACAGATAAAAGAACTCTTCCTGCGTGCGGCTCTTGCCGTTGAAAAACTGGATGTCGTCGATCAACAGAAGATCGAGCGTCCGGTAATAACGCTTGAAATCGTCGAACGCCTTGTGCTGATAGGCGCGCACGACGTCGGAAACATAGGTCTCGGCATGGATATATCGGATCTTGGCGGCCGGATCGTTGACCAGGATCTGGTTGCCAATCGCCTGGATCAGGTGCGTCTTGCCAAGGCCCACGCCCCCATAGACGAATAGCGGGTTGTACGAGGTCGGGTTGTCGGCAACCTGCATACCGGCCGCACGCGCGAGCTGGTTAGCCTTGCCCGCGACGAAGGTCGCAAACGTGAATGCGGGGTTGACGCTGGCCTGGTCGCCGCGGCGCGCGGCGGCGATGCCCGGGTCCGGCGATATCGCAGTAACCACCGGGGCCGGCACGCGCTCTGCGCCTTCGGCAACGACCAGCCCAAGGCGCAGCGGTCGGCCGACGGCGACCGCGGCCAACTCCTCGATGCGTCCGGCAAAACGCTCCTTGACCCATTGCAGTACAAAACGGTTGGGGGCGATCAGCTTGAGCTCATCGCCGGCGATCTCCAGCCTTAGCGGACGGATCCAGGTATTGAATTGCTGCGGCGTCAGCTCCTGCTGGAACGATTCCAGGCAGGCCTGCCAGAATACGGGTGTGGGCATGAGTGGTGCGTGCGGGACCGGCGAGACCAAACAATAGCGGGCGCCGAACGGAGCCCGTCACACCCCGCAGTCTACTCCGCTGCGGCAAAGTTATCCACAGCGTTGCCGGACCGGGTGTCGCCTCGAATTACCTTGACAGCACACGATGCAAAACGCTCTAATGTAAGGCTTTTTTTGAACGGAAGCAGAACATGAAGCGCACTTACCAGCCGTCGGTCATCCGGCGCAAGCGGACACATGGTTTTCGCGCCCGCATGAAGAGTATCGGCGGCCGCAAGGTCCTGCGCGCACGCCGTGCCAAGGGCCGCGCCCGGCTCGCGGTCTAGCGTCGTCGCGAATCCGCAATAGGCTCGAATCAACGGCACCGGCTGCGTGGCGCGGCGGCGTTCGCGAGACTGTTCCGCCAGGGACAGCGCATCGAAGCCGAACATTTGCAGCTGCTGGCGGCGCCGGCGGGTGGCGCGATCGGCCAGGTAGGATACGTGATCGGCAAGCAACAACTGACCCTCGCCGTCGACCGCAACCGGCTCAAACGCATGCTGCGCGAGGCGGTGCGGTCGCGCCGTCCGGCGCTCGACGCCTTCGACATCGTTTTGCGCCTTCGCCGCGGCTGTCCGCGAACGGGCATCGCGGCGGTCGGCGCCGAAGCGGCGCGGCTGCTGGACTCGCTGACCCCGGCGAGGTCGCGATGAAAATGCTGTTGCTCGGTCTGCTGCGCGGCTACCAATACGCGTTGCGCCCGATGCTCGGCGCGAACTGCCGCTTCTATCCCAATTGCTCGGACTATGCGCGTGAGGCGATCGAGCGGCACGGCGCGTTCCGCGGTGTGTGGCTGGCCGCGCGCCGCGTGGCGCGCTGCCATCCGTATCATGCCGGTGGATACGACCCGGTTCCCTAGCATCATCACGTTTCGATTTGGCAGTCATGGATACCCAACGCCTGATTCTTTTTGTCATCTTTTCGTTCTCCGCGCTATTCCTCTGGGAGGCGTGGCAGCGCGAGCACCGGCCGCCGCCCCCCCCGGTCACGCAGGCGGCCCCCGGTACGTCCGCTGAATCGCCGGTACCTACGGCAACCCCCGCGCCCGGGGCTGCGGCAGCGCTCAATCCGAACGCGGCGCCCGCCGCCGCATCCGTCGGCGAAACGATCGCGATCCGCACCGATCTTTACAGCGCCGACATCGACACCGCCGGCGCGGTCATTACCCAGATCGCGTTGAACGAACACCGCGATACCGAGGACAAGACCAGGCCTTATCTGCTGCTGCAGAAGAATGCCGACCGGACCTTTGTCGCGCAGTCGGGCCTGCTCGGCGAGGGCCTGCCCAACCATCGCACAGTCTGGCAGGCTCTGCCCGGGCCGCGCGATCTAGCTCCCGGCGCGGACAAGCTGCAGCTCGCGTTGCAGGCGAGCGCCGCCAACGGCGACAAGGTCGTGCAGACGCTGACCTTCTACCGTGGCAGCTACGTGATCGACGTCGACTTTGCGATCACCAACGCGGGCAGCGCCGCCATTGCACCGCACGCCTATTTCCAGTTCACCCGCGATACCAAATCGCAGAGCAAGCAGAACTCGATGGCGCCCTCGTCGTACATCGGCCCGGTCATGTACAACGAGGCCGACAAATACAAGAAAGTCGACTTCGGCGAACTGGACAAGGAGGCAGCGGATCCAAGCCGCAAGCCGCCATTCAGCAAGAATGCCGACAACGGCTGGGTCGGCATGGTCGAGCATTACTTCGTTACCGCGTGGCTTCCGCCCGAGGAGCCAAAGACGCCACGCGAGTTTTATGCGCGCAAGCTCGACAACGGACTGTACGCGGCGGGAGTGATCGTTCCGGGGCCGACGATCGCGCCCGGCGCGACCGGCGATGTCAAGGTCGAGCTCTACGCGGGACCGCAGGTCCAGGACACGTTGAAATCGCTGGCCAAGGGTCTCGACCTGGTCGTCGATTACGGCATATTCACCGTCATCGCCGCCCCGCTGTTCGTGCTGCTCAAATGGCTGCACGCGCTCGTGCACAACTGGGGCTGGGCGATCGTGTTGCTGACGATCATCATCAAGAGCGTTTTCTATCCATTGAACCACGCCAGCGCGCGCTCGATGGCGAAGATGAAAGTGATCGCACCGAAGCTCAAGGCGCTGCAGGAGCAATACGCCAAGGACAAGCAGCAGCTGCAGATCAAGATGATGGAGATGTACAAGACCGAGAAGATCAATCCGCTCGGCGGCTGCCTGCCCATCGTCGTGCAGATTCCCGTATTCATCGCGCTCTACTGGGTGCTGCTCTCCGCCGTCGAGCTTCGCCATGCGCCGTGGATCGGCTGGATCCACGACCTGTCCGCGCCCGACCCATGGTACGTGCTGCCGGTTATCTACGCGATCACCGCGTATTTGCAGGTCAAGCTTTCGCCGACGCCGATCCAGGATCCGGTGCAGGCGAAGGTCATGCAGATTATGCCGATTGCGTTTTCGGTGATGTTCATCTTCTTCCCGGCCGGCCTGGTGCTGTACTGGCTGATCAATAATTCGCTGCAGATCTTCCAGCAGTGGCACATGAACCGCGTGATCGGACGCGAGACGGCTGCCGCGGCAGCCAAGCGACGCTAGCGAAATTCCAAAGCCCCGCAGGGGCAGGCATGCCGACGCCGATCGCAACCGAGCTCATCGCCGCGATTGCGACACCCGCCGGCCGGGGCGGCATCGGCATCGTGCGCGTCTCGGGGCGGGACTTGTCACGCGTCGTCGAAGGCATTGTTGGCCGCGCGCTCACCCCGCGCGTCGCGACCAGTGCCGACTTTGCCGGCGTGCACGGTGAGATCCTGGACCAGGGATTGGCGTTGTACTTTCCGGCGCCGGCTTCGTATACCGGCGAGACCGTGCTCGAGCTGCATTGTCATGGCGGTCCCGCCGTGCTCGCGCAAGTGCTGCGGCGCTGCCTCGATCTGGGCGCACGGCTCGCCGAGCCGGGCGAATTCACCAAGCGGGCGTTCCTCAACGGCAAGATCGATCTGGCGCAGGCCGAGGGTGTCGCCGACCTGATCGATGCGGCGACGGCGACGGCGGCGCGCGCCGCAGCGCGGAGCTTGACCGGCGCGTTTTCAGCGGAAGTCCGCGCGCTCGTCGACGGGTTGACCGAGCTTCGCATGTATACCGAAGCGTCGCTGGATTTTCCCGACGAGGACATCGAGTTCATGCACGCGACTGACGCTGGCGGCAAGCTCGCGCGCTTGCGTGAGCGACTGGATTCGATCGCTGCGCGCTCGCACCAGGGTCGCCTGCTGCGCGATGGACTCGATGTCGTGCTGATCGGTCAGCCCAACGTCGGCAAGTCGAGCCTGATGAACCAGCTGGCCGGTGAGGACGTGGCGATCGTGACTCCGCATGCCGGGACGACGCGCGACGCGATTCGAAGCAGCGTCGAGATTCGCGGCATTCCGCTGCACGTCATCGACACCGCGGGGCTGCGCGAGAGCGTCGATCCCGTCGAGCGCATCGGCATCGAGCGAACGTGGGCAACGATCGCTCGCGCCGACCTGGCGCTGATCGTCACCGACGCGCGCGCCCCTGAGCACAATGCCGACGCGGCAATCGTCGCGCGCCTGCCGTCGGCGCTCCGCCGGATCGTTGTGCGCAACAAGATCGATCTCGCCGGAATCGAACCAGCGCGCTCGGAGTCCGGCGTCGCAGATGAAGTGTGGCTTTCCGCCAAGACCGGCGCCGGCATCGAATTGCTCCGCGACGCGATGCTCGGAGCGGCAGGCGCGCACGAGGACATGGAAGGCACGTTTCTCGCACGCGAGCGGCATCTCGCGGCGATGCGCGAGGCGGCCCTTCATCTCGAGGCGGCGGCGCGGCATCTGGAGGCTTCGCCGCCGCCGCTCGAACTTTTCGCCGAGGAGCTTCGCAGTGCGCAGCAGGCGCTCTCCGCGATCACCGGTGAATTCAGCGCCGACGATCTGCTCGGTGTGATCTTCGGCCGCTTCTGCATCGGCAAATGAGCGCCTTGCTGAGGCTGCCGATGGCGAGCATCGCGGCGCTCGCCATTGCGCGTGCGGCGGGCACGCTTTGCATGCTGCTGCATGAGCCGCCGCCGTGGACGATCGGCGCTGGTGCCGGCGACCGCCGACCCGCTGCGGGTGCCGGCGGCCCAGTGGCCTGACCGATTTCGGCGCTTCGGATCGCGCTTACGTCGGCCGCAGCCAGCGTGCTAAAGTTCTCTTTCCCTTTTGTTCTGCGCGCCTGATCGAGCATGGCGCCACTTCCCAGACCGCATGAACGCAGCTCATCCTGCATCATCGCTTGCCGCGTCGATTCGAGCGCCGCGGGGGGTCCGCCATCCGAAGCTCATCGCCTGGGTGCATGACATCGCTTCGCGCAGCCGCCCCGACAAGATCGTCTTGTGCGACGGCTCGCAGCAGGAATACGACCGCCTCTGCGCGGCGATGGTCGACTCGGGGACGCTGCGCCGGCTCAATCCCGACAAGCGTCCGAACAGCTACCTTGCCTGGTCGGATCCGTCCGACGTCGCGCGCGTCGAGGACCGCACGTTCATCTGCAGCGAGCGCGAAGCCGATGCCGGCCCGACCAACAACTGGGTCGCACCCGCCGAGATGCGTCGCAAGATGGACGCGCTGTTCGAAGGCTCGATGCAAGGGCGCACGATGTATGTCGTGCCGTTCTCGATGGGCCCGCTCGGCAGCCCGATTGCGCACATCGGCGTTCAGCTGACCGACAGCCCGTACGTCGTGGCCAGCATGCGAATCATGACGCGCATGGGTTTTGCCGCGCTCGAGGTGCTCGGCACCGACGGCAGGTTCGTGCCGTGCGTGCATTCGGTCGGCGCGCCGCTGGCGCCCGGTGCGAGCGACGTGCGATGGCCGTGTAACCCCAGCCAGAAATATATCGTCCATTTTCCCGAGACGCGCGAAATCTGGAGTTACGGCTCGGGCTACGGCGGCAACNNGCGCCTGCGGCAAGACCAACTTTGCGATGATGATTCCGCCACGAGGTCTCGATGGATGGACAGTGACGACGATAGGCGACGACATCGCCTGGATCAAGCCGCACGCCGACGGCAGCTTTCACGCGATCAATCCGGAGGCCGGCTATTTCGGTGTCGCGCCGGGGACCTCGTACCAATCGAATCCGAACGCAATGGAGACCTTGCGCGAGAATGTCATCTTTACCAACGTCGCGCTGACCGACGACGGCGATGTCTGGTGGGAGGGCATGACCAAGGAGCCGCCGGCGCACCTGACCGACTGGCGCGGCGAGTCGTGGGACCCCGGCTGCGGGCGCAAGGCCGCGCATCCCAACTCGCGCTTTACCGTTGCGGCGACGCAGTGTCCGTCGCTCGACCCGGAATGGGACAACCCGGCCGGTGTGCCGATATCCGCATTTATTTTCGGCGCGCGCCGCAGCGACACCGTGCCGCTCGTCGTCGAGGCGACCAGCTGGGATGACGGCGTCTACAAGGCGGCGACAATGGGATCGGAGACGACCGCGGCAGCGACCGGGAAGGTCGGCGAAGTGCGCCGCGATCCGTTCGCGATGTTGCCTTTCTGCGGCTACCACATCGGCGATTATTTCGCGCACTGGCTGGCGATGGGGCGCGCGGTAGCGAGACCGCCGCGGGTGTTCAACGTCAATTGGTTCCGCACCGACGAACAGGGCCGATACGCCTGGCCGGGATTCTGCCAGAACATGCGCGTGTTGAAATGGATCATCGAGCGCTGTCAGGGCAACGCGCACGCCGTCGAAACCGAGCTGGGATTGCAACCCGAATATGGCGACCTCGATTGGCGCGGACTGGAGTTCGGTCCGGAGCGGTTTGCGCAAGTCATGCGCTTCGACTCCGCGCGCTGGACGCGCGAGCTGGATGCGCACGACGAGCTCTTCGCCAAGCTGGGCGCCAAGCAGCCGCAAGCCTTGTCGGCGCAGCGGCGCGTGCTTGGCGCGAGACTTCATCGATAGCGAGCGGTCGTCGTTGGACTGAGGAGGCGCGCGCGCGGTGCGCCCTTTTCTTTGGGCGCGAGCTTGCGTGCTGCGCTCCGACCGTTTAGTCTTAACGAATGCGCAACCGCTTTCAGATATCGGTTACGGCAAGCGATTACCGTAAACGTTTACATTTGTTAAATCCAAGTGACTAATGCCGTGATTCCACAGTCGCGGCGAAGGGCACGATCAGCTGCGGGCAACGATATGCCAAGCTTGGCGGATGTCGCCCGCGCTGCAGGTGTGTCCACCGCCAGCGCATCGCGGGCGCTGGGGCGACCCGAGTTGGTTAGCGAGACGGTCTTGGCGCGAGTTTCGGCCGCGGCGACGCGGATGGGCTACATCGCCAACGCGGCCGCGCGCGCGCTGTCCACGCGCAAGTCAGGCGTGATCGGCGCGGTGCTCAACGATGCCGCAAATCCCGTATCGCTACAGATGCTGGAGGCCGCGGAGCGGACGTTTTCGGCGCAAGGCATAGGTGTGGTGCTCCGGGTGGCTTGCACTGCGGCGTCCGCCGCTGCGTGCGCCCAAGCCTTGGCGGCCCGCGGCGTCGACGGGTTGCTGTTGGTCGGCAACGTCGCTATGCCGGAGACGGTGTCGCCGCGCAGCCTGCCCTACGTTGTTTGCGGCCAAAACGCTGGATCGCGCGCCGTCGAGCCCGGACAAGGCCTGGAATATCGCGGCCTGGCATTGGCTTGCGCCTATCTGCAGCAGCTTGGGCATGCGCGGATCGGCGTGATCCGGGGGCGCCGCGAGGAGGGTGCCGGGCCGCTTATGCCGGCGCTTGAGCATGTCGCGACGATAGAGCAGCAAGTCGAGACGCTTTACGATACTGACGGGGTCAGAAGCGCGGCTCGCCTGCTGATCCGCAGCGGGATTACTGCGATCGTGGCTGCCTCCGACCTCGCCGCGGCGGCCGCGCTGCGCGAATGCCGCGCGCTCAAGCTTGCCGTACCGGGGCAAGTTTCAGTCGTCGGCTGGGGCGACAGCGAACTCGCGCGATGCCTGGATCCAGCGCTGACCTCGGTGCGCCTACCGGCGCGCGCCGGCGGCCAAGCCGCCGCCCAGTTTCTGATCGCGTCCATGGCCGGCGATGTTTTCGCTTGGCCGGACCTGCCGCTGAAGCTGGTCATCCGCGATTCGACAGGCCCGGTACTCGCTTGATCCCCGCTCGTGTTCCACGTGGAAAGGGATGAATGGCTCCATGGATCCACGTGAAACATCTCGTGCAAGCCCCTGTTGTTGCGATACGGATTGCCGTATCATAAGCAGCGTCGGCACTGTAGACGATTCTGCTTATAAAACATGCAGTTCCCTGAATATTTCGACGTGATCGTCGTCGGTGGCGGCCACGCCGGCACCGAAGCCGCCTTGGCCGCAGCTCGGATCGGCCGGCGCACGCTGCTGTTGACGCACAGCATCGAAACCTTAGGCCAGATGTCGTGCAATCCGTCGATCGGAGGCATTGGCAAGGGACACCTTGTCAAGGAGGTGGACGCCCTCGGAGGCGCGATGGCGCTGGCCACCGACCACGCAGGAATCCAGTTTCGCATCCTGAACGCGAGCAAGGGTCCGGCAGTGCGAGCCACTCGCGCCCAGGCTGACCGCGTGCTTTACCGGCAGGCCATTCGGGCGCGGCTGGAAAACCAGTCGAACCTGACGTTGTTCCAGCAAGCGGTGGACGACCTGGTTCTCGAAGGCGATCGGGTCGTGGGAGTCCTTACCCAGCTTGGCATTCGCTTCGACGCGACAACGGTGGTGTTGACGACCGGCACCTTCCTGTCCGGGAGGATCCATGTGGGGCTTGAGCATTACGAGGCTGGCCGCGCCGGGGATCCGGCGGCCGCCACACTCGGCGCGCGCCTGCGCGAGCTCAAGCTGCCCGCCGGCCGCTTGAAGACCGGCACCCCGCCGCGCATTGACGGGCGTACGATCGATTACACGCGCCTGGAGCTCCAGCCCGGCGACGATCCGGCGCCGGTTTTTTCTTTCGTCGGCAGCCGCGACATGCATCCGCGGCAATTGCCTTGCTGGATCACACACACCAACGCGAGCACGCACGACATCATCCGCGGCGGCCTCGACCGCTCGCCGATGTTCACCGGCGTGATCGAAGGAATAGGGCCTCGCTACTGCCCGTCGATCGAGGACAAGATCACCCGGTTTGCCGGGCGCGACAGCCACCAGGTATTCCTGGAGCCCGAGGGCCTGACGACGCACGAGGTCTATCCGAACGGCATTTCGACCAGCCTGCCATTCGACGTGCAGCTGGCGCTGGTCCGCTCGATGCAGGGACTCGAGCACGCGCACATCCTGCGCCCCGGCTATGCGATCGAATACGACTACTTCGATCCGCGCGCGCTGAAGGCCACACTCGAAACCAAGGCGATCGCCGGACTGTTTTTCGCTGGCCAGATCAACGGCACCACCGGCTACGAAGAAGCCGCCGCACAGGGGCTGCTGGCAGGCATCAACGCGGCGCTCCTCGCCGGCGGCCGCGACGGTTGGTGGCCGCGCCGCGACCAGGCCTATCTGGGCGTGCTGGTCGACGACCTGATCACGCGCGGGGTGACCGAGCCCTATCGGATGTTCACCAGTCGCGCCGAATACCGCCTTCAATTGCGCGAAGACAACGCAGACCTGCGCTTGACCGAGGCCGGCCGCGAGATCGGCATCGTCGACGATGCGCGCTGGGATGCGTTTTGCCGCAAGCGCGACGCCGTCGCCGCGGAGATCGAGCGACTCAAGTCGACCTGGGTCAATCCGCGCGTCGTCGATCAAGCCAACGCGATGCGGGTGCTGGGGCAACCACTCGATCGCGACTACGCGCTGGTCGATCTGTTGCGCCGCCCGGATGTCGGGTACGCCAGCCTGATGAGCCTCCCGGGCGTGGGTCCGTCGGTCGCCGACGCCGACGTCGCTGCCCAGGTCGAGATCGCGACCAAGTACGCCGGCTATATCGAGCGGCAAAACGAGGACATCTCCCGCCACGCTGGGCAGCAGGGCCTGCGCCTGCCGGATGGGGTCGACTACTGCACGGTGCGAGGGCTTTCGGTCGAGGTTCAGCAACGGCTCAACCAGCACCGGCCGGAGACGATCGGACAGGCCGCCCGGCTGCCCGGGATGACGCCGGCCGCGATTTCGTTGCTGCTGGTCCACTTGAAACGCGGTTTCGAAGCGCCGGCCGCGCGCAAGCTGTCGGCATGACATCCGCGGCGCTGCTGGCCGACGGCGTCGCCGTGCTGGGACTGACCGCGTCGGTCGGCGCTGACGTCCAGGCCAAGCTGCTGGCCTATCTGGCCGTGCTCGACAAATGGAACCGCACCCATAATCTGACGGCGATTCGCGAGACCGATCGGATGATCACGCATCATCTGCTGGACTCGCTGGCCGTGCTGCCGCATCTGCCTTCGCGGGCCGGCCTGCGTGTGATCGACATCGGCAGTGGCGGCGGCCTGCCGGGCATCCCCTTGGCGATCGTTCGCCCCAACTGGCAGTTTGTCTTGCTCGACAGCAATTTCAAAAAGGCGACGTTTCTTCGTCAGGCTGCGATCGAATTGCCGTTGCCGAACGTCGAAGTGGTCGCCGCACGGGTCGAGCAATACACGCCCTCAGCGCCGTTCGACATCGCAATTTCGCGGGCCTTTTCCGATCTCGCCGTCTTCGCCGGCGCCGGCCGCAGCCTGCTCACCCCCGACGGACGGCTGGTCGCGATGAAAGGCGTCTATCCACACGAGGAGTTAACCCATCTGCCGGCGGGGATTGGCGTGACGGCGATCCCAGCGCTCAAGATCCCCGGCCTCGATGGCGACCGGCATCTGGTGATCATGGAGCGCGCGGCGTGACCAAGATCATCGCCGTGGCCAACCAGAAGGGCGGGGTCGGCAAGACGACGACCAGCGTCAATCTTGCAGCCAGCCTGGTGGCGATGAAGCGCAAGGTTCTGCTGGTCGACCTCGATCCCCAAGGCAATGCCACGATGGGGGCCGGGGTGGATAAGCGTGCGCTTACTCACACGGTGTACCAAGTCCTGCTTGGAGAGAAAAAGATCGCTGACGTGCGCGTCGCGTCGCCTTCCGGAGGATTCGATCTGGTGCCGGCCAACCGCGAGCTCGCCGGCGCCGAGGTCGAGCTGGTCGATCTGCCCGAGCGCGAAATGCGGCTCAAGGACGCGCTTGCCGAAGCACTGTCGCAGATGCGCGCCGCAATCTCGGAAGTCGCCGCCGAGTACGACTTTATCCTGCTCGATTGTCCGCCGTCGTTGTCGCTGCTGACGCTGAACGGCCTGTGTGCCGCCGACAGCGTGCTGATCCCGATGCAATGCGAGTACTACGCGCTGGAGGGCCTGTCCGACCTCGTACAGACGATCCGCAAGGTGCGCGCGCATCTGAACCCGCGCCTCGAGATCGAAGGGCTGCTGCGCACGATGTTCGATCCGCGCAACACGCTGGCGCTCAACGTGTCGGCCGACTTGCAAAAACATTTCGGCGACAAGCTTTATCGCACGGTGATTCCGCGCAACATCCGGCTCGCCGAAGCGCCGAGCTTCGGCGTGCCCGCGCTCAATCTCGACCGGACCTCCAAAGGAGCGCTCGCTTATCTGGCGCTGGCCGGCGAAATGCTCCGGCGCGACGAAGCCGCCGCGCCGCAACCGGGAGTCGTCAATGGCTAAGCTGAAGGGCCTCGGGCGCGGGCTCGATGCGCTGCTGTCCGCATCGACCGACGCGCCCGGCCGCGAATCGCTGCAGACGATCGCGCTGGATCGCATCCGCCCGGGCAAATACCAGCCGCGTTCGCACATGGACGAAGCCTCGCTCAACGAGCTGGCCCAATCGATCAAGGCGCAGGGTGTCATGCAGCCGATACTCGTGCGCCCGGTCGATGCCAACCGCTTCGAGATCATTGCCGGCGAGCGGCGCTGGCTGGCGGCGCGGCGTGCAGGATTGCCCGACGTGCCCGCATTGGTGCGCGAAGTCCCTGACCAGGCCGCGCTGGCGCTGGCGCTGATCGAGAACATTCAGCGCGAGGATTTGAATCCTCTCGAGGAAGCGCACGGCATCAAGCGCCTGATCGACGAATTCGGACTGACGCACGAGGAGGCCGCGCAGGCGGTGGGACGCTCGCGCAGCGCGGTGACCAACCTGCTGCGACTCACCCAGCTTGTCAAAGCGGTGCAGGATTATCTGCTCTCGGGCGAGATCGACATGGGGCACGCCCGCGCGCTGCTGGGATTGCCGGCGGCGCAGCAGGCGGCGGCCGCGGCGAAGGTCGTCGCACTCGGCATGTCGGTGCGCGACACCGAGCGCATGATGCAGGCTGCGCAGCATCCGGTGCCACGCAAAAAGCGGCGTGCGCGGGGAACCAGCACCGACCCTGATCTGGCGCGGCTCGAAAACGAATTGTCCGACTCGCTGGCCACGAGCGTTCGCATCGAAGCGACGCGAGACGGCGCTGGCCGCATCGTCGTCGCGTATTCGAGCCTCGATCAGCTCGACGGGATTCTGGCCAAGCTCCGCTGATATCGCATTGCCGGTCGCGCCGGCGTTTCATTGCATCGCAAACAAAAACGGCGCCTGAGGGCGCCGTTTTTGCGTAACGCCGCCGCTTTAGCCGAGTTGCTTCAGCATCGTCTGCCCATCCGAGACTTCGAACTTGCCCGGCGCTTCGATGTTCAGCGTCTTCACAACGCCGTCATCGACCAACGCCGAAAAGCGCTGGCAGCGCACGCCCATGCCGCGCGCCATCAGGTCGAGCTCGAGTCCCAGCGCCTTGGTGTACACGGCGCTGCCGTCGCCCATCATACGCACCTTGCCCGGGGTTTTCTGATCCCTCGCCCATGCGCCCATGACGAATGCGTCGTTGACCGACATGCAGATGATCTCGTCGACGCCTTTGGCCTTGAGCTCGCCATAGTGCGCGACATAACCCGGCACGTGCTTGGCGGAGCAGGTCGGCGTGAATGCTCCGGGAAGGCCGAACAGCACGACCTTCTTGCCCTTGGTCAGCGCATCGATCTGAAACTGGTTGGGGCCGACCGGACAGGCCTCGGTCGCGATCTCGACATACTCGCTCAAGGTGCCGGCAGGCAGCCGGTCGCCGACTTTGATCGTCATGATATTTTTCCTTCCGTGATGGTATGTAGCGACGGCTATCGCGAACGTGCGCGGCACACGACAAGCGACAGATCGTAAATTGTACCGGAATCGTTGCGATGCCGGAACGCGAGGCGACACTTGTCTGCGCGTGTGCGAAAGCGTAACTTCGGCAGTCCGACCGAGTCCACCCGATGAAGGAGAACGTCATGGCGCAGGCAGCGAAGAAGCCTGCGCGTCGCGTGAGCTTGCTGATCGCGACGCGCAAGGGCCTGTGGCAGATGCATGGCGATGCCGCGCGCCGAAGCTGGCGAATCGCCGGGCCGCAGTTCCTCGGCCACATCGTGCATCACTGCATCGCTGATCCGCGCGACGGCAAGACGATGCTCGCGGCGGCGCGCACCGGCCATCTCGGTCCGACGATTTTCCGCTCCTCCGACCGCGGCCGAAGCTGGCACGAAGCCAAGCAACCGCCGGCCTTCGGCGAGACGAGCGATCGGACCGTCGATCACACGTTCTGGCTGACCCCGGGACACGCGAGCGAGCCGGGCGTCTGGTACGCGGGCACTTCGCCGCAGGGCCTGTTCCGCTCTGAAGACGGCGGCGCGACCTGGCGCGGCGTCGCCGGATTCAACGAGCACCCGCAGCGCAAGGCATGGTGCGGCGGCGACCAGGACGGCACGCCCGATGGACCGAAACTGCACTCGATACTGATCGACCCGCGGGATGCGCGACACATGTACATCGGCATGTCGGGCGGCGGCGTGTTCGAGTCGACCGACGCGGGCGCTGACTGGCGTCCGCTGAATCGCGGCGTCAAGGCCGATTTCCTGCCGCAGCCCGATCCCGAGTACGGCCACGATCCGCATTGCGTACGGCTGCATCCGATGTTGCCCGATCGCCTGTACCAGCAGAATCACTGCGGCATCTATCGCCTCGATCGACCCGCCGAGCGCTGGGAAGATATCGGCGCCACGATGCCGAAAAGCGTCGGTCCGATCGGCTTGCCGATGGTCGTTCATCCGCGCGAGCCGGACACGGTCTGGGTGTTCCCGATGGATGGGACCAGCGTATGGCCGCGCGTCTCGCCCGGCGGCAAGCCGGCCGTCTATCGCTCGGTCAACGGCGGAAAGACGTGGCAGCGCCAGGCGATCGGCCTGCCGAAATCGCAGGCGTGGCTGACGGTCAAGCGGCAAGCGATGACTGCCGACGCAGGCGCGCCGGTCGGCGTCTATTTCGGCACGACCAGCGGCGAGATCTGGGGCAGCCGAGACGAAGGGCGCACCTGGAAATGCCACGCGGCGCATTTGCCCGAAGTCTATGCAGTCGAGGCGATGTAGCGGCCTCGCGCCGCGCGGACGCGTGCCATGACGCCCCTTTAGCTGACGCCGATGCGCGTGCTCGTCCCCGGTCCGCTTCGCTCGTATACCAACGACGCCGCGACCGTTACCGTTGCCGGCGACACGCTCGCCGATGTCGTCGGCGAGCTCGACCGGCGCTACCCGGGCATTCGCTTCCGCATCGTCGACGAGCATGGGCGCATCCGCCAGCACATCAAGTTTTTTGTCAACGGTATTCAGGCGCGCGACCTCTCGCCGCATCTGACTGCCGACGACGAAGTAATGATCGTCTGCGCGCTGACGGGCGGCTGAAGCCGCACCCGAAGCGGCTCGCGCATTTGCGCGGCGCTTTTCGTTGACGCGGCGCCGCACAAAACCCTATAATCCAAAGGTTTGCTTCGCTCCGTGGCCACGCCGGATTCGGCACGTTCCCAACCGGGTTTTCCTGTCGGTCGCGTCGCGGCTTGGCAGCTCTTAGCTACGGTCGCGATCGCCGCGATCGCCGGATGGTGGGCAGGGCTGCACGGGGCGTTGTCGGCGTTGCTGGGCGGACTGGTCAACATTACCGCAGGCGTCGTCTATGCAGTGGTCGTCGGGCTTCGCAGGGCGCCGACGGCAGGGGATACGGTGCGGACGATGATTCGCGCCGAAGCAGCCAAGATTACGTTGATCGTGCTCCAGCTCTGGCTGGTGCTGACGACCTACCGCGACGTCGTTGCCGCGGCCTTGTTGGCCGCGTTCGTCGTCACCGTGTTGGTATGGACAGCGGCGATCGTGATTCGCGACTGATGGAGCCGCAGGGATGGCGATGGCCGCAGCAACGGAACAGGTCGGTGAAAGGCTCGCCGAACAGCACGACGCATCGACCTACATTCAGCACCACCTGACGTTCTTCGCCAGGCCGGTCGGGGACACGGACGCCGGCTTCTGGACGATCCATTACGACACGGTGATCACCTCGCTTATCCTGGGCGTCCTCGTGCTCGGGTTTATCTGGCTGGTCGTGCGCAAAGCAACCGCCGGCGTGCCGTCGAAGCCGCAGGCCTTCGTCGAACTGACGATCGGGTTCGTCAACGACCAGGTCAGGAGCATGTTCCATCACGATTATCGAATCGTGGCGCCGATCGCGCTGACTGTGGGCCTGTGGGTGCTGTTCATGAACTTGATGGATCTGCTCCCGGCCGACATCATGGCGTGGATCTACAGCCACGTTTTTCATCTGCACGCATGGCGCAGCGTGCCGACCGCCGACGTCAACACCACATTCGCGCTCTCGCTGTCGGTCCTCGGGCTGATGATTTTCTACAACATCAAGAACAAGGGCCTGGGCGGCTGGCTGCACGAGCTCTATGCATCGCCGTTCGGCATCCGGCCGTTCTGGGCGGCGCCGCTGCTGATCGCGTTCAACGTGCTGTTCAACCTGATCGAATACGTTTCCAAGCCGCTGTCGCATTCCCTGCGGCTGTTCGGGAACATGTACGCCGGCGAAATCATGTTTCTGTTGATCGCTCTGCTGGCGTCGAGTGGTTACGTGGGCATGGTCGGGGGGGCCGTTGCGCAAGTCGCCTGGGTGATCTTCGATGGCTTCATCGCGATACTGCAGGCCTACATATTCATGATGCTGACGGTCGCCTATATCGCGATGGCGCACGAACAGCACTAAATTCCGTTTGCCACGATCGATTTACCGACAGAAAGGGAAAGTAAAATGGACAAGCTGCAACTGATCGCCCAGATTCAGGCCTCCACCGGAATCGGCATCGGGCTGATGATCGGGCTGGGTGCGCTGGGCGCCTGCGTCGGCATCGGCATCATGTGCTCGCGCTTTCTCGAAGGCGCAGCCCGCCAGCCGGAAATGATCCCGGCGCTGCAGGCCAAGGTGTTCCTGCTGCTCGGCCTGATCGACGCGTCGTTCATCATCGGGCTGGGCATCGCGATGTTGTTCGCGTACGCCAACCCGCTGATTCCCGCCGGGCTCAAGTAGGTAGGTCCGTTCGCAGGGACTTGGGACAGTTATGGACATCAACCTGACGCTGCTGATGCAGGCCGTGATCTTCGGCCTCCTGATCTGGGCTTGCGCGAAGTACATCTGGCCGGCCTTGATGCGCGCGGTCGAGAAGCGCCAGCAGCAGATCGCCGATGGGCTAGCCGCAGGCGAGGAAGGCCGGCACAGCCTGGCGAACGCCGAGAAGCGCATCGCCGAAATGATGGCGGAGGCGAAGGGCCGCGCGCAGGAAATCGTCGCACAGGGCGAAAAACTGAAGACCGAGACGATCGAGCAGTCGAAGTCGCTGGCCAAGACCGAAGGCGATCGGCTGCTCGCTGCGGCAAAGGCCGAGATCGAGCAGGAGGTCTATCGCGCCAAGGAAACGCTGCGCGGTCAGGTCGCGCAGCTTGCGGTTGCCGGCGCCGAGCAGATACTCAAGCGCGAAGTCGACGCCAGCGCACACGCCGATCTCCTGGCGGCGATCGAAAAGCAGCTTTAAGCGAAGCGCCCATGGCTGAACCGATCACCGTCGCCCGACCGTACGCCGAAGCGGCGTACGCGCTGGCGCGCGATGGCACCGCGCTGCCGGTGTGGTCCGAGATGCTGCGGGTGGCGACGGCAGTGGGCTCGGATGCCCGAATGCGCGCAGCGCTCGACAATCCGAAGCTCGCCGCTGCCGAGAAGGAGGCTTTGTTCCTGTCGGTCTGCGGTGACAAGCTCGACCCGAACGGCCGCAACTTCATCCGCGTCCTGATCGAAGCGGATCGCATCGGGCTCTTGCCGGAGATCCGGACGCTGTTCGAGGCACTGAAAGACGAAGCCGACGGCGTCGCGCGCGCGCAGATCATCAGCGCCTTCCCGATCGACGACACCCAGTTGGCATCGCTGCGCAAGGGGCTGGAGCGCCGCTTCGGCAGGAAAATCGAGGCGACGGTCAGCGTCGACCGGGCGCTGATCGGCGGGGCGAAGATCATCGTCGGCGACACGGTGATCGATGGCTCGGTGCAGAGCGAATTGCAGGCCATGGCGAACCAGTTGCGAGTCTAATTTCGAAACTACGCGACGCCGCACGCGATGCGGATTGCGGCGAAGCGCGAGGAAAAAACATGCAGTTGAATCCATCGGAAATCAGTGAACTGATCAAGAGCAAGATCCAGAACCTGGATACCGGCGCCGAAGTCCGTACGCAGGGAACGGTAATTTCGCTGTCCGACGGCATCAGCCGCATCCACGGGCTCAGCAACGCGATGCAGGGCGAGATGCTCGAGTTTCCGGGCAACACGTTCGGCCTGGCGCTGAACCTCGAGCGTGACTCGGTCGGTGCGGTGATTCTCGGCGACTATGAGCACATTTCCGAGGGCGACACCGTCAAATGCACGGGTCGGATTCTCGAGGTGCCGATCGGGCCCGAATTGATCGGCCGCGTCGTCGATGCACTCGGGCAGCCGATCGACGGCAAGGGTCCGGTCAACGCCAAGCTGAGCGACGTGATCGAGAAGGTCGCGCCCGGCGTCATGTGGCGCAAGAGCGTGTCGCAGCCGGTGCAGACGGGATTGAAGTCGATCGACGCGATGGTGCCGATCGG
>PLYT01000102.1:24223-24343 GCA_003153475.1 Betaproteobacteria bacterium | reverse complement strand
CATCTACGTCGCGATCGGCCAGAAAGCCTCGTCGATCATGAATGTGGTGAAAAAACTCGAGGAGCACGGCGCGCTCGCTTACACGATCGTCGTCGCCGCTTCGGCGTCCAATTCGGCGGC
>PLYT01000102.1:0-24107 GCA_003153475.1 Betaproteobacteria bacterium | reverse complement strand
GACGGGCAGATCTTCCTCGAGACCGATCTCTTCAACGCCGGTATCCGTCCGGCGATCAACGCCGGCATTTCGGTGTCGCGGGTCGGTGGCGCGGCGCAGACCAAAGTGATCAAGAAGCTCGGGGGCGGCGTCCGGCTCGCGCTGGCGCAGTACCGCGAGCTGGCGGCATTCGCGCAATTCGCGTCCGACCTGGACGAAGCGACCCGCAAGCAGCTTGACCGTGGGCGTCTGGTCACCGAGCTGATGAAGCAGCCGCAATACTCGCCGTTGTCGGTCGCCGAAGAGGCGCTGACGCTTTTCGCGGTGACCAAGGGCTATTTCGACGACGTCCCGGTCGAGAAGGCACTGGCGTTCGAATCGAGCCTGCGCGCGTTCATCAAGAGCAAGTACGCGGCGCTGATCGACAAGCTCGAGTCGACCAAGGAAATGGACGGCGAAGCCGAAAAGGCATTCGCCGCGGCCATCGAGGATTTCAAAAAGAACGGTAGTTACTAGGAACCGCAGCATGGCCGGCTCGAAAGAAATCCGCAACAAGATCAAGAGCGTGCAAAACACGCGCAAGATCACCAAGGCGATGGAGATGGTTGCGGCCTCCAAGATGAAGAAGGCGCAGGAGCGCATGCGCGCCTCGCGTCCCTACGTCGCGCGCATGCTCGCGATCGCACGCCATCTGGCCCACGCCAACCCGGAGTATCGGCACGCGTTCCTGCTCAAGCGCCCCCAGGTCCGCAACGTCGGGCTGATCGTGGTGACCTCCGACAAGGGCCTGTGTGGGGGCCTCAACACCAATGCTTTGCGCCTCGCGCTGGCGGCCATCAAGGCCTGGCAGGCGAAGGGCGTCGGCGTGCAAGTCACGGCGATCGGGAACAAGGGTCTGGGCTTCATGCACCGGATCAAGGCTAACGTCATCTCGCAGGCCATCAACCTCGGCGATCGCCCGCAGCTCGACAAGCTGATCGGTCCGGTCAAGGTTCAGCTCGATGCGTACATCGACGGCAAGATCGACGAGCTGCACTTGATCGCGACGCGGTTCGACAACACGATGAAGCAAACGCCGGTGCAGAGCTTGATCCTGCCAACCTCGGACCTGGGCGACGAAGCCGAAAAGCGCGAGTTTCCGTGGGACTACATCTACGAGCCCGACGCGAAGACCGTGCTCGACGGGCTGCTGACACGGTATATCGAGTCGGTGATCTACCAGGCGGCGAACGAGAACATCGCTTCCGAGCAGAGTGCCCGCATGGTCGCAATGAAGGCGGCGTCGGACAACGCGCTGACGATCATCGACGAGCTGCAGCTCATCTACAACAAGACGCGCCAGGCGGCGATCACCAAGGAATTGTCGGAGATCGTCGCCGGCGCGGCGGCGGTTTGACGCGCCGGCGGGAAGATCGGGCGAGACTAACGTGAGCGGAGCGAACGTTATGGCGAGACCAATACTCTCCAAGGCGCGGCGGCCGTTTGAAATTGAATTCGATCCGAAGGAAGCATCATGACTGAAGGCAACATCGTTCAATGCATAGGCGCCGTGATCGACGTGGAATTCCCACGCGACAAGCTGCCCAAGATCTACAATGCGTTGACGCTCGAAGGCAGCGAATTGACGCTCGAAGTGCAGCAGCAGATGGGCGACGGCGTCGTGCGTACGATCTGCCTGGGCTCGTCGGATGGTCTGCGCCGCGGCATGAAGATCCGCAACACCGGAGGCCCGATCATGGTGCCGGTCGGTCCCAAGACGCTCGGACGGATCATGGATGTGCTCGGCCGGCCGATCGACGAGGCCGGCCCGGTCGGCGCGGAGAAGACGATGTCGATCCATCGCGACGCGCCTTCGTTCGAGGAGCTGTCGCCATCGACCGAACTATTGGAAACCGGCATCAAGGTCATCGACCTGGTCTGCCCGTTCGCCAAAGGCGGCAAGGTGGGTCTCTTCGGTGGCGCCGGCGTCGGCAAGACGGTTAATATGCTCGAGCTGATCCGCAATATCGCGACCGAGCATTCGGGCTACTCGGTGTTCGCGGGCGTCGGCGAGCGCACGCGTGAGGGCAACGACTTCTATCACGAGATGAAGGATTCGAACGTCCTCGACAAGGTAGCGATGGTCTACGGCCAGATGAACGAGCCGCCCGGCAACCGCCTGCGCGTCGCGCTGACCGGCCTCACGATGGCCGAGTACTTTCGCGACGAGGGGCGCGACGTGCTGTTCTTCGTCGACAACATCTACCGCTACACGCTGGCCGGAACCGAAGTGTCGGCGCTGCTCGGCCGGATGCCGTCGGCGGTCGGCTACCAACCGACGCTGGCTGCGGAGATGGGCGCGCTGCAGGAGCGGATCACGTCGACCAAGACCGGATCGATCACGTCGATCCAGGCCGTCTACGTTCCTGCCGACGACCTGACCGATCCGTCGCCGGCGACTACGTTCGGCCACCTCGACTCGACCGTCGTGCTGTCGCGCGACATCGCAGCGCTGGGCATCTATCCGGCGGTCGATCCGCTGGACTCGACCTCGCGCCAGCTCGACCCGAACGTCGTCGGCGAGGAGCATTACACGACCGCGCGTCGCGTGCAGCAGACGTTGCAGCGCTACAAGGAGCTGCGCGATATCATTGCGATTCTGGGCATGGACGAGCTTTCGCCCGAAGACAAGCTGGCGGTGGCGCGCGCCCGCAAGATCCAGCGCTTCCTGTCGCANNCAGCCGTTCTTCGTCGCCGAAGTGTTCACCGGCTCGCCGGGCAAGTTCGTCTCGCTGAAGGACACGATCCGCGGCTTCAAGGCGATCGTCGATGGCGAGTACGATCATCTGCCCGAGCAGGCCTTCTACATGATCGGTGGCATCGAGGAAGCCGTCGAAAAAGCGAAGACCCTGCAGTAGACGCCATGGCCAACACGATCCACGTCGATGTCGTCAGCGCCGAAGAGTCGATCTATTCGGGCGAAGCGGAGTTCGTCGTGCTGCCGGGCGTGATGGGCGAGCTCGGCGTGTACCCGAAACACACGCCGCTGATCACGCAGATCAAGCCGGGCGAGGTGCGGATCAAGGTTCCGGGGCAGGCCGAAGAGCAGATCGTTTTTGTCCAGGGCGGCTATCTTGAGATCCAGCCCGACATCGTGACGGTGCTGTCGGACACGGCGATTCGTGCCAAGGACCTCGACGAGGCCAAGGCGCTGCAGGCCAAGCAGGCAGCCGAAGAAGCGATGCAGAACAAGGCGTCGAAAGAAGACGTCGCGCGCGCCGAAGCCGAGCTCGCAGGCGCGGTCGCGCAGCTCGCGGCGATCCGCCGGCTGCGCCGAGGCCGCGGCTAGCAGGCCGCCCGCCTGCCACGAGCAAGGGGTGGCCACCAAGCCGCTCCTGTTCCAATGAGCGACTATCGCAACCGTACGTACGCAGAGATCGCCGTCGGCGAAACGGTGACGGTTGCGCACGTCGTAACCGTGACCGATGTCGAGGCGCTCGCGCTCGCCGTAGGCAGGATCGAAGCATTTCATCTCGAAGGCGGCAAGACGTCGCACGACGGGCTGGCGGCCCAAGGCGCTGCCGCGGTGGCGCTGATCGCCGGCGTGCTGTCCCGTCGCCTGCCTGGACCGGGGAGCCGGATCGTCGGCACCCGCTTCGAGTATGCCGGAACGATCAACGTCGGCGATGTGCTGAGCGTGACGGTAACTGCGACCGCGCGGCAGGACGATACCCATACGATCGAATTTGCCTGCCGCTGCGAGAACCAACGCGGCGAGGTGCTCGCAACCGGCGCGGCTCACGTAATGGCGGCGACCGAGCGGATCACCTACAGCAATCTCGCGACGCCCGAGCAGATCCTGCGCCGCAACGATGGTTTCGCGCCGATCTTCGCGGCGTGCGAATCGTTGCCGGCGGTGACTTGCGCGATAGTGCATCCCTGCGACCGCGATTCGCTGCTTGGCGCCGTCGAAGCCGCCAGGATCGGATTGATCGTGCCGGTTCTGGTCGGTCCGGCCGCCAGGATACGCGCGGTCGCCAAGGCCGAAGGCGTCGATCTGTCCCCCTACCGTCTGGTGTCGACCGAGCATAGTCATGCCGCTGCCGCTGCCGCGGTAGCGATGGCCTGTGATGGCGAAGTCGAAGCCTTGATGAAGGGCAGCTTGCACACCGACGAGCTGATGTCCGCCGTCATGGCCACCGCAGCGGGACTGCGCACCGACCGCCGCATCAGTCACGTGTTCATCCTCGACGTACCGAGCTATCCGCGGTTGCTGATGATCACCGATGCGGCGATCAACATCGCCCCGGATCTTGCCGACAAGGCGGACATCTGCCGCAACGCGATCGATCTTGCGCATGTGCTGGGCCTGGCGGAGCCGAGAGTCGCCATCCTCTCGGCAGTCGAGACAGTAAATCCGCACATCGCCTCGACGGTCGATGCCGCCGCGCTTTGCAAGATGGCCGAACGCGGCCAGATCGTGGGCGGCATCATCGACGGACCGCTGGGCTTCGACAATGCGATCAGCGCAGATGCCGCCAGGATCAAGCATATCGAATCGCCGGTCGCCGGCCGTGCCGACATCCTGCTCGTTCCCGACATCGAATCGGGCAACATGCTGGCCAAGCAGCTGCAATACCTGGCGGGCGCGGGGAGCGCGGGCATCGTGCTCGGCGCCCGCGTGCCGATCGTGCTCACCTCGCGCGCCGACTCGGTGCGCGACAGGCTCGCCTCGACCGCGGTGCTCAAGCTGCTGGCCCATAGGCGCCGCGAGAGGAGCGCCGCCAGCCTGGCGCAACCGCAATGACCGCAACGATCCTGGTGCTGAATGCGGGATCGTCGAGCCTGAAATTCACCTTGTACGCCGACAACGCCGCCGGCCCGCGGGCGCTGTTGCGCGGCCAGATCGAGGGCGTGACGACGAAGCCGGCATTCGCCGCCCGCGACGCGCAGGGGCGGCTGGTGCAGGAACGCGACTGGACCGACCGCGACTCGCTCGGTTACGCCGGTGCGGTTGCCTATGTGCTCGACTTCGTGCAGCAGCAGCAAGGTCAGCGCACGCTTGCGGCCGTCGGCCATCGCGTTGTGCACGGCGGCGAGGAATTCGATGCGCCGGTACGGATCGACGCTGCCGTACTGGCCCGCCTCGAGCGACTGGTGCCGCTGGCGCCGCTGCATCAACCGCACAATCTGGCGCCGATGCGTGTCATCGCCGAGCGTGCGCCGACGCTGCCGCAGGTCGCCTGCTTCGACACGGTGTTTCATCGCACGCAGGAGCCGGTCGCACGGGCGTTCGGCTTGCCGGCCGAAATCACCGGCCGCGGCGTTCGCCGTTATGGTTTTCACGGCCTGTCGTACGAATACATTGCTGACGTCTTCCCGCGTTACGATTCTGCGGCCGCGCGTGGACGTGTCGTCGTAGCACATCTGGGCAACGGCGCCAGCATGTGCGCGATGCACGCCGGCAGGAGCGTTGCCACCACGATGGGATTCACGGCGCTCGACGGCCTGCTGATGGGAACGCGCGCCGGTTCGCTCGATCCCGGCGTGGTGCTGTATCTGCTGGACGAGCTCAGGATGGACGCACGCGCGATCGAAAGACTCCTGTACTACGAGTCGGGGCTGCTCGGCGTATCGGGCGTGTCCGGCGACATGCGCACGCTGCTCTCGCGCGACGATCCCAGGTCGGCGTTCGCTATCGCGCTTTTTTGCTACCGCGCTCGGCGCGAGATGGGCTCACTGGCCGCCGCGCTGGGTGGCATCGACGCGATCGTGTTCACCGGAGGCATCGGCGAACATGCTGCGCCTATCCGGGAGCGCATCTGCCGCGACGCGGCATGGCTGGGTGTAGTCCTCGACGAACGAGCCAACGCGGCTGGCGACCCCAGGATCAGCGGCGAAGGCAGCCGTGTCTCGGCGTGGGTGATCGCGACCGACGAGGAGTCGATGATCGCGCGGCATACGCTGGCCGCGCTCGAAGCCGCCTGAAGCGCTACGCGGCCTTCTGCGCGGCGGCGGCCGCCAACTGCTGCTCGACCAGTGTGACCCAGTAGCTCGCGCCGATCTCCAGTGCCGCGTCGTTGAAATCGTAATGCGGGCTGTGGATGTTGTGCGTGTCGGGCCCGCTGCCGGCCCCCAGCCAGACGTAGCAGCCGGGCTTGGCCTGCAGCATGAAGGCAAAATCCTCGCTGCCCATTTCTGGCGTCGGGTCGGTCTCGACATGCTCGGCACCGACGACCGCCGTCGCGGCGGCCAGCGCGTGGCGCGTCTCGTTCTCGGCGTTGACCGTCGCCGGATAACGGCGCTCGTAGCGCACCGTTGCGCTCATCTCGAAGGTTGCCGCGACGCCGGCGACGATCGTGCGCATCCGCTGCTCGATCAGATCCTGCACTGCCGGATCGAACGTGCGAACCGTGCCGCGAAGCACCACTTCCTGCGGAATCACATTCCAGGTGTCGCCGCCGTGGACCTGCGTCACGCTGACTACGCCGGCGGCGAGCGGATGGAGGTTCCTCGAGACGATCGTCTGCAGCGCGTTGATTGTCTGCGCGACGAACAGCATCGGATCCTTGCCCATGTACGCCATCGCCGCATGCGCCCCCTTGCCGACGGCGGTAATCTCGAAAATGTCGTACGCGCCCATCAGCGGGCCCGGTCGCAGCGCAAACGAGCCCAGTGCCTTGCGCGGCCAGTTGTGCATGCCGTAGACCGCGCGCATCGGGAACTTGTCGAACAGGCCCTCCTCGACCATCACCCGCCCGCCGCCTTCGTTTTCCTCGGCCGGCTGGAAGATGAAGTATACGGTGCCGTCGAAGCGGCGCCTCCGCGCCAGCGCCTTGGCGGCACCGAGCAGCATCGCCGTGTGGCCGTCGTGGCCGCAGGCGTGCATCCGGCCCTCGTGGCGCGACGCGTAGGCGACGCCGGAGCGTTCGGCGATGTGCAGCGCATCCATGTCGGCGCGCAGTCCGATCGCGTCGCCGCCGCCGCCGCAGCGAAGCACGCCGACGACGCCGGTCTTGGCGAGCCCGGTGTGCACGTCCAGGCCGATCGCTTCGAGTTTTCCCGCGACGAATGCGCTGGTGGCCGTTTCCTCGAACGCGGTTTCCGGGTGCGCGTGGATGTGGTGCCGCCAGTCACGCATCTCGGTGTCGAGCGAAGCAACTTCGGGCACGATGTTCATCGTCTTCTCGCCGGAGATCTTTCGGATGCACGATCTTAGCGCAATCGGTGCGAGCCGTCCGCTGCGCTAGAATGGCGAGCGCCGCCAAGCCCGCATGAACGCTACTCCACCTGCGATCTACGACCTCGCCGTCATCGGCGGCGGCATCAACGGCGCCGGCATCGCGCGCGACGCCGCCGGCCGCGGTCTGTCGGTGCTGCTGGTGGAGAAGGACGACCTTGCCTCGCACACCTCGTCGTGGAGCACCAAGCTGATCCACGGCGGCTTGCGCTATCTCGAGCATTACGAGTTCCGCCTGGTCGCCGAATCGCTGTCCGAGCGCGAGGTGCTGCTAAGCATCGCGCCGCACATCATCGAGCCGCTGCAGTTCGTGCTGCCGCACGAGCCTCATCTGCGGCCGGCGTGGATGATCCGCTGCGGGCTGTTCCTGTACGATCACATCGGCGGCCGGAAGACGCTGCCCTCATCGTTCTCCGTCGACCTCGGCACGAGCCGCTGGGGCGCAGGGCTCAAGGACAGCTTCCGCAAAGGTTTTGTCTACTCGGACGCGCGCGTCGACGATGCGCGACTGGTCGTGCTCAACGCGATCTCGGCGCGCGATCTCGGCGCGGAGGTCCGCGTGCGGACGCGACTCGCGGCGGCCCGCCGCGAGGGCGACCTGTGGCGCGCGACGCTGGTCGATGCCGCCGGACGGCGCCAGGATGTGCTCGCGCGCGTACTGGTCAACGCGGCCGGTCCCTGGGTCAAGGACCTGCTGGACGAAATCAGCCCGGACTCGATCCGCGCCGCTGTCCGGCATGTCAAGGGCAGCCACATTGTCGTGCCGCGCGTGCATGCCGAGCCGCATGCCTACATCCTGCAGAATTCCGACCAGCGCATCGTTTTCGTCATCCCCTTCGAGCAGAATTTTTCGCTGATCGGAACCACCGACGTTCCGGTTGCCGACTACGAGACGCCGCGCATTTCGAACGACGAGATCGATTACCTTTGCTCGATCGCCAACGCCTACCTGGCGCGCGGAATCGCCGCGGCCGACATCGTCTGGACCTACAGCGGCGTTCGGCCGCTCTACGACGACGGCTCGGACGACCTGTCGGCGGTCACGCGCGACTATGTGCTCAAGCTCGATGCCGCCGACCACCGCGCTCCGCTGCTGTCGATCTTCGGCGGCAAGATCACGACCTACCGGAAGCTCGCCGAGCACGCGCTTATTCAGTTGCGGCCGTTTTTTCCGCAAATGCGCGCCGCCTGGACCGACGCTCAGCCGCTGCCGGGCGGCGATCTGCCGCCCGGTGGACTCGCGGCGTACGAGCGCGCGCTGGTCGTGCGCTACGCGGAGCTGCCCGCGAGCCTGCTCGCAGCGCTGGCGCGCCGCCATGGCTCGCGCGCGCCACGCGTCCTGGCCGATGCCCGCGTGCCGGCGGATCTGGGTGTGCATTTCGGGCACACGCTTTACGCCGCCGAGGTCGATTATCTGGTCGCGCAGGAATGGGCGATCGAGGCCGACGACGTGCTCTGGCGCCGAACCAAATGCGGCCTGCACATGAGCGTGGACGAGCGTAGTGCAGTCGCCGCTTACTTGCGTAAACTCCGCGCTCGCGGCGGTTCCGCTTGAGCGCGGCGCCGATGCGGCCACTCGCCACCATGCCCGCCGTGGCGTGCGCGGCGATGCGCGGCGTGCTCGCCGACATCGACGACACGCTGTCGACCGGTGGCAGGATCACCGCCGAAGCGTACGCGGCGATGGAGTGGCTGCGCAGCGCGGGATTGCTGTTCATTCCGATCACCGGACGCCCCGCGGGCTGGTGCGATCACATCGCTCGCATGTGGCCGGTCGATGCGGTCGTCGGCGAAAACGGCGCGCTGTATATGCGCCATGATGACGCGATGGGGAGGCTCCGCAAGCGCTACGCCGCGACCGAGATCGAGCGCGCCGCCAATCGCGGGCGCCTCGCCGCGGTCGGAGAGTCGATTCTGCGCGCGGTGCCCGGCGCGGCCCTGGCGTCCGACCAGCCGTATCGCGAAAGCGATCTCGCCATCGACTTCTGCGAGGACGTGCCGCGCCTGCCGGACGAGGCGATCGACCGCATCATGGCCCTGATGCGCGCCGCGGGAATGACGGCAAAGATGAGCTCGATTCACGTCAACGGCTGGTTCGGGGCGTATGACAAGCTGGCGATGACGCGAACCCTGCTGCGCGATGAATTCGGCGTCGACGTCGATGCCGAGCGCGACCGCTTTGTCTTTGTCGGCGATTCGCCGAACGACGCGCCGATGTTCGAGAACTTCCCCTATGCGGTCGGCGTGGCCAACGTGCGCAACTATGCGGGGCGCTTGTCGAGCCTGCCGGCGTACGTCACCGAGCGCGAATCGGGGGCGGGCTTCGCCGAGCTGGTCGCGCACTTGCTCGCGGCGCGCTGACGATCGCGCTTCCGGCGCACGACACCGTCACGGCGGGCAGCCCGCCGCAGGTGGATCGCATCGCCGGCCGGCTACTTCGCCAGCGCGACGAGCCCTGCCATGTCGATCTGCTGAATCGCGCCCTGCAAGGTCGCGGCGTCGACGCCGTTGCCACGCACCGCGACATTGAAACGCTCGGCCAGGATGATGCTGATCTCGCCGTTTTTCGCGCGGCGATCGTAGCGCTCGTGGACGATCTGGCCGTTCACCTTGCTGGTCCGCTCGTAGCCGGTATCGGTCTCTTTTTCGATGCTGGGGTCGAAGCGGGACGCGAGGCCCGCCAGTCCCGCCAGCGAGCCCATGTCGGAAATATCGACGTTCATCGATGCGCCGGCGTTGTCGGTATAGCGCGCGGTCGCGCTCGAGCCCTTGATGCCCATCGCCTCGCCGCTCTGCCCGGTGGCTTCGACGCGTTTCATCCCGGCCAGCGTCTCGGGCAGCATTTCCTTGAGCTTGCGGAAGTCGACCGGTTGCACATCCTTGCCGCCGGACACGATGGCGCCGACCGCGTTCAGGGCGGCGGTCATGTCGGCGGCCGCCTTGGGATCCGGGGCGGTGTGGGTCGTCGCCTTCTGCGCGTCTTCGCCGATCTTCTGCAGTTGCGACAGAGCGTCGCTGACCCGCGCCTTGTCGGCGTCGGACTTGCCGCCGAATATGCCGGCGATCACGCCGCCGGCGTCGGTCGCCGCGGGGCCGCCGCCAGGAGCACCTAGGCGTCCCATCGCTCCGAGCCCGGCCACGCTCAGCCCGGCGGCAGCGCAAGTGCTCAGGATCCCGATGACGACCGAAACGACGATCGCGCACAGGATCAGCACGATCGTGTAGCCGGCCGATTTCTCCTTCGGGCAACGCATCAGCACCGGCAAGCCCACGTAGAGCAGATACAGCCCATAGCATCCGGCCAGCAGCGCGAGCACGCCCAGGGCGGGAACAAGCTGCAGAATGCCGGCGACCCATGCCGGCGTGTAGCTGCAGGCGGTCAGCTTGAGCGCACGTAGCCGATCGCGCTGGCCGTCGAAGCTCGGTGCCAGCATATCGACCAGCCATGCGATGACGAACACGCTGACGAACGAAAGCAGGTAGCCGAGCAGCGCCGTCGCTACGCCGGCGACGATGCCGGTGCGGATGTGGCCGAGCAACGGAACGCTGTACCCGATGACCGTGTGGCCGATGAATCCGGCGATGACACCGATCGCCGCCAGCGGGGCGACATAGCGGCCGTAGATCGCGCCCGCGGACGAGGGCTCGGCGGCAATGACCGGCCATTCCGCCGATGGCGTGAGGAGGATCGCCTTGATGCGCCCGACCAGGCCCGCGGCGGCTTCCCCGGCCCCGCTCGGCCCGGGGGCCCCCGCCTCGAAGTCCGGCCGCGGCGTGGGGCCTGACGCCGATTGCGCCTCACTCGCGACTGTGGCGGGAGGCGCAGCGGCGGCTGGCGCTGCGACCACCGGGCTGCCGCAGTGCGGACAGAACTTCATCCCCTCGGCGATGAGCTGACCGCACTGGGCACAAAACATCGATCTCTCCGGCGCTTGAGGTGGACGCGATTGTGCACTGGCTGGCCAGTCGCTTCAATGTACGCAACCCCGACGTAAATGACGGCACGCGGCACCGGGGCTTTGCCCGGACGATTCTTGCGCAGAACGCCCGCGCGCGCCCGGCCATTTCTGATGTGAGCGGTTACTTCCGCTCTACGTCGCTGCGGCCAAGATCGCCGTCGCTTTCCGGCGACACCCACGCTGAGCGGCAGGCATTACAATCCGTTCGTGTACAACACACATCGGTTCTCGGTACGATAATTGCATCGGCCAGTCCAGCGTATGATGGCAACCCGGAGCGTCCAGGGTCCGCAGGGTCCGCGGCGCCAGGGGTAGCGCGCGGAAGAACGCCTGTAAGCGACCGGCACGGAGGAAGTGATGACGCGTTTCGGCTTCAACATTCGTACGCGCAGCGGCCAGCGAGTCGACAACATCTGCATCATGGCGGCGAAACGCGAAGACGCCGAACGGCGCCTGCGGCAGATGTACCATCACTGCCAGGTCATCAGCTGCAACAGCGAGTCGGTCCGTCGCAGCGATCCGATGGACATCGAAGGCATCATCAGCATCATCAGCAACACCGACGCCGCCATGGGCGTGCCAACGATTGCACGTTCGATGCTACGCAAGTCCGGCAGTCACTAGCTCGTCGACCAATGCCCTGTAGTCGCGCGCGCCGGTGCTCGTCGGTGCGTAGCGGAACACGTCGAGCTGTCGCGCCGGGCTCTCCGCGAGACTCACGTTTTCGGCAATCCGGGTCACGCAGATTTCCTCGGGCCGAAACGCCATCGCCATCAGATCGGCCACTTCCGAGCTCATCTTGCGGCGCGCGTCGAATCGCGTCAGCAGGTAGCGCCGCGGCAGGCGCGCCTTGAACACCGTCTCCAGCGCGTTGAGCGCGCGTTCGACCTGTTGGGCACCCTGCAGCGCCAGGTAGTCGGCGGACACTGGTATCACCACCAGATCGCAGGCGAAAATCGCGTTCAGCGACAGCACACCCAGCAACGGGCAGCAGTCGATGACGACCGGCCCGGGCGCGACGCCGGGCACGCGCAGTGCAGTACGCAGTCGGGTCACCACGTTGACGCCCTTGCCCAGCATCGTGTCGAGTTTGGACAAATCGAGGTGTCCGGGACACACCATGACGCCGCTGGCCGCGATTTCGGTGATGTCGGCAAGCGGGCGTTGGCGCACGAAAAACGAATAGACGGAATCGTCGGCCAGTCGCGGGCGCACGCCGAATATGCCGGACAGATGAGCCTGCGGATCGAGGTCGATGGCGAGCGGGCGCTGCTTGCGTTGCGCAAGACCCGCCAGCAGGTTGAGCGCAGTCGTCGTCTTGCCGACGCCGCCCTTCTGGTTGAACACGGCAATGACGGTCATTGCGGATGCCTGGCGTGATGCAAAAACTTTCGAAACGATGGTCGGCGCCGCGGCCGCGACAGAGGTCACGCGGTACGCGCGGCATTTTCGCACGGTTCGCGCGCGAAGCGCGACACGCATGACCGGGGAGCGCGATGCCGGCAACTCGAGCAAAAATGCGATAATTCACGCCTGATGCCATCGTCGCTGCAAATCGCGATTCTCGCCGCCGGACGCGGCAAGCGCATGCGCTGTGCGTTGCCCAAGGTGCTGCAGTCGCTCGGCGGCCGGCCGTTGCTCGCGCATGTGCTGTCGACGGCGCGTAAGCTCGAGCCTCGAGCGATCTGCATCGTCGACGGCGGCGGCGGCGAGGTGCGCGAGCGCTTCGCCGCCGCCGACCTTACTTGGGCGCGCCAGGATCCGCCGCGCGGCACCGGCGATGCCTTGCGGTGTGCGTTGACGGGACTGGGCGCCGACGGCGTCACGTTGGTGCTGTTCGGCGCCGATCCGCTGGCGCGGGTCGAGACGCTGCGGCAGGTCGCCGAGCGGGCACAGGAAGGCATTCTTTCGCTGCTGACCGTCGAGCTCGACGATCCGACCGGTTATGGGCGCATCGTGCGCGGCGCCGACGGCAAGGTCGCGGCGATCATCGAGCACAAGGACGCGACACCGAAACAGCGGGCGATCCGGGAGATCAACACCGGCATCATGGCGGCACCCACGGCCGCGTTCGCGCGCTGGCTGCCGAGGATCGACGACCGCAATGTCGGCGGCGAATACTATCTGACCGACGTGATCGCGATGGCCGTCGCCGACGGCGTGCCGGTGGAAACGACGCATCCGGCCAGCGCGGACGAGACGCTGGGCATCAACAGCAAGCGCGACTTGGCGCACCTCGAGCGGATCTATCAGCGCGCGCAGGCCGACGCGCTACTCGATGCCGGAGTGACTCTCGCCGACCCGGCGCGCATCGATGTGCGCGGCACGCTGGCCTGCGGGAGCGACGTGACGATCGATGTCGGGTGCATCTTCGAAGGCGACGTCGTGCTTGGCGATGCGGTCAGCGTCGGCGCGCACAGCATCCTCAGGGACGCCAGGGTCGGCGCGGGGACGGCGATTGCGCCGTATTCGCATATCGACGGCGCCGCGATCGGCGCGCGGTGCTGCATCGGGCCGTACGCGCGCATCCGTCCCGGTACGAGCCTCGCCGATGAGGTTCACATCGGCAACTTCGTCGAGGTGAAGGCAAGCGACCTCGGCGAGCGCAGCAAGGCGAACCACCTGGCCTACGTCGGCGATTCGACCGTCGGCCGCGACGTCAACATCGGCGCCGGCACGATCACCTGCAACTACGACGGCGCGAACAAGCATCGCACGGTGATCGAGGACGACGTCCATATCGGGTCCGACACGCAGCTGGTGGCCCCCGTCACGATCGGCCGCGGGGCCACGATAGGCGCCGGCACGACCGTATGGCGCGACGTCGAACCCGGGGTTCTCGTCTTCAACCAGAAGACGCAGGCCAGCAAGGCCGATTACCAGCGGCCACGTAAAAAAATCAAGGAATAGAGCCATGTGCGGCATCGTCGGCGCGGTCGCGCGCGAGAACGTCGTTCCGATCCTGATCGAGGGCATCCGCCGGCTCGAATACCGGGGCTACGACTCGACGGGCCTCGCGGTCATCAACGGGGGCCTGCATCGATTGGTGAGCACCGCACGCGTGGCCGATCTCGCGGCGCAGGCGCGTGCGACGCGAATCACCGGCAACACCGGCATTTCGCATACGCGCTGGGCGACGCATGGCGCACCGACCTCGGCCAATGCGCACCCGCACGTCAGCAGCGGCGAGATCGCGGTCGTGCACAACGGCATNNTTCGTCACCCAGACCGACACCGAGGTCATCGCGCACCTGATCCATGCGCACTACGACGGCGACTTGCTGGCCGCCGTGACCAAGGCGGTCGCCGAGTTCCACGGTGCCTATGCGATCGCGGCAATGACCACGCGCGAGCCGGGTCGCGTCGTCGGCGCGCGCGCCGGCAGTCCGCTGCTGGTGGGCGTCGGCGAGCACGATTATTTCCTCGCCTCGGACGCGAGCGCCCTGGCGCCAGTTACCCAGCGCGTCGTCTATCTCGAGGAAGGCGACATCGCCGACATCGGCCGCGATGGCTACGCGATCTACGACAGCGACGGCGTGCGCGTCGCGCGCGACGTGGTGACGGTCAAGACGTCAGGCGACGCGGTCGAACTCGGCCCGTACAGCCATTTCATGCAAAAGGAAATCTTCGAGCAGCCGCGCGCGATCGCCGACACGCTGGAGAGCGTCGGCGGCATCGGGCCCGAACTGTTCGGGGCCGCGGCGGCCGGGGTCTTCGCGGGCGTCAACGAGGTGCGCGTGCTCGCTTGCGGCACCAGCTATTACGCGGGCATGATTGCCAGGCTCTGGCTCGAGGCCGTCGCAGGCATTCCGGCGCAGGCCGAAATCGCCAGCGAATACCGCTATCGCGACAGCGTGCCGAATCCCGACGCGCTGGTCGTCGTCATTTCCCAATCGGGAGAGACGGCGGACACCTTGTCGGCGCTCAAGCACGCCAAGGCGCTGGGCCATCGCAATACGCTGGCGATCTGCAACGCTCCGACGAGCTCGATGGTGCGCCAGACGGCGCTTACCTACCTGACGCGCGCCGGCGTCGAGATCGGCGTCGCCTCGACCAAGGCCTTCACCACGCAACTGACCGCGTTGTTCCTGCTGACGCTGACGCTGGCCAAACAGCGTGGACGTCTCGATGCCGCGCAGGAAGCGCGGTGGTTGCAGGCGTTACGCCATTTGCCAGCGGCGATCCAGGCAGTGCTGGCCCTCGAGCCTTCGATCATCGCCTGGGCCGAACGTTTCGCCAAAAAGCAAAATGCGCTTTTCCTCGGGCGCGGGCTGCACTACCCGATCGCGCTGGAAGGCGCGCTGAAGCTCAAGGAAATTTCGTACATCCACGGCGAAGCGTATCCGGCCGGTGAGTTGAAGCACGGGCCGCTCGCGCTGGTCGACGCCAACATGCCGGTCGTGGCGATCGCGCCCAACGACGCGCTTCTGGAAAAGCTCAAGTCGAACCTGCAGGAAGTGCGCGCTCGCGGCGGCGAGCTCTACGTCATCGCCGACGCCGACAGCCAGATCCCGTCGAGCGAAGGCGTGCACGTGTTGCGCCTGCCCGAGCACGCCGGGCTGCTGTCGCCGATCGTGCACACGATCCCGCTGCAGCTCCTCGCCTACCACACGGCCGTGCTACGCGGCACCGACGTCGACAAGCCACGCAACCTGGCGAAATCGGTGACCGTGGAATGAAGTCGCCGGTTTCCAGCCCCGAAGAGGGCTGGTCGGCATGCCGCCGCCCGCTATTTGTAGGCCTGCGGATCGGGTGAATCCGTCGGTTTCGCGATCACGCGCTTAAGCTGCTCGGACATCGGGAAATTGAGCACGACGTTGTGCGGCGGGATCGCCTGCACAAACCATTTGTCGTAGAGGCGCTGCAGCTCGCCCGAAGCGAAGACCTGGCGAAGCGCGGCATCCACGGCAGCTTTCATCTGGGGATCGTCGCGCCGCAACATCAGGGCATACGGGTCGCCAAGCATGCCGGGGATCGACACCAGAGCGAACGCGTCAGGGGTGCGCGACGTGGCTGCGAGCCCCGCGAGAAGGATGTCGTCCTCGGAAAACGCGACAGCGCGGTCGGTG
This sequence comes from Betaproteobacteria bacterium, assembly GCA_003153475.1. Taxonomy (GTDB): domain Bacteria; phylum Pseudomonadota; class Gammaproteobacteria; order Burkholderiales; family Casimicrobiaceae; genus PALSA-1003. The sequence continues at coordinate 7,881 of PLYT01000102.1, read as the reverse complement.
GTCAGGAGCAGGAACGATTCTGCGTGATCCTTGCCGTTGAGGATCTTCAGGTCGAGGTTCTGCTCCTTGTCTAAATCCGTTATTTTCTGCATCGTGTTCGTTCCGCTGGTCACAGCCACGGTCTTGCCCTTGAGGTCGGCAACAGTCCTGATGTTGCTCGACTTCTTGGTGATGAACTTGGTGTTGACCACGAACGTCGTCAGGCTGAAATCGACTTGCTTGTGTCTTTCCTGGTTGTTTACCGTCGAGCCGCATTCGAGATCGACCGTGCCGTTCTGAATCAATGGAATGCGCGTAGCGGATGTCACGGGTTGCAGGCGGACCTTGAGCGTTGGCATCTTGAATTCGCGCTTCAGGTTGTCGATTACGCGGTTGCACAGGTCGACCGAATACCCGATCGCCTGGCCTTTCTCGTCGAAGTAGGAAAACGGCACCGACGAGTCTCAGACGCCCAGCACGATTTCGTTCGCCTCACGGATCTTCTTGATCGTACCGGTATCCTGCGACCATGCCGGTGCCGCAACGGCAGCCAGCAGCAGCATCGGTATCGCAATCTTGCTTCGCTTCATGTCGGTGACTCCTCTTGGCCGGCGGTCCGGGCCCGTCGCGGGGGCGGCGACACGGCACTTATGCAACACATGTTGCAAGGGTAGATAATTATGCAACAGATGTTCCAGGTCAACCTCTGTGTGCCGACGGCGGGCCGCCGCTGTGGCACGGCGCCATGGCTAGACCCGTCGGTCCGTCGGCGGCGTGGCAGGAGGCTAGGACGCCAGGCGTTTGATCGGACGGCGCGCAAGGCGCTTGCTCGGCCTGCCGCGTGAAAGCCGCGTCGACGGTTGCTCGTAGGCGCCGGACTGGTAGAGCTGCCGCTCGGTGGCCGCAATCTGGCGCACCGAAGCGTCGCCGCTTTGCAACACAAGCATCTCCAGCAGACTCTCGACCGCGGCGATGCCACCGACCTGCGACGGAAAGAAAGACGGACTGGACACCGAAAAAAGGAGACGCACGTCCGCATGCAGTGCGATCGGGGCAACCACGCTGTCGGTAAGCGCAACCACCATCGCCCCGACTTCGCGCGCCGCTTCGGCGACCTTGCGCGCTTCGATCGAATAGGGCGCAAAACTGATGACCAGGACCGCGTCGTCAGGTTCGATACCCCGTACCTGCATCTCCAGGGTCCCGCCCTCGCCCCCCATCAGCGTTACCGAACGGCGGAACAAGCGATAAACGTATTGGAACGCGAACGCCAGCGAATAGCAGGCACGGAATCCGGCGACGTGGACGGTCCGCGCCCGCTTCAGCGCCCGGGCCGCGCGCAGCAGGTCCGGCCCAATCTGGAGCTCGGTGTGCTCGAGGTTGCCACAGTGCGCCCGGAATATTTCGGCGATCAATTCCTTCGTCGGTCCCCGCGCAAGAAGGGCGCGTGCCTTGGCGGCATAGGGCTCGGGTCGAGCGCGGAGCCGATCGACGAAGAGTTGGCGAAACGCGAGCCATCCTTCGAAACCGAGCGACTGCGCCAGACGGACCAGCGTCGCTGGTTGAACGCCGGATCGACTTGCAATCGTGCGCATCGAGGAAACCGCAACTTCGTCCGGATGATCGAGAACGAATCGAACCGCCGTCTGGAACTGCGAGCTCATTTCCGCGAAGTTCTTGCGAGCAATCTCGGTCAACACGTCGTAGGAACGGATCGCTTCGACGGCAGGCATCGGTGTTTTTTTTGTCATGGGTAATCTTCAATGTTACAACGCCGAGACGATTCCGCTGCCATGGTGCCTGAAGGCGGCGATTGCCGTCCATGCCATCGGCGCCGGCGTCCACGCGGAGGAAGTCGAGCTTGAATCGCGCCGAGCGGACGGCCTACACTTGCCGCAAATCGAGGGATCGGTGATGACACGGGGCAAAGTGAAGGCGCGCGTCCAGTTCCGGCTTCGCATCAGCCGCGGCGAAGATATTGCGGTCGGCCCGGGCAAGATCGACCTGCTCGAAGCGATCGACGCCACCGGCTCGATCACGGCGGCAGCGCGCTCGCTTGGCATGTCGTACCGCCGCGCATGGCTTCTCGTCGACACGATGAACCGATGCTTCCGCAGCCCGCTGGTCGCGGCGGAAGCCGGAGGCAAGCACGGCGGCGGCGCGCGCCTGACCCCGCTCGGCAGCGAAGTGGCAGAGCGCTACCGCCGGATCGAGCGCGGCGCCGCGCGCGCTGGCGCCGCAGACATCCGCGCACTCGCGCGAAAGCTCGCCGTTTAGGCGTACCCGACGCTGCGCCGGTCGAGTGATACCGCCTTGATCAGCGCATAGACTTGCTGCCCTTCGCGCAGCGCGAGCTCGTGCGCCGAGCGGCGTGTGATGCGTGCCGCGAGCGGCAGCTGCCCGACCTTTAGCTGCACGTCGACGATCGGACCTTCTTCGGCTGCGATCGCGACCAGCGTCGCCGGCAGCACGTTGAGCACGCTCAAACCCGCTGGGCGCGCCAGCGCGAGTGCCACATCGCGCGCTCGGATGCGAACGCGGACCCTTTCGCCTACCAGCGCCTCGACGTTGGGCACGATCAGCTCACCGCCTTCGAAGCGCAGCGTCGTGAGGCCATAGACAAGATCGTGCGCAGCGACGACGGTCTCGAACACCGAGCCCGATTCGTAGCGGCCGGTGTGCGGTCGCAGATCGATCCGTCCCATCACCTCATCGACCGGTCCGGAAGCGAGCGCACTGCCGTCGGCGAGGAGCACGACGGTATCGGCCAGGCGCGTGATCTCGCCGACTGCGTGGCTCACATAGACGATCGGAATATGCAGATCATCGCGCAGCTGTTCGATGTAGCGCAGCACCTCGCTCTGCCGCGGCACGTCGAGCGAGGCGAGCGGCTCGTCCATCAGCAGCAGCCGCGGCTGCGCGAGCAGCGCGCGGCCGATCGCGACCCGCTGCTTTTCGCCACCCGAGAGCTTGTCGGGCAAGCGACCTAGCAGCGACTTGAGTCCGAGCAGCTGGATGACATGCGCCGGGTCGATGACACGCGCGGCGGCAGGCACGCGGCGCAACCCGTACAGCAGGTTGGATTCGACGTCGAGATGCGGGAAAAGCAGCCCGTCCTGGAATACGTAGCCGAGGCGCCGCTTGTCCGGCGGCAGGTCGATGCCGCGCTCGCTGTCGAACAGCGTTTCTGCGTTGATGACGATGTGTCCGCGGTGCGGGCGGCTGGTGCCGGCGAGCGCGTTAACGAGGCTAGTCTTGCCTGAGCCTGAGCGGCCGAACAGCCCGACGATCGGCGCCTCGGCGCGAAACGCGACCTTGAGCTCGAACCGACCCAGCCGCTGCTCGATATCAACGTCGATCATCGCCGCCTTTCGACTTGCGCGATCGCCGCGTCAGCCATTCCGAAGCGATCAGCGCCGCGATCGACAGGACCACGGCGAACAGCGACAGACGCAGCGCCTGCGCGTCTCCGCCGGGCGTTTGCACGAACGTGTAGATCGCTAGCGGCAGCGTTTCGGTTTCGCCGGGAATGTTGGACACGAAGGTGATCGTCGCGCCGAATTCGCCGAGGCTCCGCGCGAACGACAGCAGCGCGCCGGTGACGATGCCGGGCATCGCCAGCGGCAGCGTAATCGATGCGAATACCCAGGCGCGCGAGCCGCCCAGCGTGCGCGCGACGGTTTCGAGGCGGCGGTCGATGGCGGCGATCGACAGCCGGATCGCGCGCACCATCAACGGAAAGCCCATGATGGCGGCCGCCAGCGCAGCGCCCGTCCAGCGAAACGCAAACACGATGCCGAACCAGTCGGCGAGCCAAGCGCCGAAAACGCCGTGCCTGCCGAAGAGCAGCAGCAAGGCGAAGCCGACGACGACCGGCGGCAGCACCAGCGGCAGGTGGACGAGCGCATCGAGCATCGTCTTGCCGGGAAAATCGGCGCGCGCGAGAACGTAGGCGAAAAAAATCGCCGGCGCCAGGCTGAAGACGACGCCGACCAGCGCCACCTTGAGGCTCAGGACGATGATGCCGAATTCGGCGCCGCTCGGCATCGTCGCGCTTAATTCGCCATCGTGAAGCCGTGCTGCTGCCAGAAGGGCCTCGCCGCCGGCGATCGCAGCGTGTCGATGAAGTGCTGCGCGTAAGGCGAGCGGCTGGTGGCGACGATCGCGACCGGGTAGACGATCGGTGCGTGCGTGCTCTCCGGGAACGTGTCGACGACGCGCACCCGGGGTTCCGCCAGCGCGTCGGTCGCGTACACGATGCCGAGCGGCGCTTCGGCGCACGCCACCAGCAGCAACGCGGCGCGCACATTTTCGGCGCGCGCGATACGAGCTTCGATGTCGGCCCATACGCCGAGCGAGCGCAGGGCATCGCGGCCATATTTTCCGGCGGGGACGCTGTCTGGATTGGCGATCGCGAGCCTCCCCCTGACAAGCTCCGCAGCGAGGGCGAAACCCGGCGCGATACGCAATGACGAACGCGAGTCCGCCGGCGCGATCAGCACCAGGCGATTTCGCAGGAGATCGATGCGCGTGCCCGGCCGGAGGAGCTTTCGTTCGTCGAGATAGTTGATCCAGTCGACATCGGCTGACAGGAGGACGTCGGCCGGCGCGCCGGCCTCGATTTGCTTCGCCAGCGCGTTACTTCCCGCGTACACGACGATGGCTTTAGTGCCGGTGGCGGTCTCGAATCTGGCGACCTGGTCGTCCAGCGCTTCCTTCAGGCTCGCGGCGGCAAAGATCGTGAGATCAGCGCCACGCGCAGGCAGCCCTGCGCCCGCCAATCCAAGCGCGACCATGAGTGTTGCGAGCAGGTTTCGCATTCGATTGTTCCATTGCGCGCCAACTGGGGAGTAATATACCGCGGGATATAGCGCTCCGCAATTTGCCGCCTCGGAACCCGCACGTCACGCTGATTGACGACGCGAACCATCCGCCGCCTGCTTTGCTACCGATCCAGGATCCTAGCTCAGAAGACCGCCTCATGAAGACGAGCGCACGAAATCATTTCGCCGGCACCGTCAAGGCGGTGGCCAAGGGCCCGGTAAGCACCGAGGTAACGATCGAAGTCGCTCCCGGGGTCGACGTCGTCGCCGTGATCAGCACGGTGTCCGCCGAAACACTGGGCCTCGCCATAGGCAAGCACGCCCATGCGCTGATCAAGGCGAGCAGCGTCGTGGTCGCAATCGACTGAGTGGATTTTCGTTGGACGCTTCAACCCTCACGCGAAGCGTTGCGCGACTTGCCGCCGCAGCGCTAAGCGTGGCAGCGCTCGCGGGCCCGGCGCAGTCGCAGGGGCCGGGTCCGACCGTATTGGCGGTGCGCGGCAACGTCGAGAACGCATTGACGCTGTCGATCGACGATCTCAAGAAGCTTCCTGTGCAGCGGATCGATGACGTGCGCGTCGTGCGCGCCGCCGCGAGCCAGAGCACCACGCCGGAAGTCACCCGACACTACACTGGCTGTCTTCTGCGCGACGTGCTCGAACGAGCCAAGCCGGTCGAGAGGAATCGCCTCGACTTGCGCAAGAGCGTCGTGATCGCCGGTGCCAGCGACGGCTACCGCGCAGTTTTTTCCTGGGCGGAACTCTATCTCTCGCCGATAGGCGACGGCGCGTTGGTCGTCTACGAGCGCGATGGCACGGCTCTGCCTGCGGACGAAGGCCCGCTCGCGCTGGTCTCGCTGAAGGACACGCGTCCGGGCCCGCGCCACGTCAAATGGCTGCAGTCGATCGAGCTTCGCGTGCTTGACCCTTAACGCCCGCCGCTAGACGTAGACGCGGCAGTTGGCGCTACGGCGATCCGACCGGTGTAAAGCCGTACCGCGCGAAGAGCTGCCAGGCGTAGTCTCCGGAGGGATCGGCCTTCGGCGCCGACGTGCCGAGCTTGACGCGCGGGTCGAGCATGCGATCGAGCAGGGTGTCACTCGTTGCGGCGACGTCCGGTGCCACCAGAGCGCAAAGGCGGTTGTGCGCGAAGACGACCGGACTCGACGCACGGCCCGCGAGCGCCAGCGTTTGCGCATGACCGATGTCTGCCGAGGCAAACACGTCGGCGCCCTCCCCTTTCTCGATCCGCTCGCGCAGCAGTCCCGATGCGCCAAATGTTGGCATCACTGCCGGTCTGCCGGCTGCGGTGAACGCTTGCGCGATCTCGGTCATCGCGCCGCGCAGGCTGCCGGCGGCATATACCCGGACCGCATTGTCCTGCGCGGACACTCCGCGGCAGAGAGCGATTGCCAAGGCGTAAAGGACTGCGAGTGACCTCATGCGTCGTGGTCGCTCGCGTTCGGATAGAACAACTGCTCGCCGTTGATCTTGTAGCCGGCGATGGCGGCCTGACCGTCGGGCGAAATCAGCCAATCGACGAACTGCTGACCCAGTTCCTTTTTGACGTTCGGGTGCTTGACGGGATTCACCAGCATCACCCCATACTGGTTGAACAGCCGCTTGTCTCCTTCGACGAGTATCGTCAGGGCGCCGCGATTCTTGAACGCGAGCCAGGTGCCGCGGTCGGCGAGGATGTAAGCATTCATCGACGCAGCGGTATTGAGCGCCGGCCCCATCCCCTGGCCGACGTCGCGATACCAGGGCCCCTTGCTCTTGTCGATGTCGATGCCCGAGGTCTTCCATAGCGCGAGCTCCGCCATGTGTGTGCCGCTGCGATCGCCGCGCGACACGAACGGCGCCTTGCTCGCTTCCAGTTTTTTCAGTGCGGCCACGATGTCCTTGCCGCCACCGATTTTTGCCGGGTCGCTTTTCGGTCCGACCAGCACGAAGTCGTTGTACATCACCGGAAAGCGCTTCACCCCTTCGCCTTCGGCGAGGAATTTTTCCTCTGCCGAGCGCGCGTGGACGAAGACTACATCGGCGTCGCCGCGCCGGGCGACGTCGAGTGCCTGACCGGTGCCGAGCGCGACGACGTGGACCTTGATGCCAGTCTTGTTCTCGAAAATCGGTAGCAGGTAGCCGAACAGTCCGGACTGCTCTGTCGACGTGGTCGAGGCGACCGTGATGAATCGCTCCTGCGCACCTGCCGCGAACGCGGCGAGCGACAGCAGGACGAAAAGGCAGATACGGCGTGTCATTACCATGGCAGTACTCCTTCCAGAAACTGTCTTGCTTCGACGGACCGCGGGTGCTTGAAGAAAAGTTCGGCGCTGGCGCGCTCTGCAATTTTTCCCTGATGCAGGAACAGGATCTCGTCGCCCATGCGGCGCGCCTGCCCCAAGTTGTGCGTCACTAGCACGATCTTGGTGTCGGCCGAGGCCATCGCCAGGATCACCTTCTCGATTTCGTGCGTCGCGCCCGGATCCAGGCTCGCGGTCGGCTCGTCGAGAAAAATGATCTCGGGCTGCAACGCCCAGGCGCGGGCCAGCGCAAGGCGCTGCTGCTCGCCACCGGAAAGGACGCGCGCCGGAGGCCCGGCGAGCGACTCGAGCCCCACCTTGCGCAGCGCTTCGCGAGCGCGCTCGCCGCGATGCCGTCGCGGCACGCCGGCGATGGCGAGCGCATGCAGGATGTTGGCCAGCGCCGAACGCCGGAGAAGCACCGGTCGCTGGAACACCATCGCCTGCCGGCGCGGGGCGTTCGGCAGCTCCGCAGAGTTCCAGACAATCGATCCTGATGTCGGCGCCAACAAGCCATGGCAAAGACGAAGCAGCACGCTTTTGCCCGCGCCGTTCGGCCCGNNCGACGGTAAAGGTGACGTCATCAAGACGCAATGGCAACAGCGACATCGGCGCGCGCATGTCCATCGTCGACATCACCCGTAGCGCCGCTGCGCCGTTTCCTTGACCAGGTACGCGGCCGCGTTGAGCGCGATGACAATGGTCACCAGAATGACGCCGAGGCCAAGCGCAAGCGGCAGGTCGCCCTTGCTGGTTTCCAGCGCGATCGCCGTGGTC
>PLYT01000080.1 GCA_003153475.1 Betaproteobacteria bacterium | reverse complement strand
GGCGGTTCGGCAGGCCGGTCAGCGCGTCGCGCGTGGCCAGGTACTGCAGCCGCTCCTCCGCCTGGATGCGCGATGACACGTCCTGCACGAACGACAGCACGGACACGATGCGGCCCTGCTCGTCGAGCAGGCACGAGTGGTACCACTCGCACCAGATCGTCTCGCCGTCCTTGCGATAATTGCGGTTAAGTCCGGTCGCGCGCGGTTGCTCGCCGGTCATCAGCCTTTCGATCAGCTCGGTCACCGCCGGGCGATCGGCCTCGTGCGTCAGCTGGCTGCCGGTAATAGGCATGCCCAGCACCTCTTCGGCGCGCCATCCGAATATGTTTTCCGCCTGCGGCGACCAGCGCACCAGACGGAAATCGCGGTCCCATTCGAGCACCGCCAGCGGCGTATTGTTGATGTGCGACGACAGCATCCAGTTGGCACGGCGCAGCGCTTCCTCGTTGCGCTTCTGGTCGTGAATGTCGGTGTGCACCGCGTAGATGCCGATGACGTTGCCTTCGCCGTCGCGATTCGGCGCGTAGTGGATCGACTCCCATCGCTGCTCGCCGTTCGGCTGCAGCAGCAGCTGCTCGGTCGAAATGGTTTCGCCGGAGAACACGCGGTTCATCAGCGGCTGGAGCTGACGCGCGCGGCCATCGCCGACGACTTCGCCGATTTTTCGCCCGGTCAGGTCCTTGCGGCTCTCCGACAGCCATTCCTCGTTGTGCCGGTTGAGGAAGCGAAAGCGAGACTCCCGGTCGATGTAGGCGACGCGAGCGGGAACGTTGTCCATGATCAGCCGCAGCTCGCCTTCGCTGGCGCGCAGGGCTTCCTGCGCCTGCTTCAGGCCATGGATGTCGTTCATCAGCACGAACGCGCCGTTGACTTCGCCTCCCGGCGCGGTGTCCGGCACGACGCGTATCGCCATCCACCGGCGGACGTCTCCGGCGCCGGGGACCAGCCGGTCGAACGACGTCGATTCGCCTTGCAGCGCGCGCGACAGCAGCGCCTGCGCGCTGGCATAGATGCCATGTCCGACGACATCGCGCAGGCGCAGCGCCGCCACCTGCTGCGCGGTCAATCCGAAGTACTGCAGGAACGGCCGGTTGACATACTGGCAGCGCTCGTCGCGGTCGATGTAGGCGACCGGCGCCGGCACGCCGTCCATGATCGCGCGCAGCTGCGATTCGCGCGAAGCGAGCGCGTCCTGCGCCTGCTTCAGGTCGGTGATGTCGTGTCCGACGATGTAATAGCCCTTGATCGTCGCGTCGAAGCGCATATCCGGGACGATCTTGTTGCGCAGCCAGCGCTGGCGACCGTTGACGTCGACTGTCTCGCGTTCGTAGGTGACGCTCTCGCCCCGGGCGGCACGGTCGATGAACGGCTGCTGGAACTCGAATGCTTCGGGACCCAGCACGTCCTTGACGCTCTTGCCGATGATTTCGTCGCGGCTGATGCCGACCAGCGTCACGAAGGCGTCGTTGACGAACGTGTAATGACGGTCGAGGTCGACGTAGACGACCGGCTCCGGGATGTTGTCGGTGAACAGGCGCAGCTGCTCCTCGCGCGCCGCCAGTGCCTGCTCGGTAAGCTTCAGATCGTGGATGTCGTATTCGGTGCAATACAGCCCGCGCACTTTGCCCGCTGCATCGAGGTCGGGCGCGATGCGGCCATGCATCCAGCGCCGCTTGCCGTCGGCGGTGGCGCCCACGCGCTCGTACTCGACGTTCTCGCCTTCGAGCGCGCGCTTGATGATCGGCCGCAGAAAGGCATTGACGTCGTGCGGCATGACTTGAGACGGCGTCTTGCCGTAGATTTCCGCCTGCGGACGGCAGACCCAGTTGGCGAAGGCCTGGTTGACGAACGTGTACTTGAGTGAGCGGTCGAGGTAGGCGATCGGGCCGGGAATGTTGTCGGCGAACAGCCGCAGCTGACCTTCCTGCGATTTCAACGCCTCGCGGATGCGGACGTCGTCCTCGATGTCGTTGATCACCGCGAACGCACCACCGGTCTTGCGGCCCGGCTCGCGGTCGGGAAAGAGCGTAATGCGCACCCAGCGCAGCTCGCCGCTGGCCGGCCGCTCGCGGCGATCGTAGCTGACTGTCGCTCCGGCGAACGCGCGCTCGACGTATCCCATCATCTCGTCGAGCGCGTCGGGCGCGACGAAATTCTTCAGCGGCTGGCCGAGCAGATCGTCGACCGCGGCGCCGATGTATTCGCCATAGGGTTTGTTGGCGAAGCGCAGGCGGAACGCGCGGTCGAAATAGAAAATCGGCAGGCTGACGCTGTCGGTGACGATGCGCAGGCGGTGCTCGCGCTCGCCCGCTTCGAGCTCCATCCTCTTGATGTTGTCGACGTCGGTGTAAGTCGCGAGTACGCCCCGGATGTCGCCGCGCGGGCCGCGATCGGGGTAGTAGTCGACGCGGACCCAGAAGGCGTTGCGCTTGACCGATGAGAGCTGGCGCTCGAAGCTCACCCGCTCGCCGTTGAGCGCGGCTTCGAGGTAGGCGTGATAGAGCTGGTAGAGCTCGCGCCCGTCGACTTCGACGACTTCGCGGCCGATGACCTCGGATTGCGGCTTGCCCGACCAGTCGAGGAACGCGCGGTTGACGAAGCGGTAGCGCTGGTCGACGTCGATGTAGCAGACCGGCAGGCCGAGCGCGTTCAGCTTGCGCTGTGACAGCGCAAGCAAGGCCTCCCTGTCCAGACCTTCGCCGACCGTTTGCTGCGTCGGCAGATCCAGGCGAGTCAGTGATCGGGGCAGCGCCATGGCACGGGGTAGAAGCGCCGTCCTCCACTCCCGGGAAGCCGGCGGTCAACCAGTCTAAGTGTCGAATCCGCCACTTACAAGCAAGTTGTCTGCCATTCGTGGAAGCAGCTGCGAAACAGGGGAAAAAGGGCCTTTTCGGCCCCGAAATCGGCGCCACTGCGGCGGCGCGCTACAATCAGCGGCACAAAAACCCGCCGGGCGGCACTTTTTGATGGTGATGCACCGCGGTTACGACTGGCCTACCTGGCGCACGCGGCAGGATTCGGCGGATCGGTGATCTGGTTCGGATCGCCCGCGCTCTCGAACATGTTTCCCGAGGGCAAGGATGCGAGTTTCCCGAGGGCAAGGATGCGATCGCGTGGGTGCGCGGCGGCTGGCACGCGACGCTCGCCACCATCATCGGCCCCGCCGTGATGCTGCGATGCAGGGCTGGTTTCCGCGGCCCAAGCATGCAGCCCCGAAGACCGTCGTCACCGCGCCTTGGGCGTTTTGAAGACGCCCATCGGAACTTGGCGCTCGATGCCAAGGTCCGACGGACGCTGCTGCGACTACCGTGCCGCGATCAGCGGACCCAGCGTCCGGGGGCGAGGTGCCAGCGCCCGTTCGGCCCCTGGACCCAGGCCGCAGGCTCCCAGTGATACCCGCGGCGTGCGGGCACCCACACGCCGTTGATCCAGACGTGTCGGCGGCCGTTCCAGCGCCAGTAGCCGGGTGTCCAGACATAGCCCACGCGCGGCGGGGGCGCGACTTCGACGCGCGGCGCCGGCGGTGCGATCTCGATATCGATGATCGCCCTCGCCGCGACCGGCAAGGACACCATCGCGGCGCTCACCGCGATGGCAGCCAGCAGAATTCGATTGCGCATTGCCATGGTTCTTCCCTCCGATAGTCGCCACGCCCGGCGACGCCCGCCGGGCGACGTTGCGATGCCTTCGTTAACGCCCGACCCGCATCCGGTGTTGACAGGCGCGGGCGTCTTTCGCGGGCCGTGGCTTCAGTGATCGACGACCAGAATGTGGACCCGGTAAGGGCCATGGGCGCCGAGCACGATCGTCTGCTCGATGTCGCCGGTGCGCGACGGCCCCGACACCAGGTTGACGGCGCGCGGCAATCCATCGCGCTCGTCGCGGACCAGCGCGAACGCCTCTTCCATGCCGGCGACGATGCGAGCCGCGGAGACGACGGCGACATGCGTGTCGGGCAAGAGCATCGTCGCGGTCGGCGTCGACGCGCCGGAAAGCACCACCAGCGTTCCGGTTTCGGCGATCGCGCAGAACGCGCCGGTGATGCCCAGTTTGTCGTCGCCGGTCGTCGGACGCGGCTCGATCGCCAGTCCCGCACCGGCCCAATCCAGGTCCGCGAGCTCGGGCCAGCAGACGCCCTGCCGCGAGCGCTGCGCGGCCAGCGCCGGCGCCAACTCCAAGGCGTCGAGATAGCGCGCGACGCTGGCCGGAATCTCGCGCCGGTCGGCGAGGTGGGCGACGGTGCTTTCCATGTCGGTCGCGCGCTGCATGAATCGCGCGACCCGATCGCCCGGCATTCGCGGCCGCGGACCGTAGGCGTGCGCGGCGACATACGCTTCGGCGGCGGCGCGCGCGCCGGCCTCGTCCCTCGCCGCGCCGGATTTCGACAGCGCGTCGCGTACGCGGCCGAGGATCTTCGCGCGCGCCGGGTCGTCGCCGCCAAAGCTCACCGGCTGCTCGTTTCGATGAACGTGGCAATGCGCTCGATGCCGGACCGGATCGCCGCTGGCGAGGCCGCATACGAAAAGCGCACGTGCTGCCCGTCGCCGGGCACGCGGCGTCCGAAATGGATGTCGGCCAGCACCGCGACGCCAGCCTCGTTCAGCAGGCGCTTGCGCAAGTCCTCCGAATCGGCGCAGCCGGTGCGTTTGCAGGCCTCGGTAACATTCGGCCACGCATAGAATGCGCCGCCGGGCGTCTTGCAGCTGATCCCGGGAACCTGGTTCAGCAGGCCGACGATCAGATCTCGCCGCTCGAGGAACGAGCGTCGCATGGCCTCGGCATCGTCTTGCGGACCGGTGATGGCCTCGAGCGCCGCCCACTGGCTGATCTGCGATGCGCACGAGTCGGTATTGGTGATCCAGCGCGTGAACACCGGCGCCAGCGCGCGGTTGGCGACGTAGCCCAGCCGCCATCCGGTCATCGCCCAGGTCTTCGACGCGCCGTCGGAGATGATCGTCCGCTCGAGCATGCCGGGCAGCGCCGCAAGCGAGGCGAATTGGCCGTCGTAGCACAGCCGCGAATAGATTTCATCGGCGTAGACCCAGATCTGCGGGTGGCGGCGCAGGATCTCGGCGATCGCCCCCAGGTCGGCCGACGTAAGGCTCGCGCCGGTCGGGTTGTGCGGCGAATTCAGGATCAGCAGCCGCGTCTTCGCCGTGATCCTGGCTTCGAGCTCGTGCGGATCGAAGGCAAAATCGCGTGCTTCACGCAGGTGTATCGGCACCGGCAGCGCGCCGTTGGCGACGATCTGCGATTCGTAGATCGGAAAGCCCGGCACCGGATAGATCACCTCGTCCCCGGCACCGAAGTCGGTCACCGACGCGATCGCATAAGCAATAAAAGGCTTCGCGCCGGCACCGACGACGACATCGTCGGGGTCGATTGCGATACCGCGGCGCGCGCCCAAGTCGCGAGCCGCGGCCGCGCGCAGCTCGTCGATGCCGGCCGACGGCGTGTAACCATGCTTGCCCGCACGAATCGCCGCGACCGCGGCATCCTGGATGTTGACCGGCGTCGGAAAGTCGGGCTGGCCGATGCAGAACGAAACGATGTCGCGCCCCTGACGGACGAGCGCGTTGACCTCGGCCAGCACGACAAAAGCGTTCTCGGTGCCCAGGCTTTCGCCACGCCGGCTGATCCTGGGCACCACTTTGGCGTCGCGCGGCGCGTTCATCGTTGTCCCCCATCGGCCCGTCGGGCCGCGTAGAGCTCGCGAAAGGTACGCCCGGCCGGCGCCGGCATGTCGCGGCCATCGGTCCAGCCGCGACCCAGCGGCAGCCGATGGATCAGGGAATCGCGGCCGCCCAGCCATCGCAACATGCGCACGCCGATGCGGGTCGAAGCGCCGAACAGGCGCGGGCGGGCGGCAAGCCACGACCAGAGGCGCAAGCCCGCGCGCTCGGACCAGGGCCGCAGCCGCCGCGCGAATTGCTGTTCGCGCAGCTTTCGCAGCAGGTCGGGCAGCGGAATCTTGACGGGGCACACGACGCCGCATTGATTGCACAAAGTCGAGGCCTGCGGCAGGTCGAGCGCATTTTCAAGTCCGATGTACGATGGCGTCAGGATCGATCCGATCGGCCCGGGGTAGACCCAGCCGTACGAATGGCCGCCGATGCTCTGATAGACCGGGCAATGATTCATGCACGCACCGCAGCGGATGCAGCGCAGCGCCTCGCTGACTTCGCTGCCGAGCACCGCGCTGCGGCCGGCGTCAACCAGGATGAAGTACATGTGCCGAGCGCCGTGAAATTCGCCCTCGCCCCGAATCCCCGTCAGTAGGTCGACATAGTTGGAAATCGACTGTCCGGTCGCCGAACGCGGCAGCATGCGCATCAGGGTCGCGACGTCTTCGAGCGTCGGGACGATCTTCTCGATGCCGGAGATCGCGACGTGCACGTCGGGCAGCGTCGTCGTCAACGTCGCGTTGCCCTCGTTGGTCACCAGCACGACCGAGCCGGTCTCGGCGACGAAGAAATTGCCGCCCGAGATGCCCATGTCCGCGGACAGGTAGTGCTTGCGCAGCATCTGGCGCGCCTCGAGGCAGAGCTCGTTGATCTCGACCTTTCTCGCCGTGCCATGCACCCTTGCGAAGAGATCCGAGACCTCTTCCTTGCTCTTGTGCAGCGCCGGCCCGATGATGTGCGACGGCGGCTCGTAGTCGTTGATCTGCAGGATGTATTCGCCGAGGTCGGTCTCGACGACGTCCAGACCGGCGGCCTCGATCGCGCGATCGAGCGCCGACTCTTCGCTGACCATCGACTTGGATTTGATGATCTTGCCGACGCCGTGGCGCGCAGCGATCGCCAGCACGTGCCGGTTGACGTCGGCCGGCGTCTCCGCCCAGAGCACCGTCGCGCCGCGCGCGGTCGCGTTGCGCTCGAACATTTCCAGCCAGACGTCGAGGTTGTCGAGCGCGCGCTGGCGTATGGCGCGCGCGGCCTCGCGCGTCGCCTCGACGTCATCCAGCTCGACCAGCGACTGACGCCGCTTGGCGACGAATTTTCCTTTGATCTTTTGCAGGTTGCCTTGCAGCTGGGCATTGCCCATGTTGTCGTGCGCGCGTTCCTTGAAGTGCATCGAGGCAATCTGCATGGATGGGTCCTGACGCTAGTCGCCGGCCAGCAATTCGGCGATGTGGAGCACGCGGGTCCGGCGGTCGCCGCGCCGGCGCAGCCGGCCCTCGATATTGAGCATGCAGCCCAGGTCGCCCAGCACGACGGCGTCGGCGCCCGAGGCCGCGATATGCCCGCACTTGTCGTCCGCGAGCCGCGTCGCGATCTCGCCGTACTTGATCGAGAAGGTGCCGCCGAAGCCGCAGCAGGTCTCGCATTCGGTCATCTCGTTCAGCCTGACGCCGGGCATCCGCGCCAGCAATGCGCGCGGCTGAGCCTTGACGCCCATCTCGCGCAGTCCCGCGCAACTGTCGTGGTAGGTGACGGTCCCGGCGAAAGTGCCGGGCACCGCGTCGAGCTTGAGCACGTTGACCAGGAAATCGGTCAGCTCGAAGGTACGGGCACCGAGCGCCTCGGCTCGCGCGAGCATCGGCGCATCGTCGCGAAACAGGTCGGCGTAGTGGGTCTTGATCATGCCTGTGCACGAGCCGGACGGAGCAACCAGATAGTCGCAGGCCTCGAATTCGGCGACGAGCTTCGTCGCCAGGGCGATGGCTCCGTCGCGATCTCCTGAGTTGTAGCCGGGCTGACCGCAGCAGGTCTGCGTCGCCGGAACGAAGACTTCGGCGCCCCCGGCTTCGAGCAGCTTTATCGCCGCAAAGCCGATCGCGGGGCGCATCAGGTCGACGAGACAAGTGACGAAAAATCCGACGCGCATATCAATCCCAGCGCTCAATAGGACCGGGTCAGGGCGACGACGCACATGCCCAGCAGCCATTGCGGAAAGATGCCCAGCAGCAGCAGCGCGAGCCCGTTGATCGACAGCAGCACCCTCGTATCGCTTCGCGCCTCCAGCGGGGCGTCGTCCACCGGATCGTCGAAGTACATCAGCTTGACGATACGCAAGTAATAGAAGGCACCGATCAGCGACGCCATCACCGCGACGACAGCCAGCCAGACCAGCCCGACGTCGACGGCGGCCTCGATGACGGCGAACTTGGCATAGAAGCCGACCGTCGGCGGAATACCCGCCAGCGAGAACATCGTCAGCAGCATCAGGAACGCGTACCACGGGCTGCGCTGGTTCAGCCCCTTGAAGTCGTCCAGCTGATCCGCTTCGAAGCCGGCGCGGGACAGCAGCAGCACCATGCCGAAGCTGACCAGCGTCGTCATCACATAGGTGATCGTATAGAACATCGCCGCGCTGTAGCCATTGATGTTGGCGGCGAGAAAGCCCATCAGCATGTAACCCATGTTGGCAATCGTCGAGTACGCCAGCATGCGTTTGATGTTGGTCTGCGAGATCGCGATGACGTTGCCGGCGATCATCGACAGCAGCGACAGGATCAGCAGCATTCCCTGCCAGTCGAATGCCATCGCCGCGAGCGAGCCGACCAGGAGCCGCGTCATGAACCCGAACGCGGCGAGCTTCGGGGCCGAACCGACGAACAGCGTCATCGCCGTCGGCGCACCTTCGTAGACGTCGGGCAGCCACATGTGATACGGCACGGCGCCGAGCTTGAAAGCGATCGCCGAAACGACGAACACGAGGCCGAACGCCAGCATCGTCTTATTGACGCCGCCGGCGAAAACGGTGGTGGCGACGCGTGCGACATCGAGCGTCCCGGTGGCGCCGTAGATCATCGACATGCCGTAGAGCAGGAGACCGGAGGCGAGCGCGCCGAGGACGAAATACTTCATCGCCGCCTCGACTGCCTGGCCCGAGTCCCGCTGCAGCGCAATCATCGCGTACAGCGATAGCGACATCAGCTCCAGTCCGAGATACAGCAGCAGGAAGTGGTTGGCCGAAATCATCACCATCATGCCGAGCAAAGCGAACATCATCAGCGCGAAGGTCTCGCCGCGGAACAGGCCACGCGCCGCCAGGTAGCTGCGCGAGTACGCGAGCGTCAGCGCCACGGTGACGCAACTCAAGAACTTGAGCACGTCGGCCAGCGTATCGGCGATGAAGGTATTGCCGAAAGTATGTGCCGGCGCCTCGTGGAATACGTACAGCGATAGCCAGGCCGTCGAGACGACGACCAGCTGCGTCAGCCAGTAGCTCCAGCTGCGCCGCGTTTCCGGCAGCACCAGATCGACCAGCAGCACGACGCAGGCCCCGACCAGCAGCGCGATCTCCGGCAGGGCCGGAACGAAATCGAAATTCACGGGCAGCGCGCCGGTCGTCACAATTTGCTCTTGGCGACGTGCGCCAGCAATTCGGTGACCGACGCGTGCATGACGTCGGTGAACGGCTTCGGATAGACACCCATGAACAGGACCACGGCGGCCAGCGTCGCCAGCAGCCAGAACTCGCGCCGCGACAGATCCTTCAAGGCGGCGACGCGCTCGCTGACTACCGCGCCGAACCAGACCCGTTTGTACATCCACAGCGTGTAGGCGGCGCCGAGGATCAGCGTGATCGCGGCGAGGAATCCCAGCCAGAACTTCGCCTTGACCGCAGCGAGGATCACCATGAACTCGCCGACGAATCCGCTGGTCCCGGGAAGACCGGCGTTCGCCATCGCGAACAGCATCGCCAGCGCGGCGAAGCGTGGCATCGTGTTGACGACGCCTCCGTAATCGGCGATCTGGCGGCTGTGCATGCGGTCGTACAGCACGCCGACGCACAGAAACATCGCGGCCGAGACGAAGCCGTGCGAGATCATCTGGACGAGGCCGCCCTCGACACCGAGCTCGCTGAACAGAAAAAAGCCCAGCGTGACGAAGCCCATGTGCGAGATCGACGAATACGCGATCAGCTTTTTCATGTCGGCCTGGACCAGCGCGACGAAGCCGATGTAGATCACTGCGATCAGCGACAGCGTGATGACGAAGTTGGCCAGATAGTGGCTGGCATCCGGCAGTATCGGCAGCACAAAGCGGACAAAGCCGTACGCGCCGACCTTGAGCGTCAGCGCCGCGAGCACGACCGAGCCGCCGGTCGGGGCCTCGACGTGCGCATCGGGCAACCAGGTGTGCACCGGCCACATCGGCACCTTGACGGCGAACGACAGAAAGAACGCGACAAAGAGCAAAAGCTGCGTCTTCAGCGACAGCGGCAGCTGATACCACTCGAGAATCGAGAAACTGCCGCCGCTGACCGAGTACAGGTAGATGAAGGCGACCAGCATCAGAAACGAGCCGAGGAGCGTGTAAAGAAAGAACTTGATCGCCGCGTAAACACGGTTCGGGCCGCCCCAGATGCCGATAATCAGGTACATCGGGATCAGCATTGCTTCGAAAAACACGTAGAACAGGACGCCGTCGAGCGCAGCGAACACTCCATTGATCAGGCCCGACATGATCAGGAATGCCGCCATGTACTGGGAGACGCGCTTCTCGATGACGACCCAGCCGGCCCAGACGACCAGCACGGTGACGAAGCTGTTGAGCAGCACGAACAGCAGCGAAATACCGTCGACGCCGAGCAGATAATTGACGTTGAAGCGCGGGATCCATTCGACCGCCTCGACGAACTGCATCTCGGCGGTGCCGAGCGTGAAGTGCACATAGAGCGGAATCGTGACGGCGAAGCCCGCGACCGCACCAACCAGCGCCAGCCAGCGCGCCGCGGCGGCATCGGCGTCGCGGTTGACCGCAAGCACGAGGAGCCCGGCGACGATCGGAACCCAGATCGCGAGACTGAGGTAAGGCAGCATCAGACGACCCTCAGCACGACCCACCAGAACAGGGCGATGAACACGCCCAGGATCATCGCGAACGCGTACAGGTACATGTAGCCCGACTGGATCAGGCGCAAGGCGGCGGAGGCGGCGCCGACCATGCGCACGCTGCCATTGACGAAAAAGCCGTCGATTACCGAACGGTCGCCGACGTCGGAAAACAAGTCGCCGATGCGGCGGAACCCGCCGGCGAAAAACCAGTCGTTGAAGCGGTCGATGTAATAGTTGTTGGCGAGCAGCGCGTACAGCGCTTCGGTCTTGGCTTGGATCCTGGCCGGCAGATCGGGGCGGCGGATGTAGAGCAGCCACGCGAGACCGATGCCCGCCAGCGCCAACCAGAACGGCGCGGCGGCGAAGCCGTGCGCAATGAATTCGCCCGCGCCGTGCCACTCCTCGCGCAGCGTCGCCATGCCGGCGTGCTGCGGCGCGATGGTGATCGCGCTCCCGAAGAAATCACCGAAAAGCACCGGCTGGACGTACGCCCAGCCGGCATAGATCGACGGGATCGCCAGCAGGATCAGCGGCACCGTGATCACCCAGGGGCTTTCCTTCGGCGAACCGGCGTGCTCGTCGTGCCCGGGCTCTTCGTGCGTGGCGTCGGCGGGACGCGGCTGCCGGAAGCGCTCCTCGCCGTGGAATGCGAGAAACAGCATGCGAAAGCTGTACAGAGCCGTCACGAAGACGCCGAGCGTCAGCGCCACCCGCGCGTAGGTGTGCCCGGTCACCGTCGACAGCCGGACGGCGTCGATGATCGCGTCCTTGGAGAAAAAGCCCGCGAACGGCGGAATCCCGGCGAGTGCCAGCGAGCCGATCACCGTCGTCCAGTAGGTGATCGGCATGTATTTCTTCAGGCCGCCCATCCGGCGCAGGTCCTGCTCGTGATGCAAGGCGATGATCACCGAGCCCGCGGCGAGGAACAGCAGAGCCTTGAAAAAGGCGTGCGTCATCAGGTGGAAGATCGCAGCCGAGTACGCGGATACGCCCAGCGCAACGGTCATGTAGCCTAGCTGCGACAAGGTCGAGTAGGCGATGACCCGCTTGATGTCGTTTTGCACGATGCCGAGAAACGCCATGAACAGCGCGGTCGTCGCGCCGATGATGGTCACGAACGACAACGCGGTCTCCGACAGCTCGAACAGCGGGCTCATGCGCGCGACCATGAAGATCCCGGCGGTGACCATCGTGGCGGCGTGGATCAGCGCCGAGATCGGCGTCGGGCCTTCCATCGAGTCCGGCAGCCAGACATGCAGCGGAACCTGCGCACTCTTGCCCATCGCACCGACGAAAAGTCCGATGCAGATCGCCGTCAGCACCGACCATTGCTTGTCGCCGACAAGGTTTAGCGTCGTGCCGGCAGCCTGCGGCGCGGCGGCGAAGACGGTCGCGTAGTCGAGCGAGCCGAAGAACGCGACGATGAGCCCGATGCCCAGCACGAAGCCGAAATCGCCGACGCGGTTGGCCAGAAATGCCTTGAGGCTCGCGTAGTTCGCCGTCGGCCGCGTATACCAGAACCCGATCAGCAGGTACGAGACCAGGCCGACCGCCTCCCAGCCGAAAAACAGCTGCAGGAAATTGTTCGCCATCACCAGCATCAGCATGCTGAAGGTGAACAGCGATATGTAGGCGAAGAACCGCGTGTAGCCGGGATCGTCGGCCATGTACCCGACCGTATAGACGTGGACCATCAGCGAGACGAACGAGACGACAGTGATCATCAGCGCCGTCAGCGGGTCGATCAGGAACCCGATCGCGAACCTGACGCCGCCCGACGACATCCACGTGTAAACGTCGCCGTTGAACGAATGGCCGGCCAGCACGTCCTTCAGCACCCAGGCCGACGCCGCGGTCGAAACCGCGACGCCGAGTATGCAGAGCCAGTGCGACAAGGCCCGCCCCAGCTTCGGCCCCCAGAGGCCGACCAGCACGGCGCCGAGCAGCGGCGCCAGCGGTATCAGCAGGTAGACTTGTTGCCGCGTCATCGCTTCTGCCTAATGCTTGAGCGTCGACAGGTCTTCGACATCGATCGAGCGCACGGTGCGGAACAGCAGCACCAGGATCGCGAGACCGATCGCCGACTCGGCGGCCGCCACCGTCAGGATGAAGAAGACGAACACCTGGCCCGCCGGATCATTGAGGTAATGCGAAAACGCGATGAAATTCAGGTTGACCGCGAGCAGCATCAGCTCGATCGCCATCAGCATCAGGATGACGTTGCGCCGGTTGAGAAAGATGCCGATCACGCTGATCGCGAACAGGATCGCGCCGAGGACCAGGTAGTGCGTCAGCGTCGGATGCCAGATGAACGACAAGTCTGTTGCTCCCTCAAGCTTGCGGCCGCAGCCGCGACTTCGCCATTGTTGTTGCCCGCAGCGCCCTTTTGCCGCGGTCAGTGCTCGTTTTTCTCCGCCGGCATGTCGAGCACGCGCAGGCGATCACTGCGCCGCACCCTGACCTGCCGCCCCGGATCCTGACGCTTGCTGGTTCGCGGCGCCCGGTGCGTAAGCGCGATGGCGGCGATGATTGCCACCAGCAGGATCACTGCCGCGATTTCGAACGGATAGGCGTAATCGGTATAGAGCAGCAGGCCCAGCGCGCGGGTGTTGCTGTAACCCGCAGCGGCAGCCGCAGGCACCGCGCCGGTCGGCGGCGCGAAATAGCCGCCGACCAGCACCAGCGCCATCTCGATCAGGATCAGGATGCCGACGGTCGCGCCGACCGGAATGTAGCTTTTGAATTGCTCGCGCATCTTGGCGAAGTTGACGTCGAGCATCATCACGACGAAAAGGAAAAGCACCATGACTGCGCCGACGTAGACCAGCACCAGCGCGATTGCCAGGAATTCGGCTTGCAGCAGCAGCCATATGCCCGCGGCACTGAAGAACGAGAGCACCAGCCACAGCGCCGAGTGCACGGGGTTGCTGCTGCTGATGACGCGCAAGGCCGCGAAGACCAGCACCGCAGCGAACACGTAGAAGACGGCTGGCTCGATATTCATGCTATCGGTCGGCCTCTTTGATCACTGGGCGCAGGACGACGGACAGCACGTCGGCCTCCTGCCGAATCGCGCGCGAACGGCCCTGCGGGCTGCCTTCGGCCCGCGCGCTCATCGGTACTTCGCATCGGCGGCGCGGTCGGCCGCGATCTGCGCCTCATAGCGGTCGCCGACGGCGAGCAGCATTTCCTTGGTGTAAATCAGGTCGCCGCGCTTTTCGCCGTGGTACTCGAGGATCCGCGTCTCGACGATCGAGTCGACCGGGCAGGACTCCTCGCAGAAGCCGCAGAATATGCATTTGGTGAGGTCAATATCGTAACGCGTCGTCCGCCGCGTGCCGTCCTCGCGCGCTTCCGACTCGATCGTGATCGCCAGCGCCGGACACACCGCTTCGCACAGCTTGCACGCAATGCAGCGTTCTTCGCCGTTCGGATAACGGCGCAACGCGTGCAGGCCGCGAAAGCGCGGGCTCATCGGCGTCTTTTCCTCGGGAAACTGGATGGTGATCTTCCGCCGGAACATGTTCGTCAAGGTGACGCGCAAGCCCTGCCAAAGCTCGATCAGCAGGTAGGCGTTGAAGAAGTCGCGGAGTCTTTGCAGCATCGCCGTCTCTTTAGTGGAACAGGTACGCCCAGCGCGTCTGCATCATCGCACCGAGAAAAGCGATCCACACCAGCGTTACCGGAATGAACACTTTCCAGCCAAGCCGCATGATCTGGTCGTAGCGATAGCGCGGAAACGTTGCTCGTATCCAGAGAAAGATGAACAGAATCGCGCAAATCTTGACGAACAGCCACATGAAGCCGTCGCCGAGCGGATGCAGGCCCGCGACCCCGATGTCGTTCAGGATCGGCAACGGCGCCAGCCAGCCCCCGAGGAACATCGTCGAGGCTAGCGTGGAGATCAGGATCATGTTCATGTATTCGGCGAGAAAGAACACCGCGAACGTCACTCCCGAGTACTCGACGTGGAAGCCGGCGACGATCTCGGACTCGCCTTCGGCGACGTCGAACGGGTGGCGGTTCGTCTCCGCGATCCCCGACACCAGGTAGACGACGAACAGCGGCAGCAGCGGCAGCATGTACCAGTGCCAGAAGCCGCCGGTCTGGCCGCGCACGATGTCGCTGATGTTGAGGCTCGACGCCGCCATCAGCACGCCGACCAGCGCAAAGCCCATCGCGATTTCGTACGACACGATCTGCGCTGCCGAGCGCAGGCAGCCGAGAAAAGCATACTTGGAGTTCGACGCCCAGCCGGCCAGGATGACCCCGTACACGCCGATCGACGTCATCGCCAGGATGTAGAGCAGCCCGGCATTGATGTTCGACAGGACGATGCCCTCGCCGAACGGGATCACCGCCCAGGCCGCGAGCGCGGAGCCGAGCGAAAGCAGCGGTGCCAGGAAGAACAGGCTGCGGTTCGCACCCGACGGGACAATGATTTCCTTGAACACCAGCTTGAAAACGTCGGCGAACGGCTGCAGCAGTCCCAGCGGACCGACGCGATTGGGGCCGATCCGAACCTGCATCCAGCCGATGACCTTGCGCTCGGCCAGCGTCAGATAGGCCACGCCCAGGATCAGCGGAATCGCGATCGCGACGATCTTGGCCAAGGTCCACACCGCCGGCCAGGTCGGTCCGAAGAAATCCTGCACCGGGGCTAAGAGCTCACTCATGCGAGCGCCTCGACGGTGATCGGCCCGAACATCGGACCCAGCATGCTCGTCGTCGGATGCGCGGCGGCGATACGCACGCAGCCGTCGGGCACCGTGCCGTCGGCGACGACCTTGAGCATCGCCTCGCCTGCGCCGCAGCGCACGCGAGCCGCGTCTCCATCGGCAAGTTGCAACCGCGCCAGTGTCGCCACGTTGGCGCGAACGACCGGCGGCTGCGCGTTGCGCGTCTTCTGCAGCGAGACCGCCCGCCGCACCAGCGGATCGGCGAAATACATCGGCACGTCGGCGACGCGCTCGGGGACGGCGTCGGCATTGCCATCGGCCGGCGCAACGATCGCGCTATCGCTCGCGTTCGACAGTGCCGCGACGATCGCGTCGGCCGCCGGCAATTCGCCGCGTACGGCCTCGATGCTGTCCTGCGCGAAACCCTCGAGGCCGAGCATCGAGCCCAGCACGCGCAACACTTTCCACGCCGGCCGCGCCTCGCCCAGCGGCGGGGCCACGCCGTTGAACTCCTGCGCGCGTCCTTCGCAGTTGACGAACGTGCCGGCGGTTTCGCTGAACGGCGAGATCGGCAGCATGACATCGGCATGCTCGGCTACGCCGGAGCGAAACGGCGAGAGTGCGATCACGCATTCGGCGGCCATCAGCGCGGCGCGCGCAACGCCGGGGTCTGCCGCGTCCAGGTCGGGCTCTGCATGCAGCAACAGATACGCTTTGCGCGGCGAGGCCAGCATCGCCTGCGCGTTCATGCCGCCGCGTTGCGGCATCGCCCGGACAACGTGCCCGCCGAGCGAATTGGCCGCTTCGGTCAGGAAACCCTGCCTCGCACCGGACAGCTGCGCGAGCTCCTGCGCGAGCGCATGCAGCTGTGCCGCCTGCGGATGGTGCTGCGCGAAATTGCCGAGAAAAATACCCTTGCGCTCGCCCGAGGTCAGGCTCGCCGCGATCGCCTGCGCCGCCGCCGAGGCTGTGATCCCCGACAGCGCCGCCGGCGCCGGCTTGCCCGCCGCTGCGGCGGCAGCGACGACGATTTCCGCCAGCACGCGCGGCATCGCCGAAGGCGCGGCGATCGCCCTGTGCGCGACCCGAATCAGGAGCTCGTCGTCGCTCGCATGCAGCAGCGAAATCTGTGCGCCCTTCTTGGCCGCCTGGCGCAGCCGGTGCGCGAGCAACGGGTGGTCGTTGCGCAGGAAGCTGCCGATGACGAGCACCCGGTCGAGCGCGGCAAACTCGGCGATCGACATACCGAGCCAGGGCACGCGTCGTCCCGCTGTGGCGGAGGCGTCGGACTGGCGCAGGCGAAAATCGATGTTGTCGCTACCGAGACCGCGCACGAGCTTCTGCGCCAGGTGAAGCTCCTCCAGCGTAGCATGCGGCGAGGCCAGCGCGCCGATTGCCTCGGCACCGTGCTGATCGCGCACCCGCTTCAATTCGCCGGCGGCGTATTCGAGCGCCGTCTGCCAGTCGGTCTCGACCAACTGCCCGTCGCGCCGCAGCAGCGGCCGCGTCAGGCGGTCCGGCGAATTGAGTCCCTCATACGAAAAGCGGTCCTTGTCCGACAGCCAGCATTCGTTGACCGACTCGTTTTCCAGCGGCACGACGCGCATGACTTTGTCGTTCTTGACCTGCACGACCAGATTGCTGCCCAGCCCGTCGTGCGGCGACACTGACTTTCGCCGCGCCAGCTCCCAGGTGCGGGCCGTGTAACGGAACGGCTTCGACGTCAGCGCGCCGACCGGGCACAGATCGATCATGTTGCCCGACAGCTCGGAATCGACGGTGCGACCGACGAAGGTCATGATCTCGGCAAATTCGCCGCGGTTGGCCATGCCGAGCTCCATCACGCCGGCGATCTCCTGGCCGAAGCGCACGCAGCGCGTGCAATGGATGCAGCGCGTCATGTCGGTCGCGATCAGCGGTCCCAGATTCTTGTTGAGCACGACGCGCTTGGGCTCGTCGTAGCGCGAGCTCGACGCACCGTAGCCGACGGCGAGATCCTGCAGCTGGCACTCGCCGCCCTGATCGCAGATCGGGCA
>PLYT01000088.1 GCA_003153475.1 Betaproteobacteria bacterium | reverse complement strand
CGTCGAGCGTCGTCGCGCCGACACAATGCAATTCGCCGCGCGCCAGCGCGGGCTTGAGCATGTTGCCCGCGTCGATTGCGCCTTCGGCCTTGCCGGCCCCGACCATCGTGTGCAGTTCGTCGATGAAGACAATCGTGCGGCCCTCGTCGGCGGCGATGTCCTTGAGCACGGCCTTGAGCCGCTCCTCGAACTCGCCGCGNNTCGCGGCCGATCACCGGATCCAGCTTGCCCTGGCGCGCGCGCTCGGTCAGGTCGATCGTGTACTTCTTCAGCGCCTCGCGCTGGCCCTCGGCTTCCTGCGAATCGACGCCCGCACCGCCGCGCACCGCCTCGATCGCCGATTCGAGCGCCTTTTTGGTCAGCCCGTGCTCCTTCAGCAACCGGCCCGTCTCGCCCTTGTCATCGGCGAGTGCAAGCAGGAACAATTCGCTGGCGATGAACTGATCGCCGCGCTTAGTGGCGATCTTGTCGGTCAGGTTAAGCAGGTTGGTGAGCTCGCGCGAAGCGCTGATCTCGCCGCCCTGCCCTTCGACCTTCGGCAGGCGCGCGATTGCCTTGTCGGTTGCGGCCTTGAGCGCCGGCACGTTGACCCCGGCGCGGGAAAGCAGCGACGAAGTGCCGCCGTCATCCTGGGTCAGCAGGCTCGAAAGCAGGTGCTGCGGCTCCACGAAGCCGTTGTCGTTGCCCAGCGCCAGGCTCTGCGCGTCGGCGAGCGCCTGCTGCAGCTTGGTGGTGAATTTGTCGAAGCGCATGACCGTCTTCCTTGCGGCAATAAGCCTGACATCAACATGGGGAAGGCTACATGGGTTTTCAAGCCGCGGGCGCTCCTCAAGCGGTTGATTTCGTGGCGTTGCCTCCCGCGCCCCGGCGAACTCGCTCCTGGCCGGGGCGCGGGCCTTGCACTTGAGTTACTGGCCGACGATAGACGGACGCATCGGTCCGAGGATGCCCAGAAGCTCGCCCTTTTCCTTGTCCGGCACCTTGAACTTGTCCAGCGTCTTGACCAGGTCGCCGACCAGGGCGTCGAAGTCCGCGTCGCTGATGCCCATCCCGGCGTGCGCGGCCTTCATGTCGCGGCCGGTATAGGTGCAGGGGCCCCCGGTACCGGCGCAGATCTGGTCGACCAGGTTGCGCTTGAGCCGCGGAATGTCGGTCTTGGCGAAATAACGGTTGATCCGATTGTCGGCCGCCACGTTGCCGACGAAATCGTCGACCACGGCGACGATCGCGTCCTTGCCGCCGAGGCGATCGTATAGCGACTTCTGCTGCATAGGCATCATCGTGCTCGTGCCCATGTTCTGGCAGGCGGTGAGCAGCAGGACCATGCCCAGCACCGCCGGGGCACGCAAGTTGCGCAGTATTGCGTTCATCTCATCTCTCCTCTGGCGTCGTCGCAGCGCGGGAAGCGCTGTACCGGCCATATACGGGCAAGCCACGGTGCCGGATGCAGGTCCCAAGGCGGCCACCGTGTTAGGCTTGGCCGCCGCGTCCACCCGATCGACGACCATGCCGGACCCCGCCTCGCCCCAATCGCCGCCGTCCCCGCCCGCCGCCGACCGCCAGGCCGGATTCGCGCAGGTCATCGGTGCGGTGTTCTGGAGCTTTTTCGGGATCCGCCGCAGGGCCTCGGGAGAGCTCGACATGGTGACGATCAAGCCGCTCCACGTCGTCGTCGCCGGCCTTCTGGGCGCGGCGATTTTTGTCAGCGTGCTGATCGCGCTGGTGACGTTCGTTACCCGCAAGGGGTAGCGGGAGCGTCTGTTTCACTGCTGCGGCGGACAGCTAGCGCGTCGCGATTTCACCCAGGCGCTTGGCCGCGTCGGCGAGCTCGGCTTGCGTCGTCAGCAGGTCGGGACAAAGGCGAAGGATGGAGCCCCGCGAATCGACGATCACGCCGCGGCGCTCGAGCTCGCCGGCCCACGCGCGTGCTTTATCGCTGCGTACGACGACGAAGGCGCCGCGATCCTCGGAGCCTCCTTCGGCGCGCACGCCATGCTTGCCCAGCAGCCCGATCAGCGTGCGCAGCTGTGTCAGCGAATATTCGCGCAGCCGCGCGACGCCAACGGCCGCCGTGAAAAGCTGTCCCGCACGCGCCTGGTAGCAGGTCAGCACCGGCGGCGTCGATTCCAGCAAGGCGTCGCCGCCGGCGCCGAATTCCGGCGGATCGGGGCGCACATAGTCGAATGGAGCCTTCTTGGCGAACCAGCCGATGTCCAGCGTGCCGAACCCGCCGTCGAGATGGCGCGGATGCAGGTACATGAAGCCCGCACCCGGGCCGCCGCGCAAATACTTGTAGCTGCCGCCGATCGCGAAATCGGCATCGAGCGAGGCGATATCGACCGGCAGCACGCCGAGCGAATGATAGACGTCGACCAGCACCCGCGCGCCGCCGGCGTGCGCTGCAGCGATCAACGCGGGCAGTCCCGGCAGCACCTGGCCGGTGTTGAACAGCACCTGCGAAACGACGACCAGATCGGCGTCCCGGACGGCGGAGAGGAGCTCGGCGGCGTCGAACATCCCATCGGTGCCTGCCTCGACGAATCGGAGCTCGATCCGCCCGCGACGCGCGTATTGCCTCAGGATCACGTCGATCGAATCGAATTCGCCGCGAGTTGCTACGACGCGCGGAACGCGATCGTAACTGTTGAGTATGGCGCGCAGTCCCTGCCCGGCGCTGGTCTTGGGCACGATGCAGTCGGCGCGTGGGGCGTGCATCAGCGCGGCGAGCCGCGCCCGATAGCCGGCGATCTCCGCCAGCCAGGCGTCCCACGCGTTGCCCAGTTGTGACTGCCACAGCCCGATCGCTTCGGCAACGTCGGCGGCAGTCGCATCGAGCGGACGGCCGAGCGAATGATTGGCAAGATAGATCGGCCGGTCGGGTCCGATGAGTACGCGGGAGAACAGCGGCGCGACATGACGCTCGATGCCCTCCTCGGTCAGCGGCCCGGGACCCATCGCGGCGATCGCCGCCGCAATGGCCGCCGCGGTATCGGCGCGCGGGTTAGTGTGATCCCCCCACGCTTGCGGCATGCGCCGCTGCGCTGCCCCCCCGGGGGCGGAATTCGCGCCTTGGGGCGGCCCGTCGGCACTCATGGCGCGCCGATCACGGTGCGCACGTCGATCAGCTCGGGAAAGAACGTATGCTCGAGCGCCCGCCGCAAAAAGGCGACGCCGCTGGATCCTCCGGTTCCGCACTTGTGTCCGATGATGCGCTCGACGGTCTTCATGTGGCGGAAGCGCCAGAGTTGAAAGCCCTCTTCGACGTCGACCAGCTTTTCGGCCATCTCGTAAGCGTCCCAGTAGCGCTGAGGATCCTCGTAGATCGTCTTGAACACGTCGACCAGCGCCGCATTGCGCTGATGCGGCAGTGACCAGTCGCGCTCGACGCAGACCGCCGGCACCGGCAGCCCGCGTCGCGACAGGTGTCGCAGGAACTCGTCGTAGAGCGACGGCGCCTCGAGCAAGTCGATCAGTTCGGCGTGGGTCGCCGCATCGTAGTTGAATATGTCGGCCCGTGCGCGGTCCTTGTTGCCAAGCAGGAACTCGATCGCCCGGTACTGCGGCGACTGAAAGCCCGACGCGCTGCCCAGCGCCGGCCGGAATGCCTCGTACTCCGAAGGTGTCAGCGTTTCGAGCACCGCCCACTGCTCGAACAGCTGCTTCTGGATCAGCTTGACGCGCGCCAGGATCTTGAAGCACGAATCGAGCTGGTCGGCCTGAATGAAACGGATGGCGGCCTCGAGCTCGTGGATCATCAGCTTCATCCACAATTCCGATGTCTGATGCTGGATGATGAACATCATTTCGTCGTGGCGCGCCGGCGTCGATCCCGAGGCGGAAAGCGGCTTCTGTGCGCCGAGCAGCCTGTCGAGGCAAAGATAGCGGCTGTACGTCAGGCGATCGCGTAAATCGGTGACGATGCCCGGTTCGAGCTGATGCGGCATGGCGAAAAGTCGCGTGAGATGCCGATGCAGTATAGGAAGCGCGATCCTGCATGTCCACACGCGTTAAAGCGCATCCCTGCTCTGCTAGAATTCGCGCATGCCGCATTGGTCCAACGCCGCAGGGCGTGCAATCAGATGCGTCTGGAAGACCGCGCGCGCCGCGGCGCTTGTTGCCGGCGTGGCCCTCGTCGCCGCATGCGGTAGCAAGGCACCGGTGCGACAGATCGAGCTCACCGAATGCCGGTTGCCGAAGCTCGCAACTGCCGCGCAGTGCGGCACGGTCGAGGTTCCGGAAGACCGCGCGCGACCGGCAGGGCGCACATTGGCGATCGCCGTCGTCGTGCTGCCTGCGGCCACGCTCTCGCCACAGCCCGATCCGCTGATCATGTTGCCCGGAGGACCGGGACAATCGTCGGACGCGCTCGCGCCGCTTGCCGGCGCGTTGGGCGGCGTGCGCCGCAACCGCGACATCGTGCTGATCGATCCGCGCGGGACCGGCAAATCGGCGCCGTTGCGCTGCCCCGCACTCGCCCCTCGTGATCCCTTCGATGAGCTGGCGGAAGAACAGACGATCGCCATCGCGGCGCAGCGTTGCGTTGCCGAACTGCGCGCGGGCGGCGATGCGGACCCGGCGCAGTACACGACGTCCGCCGCCGTGGCGGACATCGACGCAGTCCGGAGTGCGCTCGGTTACGAGCGGATCAATCTTTGGGGCGGTTCGTACGGAACCCGCGTCGCGCAGGAGTATCTGCGCCGGTATCCGCAGCATGTGCGCAGCGTCGTCCTCGACGGCGCCGCGCCGCCCGCGATGCGGATCAGCTTCGACCCGTGGCTGTCCGGTGACGCGGCGCTCGACCAGATCATCGCCGCTTGCGCTGCCAGCCCGGATTGCCGGCAGGCCTACCCCGACCTCGACGCGACGCTGGCGCGCATTCGCGCCGATCTCGCTCCCGCGCGGACGATCACCGTCGCCGATCCGCGGAACGGCGCCGCGCGGGCATTCAAGCCGTCGTTCGACACCGTCATCGGTGCGCTGCAGGGCCTCGTCTATGCGCCGGAAACGGCAAGCCTGATTCCGGCGCTGCTTGCGCGCGCAGCGGCCGGCGACTACGCGCCGCTGACGGCCGCGGCCATGTTGTTGAACGATGACGTCGCGAAGACGGTGAATCTCGCGCTGCACTTCGCCGTCACCTGCGCCGAGGATGCGCCGCGCATCGACGCCGCGGAGACCAATCGCATGCTGGCGCGTCTGCGCGCACCGGAGTTGGTCCGGCGCAATCTTGCCGCCTGCGACGGTTGGCCCCGACCGCCGGTGCCGGCGGATTTCTACGCCCCGGTCGTCAGCGACAAGCCGGTGCTGATTCTGTCGGGCGGACTCGACCCGGTCACGCCGCCGGCCGCGGGTGAAGAAGTCGGGCGGACCCTGTCGCACAGCCGCCACATCGTCGCCGCCGGGTACGGACACATCGTATCGCCCAACGCGTGCGCACCGCGCCTGATCGAAAAATTCGTCGCAGAAGCAGGGTTCACGACGTTGCCCCAGTCGTGCATCGACTATCTCTCGACCAGCGCGCGGCCGCCGCTCTTCGCGTCACTGCTGGAAGCGAGATGATCGTCGCCGACGGCCTGGTCAAGACGTTCGGCAAGCGAGGAGAAATTCGGGCGGTCGACGGTGCGACGTTCACCGCAGCCGATGCGGCGATCACCGGCCTCCTCGGACCGAACGGCGCGGGCAAGACGACAGTGCTGCGCATGCTGGCGACCTTGATTCCGCCCGATGCCGGCGCCGCGTCGATCGACGGCCTCGACATCGTGCGTGAGCGCGCCCGCGTCCGCAAGGGTATCGGCGTGTTGTCCGACGCCCGCGGCCTCTACGCGCGCCTCACCGCGCGCGAGAATGTGCGCTACTACGGCAGACTGCATGGACTCGCCGGAACGGCGCTGGAGACGCGCATCGACGCACTGCTAGGTGAGCTCGGGCTCGCTGCGCTCGCGGACCGGCGCACGCAGGGATTCTCGCAGGGAGAAAAAATGAAGGTCGCGATCGCCCGGGCGCTGGTGCATGATCCGGCGACGATCATGCTCGACGAGCCCACCAGCGGACTCGACGTCATGAGCATCCGCGGGCTGCGCGACCTGCTGCGCGCGCTGCGCGCCGCGGGCAAGTGCATCCTGATATCGACCCACGTCATGCAGGAAGTCGCGCTGCTGTGCGACCGCATCGTCATCCTGGGTGGCGGCCGGGTGCAGGCCACCGGCACCGGCGCCGAGCTCCTGGCCCGCACCGGAGAAACCTCGCTTGAGGACGCGTTCGTGAGCCTGCTCGGATCGGCCGAGGGCCTGGCCGCATGAGCTCGCCGGAAACAAGCGGCATGACGTCGCTCGACCGCATTGTCACCGTCGCCCGCAAGGAGCTGACCGACACCTTGCGCGACCGGCGCACGATGCTGGTGACGTTGCTGACGGCGATCGCGGCAGGCCCGATCTTTTTTGCGCTGATTCTCAACATGGCCGCGAGCCAGGCGGAAAAGGCGCGCGAGCTCAAGCTCCCGGTGATCGGCGCCGGCAACGCGCCGGCACTGATCGCATTTCTGAAGCGTCAGCAGGTTTCGATCGAGGCGGCGCCGGCCGACTACGAGGCGAAGATCAGGAGCGGCGATCTCGACGTCGTGCTGGTGATCGCTGCGGACTTCGAAACCGACGTCGCCGCCGGCAAGGCGGTCACGGTCAGGATGGTCTACGACCGCTCGCGCGATCGGGCGCGCGCGGCGATCGAGTCGGCCGAATCGCTGCTGCGTGCATACAACGGACAATGGGGCACGCAGCGGCTGCTGTTGCGCGGCATCGCGCCGCAGGTCGCGGCACCGCTCGAGGTGCAGGGTATCGACCTCGCGACGCCGCAACAAAGCGGCGCGTTGATCCTGTTCCTGGTCGCCTACTACGGATTGTTCGCATCGCTGATGGGCAGCATCGCGGTCGCGCTCGACGCGACCGCGGGCGAGCGCGAGCGTGGCTCGCTCGAGCCGTTGCTCGCGACGCCGCTTTCGACGCTGCAGCTTGCCATCGGCAAGTGGCTCGCGATCGGCGCCTTCGATCTTCTGGTCGTGCTGCTGACCTTGGCGGGATTCTATCTGATGCTGAATTTCGCGCCATTGCCCGCGATCGGCGTGCCGTTCCTGTTCGGCGGTGCCGAGCTCACGCGCTTTGTCGCGATCCTGCTGCCGCTGGTGCTGCTGCTGCCTGCCGTGCTGCTGTATGTGGGCTTGCGCGGCCGTACGCTGAAGGAAGCGCAGAGCAACGTCTCGGCGCTGGTGTTCGTCGTCAGCATGGTGCCGGTCGTGCAGCTCTTCCTGCAGAAAAAGGAACCGGCGTGGCTGTTGTGGGTGCCGGTCTCCGGCCAGTACACGCTGCTGACGCGCGCTTTGCGCGGCGATGGCATTGCGGGCACCGACTGGTTGCAGAGCGCGGCGCTGCCGCTGCTGTTGACGATCGTCGCGCTCGCGGCGGCGGCGCGCCTGTTGCGCCGCGAGGATGTTTTCGCCGGCCGCTGAGCGGATGCCGTGCCGCGGCGAGTCGTTAGCGCGAGGCGCGGCGCAGCAAGGCGACCACCCCCGCCCAGTACGCCGCCAGCGCCAAGAGCGCCAGCAGCGAAGGATGCGCCCGATAGCCGGTGAACGCGGCAACGAGGCTGCCGACCCGGCTGCCGTCATCGAGCACGGCCGAGGTATCCCAGAGCGGATCGATCAGCGGCGGCAGCAGGTCGAACGAGATCAGTTTGTCGACGGCGCCGACCAGCAGCGCACCGGCGAGCAGCAGCAACAGAATCTCGCTGAAGCGAAAGAACGTGCGCCACGACACGATCCTGCCGCCTTGCTGCAGCACCCAGAACGTTGCCAGCGCGGCGCCCAGGCCCAGTACCAGGATGCCGACGAAAGCCCAGACGCTCGTGTACTGCGTTCCCAGGCCGTACAGGAAGACGACCGTTTCGGCGCTTTCGCGTCCGACGGCCAGCGCGACGACGATCAGGAGACCCCACCAGTTCGCCGCGGACGCGTTCTTCTGCATATCCTGCTCGAGTTCACGCTTGAAGGTCCGGCCATGCCGGCGCATCCAGAAGACCATCTGCACGATCAGCGCGGCCGCGATCAGCATCATCGCGGTCTGGAAGTATTCGAGCCCCTGGTCGGACAGTGTCTTGGCGATGCCCAGCATCACCGCGGCGAGCGCCAACGCCAGCGCGATGCCGGCACCGACCCCACCCCACAGATAACGCATGCCGCGCTTGACGTCCGGATGCTTGCGCAGCCAAGCGTAAAGGATGCCGACGACCAGCATCGCTTCGGCCGATTCGCGCCAGATGATAAAGAGGGCGTTACCCATGATCGTTGTGCGGCATCGGGCCGGTCGTCCGTCGTGATCGAGCGCGTATGATAACGCGAATCGTTCTCATTTGAAAGGTAGTGGCAATTATATATGTGACCGGACAAGTCCTTAGGGCGGCGGCTATGCTCAGACTATGCTCGCCGTGCGCTTCCCGCGTAAGTATTTCCCTGTGGCGGCTGTTCCCATGTTGGGAGCCGCCTTCAATTGGCTCCGCCCGACAGAATGGGGATCCAAGTTCTTGAGCGCCGAGCATGTCGCTTGGATTGCCGCTTTGTTCGTCGCGTTTGTCATCGGCATGCTCTATGCCGACCTTCTCAATACGAACTCAGATTTGCGCCGATGGTGGCGCTACCGGACTCGTCTATTCGACGTAGTAAGCCTCAGAAAATTCCCAAGCCGCCACGACGTTCAGGGTGACCTGCCTGGGGATTTTCGTA
>PLYT01000054.1 GCA_003153475.1 Betaproteobacteria bacterium | reverse complement strand
ATCGTGCGGCAGATGCTGCGTCGGGTGCAGGTGCAGGACGCGGGCGACACCCGATTCATCGTCGGCGAGCAGGTCGAGCGTTCGGATCTGCTGGACGAGAACGATCGCGTGGCCGAAAAGGGCGGCGTCAAGGGCGGCCCGGACGCGAAGCAGCCCGCCACCTACGAGCACATGCTGCTGGGCATCACCAAGGCGTCGCTGTCGACCGATTCGTTCATCTCGGCGGCTTCGTTCCAGGAGACCACGCGCGTGCTGACCGAGGCGGCGATCATGGGCAAGAGGGACGAGTTGCGGGGGTTGAAGGAGAACGTCATCGTCGGGCGGCTGATTCCGGCGGGGACGGGCCTCGCCTATCACAACGCCCGCAAGAAGCAGAAGGCCGGCGGCGCGGCGGAGGGCTTCCTGCCCGAAGGCGCAGTCGTCGAAACACCGGCAGCGGAGGTCAGCGCCGACGCCGCATGATCGGGCATTGGCGACGAAAAGCCGGCGGAGCGATCCGCCGGTTTTTTTTGCGCCCCCGTCGCGCCCCGCCACAGAGGTTTGCCGCGGTCAGATACGTTGACATACCTAGCATAAGCCCTTAAAATTGACGGTCTTTTCGCCCCTTACCGGGTTGGACCGGCCACAAAAGGTCAGGTGCCGGTGGGGCGTGCGTACCCGGCCGCATCGCCTGAGTTCACGGGCGCATGTCGGTCGAGGCGCGAGAAAGGTGGCCTGGGCAGACGATGCCTTAAGGCCACTTTGATTTATGTGCTTCAAAAATCGCGTCCGGGAACGGTTTGCCGCGCTTGTCGGCATGCCGGCCGGGCGATGGAATAACGAGCGGAACGAAAGCATGCCAACGATCAATCAGCTGGTGCGGAAGGGCCGGGTGGCCCCGGTTTCGAAGAGCAAGGTGCCGGCGCTGAAGCGCAGTCCGCAGAAGCGCGGCGTGTGCACGCGCGTTTATACGACGACACCGAAGAAGCCCAACTCCGCGCTGCGCAAGGTTGCCAAAGTCCGGCTGACCAACGGCTTCGAGGTGATCAGCTATATCGGCGGCGAAGGGCATAACCTGCAGGAACACTCGGTCGTGCTGATCCGCGGCGGCCGCGTCAAGGACTTGCCGGGTGTGCGCTATCACATGGTGCGCGGCGCGCTCGACACCGCCGGCGTCAAGGATCGCAAGCAGAGCCGCTCCAAATACGGCGCCAAGAAGCCCAAGGCTGCTTAAAGACTGAACGGAACGAGAGCATATGCCACGACGCAGAGAAGTCCCCAAGCGCGAGATCCTGCCGGATCCGAAGTATTCGAACAGCGACGTTGCGAAGTTCGTCAACGTCCTGATGAGCCAGGGCAAGAAATCGGTCGCCGAGCGCATTGTTTACGGCGCGTTCGAATCGATCGCGAAAAAAGGCGGCAAGGATCCGCTCGAGGTCTTCAACCAGGCGCTGTCGAATTCGAAGCCGATGGTCGAGGTCAAGAGCCGGCGCGTCGGCGGGGCGAATTTTCAGGTACCGGTCGAAGTCCGTCCGGTGCGTCGGATTGCGCTGGCGATGCGGTGGCTGCGCGAGGCGGCACGCAAGCGCGGCGAGAAATCGATGGGCCAGCGGTTGGCGGCCGAGCTGCTCGAAGCGTCGGAAGGACGCGGCGGCGCGGTGAAAAAACGCGAAGAGGTGCATCGGATGGCCGAAGCGAACAAGGCCTTCTCGCACTTCCGCTTCTAGACGGACAACATGAACCAGCGGCGGCGGACCCGAGTGGCATTTCCCCGCAGGTATTCAGGCATTGAGAAAACGTGGCAAGAACGACACCCATCGAGCGCTATCGGAATATCGGCATCAGTGCGCACATTGATGCCGGTAAGACCACGACCACCGAGCGCATCCTGTTCTACACCGGCGTGTCGCACAAGATCGGCGAAGTCCACGACGGCGCGACCGTCATGGACTGGATGGAGCAGGAGCGCGAGCGCGGCATAACGATCACGTCGGCGGCGACGACCTGCTTCTGGAAGGGGATGGAAAACAACCATCCCGAGCATCGGATCAACATCATCGACACGCCGGGCCACGTCGACTTTACGATCGAGGTCGAGCGCTCGATGCGCGTGCTCGATGGCGCGTGCATGGTCTACGACGCGGTGGCGGGCGTCCAGCCACAGTCCGAGACCGTCTGGCGCCAGGCGAACAAGTACAAGGTGCCGCGGCTGGCATTCATCAACAAGATGGACCGTCAGGGCGCCGAGTTCTTCAAGTCCTACGATCATATCCGGACGCGGCTGAAGGGCAATCCGATTCCGATCCAGATCCCGATCGGCGCCGAAGAGAAGTTCGAGGGCGTCGTCGATCTGGTCAAGATGAAGGCGATCTACTGGGACGAGTCGACGCAGGGAATGAAGTACGAGCTGCGCGCCATCCCGGCGGGTCTGGTCGACGAAGCGAAGAAATGGCGCGAGAAGATGGTCGAAGCGGCGGCCGAGGCCAACGACGACCTGACGCACAAGTATCTCGAAGGTCGCGATCTTTCGGTCGACGAGATCAAGCAGGGCCTGCGGATCCGCACGATCAAGAACGAGATCGTGCCGATGCTTTGCGGCTCCGCGTTCAAGAACAAGGGCGTTCAGGCGATGCTCGACGCGGTCATCGATTACATGCCATCGCCGATCGACATCAAGCCGGTCGAGGGCGCGGACGATCGCGACCGGCCGGCGAGCCGGAAGGCGTCCGACAGCGAGCCGTTCGCGGCGCTGGCGTTCAAGATCATGACCGACCCGTACGTCGGACAGCTGACGTTCATTCGCGTCTATTCCGGTGTGCTGAAGTCGGGCGACACGGTATTCAACTCGGTGCGCGGGCGCAAGGAGCGCATCGGGCGGGTGCTGCAGATGCATGCGAATCAGCGCGAGGAAATCAAGGAAGTGTTTGCCGGCGACATCGCCGCCGCGGTGGGACTCAAGGAGGCCTCGACCGGCGAGACGCTGTGCGATCCGCAGCACGTGATCATGCTCGAGCGGATGGAGTTCCCCGAGCCGGTGATTTCGCAGGCGGTCGAGCCGAAGACGAAGGCCGACCAGGAGAAGATGGGCATCGCGCTCAACCGTCTGGCGCAGGAAGATCCGTCGTTTCGCGTGCGCAGCGACGAGGAGTCGGGCCAGACGATCATCTCCGGGATGGGCGAGTTGCACCTCGAGATCATCGTCGACCGGATGAAGCGCGAGTTCGGCGTCGAAGCCAACGTCGGCAAGCCGCAGGTCGCGTATCGCGAGGCGATCAAGAAGCCGGTGCAGGTCGAAGGCAAGTTCATCAAGCAGTCGGGCGGCCGCGGCCAGTACGGCCACGTGTGGCTCAAGATGGAGCCGCAGGAAGCGGGCAAGGGATTCGAATTCGTCGACGCGATCAAGGGCGGCACGGTGCCGCGCGAATACATTCCGGCGGTGGAAAAAGGCCTGCGCGAGACCTTGCCGAATGGCGTGCTTGCCGGATTTCCGGTGGTCGACGTCAAGGTCACCTTGTTCGACGGCAGCTACCACGACGTCG
>PLYT01000048.1 GCA_003153475.1 Betaproteobacteria bacterium | reverse complement strand
TTGCCGAATCCACCAGGTCGCATAGGTACAGAACTTGAAGCCGCGACGATATTCGAATTTGTCGACGGCTTTCATCAAGCCGATGTTGCCTTCCTGGATCAGGTCGAGGAATTGCAGGCCGCGGTTGGTGTACTTTTTCGCGATCGAGATCACCAGCCGCAGGTTCGCTTCGGTCATCTCGCGCTTGGCCTTGCGCGCCTTGGCCTCGCCCGTCGACATCTGCTTGTTGATTTCCTTCAGATCGCGCAACGGAATCATCACCCGCTTCTGCAGGTCGAGCAGCTTGTGCTGCTGTTCGATGATCGCCTGGCGGAAGCGGATCAGGCCCTCGCTGTACGGATGATGCAAGCCGATCTCGCGGTCGATCCAGCGCAGGCTCGTCTCGTGCTCCGGAAACTTCTTGATGAAGTCCGGGCGCGGCATGCCGCCCTTGTTGACGACGAGATCCTGGATCTTGCGCTCGATCTGGCGGATATTGTCGACCTCGCAGCGAACGCTGTCGCAAAGCCGCTCGACCTGCCGCGCCGCGAAGCGGATCTGCATCAGCTCGGACGAAATCTTCTTCTGCAGCTCGAGGTATTTCGGTGTCTTGTGGCCTTCCTTCTGCAGCACGCCCAGCATACGCGTGTACAGACGGCGGATCACACCGAAGCGGGTCAATGCGGCGACCTTCAGGCGCTCGAGATTCTCGGCGGCGATCGCGCCGCTGTTGTCCTCCGCCTCCTCGCCTTCCTCGACCTCTTCGTCGTCCATCGCCTCCAGCTGCTCGTTGAAATCCATCAGGCCGTCGACGACATCGTCGATCTTCAATTCATCGCGTTCGATCTTGGCGGCGAGATCGAGGATCTGCGCGACGGTCATCGGGCAGGCCGAGATCGCCATGATCATGTACTTCAAGCCCTCTTCGATCCGCTTGGCGATCTCGATCTCGCCTTCGCGGGTCAGGAGCTCGACCGAGCCCATCTCGCGCATGTACATGCGCACCGGGTCGGTCGTGCGGCCGAACTCGGAGTCGAGCGTCGATGCCGCGGCTTCGGCGGCCTCTTCGTCGACATCGTCGGCAGCAGCAGTCGGCGCTGCCTCCGACATCAGCAGCTGCTCGGCATCGGGGGCCTCGTCGTAGACCTGGATCCCCATGTCGTTGATCATGGAGATGATGCCTTCGATCTGCTCGGCGTCGAGGATATCGTCGGGCAGGTGGTCGTTGATCTCGGCGTAGGTGAGGTAGCTTCTCTCCTTGCCGAGCACGATCAGATTCTTCAGGCGCGTCTTGCGCGCCTCGGCTTCGGCTGGGGAAAGCTCGACCTTGCGCGCCTCGACGCCGCCATTCTTGCCGCTGCGGACCTTGCCTTCGGCCAGCGCTTTTTCGGTGCGTCGTGCCGAAAGCCGCGCGGCGATTTCGCCGGCGGAAGGCTTGACCGCCGGCTTGGCTGCGGCCTTGCCCGCGGCCGCGCCGCTGCGCGCCGCGGCCGGTGGCTGCTTGCCCGGAGTCTTGCCGTTGGTCTTCGGTATTTTCGAAGGCTTGGTCGCCAGCGCGGCGGGCGTCTTCGGCGCGAGCTTGGCCGGCGCGCTCTTGCCGGCGAGCTTTACGACAGGCTTGGCCGGCCGGGCCTTGGCCTTCGAAGCCGGAGTCCGCTTGCCGGCGGGTTTTTCGGTCGCCCGCTTGCTCGCGGGCTTTTTCGCGCGGCGCGGGACGGGTTTCTTGGCGACGCGCTTCCTGGCCGCGGGCGCGCCGGCGCGCCGAAGCTTGCGCGCCGCAGGCTTACCCGTCGGCTTGGCGCGGGCCTTGGACTTGACGCGTGAGCGCGCTGCCCGGGCCGGTTTGGCCTTGGTGCGCGATTTCCTGACAGGCTTCGAATGTTTTTTGGCCATGATCGTCCTACGGGTTTCGGTTGCCGACCTCTAATCGACCACCGGCCGGCTTGCCGACAGATCGAAAGTGGGGGCGACTCGGGAAAACTTCAAATCATAACATCCGGCCATCGGGCTTTCCGCTTCAGCTTCCCGGCGGCGGCTGGCGGGCGAGTTGCCGCTGGCGCGCGCGCTCGGTTTCCTCGGGGGACAATTCGAGTGGCGGCGCGTGCCGCGATACCGCCGAATCGCCGTGCTTCTGGGCGTTGAGCCAATAGCGCTTGATACCTTCGACAAGCTGAACTTCGAGCAATTCGCCGGCAAGTCCCTCGATTTCCCCCGCCGTCAATGCGGTCATCAACGTGGTTTCATGCGGTGACCCGGCGAATTGCTGCAAGACGCCCGCCGTCGTCAGTGGCGGTGTACTGGCCCGGCAATGCGCGACCACCGCCGCCAGTGCGTCGCCTTCGGCGCCGGCATCCACGGGCTCCGGCACCGAGAACCGATGTGTCAGATCGGG
The DNA here is from genome assembly GCA_003153475.1 of Betaproteobacteria bacterium. GTDB lineage: Bacteria > Pseudomonadota > Gammaproteobacteria > Burkholderiales > Casimicrobiaceae > PALSA-1003. Next base: position 45,024 of record PLYT01000048.1, on the reverse strand, counting down.
CTCGAGCAGCACGCACTGCAAAAGCCCGCGCAGCAGCGACGGCGTCGCGCGCTGCGGTCGCGCTCGCGCGGCGGCGGTCGCGGGCGCACGCGCCACCGGCACCAGCGCGTCCATTTCGCTTTCGCGCAGGCCCGCGAGCTCGGCTAAGCCCCGGCGCAGCAAGGTCGCCAGCACCGGCGCGGCAATCTGTCCCAGCAGCGGCTTGGCCGCGTTGACCAGTGCGGCGCGGCCTTCGGCGGACCGCGGCGGATGGCGCTGCGCCAGCTCCGTCAACAGGAAGTCCGATAGCGGCATTGCAGCCTCGATCAGCGCCTCGAACGACTCCTTGCCGCGTTGGCGGATGTAATCGTCCGGATCTTCGCCGTCGGGCAGGAAAAGGAAGCGAGCGTTCTTGCCGTCGGCAAGCAGCGCAAGCGCGTTTTCCAGCGCGCGCCACGCGGCGCGTCGTCCCGCAACATCGCCGTCGAAACAAAACACGACGGTGTCGGTCAGCCGGAACAGCTTTTGGACGTGCGCCGGCGTGGTCGCCGTGCCGAGCGTTGCCACCGCGTATTCGACGCCGTGCTGCGCCAGGGCGACGACGTCCATATAGCCCTCGACGACGACGACGCGGCCGGCGGCCCGGATAGCCAGCCGGGCCTGGAATAGCCCGTAGAGCTCGCGTCCCTTGGAGAACAGCGGCGTTTCGGGCGAGTTCAGGTATTTGGGCTCGCCCTTGTCGAGGATCCGCCCGCCGAACCCGATAACCCGGCCGCTGCCGTCGTGGATCGGAAACATGATGCGATCGCGAAAGCGGTCATACCGCTTGCCGCCGTCGCCGGTGATGACCAGCCCCGCCGTTTCCATCGCCTTGTCCGCATAGCCGGGCATCGCGGCGAGCGGCTGCCAATCGTCGGCGGCGTAGCCGATGCCGAAGTGCGCCGTGATCGGCCCGGTCAGGCCCCGCCGCTTCAGGTAGTCGATCGCGCGAGGCGAGTCCTTGAGCGCGTTGCGGTACGTTTTGGCGGCTTCCAGCATCAGCCCCGACAGGTCCTCGGCCTCTTCGCGGCGCGCCTCATTGCCTGGTGTCGTCACGCGGGGCACGTCCAGGCCGGCGCCGCGCGCCAGATCGGCGACGGCCTCGGGGAATGACATCCCGCTGTATTCGATCAGGAAGCCGATCGCGGTGCCGTGCGCGCCGCAGCCGAAGCAGTGATAGAACTGCTTGGACTGGCTGACGGTGAACGACGGGCTTTTTTCGTTGTGAAACGGGCAGCAGGCGACGTAGTTAGCGCCCGCTTTTTTCAGCGGCACATGCGGGTCGATGACCTCGACGATGTCGACCCGCGATAAGAGCGTCTGGATAAAATCGTTCGGGATCATGGCCCTAACCCCGTCTGGCCATGGATCGGCGAAGGGAGGGCACTTAGGCCCATCAACCCATTATAGGCGACGATTTTCGCTGCGCGAGGTTATGTGGCGCGAGTTGCTTCAGGCCGAAAGCCGAGCCTTCACCTTGGCGGACACGGCGCCCATATCGGCGCGGCCCGCCAACTGCGGTTTGAGCGTCGCCATGACCTTGCCCATCGCTGCCATGCCGCCGCCCGCGTCGCGGACGGCGGCGGCGATCAGGGCGTCGACCTCGGCGTCGGAAAGCGCCTGCGGCATGTAGCCTTGCAGAAGGTCGATCTCGGCACGCTCCTGCGCGACCAGATCGGGGCGGTTGCCGGCCTCGAACTGGACGACCGATTCGCGGCGCTGCTTGATCATGCGCTCGATGATCGCGACGATGTCGGCGTCGCTCAGCTCGACGCGCTCGTCGACTTCCTTTTGCTTGATGGCGGCAAGCAGGAGGCGGATCGTCGACAGTCGCGCCGTGGCCTTGGCGCGCATCGCGTCTTTCATGTCCTCGGTAATGCGGGCTTTGAGGGTCATCGGAGGGCCTCAAAAGCAAAATGCCGCGTTAACCGGCGCTTAGCGCCGAGTTCAACGCGGCAAGTTATTGCGTCACGCTTTGCGTGACGCAATAACACTAGTAGAGCTTCGGCGGCAGCTGCTGGCTGCGCAGGCGCTTGTAATGGCGCTTGACCGCGGCGGCCAGCTTGCGCTTGCGCTCGGCGGTCGGCTTTTCGTAGAACTCGCGGGCGCGGAGCTCGGTGAGCAGGCCCGTCTTTTCTATCGTCCGCTTGAAGCGGCGAAGTGCCACTTCGAACGGCTCGTTTTCGCGGACGCGAACGCTGGGCATCGGTGACTATTCCTTTCGGCAGCAATGACTTATAGCTAAGCCAAACAGTATAGCAGTCCGTTGAGAGGGCTGCAAGCAGCTATACTTTGCCCCGCTACGAAAGGCCATTTTGCTCGTACTCGGCATAGAAACTTCCTGCGATGAGACCGGCCTCGCGCTGTACGACAGCGGTCGCGGCCTGCTCGCGCACGCGCTGCATTCGCAGGTCGCGATGCACGAGGCCTATGGCGGAGTCGTCCCCGAGCTCGCTTCGCGCGACCACATCCGGCGGGTGGTGCCGCTGACCGAGTCGGTTTTGCGCGAGGCCCGCCTGTCGCTTGGCGACCTCGACGGCATTGCCTATACGCAGGGTCCCGGCCTCGCGGGCGCGCTTCTGGTCGGCGCGAGTATCGCCAATGGGCTGGGCTTCGCGCTGGGCATACCGGTGCTGGGCGTGCATCACCTCGAGGGCCATCTGCTGTCGCCGCTACTCGCGTTGCCGCGGCCCGCGTTTCCGTTTGTCGCCTTGCTCGTCTCCGGCGGCCACAGCCAGCTCTACGCGGTCGGCGGCGTCGGCGACTACGCGCTGCTGGGTGACACGCAGGACGATGCGGCGGGGGAGGCGTTCGACAAGACGGCGAAGCTCCTTGGCTTGCCGTATCCGGGCGGTCCGGCGCTGTCCCGGCTGGCCGAAAGGGGCAGGCGCGGTGTTTTTGCGCTGCCGCGCCCGATGAAGGCCAGCGGCGATCTCAATATGAGCTTTTCCGGCTTGAAGACCGCGGTCCGCACGCTTGTGCGCGATACGCCGCCGGGCATGCAGCGCGACGCCGACATCGCGCGTGAATTCGAAGATGCGATCACCGACGTACTGGTCGCGAAGTCGCTGGCGGCGCTCGACACTGCCGGGCTGTCGCGGCTGGTCGTCGCGGGCGGCGTCGGCGCCAACCGGACATTGCGCGAGCGCCTGACCGACGCCGTCGCGGCGCGGGGCGGCGAGGTGTTCTATCCGGATCTGCAGTTTTGCACCGACAACGGCGCGATGATCGCGCTGGTCGGCGCGCTGCGGTTGGAACGCGGCGTGGTTCAGGACTACGCGTTCGGCGTGCGGCCGCGCTGGGAGCTTGCGAGCCTCGCGCGCCCTGAATCGCACGCGAGCGGCTGAACCCCGGTCGAAGGCGCGGCGCTTCCGGCGCGCATTGTCTATACGGATTTCTGTCCGATCCTGCGCTCTTCGCCGGCAATCAGCTTGCGTATGTTGGCGCGATGGCGCCAGAACATCAGCAGCGCGATCGGCACCAGCGCCCAGGACTCGGGCCAGTAGCCGATAAAGTAAAAGCCCAGCGGCGGTAACGCGACGGCGGCAACGAGCGAGGCCAGCGATGACATGCGAAACGCCAGCGCGATGACCGTCCAGATGACGAGCAGCGCGAGGCCGAGCTGCCACGACAGCGCGAATGCGACACCCGCCGCCGTCGACACGCCCTTGCCGCCGGCGAAATGGTGAAACAGCGGATACAGGTGACCGAGGTACACGGCCAGCGCGGCACCCGCGGTCGCGAGCGACGCATCGCCCCAGCTCGCCCCCAATCGGTGGGCAAGCCACACCGCCACAAAACCCTTGACGCCGTCGCCGACCAGCGTCAACGCGGCCGCGGCCTTGTTGCCGGTTCGCAGCATGTTGGTCGCACCCGGATTGCCCGAGCCGTAACTGTGCGGATCGGGCAGGCCGAAGAGCTTGCTGACGACGACGGCGAACGACACCGAGCCCAGCAGATACGCGGCGATGATCACGCCGAGCGTGGGCATACGGCAGTCCTCCAGGTCGATTACAATGCGCGCGCATTCTAGCAAACCGCCATGTCATCCTTGAAATGAACCGGATCTTCATTGCCGACCTCAAGGTCGAGACGCGAATCGGCGTCTACGACTGGGAGCAGCGCTTGAAGCAGCCGCTGCTGCTCAACCTCGAGATCGAGCCGGCGTCGGCGGCAGCGCTCGCGAGCGACGAGTTCGCCGACGCGCTTGACTACGCGGCGGTGGTCGCGCGGGTAAAGGCGTTTGCGGCCGAGCATCCGCACAAGCTGCTCGAGCGCTTCGCCGCCGCGCTGGCCGATCTCGTGTGCGGCGAATTCGGTGCGCGCTGGGTCAGCGTCAGTGTCGCCAAGCCCGCGCCGATTGCCGGCGTCAGGCAAATCGGTGTCGTCGTCGAGCGGGGGAAACGCAGCGCCTAGCGTTCGGTTCGCCAGCTCCGCCCGATCGTTGCGGCGCAATTCCTTGCCGGACGACGCTACGCCTCGTCTTGGGCCAGCAGTGCGGCGTTGCCTCCGGCCGCGGCGGTGTTGATCGACAGCGTGCGCTCGACCGCGAACCGGAAAAGATAATGCGGGCCGCCGGCTTTCGGCCCGGTGCCCGACAGCCCCTCGCCGCCGAATGGCTGGACGCCGACGACGGCGCCGATGATGTTGCGGTTGACGTAGACGTTGCCGACCTTAACGCGCGAGACGATATGGCGCACCGTCGCGTCGATGCGGCTGTGGACGCCCAAGGTCAGCCCGTAGCCGGTCGCGTTGATTGCGTCGATCACCTCGTCGAGCGCGCTCGCGGGATAGCGGACCACGTGCAGCACCGGGCCGAACACTTCGCGCTTGAGCTGGCCGATGGCGTCGAGCTCGATCAGCGTCGGAGCGACGAACGTGCCGTGCGCGGTCGATGCAGGCAGCGCGACCCGGTGCAGGACGCGCCCCGCGGCGGCCATCGCGGCGACGTGCGCCTCCAGTGTCTTCTTCGCCTCTTCGTCGATCACCGGTCCGACGTCGGTGGCGAGCGATGCCGGATCACCGATCGCGAGCTCGTCCATCGCGCCGATCAGCAATTCGATGACGCGCGGCGCGATTTCCTGCTGCAGGAACAGCACGCGCAGCGCCGAGCAGCGCTGTCCGGCGCTGTTGAATGCCGATGTCACCGCGTCGACGACCAGTTGCTCGGGCAGCGCCGAGCTGTCGACGATCAGCGCGTTCTGTCCGCCGGTTTCGGCGATCAGCGGCACCAGCGTGTCGCGTCGCGCCAGCGCGAGCGCGATCGCGCGCGCCACGTCGGTCGATCCGGTGAATGCCACGCCGGCGGTGCGCGGATCGGCGGCCAGCGCGGCGCCGACGATTTCGCCCGCGCCGGGCAGCATCGCGTAGACGCCGGCGGGAACGCCGGCCGCGGCCAGGATCCCGGCGGCCTGCTGCGCGATCAGCGGCGTCTGCTCGGCGGGCTTGGCGATCACCGCGTTGCCGGCGGCCAGCGCGGCGGCGATCTGGCCGACGTGGATCGCCAGCGGAAAATTCCACGGACTGATGCACGCGAACGCGCCCCGGCCGTGCAGCGCGAGCTCGTTCGACTCGCCGGTCGGCGACCGGAGCGACTCTGGCTTTCCGAAGTGCCGGCGCGCAAGCACCGCGTAGTAGCGGCAGAAATCGGCCGCCTCGCGCACTTCGCCGATCGCATCGGCGCGGTTCTTGCCTGCTTCGCGCGCGAGCAGCACGACGAATGTTTCGCGTGCGTTTTCGAGGCCGTCCGCCGCGCGCTCGAGCACCGCCGCGCGCGCATCGCCGCCGGCCGCGTCCCACGCCGGCTGCGCAGAGGTCGCCCGCGCGAGGGCCGAGTCCACTTGCGCCAGATCGGCGTCGATGACCGCCCCGATCGTGCGGCGGTGGTCGGACGGATCGACGACCGCGCGCGCGCGTCCCGTCGCCTGCTGTGCGGCTATCGTCGGCGCCGCGGCAGCGCGCGCTTCCTGTCGCGCGATGAACGCCGCGTCCAGCGCCGCCATCGCCGGCTGATCGGCGAGGCTCAAGCCCCGCGAATTGCGGCGTTCGGGCGCGAACAGCTCGCCGGGCAGCGGCAGCGCGGGATTGGGCGCGCCGCCCTGCGCGCGTACCTTGGCGGCCGGGTCGGCGACGATGTCGTCGATCGCGACAGCGGCATCGCCGATGCGGTTGACGAATGAGGTGTTGGCGCCGTTTTCGAGCAACCGCCGGACGAGATAGGGCAACAGATCCTGATGGCTGCCCACCGGCGCGTACACCCGGCAGGCGACGTCGAGCTTGTCGGCGGGCACGATCTCTTCATACAAGGCTTCGCCCATGCCGTGCAGGCGCTGGAATTCGAACACGTCGTGCGGAAGTCCGGCCTGCGTCGCCCACTCGGCGATCGCCGCGGCGCTGTGCGCGTTGTGGGTGGCGAACATCGGGAACAGCACGCCGTCCTGTCCGGCGCTGCCGAGCATGCGCTGCGCGCAGGCGAGATAGGACACGTCGGTGTGCGCCTTGCGCGTGAACACCGGATAGGAGTCGAGCCCCTCCACCTGCGCCCGCTTGATCTCGGTGTCCCAGTAAGCGCCTTTGACCAGGCGCACCGGAATGCGCAAGCCGCATTCCGTGCCGAGTGCGATCAGCCATTCGATGACTGCCACCGCGCGCTTCTGATAGGCCTGCACTGCGAGCCCCAGCCCCTCCCAACCGGCGAGCGCCGGATCGCGCCGCAGCCGGGCGAAGATTTCCAGCGAGAGCTCGAGCCGTTCGGCTTCTTCGGCATCGATGGTCATGCCGATGCCGTGGTCCTTGGCGATTTGCGCGAGCGCGGTCAGCGAAGGCATGAGCTCGGCCAGCACGCGCCGGTGCTGCGGATATTCGTAGCGCGGATGCAGCGCCGAGAGCTTGACCGAAATGCTCGGCTGCGCGAAGACGGTCGCGCCGCGCTCGCGCGCCTGCCCGATCGCGGTGATCGCGTCGGCGTAGGAGGCGTGATAGCGCGCCGCGTCGGCGGCCGTCAGCGCGGATTCGCCGAGCATGTCGAACGAATGGCGGAAGCGCGCGCTGCCGGCCGAATGGCTGCGCGACAGCGCTTCGCCGATCGTGCGTCCCATGACGAACTGCTCGGCCATCAGCCGCATCGCCTGCCGTATGGCGACCCGCACGACCGGTTCGCCGGCGCGTGCGACGACGCGCTCGTACCAGCTGGCCGGGTCGCTGGCCGATTCGGCGTCGATCTGCGTTAGCCTGCCAGTCAGCATCAGTCCCCAGGTCAACGCGTTGACCAGCAGCGACGGACTCTGCCCGAGATGTTTCTGCCAGTCGCCGCGCGAGAGCTTGTCGCGGATCAGCCGGTCCGCCGTCTCGGCATCGGGGATGCGCAACAGCGCTTCGGCGACGCACATCAACAGCACGCCTTCCTGCGTCGACAGGTCGTACTTCTGCAGGAACGATTCGATGCCGGCGCTTCCGGCCTGGCGCGCGCGTACCGCTTCGACCCAGGACCGGGCGCGGGCGCTGATCCGCGCGGAAGCCGCCGGATCGGCGCTCGCCAGCGGCAACAGTCGCGCGACCATGCGCGCTTCGTCGGCCAGGAAATCGGCGCGAATCGCGGCAGCGTCGGGTTGTTCGGGCAGCAGTGGATCGGACATTGGAGCGCAATCGCTTTGGCGGCGAAAGTCGGAGCTACTGGGGGACGCGGATCGCCGCGCGCGCGGCCGATGTCGCCGCCGGTACCCCATCACTCGCACCGACGCGCATTACCGCAAACATTTGTGTCGGTTTGATCCGTCCGGCCGCCATCTCGGTTTCGTCACGAGCATGAACACGGTCGATGAATTCTCTGTCCCACTGCGCGTCGTGCGAGAAATTCGGACCGAAGCTGCGGTCGACAAATGGGGCGATGACATTGGCAAACCCGATGAAGACGTCGAAGCCGAAGCGTTCGACGAGCAACGGCAGGATATCCTGCGCGCGGATTCCCTCAAAGCCTTCGGTTGAGCAGTCCCAGTCGAGAAACTCGTGTTCCTGTCGTCTCAGTTGCCGATTGTAGCGGTAAGTCGACGGCAGCTCACGCCAGAACTCGCGCACGATGGCGAGTGCCTCCGGCCACCGCTGGTGGCCGTTGCGTCCGATCATGTCGGAGACGATGAATCTGCCGTGCGGCGCGAGCGAGGCGGTAACGGAATCGAACACGCGCTCCAGCGCCACGACGTGATGAAGGGACTGGTTGGCGATGATGCAATCGTACGATTTGTCGGGCTGCCAGACGTTGAAGTCTCCTCGCACCGGCGCGATGTGCGCCGCCACACCCTGCTCGGCCGCGAGTGCGCGGCCACGATCGAGCATCGCGGGGTTGAGATCGAGGCACTCGATGACAAAATCGTTGCGCCTTGCGTCGACCAGCTCGCGGGCAAGACGAACTTCGGTGTCGCAATTGCCCGCGCCAAGGCTGATAATGCGCCTGCCTAGCCCGATGCCTGACGGGGAGCGCGCGCAGCATGCTTCGATATTGGCAACGAAGAACGCGTCGGGATGAGAAAAGCCGTGTGACTCGAGCTTGGGCCGAAGGTACCGGTTCGACCAGTAATGAAAGATCGGCGGCAGCGCGTGGACGTCGGTGTCGTCGCGAAAGCGCGAGACTTCGGCGGCAATCCTGGCGGCATAGCGTCCGCGGGTCAGCCGCGCGCGGCCCCGCCTCAGCAGCTGGCGCAGCGAATCGGAAAGCGAACGGGGAAAGGGGCCTGACATTGTCCTGGCGCAGTGTCCTGAGCGGATGGCAACGGAATCAGAGCCTCGCCGTTCGCGCGGCCGGTCGCGACAATAACTTCGATTTTATCCGATGGCTCGCCGCGACGATGGTTGTGTTTTCCCACGAGTACGCGATCGTCGGAGGCGGGGGCGGTGAGCCGCTGGCCCAGCTTAGCGCGGGTTTTGCCACCTTCGGCACCCTCGGCGTCGATATATTCTTCGTGGTCAGCGGCCTGCTGGTGACGCAAAGCCTGATCGAGCGCAAGGCCATCGGCTTTTTCGTCATGTCGCGCGCTTTGCGCATCTTGCCGGCGCTCTTCGTCGTCCTTGCTCTTTCCGCGTGGGTCCTCGGGCCCGCGCTCACCGAGCTGCCGCTGCGCGTCTATTTTCAGTCACGGGCCGCATGGACGTATGTGGCGCGCAACCTCACCCTCGTCGACTTGCAATGGGGACTTCCCGGGGTGTTCCTGCACAACCCCGTCGGGGACGCGGTCAACGGCCCCCTGTGGACCTTGCGGCCCGAAGTGCAGATGTATGGTTCTCTGCTGCTGCTGGGAATCATCGCGGCGGCCGGGGGCGCGGCGCTGTCGCGTTATCGCGCGGCGGTCGTCGGCGCCGGAATGGTCGCGGCGATCGCGTGGGGCTGGGCGACGCATGGCGATCTCGGGGGGCACGGGCTGGAGCCCTCGTCGCTCTCCCGCCTCGCTCCCTACTTCAGCCTCGGGGCACTGCTGTACATCGCGCGCCGCGCCGTGCCGATCACCCTCCTGGCGCCAGCGGTCGCCTGGGCCATCGCGATCGCGTCGCGCGGCACGTCGTTGTTTGCCCCCGCGTTCGCCATCGGAGTGGCGTTGACCACGGTGTGGCTCGCCTACTCGAATCTCGGGTCGCTCAGGCGATGGGGGCGCTTCGGCGATTTTTCCTACGGTCTCTATATCTATGCGTTTCCGGTGCAGCAAATGCTGATTGCACTGTTTCCGTCATGGCATCGTCCCGAGCACTTCGTCGCCGTCTACTTCGCGACCTTGTCGTGCGCGGTGTTGTCGTGGCGGCTTGTCGAAGCGCCGTCGCTTTCGCTCAAGAAGCGATTCCCGAATTGGAAGCGCGACCCCACACCGCTGCGGGCCGTAACCGAAACCTAGCCGCGCGGGTGATGGCGCTGATGCAATTGCTTCAGCCGCTCGCGCGCGACGTGGGTGTAGATCGTCGTCGTGGTGATGTCGGCGTGCCCCAACAGCAGCTGCACGACGCGAAGATCGGCACCGTGGTTTAAGAGGTGCGTCGCAAACGCATGGCGCAGCGTATGCGGCGACAGCGCGGTGCGGGCGATGCCCGCCTTGACCGCGTGCCGCTTGATCAGCTGCCAGAAGGCCTGGCGTGTCATCGGGCCGCGGCGCGCGGTGACGAAGACCGCGTCGGCCTTGGCATCGCCGCCGAGCTCGGCGCGCGCGGTCGTGCAGTAGCGCTTGAGCCAGTCGATGGCCTCCTCGCCCAGCGGGACCAGTCGCTCCTTGTTGCCCTTGCCCAGCACGCGCACGACGCCCATGTCGAGGCTCACCTGCGACAGCTTGAGTCCGACCAATTCGGAAACGCGCAAGCCGGTGGCGTAGAGCGTCTCGAGCATCGCCCGGTCGCGCAAGCCGAGCGCAGTCTCCGGATCGGGCGCGCTTAGCAGCGCGCCGACCTGGTCCTCCGACAGATTGCGCGGCAGGTGGCGCGGCAGCTTGGGCGACTTGACGCGCAAGGTCGGGTCAGTGCTTATCGTCGCCTGCGCCGCATGCAGCCGATAGAAGCGGCGCAAGGTCGACAGTCGCCGATTGATCGAGGTGATCTTGGCCCTGGTCTGGAATTGCGCGGCGAGAAAGGCCTCGACGTCGGTGCGCTCGGCCGCCAGCAGCCCCTTGTGCGGATGGCGTTCGAGCCAGGCCGACCAGGCGACGAGGTCGCGCCGGTAGCTGGCGAGGCTCGACGCGGCGAGCCCGTCCTGCAGCCAGACCTGGTCGCAGAACGCGTCGATCAGCTCGGCTGCGGTCCGCATCGGCTAAGGTGCCTAGTGCCCGAAGCGATAGCCTTCGTGCGTCAGCAGCCAGCGCTTGATCGCGATCGGGTCGCCGTCGGTCGTGCCCATGAAGCCGCCGAGCGAGCCCTGGCTGCCGACGACGCGATGGCAGGGAATGATCAGGGCGATCGGATTGGCGCCGCAGGCGCCGCCGACCGCGCGCGGCGCCGTATGCAGTGCGCGGGCGAGCTCCCCGTAGGTGCGCGATTGCCCTACGGGAATGGTCGCCAGCGCGTCCCACACCCTGCGGCGGAACGTCGTGCCCGCAGGCGCGAGCGGCAGCGTGAAACGGAATTCGGGATTGGCGAAATAGCGCTCGAGCTGGCGGCACGCGCGCGCGGCGAGCTGGTTGACCGGTGCTTGCGCACGCTCGTCCCTGCGCAGGTAGTCGATGCCGGTGACCGCGCCACCGGAGGTTCGAATGCCGAGCACCGCGAACGGCGCATCCAGCTTCGCGGAATAGGCGGGGTTCACGTGACCATCCTCAGCGGAACTGCATCTGCTGGGGCAGAAGCTGTGGAACCCAGAGTGGCGTCGCATTCATGTCGGCGACGCTGTTCAAGGTCCGGTTGGCGTAGATACCCTGCGGCGGGCGACACTCCATCGCGCGCGCCCGCCGTGATCCGCTGGTCATGGCGGGCAGGGCACAGCAAAACCCACGGATGGCTCCCCCCGCTGGTAGCGGTCCCACATCGTCCTGTAGGCAGACTCGATTTGACGACGCTGACGGTCGGTATCGAAGAGAGGATATGTTTTGCGGTTTTGCGCCAACCTCACACGGATATCGGACAGCATATCGGGCGAAGTGGCGAGCTTTAGCGCCATTTGTTCATACTCTTCCAGACTGTAGGAAATCAGTTCCGGTAGCCCAATAGCATGGAGCAAACTACCTGCTACGCGGCCGGCGAACGCACCGTCCATGCACGTCAGAACCGGCAGGCCTGCCCATAGGGCGTCACTGGCCGTCGTATGCGCGTTGTAGGGCAGTGTGTCCAGGAACAGGTCCGCAAGCCTGTGCCGTGCGAGATGATCATCAAGTCGAATTCGTTGCGCAAACACCAGTCTTCGTGCCGCCACGCCGCGCTGCTCGGCGTAACGCCTAAGATTTTCCCCTGCTACGGCGTTATCTTCCAGCAACCACAAAACACTATCGCGCACCGTGCGCAGGAGTCGCATCCAAATATCAAAAATATTCGGCCTGATCTTGTAGTTATTGTTGAAGCAGCAGAAGACAAACCCTGCATTGGGCAGATTGGCCTCCGCACGACTGGGCGTGCGCTCCGAAATTCTTCGTTTGGAATCGTTGACCTGATACGTGTCCGGCAGACGCACGACCTTCTCGGCATAGAAGGGCTCATGTTGTGGTGGTACTACATACGCGTCGGCGACGATGTAGTCGATGTAGTCAGCCCCCATTGTGCCTGGCCAACCTAGATAGTTCACTTGTATCGGCGCTGGGCGATGCGACAAGATTCCGGTTCGGCAGTCGTTCGCAAATCCCTTTATGTCAACGACTATATCAATTTCCCAATCGCGCAGCATTTGTGCGACTTCGCGATCGCCCATCTTTCGAACGTCGATGAAGCGATCGAACGACCGTTGGAGTCGCTCGCGCATTTCATCGTTCGCATCGGGACCAAAGGATACCGCGACGATCTCAAATTGCTGCTTGTCATGGGCTTCAAACAGCTCCGCCATTAAGTACGCTGTAGCATGACTGTGGAAATCCGCTGACAAGTAAGCCACGCGTATCTTGTCATGGATGTAGCGCTGGCCCGTCCAGAGCGGCTCTGGCGATGCGGGGAATTTGTACGCGACATAGGTCTGGGCGCACGTCATGTACGCGGCAACTGACGGCGAAGCCGCCAGAAAAGCAAACGGAAGTATGGCTCTGCCGCCAAGTCTTGCAACTGTCGTGACGTATTCGATATTGCGCGCCTCGTTGTCCCAATCGCAACACTGCATCTGACAGGTTAACAACCATCCAATTGCATAGTCGTAATCAGGTGCCATTTCAATCAATTGCGAGAAGGTCGCGCCAGCATCTCGATAGCGCTGCAGTTCCCAAAGTACATTGCCACGATTGTAGAGCGCTACCGCGAAGTCAGGCTTAATTGCAAGAGCACGGTCATAGTCGGCTACCGCTTCCTCATACCGTTTTAGCGCTGCCAGTGAATTTCCGCGATTGTTTAGGGCTTCTGCGTGCGCAGGCTTGAGAACGAGAGCGCGATCGTAGCAGCGCACAGCGTCCTCATGCCGATTGACTTGCCGTAGCACGTTCCCACGATTGTAAAATGCGTCTTCAAGGTCCGCCTTTAATGCGAGTGCTCGGTCGTAGCTCGCTAACGCATCGCCGTGCCGGCCGAGGTCGCGAAGAACGTTTCCGCGGTTGTAGAATGCCTCGGCAAGGTCGGGCTTGAGCGCAAGCGCGCGGTCATAGCTAGATAGCGCGTCCTCGTTTCGTTTCAATTTTCGTAGAACATTGCCGCGACTGTAGAATGCTTCGGCGTACTCGGGCTTAAGTGCGAGCGCTCGATCGTAGCTGACCAGAGCTTCTTCCTGCCGTCCTAGAGCAGCCAATGCACGACCACGATTGTGGAGCGCGTCTGGAAAATCAGGCATGAGCGCAAGCGCGCCGTCGAAACTGGCCAGCGCCTGTTCCGGTCTTCGCAGCTTTTCATAAGCAAGTCCGAGACTTGAATAAGCTTGGGCTTTTCTTGGACTTGTTTCGATTGCCTTCTGAAAGAGAACTATCGCGGCCTCGTATCGGCCTTGCTGGTATCGGATGACAGCCAGAAAATGCAAAGCGTCAAAACAACCAGGAGCTACGGCAAGTATCTCGAAATACAGTTGCTCCGCCTCTGCCAGCTCGCCGCGACGAAGATGGGCGAGGGCATTTCGGAGTATTGCGTCGGTGACGGTCGTCTCGTGCGGGCCCGCTTGTTGCTGAGGGCTTGCTTTCGAGGATCTCTCACCGATCATTGTCGGTCTGGCAGCATTGCCGTCTTCATGTGGCAGAATCTGTAAATTAATGTGCGCGTCGCAGTATCGCATCTAGAACTGTCCAAACGCGCAAGCCACTTTAGTACACATAACAAGATGGATCAATGGCAATTCTGGATCGACCGCGGCGGCACGTTCACCGACATCGTCGCGCGGCGACCAAACGGCACGCTCGCGACGCACAAGCTGCTGTCGGAGAATCCGGAGCGCTACCGTGACGCCGCGATCGCCGGCATACGCGAGCTGCTCGCGCTCGCGCCCGATGCGCCGATTCCGATCGAGGCCATAGACGCCGTGAAAATGGGCACGACGGTCGCGACCAATGCGCTGCTCGAGCGGCGCGGCGAACGCACGGCGCTGGCGATTACCCGCGGCTTCGGCGACGCGCTGCGCATCGCCTACCAGAACCGACCGAAGCTGTTCGTGCGCCACATCGTGCTGCCGACGATGCTCTACGAGCGGGCGATCGAGATCGACGAGCGCATCGGCGCGCACGGTGAGATCGTGCGCGATCTCGATCTCGCCGCGGCGGAAGTCGCGCTGCGCGCCGCCTACGCCGATGGCATGCGCGCCTGCGCAATCGTGCTGATGCACGCCTACCGCTATCCGGAGCACGAGCAGCGCCTCGCCGCGCTGGCGCGGGCGATCGGTTATACGCAGGTTTCGGCCAGCCACGAAGTGAGTCCGCTGATGAAGCTGGTCTCGCGCGGCGACACGACGGTGGTCGACGCTTATCTGTCGCCGATCCTGCGCCGCTACGTCGGCGAGGTCGAGCGCGATCTGCTCGGGCCGGCGCGGGTCGCGACTGCGACGGGACCGCGGCTTCAGTTCATGCAGTCGAGCGGCGGACTGACCGACGCGCACCGTTTCCAGGGCAAGGACGCGATTCTGTCCGGGCCCGCGGGGGGCATCGTCGGCGCCGTGCAGGTCTCGCGGCAGGCGGGGTTCGACCGGATCATCGGCTTCGACATGGGCGGCACGTCGACCGACGTCACGCATTACGCAGGCGAATACGAGCGCGCGTTCGTCACCGAAGTCGCCGGCGTGCGCCTGCGCGCGCCGATGATGCGCATCCATACGGTGGCCGCCGGCGGCGGCTCGATCTGCACGTTCGACGGCGCGCGCTTTCGCGTTGGCCCGCAGTCGGCCGGCGCCAATCCCGGGCCGGCGTGCTATCGCCGCGGCGGCCCGCTGACGGTCACCGATTGCAACGTGATGGTGGGCAAGATCGACCCCGCACTGTTTCCGCGCGTGTTCGGTCCGCAGGGTGACCTTCCGCTGGACGCCGCGGTCGTGCGCGAGCGTTTCGCCGCGCTGGCTGCCGACGTCGCCGCGCGGTCCGGGCATCGACGCTCGCCGGAAGCGATCGCGGAGGGCTTCCTCGAGATCGCCGTCGACAACATGGCGCATGCGATCAAGCACATCTCGGTCGAGCGAGGCTACGACGTTACCGAATACACGCTGTGCTGCTTCGGCGGCGCCGGGGGCCAGCATGCCTGCGCCGTGGCCGACGCGCTGGGCATGACGCAGGTGTTCATCCATCCGCTCGCCGGCGTGCTGTCCGCATACGGGATGGGGCTTGCCGATGTGCGCGCCTTGCGCCAGCGGGCGATCGAGGCGCCGTTGTCGGCGGCGGCGCTCGCCGACGCCGAGCCGGTTTTCGACGAGCTCGCGCGAGTCGCTCGCGACGAAGTCGCCGCGCAGGGCATCGCAGTCGCCGCGATCGCCGTCAAGCGCTCGTTGCATCTCAAATACGACGGCACCGATACGACGCTGGAAATCGGCTTCAACGATGCGACGGATGGGACTGCCGCGCACGCGGAGCGGCGCCCGGACGTCGCTGCGCTGGTCGCCGACTTCGAGCGGCGTTACCGGACGCAATACGGCTTTTTGATGCCGGGCAAGGCGCTGATCATCGAAGCCGCCGCGGTCGAAGCGATCGGAAGCGCGGCGAAGACCGACGAGGCGCCACCCACGTTTGCGACGCGCGCCGGCGCATGCCAAGCCACGACAATCAACCGCGTCTACACCGGCGGGGCATGGCATGAGGCGCCGGTGTATTCACGCGACGAGCTGCGGCCCGGCGACGCGATCGCCGGGCCCGCGGTCATTGCCGAGAAAAATGCGACGACGGTGATCGAGCCCGGCTGGCGGGCGACCCTGACCGCGCGCGATCATCTGGTGCTCGAGCGGACGACGGCGATCGCGCGGGCACATGCGATCGGAACCAGCGCCGACCCGGTGCTGCTGGAGGTGTTCAACAACCTGTTCATGGCCATCGCCGAGCAGATGGGCGTGACGCTCGCCAATACCGCGTACTCGGTCAACATCAAGGAGCGTCTCGATTTCTCCTGTGCACTGTTCGACGCCGAAGGCAATCTGATCGCCAACGCCCCGCACATGCCGGTGCATCTGGGCTCGATGGGCGAAAGCGTCAGGACGATCATCGATCGCCGCGCCGGCACGATGCGATCAGGCGACGTGTTCGTGCTCAACGCGCCCTACAACGGGGGCACGCACCTGCCCGACGTCACGGTCATCGCCCCGGTCTTTCTCGACGATGAGTCCGAGGCCGAACCTGGAAAGGAATCTCCTCGCCCGGAGTTCTACGTCGCGTCGCGCGGCCATCACGCCGACATCGGAGGAACGACCCCGGGCTCGATGCCGTCGGATTCGACCCACGTCGACGAGGAGGGGGTGCTGCTCGACAACGTGCAGCTGGTCGCGCAGGGGCGCTTTCTCGATGACGAAATGCGCGCGATCCTCGGCTCGGGACGCTATCCGTCGCGCAACATCGGGCAGAACCTCGCTGATCTGCGGGCGCAGGTGGCGGCTTGCGCCAAAGGCATCGATGAGCTTCTGCGCATGGTCGCGCATTTCGGGCTTCCGGTCGTGCGCGCGTACATGAAGCACGTACAGGACAATGCCGAGGAGGCGGTGCGCCGCGTGCTCGACGTGCTGACCGACGGCCATTTCGAATACGAGATGGACAGCGGCGCGAAAATCGCCGTCACGATCTCGATCGACAAGGCAGGGCGCAAAGCGCGGATCGATTTCACCGGGACCAGTGCGCAACAGCCAACCAATTTCAACGCGCCGTCGGCGGTATGCAAGGCGGCGGTGCTGTACGTCTTTCGCACGCTGGTCGACGACGAGATTCCGATGAACGCCGGGTGTCTGAAGCCGCTCGACATCGTCATCCCGGAAGGATCGATGCTCTCGCCCCGTTATCCAGCCGCCGTCGTCGCCGGCAACGTGGAGACTTCGCAGGCGATCACCGACACGCTCTACGGCGCACTCGGCGTACTCGCCGCGTCACAGGGCACGATGAATAACTTTACGTTCGGCAACGACACCTACCAGTACTACGAGACGATCGCCGGCGGCTCGGGCGCAGGGCCGGATTTCGACGGCGCGAGCGTCGTGCAGACGCATATGACCAACTCGCGGCTGACCGACCCGGAAGTGCTCGAATGGCGCTTTCCGGTGCGGCTCGACGAGTTTCGCATTCGTCCCGGCAGCGGCGGCGCCGGGGCGCACCGCGGAGGCGACGGCGGCGAGCGACGCGTGCGCTTCCTCGAGCCGATGACCGCGGTGATGCTCGCCAATCGCCGGCGTGTGCCGCCGTTCGGACTCGCCGGCGGCCACGCGGGCGAGCCGGGACGTAACTGGGTCGAGCGCACTGGCGGCGAGAAAGAGGAATTCGGCGCGACCTGCCAGGTCGACATGCGTGTGGGCGACGTGTTTGTGATCAGGACGCCCGGCGGCGGCGGCTTCGGCACGCCGCCGGACTCGACGGCCGAGGCGGGCGCTCGCACGCGGGATGCCGGCAGCGCATAATCGAGCGATCCATTTTTCGGAGTCTCGCCATGGCAGGCCTCTATGATTTCTCGGTCACCGACATCCACGGCAAGCCGCAGTCGCTCGCCCAGTACAAGGACAAGGTTCTGCTGATCGTCAACACTGCGAGCCAATGCGGTTTCACGCCGCAATACAAGGGTCTCGAGGCGCTGTACAAGAAGATGCACGCGCGCGGGCTCGAGGTGCTGGGCTTTCCCTGCAACCAGTTCGGCGCGCAGGAGCCCGGCGGCGAGGAAGAGATCGAGTCGTTCTGCGAGGTCAATTACGGCGTGACCTTCCCGCTGTTCGCCAAGGTCGACGTCAACGGCAAGAACGCGGCGCCGTTGTACGAGTACCTGAAGACAGCCAAGCCGGGGCTGCTCGGCTCGGAGGCGATCAAGTGGAACTTCACCAAGTTCCTCGTCGACCGCAAGGGTGAGGTCGTCGAACGCTATGCGCCCAAGGTTGAGCCCGAGGCGATCACGGCCGACATCGAAAAGCTGCTTTAGCATGCTTGCGCCATGGCCGCGCCGGCGCGCCATCGTGGCATGGTTCGTGTGGCTCGCCGCGGCGGCGTTCGCGCCCGCACATGCCGCCGATCCGGGCAAGGTGTTGCGTGTCGCGATCCCGGTCGCCGAGACCGGCTTCGATCCACAGGCGGCGGGCGACGCCTATTCGAACTATGTCAACCGCGTCATTTTCGATGCGCTGTACAAGTACGACTACCTGGCGCGGCCGTTCAAGGTGGTTCCGAATACCGCGGCTGCCTTGCCCGATATTTCAGCCGATCGCATGACGTGGACGATCAAGGTCAGGCCGGGCATTTACTTTGCCGACGATCCGGTGTTCAAGGGACGCCGCCGCGAACTTACCGCCGCGGACTACGTTTATTCGCTCAAGCGCACACTCGATCCCGCGATGCGTTCGAACTCGTTGAACGTGTTTGAAGGACGCTTCGTCGGCGCCGACGCGGTCGTGGCCAAGGCAAGACAGACCGGTAAATTCGACTACGACGCTCCGATCGAAGGCTTGAGGCCCCTCGAGCGCTATACGCTGCGCCTGCAGCTCAACTTCCCCGACGCCGAGCTGCTGTCCAACCTGACCATCGCCGGCAGCGCCGCGGTCGCGCGCGAAGTCGTCGAAGCCTACGGTGAGACCAACGGATGGACGATGGCGAATCCGGTCGGCACCGGTCCGTACCGGCTGGCCGAGTGGCGCCGCGGCCAGCGGATCGTGCTCGAAGCCAATCCAGGCTTTCGCGAAGAGCGCTACCAGGCGAGCAGCGATGTGGCCGACAGCGCGCTGGCGAAGGGGCTCGCAGGCAAGCGGATGCCGATGATCGGGCGAATCGAGATCAGCGTCATCGAAGAAGCCAATCCGCGCCTGCTTTCGTTCGAGCAGGACCTTCAGGACTACCTGCTCGTGCCGCCGGAGCTTGCGAGCAATGTCCTCGACCCGGGCAACAAGCTCAAGCAGAGGCTCGCTCAAAAGGGCATTCGCCTCGAGCGCGATGCGCAGCCCGTGATCACCGGTCTCGCCTTCAACATGGAAGACCCGGTCGTCGGTGGCTATGACAACGGCAGGATCGCACTGCGCCGTGCGATCGCGATGGCTTATGACGCGGAGGAGGACGCACGGGTGATCAGGCACGGCCAAGCCCGCCGCGCGACACAGTTCATTCCACCCAACGTCAGCGGCTACGACGCGAGAATCGACAAGGCGGGTCGACGCGACGCCGCGGGCGCTCGCGCGCTGCTCGACAAGTTCGGGTACACGGATCGCGACGGCGATGGGCTACGCGAGGCACCCGACGGGCAGCCGCTGACGCTGCGTTTTTCGTCGCCGCCGGACACGCTGGCGCGCCAACAGGACGAGCTGTTGCAGCGCAACCTCGCCGAGGTCGGCTTGCGCGTCGAATTCGTCAAGCAGAAATGGCCGGACCAGCTCAAGGCGGCGCGGCTTGGGCAACTGCAGGTCTGGCAGGCGGCGAACATCAGCGTGACAGCGGAAGGTTTTGGATTCCTGGGCCTGCTCTATGGCGAGAACGCCGGATTCTCCAACCTTATGCGTTTCAAGCTTCCCGAGTACGACAATCTCTACGTGCGTGCCCGCGCCTTGCCGGACGGACCCGAGCGCGAGAGGCTGATCCGACGCATGACCGAGCTCATCGGCATCTACGTGCCATGGGCGGTGACGATCTACCGCTACGAGAACGCGCTGGTGCAGCCCTGGCTGCTCGGATACAAGTACAACCCGATTCAGCAGCATCCCTGGCAATATCTCGACATCGACCCGGCGCGCCGGGCGTCCGCGCTCAAATGATCGCCAGACGTGAATTCGCCGTATTCGTCGCCGTGGCGCGCGGGCTAGCTCTCGCGCTGGCGCTGGCCGGAACCTTCGGCGCGTATGCCGCCGATCCGAACAAGGTTCTGCACGTTGCGATGCCGATCGCAGAGACCGGCTTCGATCCGGCGGCGGTGAACGATCTGTATTCGCAATACGTCAACCGCGCGATCTTCGACACGCTCTACGTCTACGATCTCCTGGCGCGCCCGTACAAGCTCGTGCCCAGCGTCGCGGCGGCACTGCCGGACATCTCGGCCGACGGCAGGACCTGGACGATCAAGGTCCGGCCGGGCATCTACTTCGCCGACGATCCGGCGTTCAAGGGGAACAAGCGCGAGCTCGTCGCCGGCGATTTCGTCTACGCGTGGAAGCGCATCCTCGACCCGAAGACGCGCTCGCCGGCGCTGGCCGTGTTCGACGGCAAGCTCGCCGGCATCGCCGCGCCGATCGCGGCCGCCAAAAAACCCGGTGCGAGGTTCGACTACGACGCGCCGATCGAAGGTTTGCAGGCGATCGACCGCTACACGATCCGGCTCAAGTTCGACCAGCCCGAGTATTCGTTGCTGTCGGACCTGACGACGATCAACACGGCCGCGGTCGCGCGCGAAGTCGTCGAGGCTTATGGTGACGCCAGCGGCTGGGCGATGGCCAACCCGGTCGGCACCGGGCCGTACCGGCTCAAGGACTGGCGCCGCGGCCAGCGCATCACGCTCGAGGCGAACCCGGGCTTTCGCGACATGAGCTATCCGGACAGCGCCGATCCTGCGGACAAGGCGCTGCTCGCGACAATGCGCGGCAAGAAGATTCCGATCATCGGCCGGATCGAAATCAGCATCCTGGAGGAATCGAATCCGCGGCTGCTCGCATTCCAGAGCGGCGACCTCGATTACCTGCAGGTGCCCAACGAGCTGATCTGGAACGTGCTGAATCCGGACCAGAAGCTCAAGCCCGAGCTCGCCAAGCGCGGCATCCGTGTCGGCACCGGCATTCAGCCCGCGGTCGTCTACACCTATTTCAATATGGAAGACCCAGTGGTGGGCGGGCTCACCAAGGACAAGGTCGCGCTGCGCCGCGCGATCAGCATGGCCTACAACGTCGACGAGGACATCCGCATCGCGCGCCAGGGTCAGGCCGAGCGCTCGACGCAACCGTTGCCGCCCAACGTCGAAGGCCATGATCCGAAGTTCCAGGGTTCCGCGCGCTACGACGTCGCGGGCGCGAAAGCCCTGCTCGACAAGTTCGGCTACGTCGACCGCGACGGCGACGGCTGGCGCGACCTTCCGGACGGCAAGCCGCTGGTCCTATCGCTGGCGTCACCGCCGTCGAGCAGCGACCGCTTGTACGACGAGCTGTGGCAGAAGAGCCTCGCCGCGGTCGGCCTGCGCGTCGAATTCGTCAAGCAGAAGTGGCCCGATCTCCTAAAGATGGGTCGCGCGGGCAAGCTGCAGATGTGGACGCTGGCGAATACGAGCTCGACGCCGGACGGCATCGATTTTTTCGAGCTGCTCTACGGGCCGAACGCAGGGGACCAGAACCTTTCACGCTTCCGCCTGCCGGAGTTCGATGCCCTCTTTGCGCGCGCGCGGGTGATACCCGAGGGTCCGGAGCGTCTGAAAGTATTTCGCCGCCTGTCCGAGCTCGTCACCGGCTACGCGCCATGGCAATTGAGCGTCTATCGGCGCGAAACCATACTGGTGCAGCCGTGGCTGGAAGGCTATAAATACAACACGTTCTACGTGCATCCCTGGCCGTATTACGACATCGATCTCAAGCGGAAGGCGGCAGGGGGCTGACTGGTTGTCGTTCCCGCACAAGCAGGAACCCCGTGGCGTATGCCGAACGACGCCGGGTCGCCGCTTCGCGGGAATGACGTTTCGATTCAGCATTTGTGCAACGCGCGGCGTCGCACAAATGCGACACTGTCGGCGGCGAGCGCGCGCATAGTGCACGCTGCGATTGCGTCGCGTCGCCGATCTCGCGTAAACTGGCGTCGATTTCAATCACACCTCAAGGGGCAATCCTGCCATGACCAGAACGCCGACGACCTTCGTCACCGCGATTGCAATCGCGGCGCGCGCGTTCGCATGGGAGATTCCCTTCGGCGCGCATTTCTCCGGCCTCGGGTCGGGGACGCCGCTGCTGCGACCCTAGCTGCCCGGGCGGTCCCGCCGGGTACGGCGGAACCGTAATCCGGGTATTGCATCCCGCGTTTCGTTTCTCGCCGGTGGCGATTGACCGGCGGCTGCGCTTTTTGACCAGCGCGGCCGGAGGAAACGAACGATGAACGACACCGATAAATTACAGCGCTGGTTTCGCCGCAATTTCCGCGGCCTGTGGCTCTCCGCGAGTTTCCGGAGGCTCTGGGTATCGCTGACGGTCACCTCGTTCGGCGCGCAGATCACCAATCTGGCGCTGCCGTTGACTGCGGCACTGCTGCTCAACGCGACGCCGATGCAAATGGGCATCCTGGTCGCGCTCGAGACGCTGCCGTTCGCGCTGGTGAGTCTGCACGCGGGCGTGTTGCTCGATCGGGTGCGCAAGCTCCCGGTCATCATTGCCGCGGACGTCGGGCGGGGCTTTGCGTTGCTCGCGATTCCGATCGCCGCGTGGTTCGGCGTGCTGTCGATGGAAATCCTGTTCGCCGTCGGCTTCCTGTGCGGCATGCAGAACGTCGTCGGCGGCGCCGCCTACCAGGTGCTGCTGGCGCAAATGGCGGGCCGCAAGCGACTGGTCGAAGCCAACGCCAAGGTAACGCTGGGCGAGACTTCCGCGGCGCTGATCGGTCCCGGTATCGCCGGCGGGCTGATCTACGTCCTGACCGCGCCGTTCGCGATCGCGCTCGACGCGATGACGTTTTTCGCTTCCGCCCTGATGCTGCGCCGGATCAAGGCCCGCAACGATGTCGCGCGCGAGGGTGGCAACGGCGGCGTATGGCTGGAGATCGGCGAGGGGTTGAAGCTCGTCTGGGGCAACCGCACGCTGTGGGGTCTCGCCTGGCTGGCCGGAACATGGCAGTTCCTGCATCACATGCAGGTCGCCGTGCTGATCCTGTTCGCGACGCGCGATCTCGGCCTGTCGGCCGGCGCGATCGGCATCTGTTTTGTGTTTGGTGGCGCCGGCTGCGTGCTCGCGTCGGCGTTGGCCGAGCGCTTGTCGGCGCGGTTCGGTATCGGCCCGGTGATCGTCCATGGGCTGATCCTGTCGGCTTTCGGCTGGCAGGCGTACGGCCTGATCGCCGGACCGCCATGGGTCGCGACCTTGCTGCTCGGGACGGCGATGCTGGTGTTCGATTTCGGCGCGATCCTGTACGCGATCAACTATCTGTCGCTGCGACAGGCGATCACGCCCGACCGGCTGCTTGGCCGCATGACGGCGACGATGCGTTTTGTCACCGTCGCCTCCGCGCCGATCGGTTCGCTCGTCGGCGGCGCGCTGGCGAGCGAGATCGGCTTGCGGTCGACCTTGCTTACGGTCGGCCTGCTCGGGCTTTTGCTGTCGGCCGCCGCCGTGCTCTGGTCGCCGGTGCGCCGGCACCGCACGCTGCCCGAGGCACTGATCGATTAGGCACACGGGCCGGCGCTTCGCGCCGACTCGTGCGGCGGCTGCGGTAAAATGCGCGGCCAAGTCGCGTCAACAAGCCCTGCCACTCCCGAAGATCATGCTGCCGCCGATCCTGTTCGTCACGCTCGACTCGTGCCGCTACGACGCGTTCGTCGAAGCGAAGACGCCGAACCTGAGCGCGATCGGCCCGCTGGTGCGCGCGCAGTCGCCGTCGCATTTCACCTTTGCCTCGCATGCGGCGTTTTTCATGGGATTCACGCCCGGCGACCCGCTGCGCCGCGAGCCGTACATCAATCCGAAATATGGCAAGATCTTTCGTATGGATGGCGGCGGCGATCCCGGCGTCGTCGCGCCCTACATGACGCTGAAGGGACGCAACGTCATCGACGGCCTGAAGAATTTGGGCTACCGGACGATCGGCAGCGGTGCAGTGAACTGGTTCAATCCCGAGCATCCGACCGGCCGCGTATTAAGCGTGGACTTCGACGCCTTCGGCTTCGCCGGTGGACCCAATCTGAAAAAACAAATCACGTGGATCGACAGCACGCTGCTGAAGGTCAAGCCGGGCGCGCCGCCCTTCGTCTTTCTCAATCTGGCCGAGACGCACGTCCCGTACTGGCACGATGGCGCTTCGTGGGATGGGGCTTACAACCCGAGCGTGCCGTTCGGGAACAACAATGACGCCGCCGAGGCGAGGCGGCGGCAAATCGCGTGCATTGAATATTGCGATGCGGCGCTGGCGCCGCTGCTCGAGCGTTTCGCGGACGGCACGGTGATTGTTTGCGCCGATCACGGCGACTGCTGGGGCGAGGACGGGCTGTGGGCGCATGGCGTTTCGCATGCCAAGACGCTCGAGGTTCCGCTGTTGTTCCGCCTCGCCGCGAACGTTGGCTGACGGCGCGGGCTTGTTGCGCTCGACGCGGTCTTAACCGCTACGCTGGAAAGGATAGATGCTGCCCAGGCGCAGCAGCGCGGACAATTCGTCGAGCGCGCGGCGTCCTTCGAACAGCAGCGCCGGGTCGGAGAGATCTGCGGGTGCAAGCCGGTCGCGATAATGTTTCTCGACCCACGCGACCAGCGCCGCGTGCAACGCATCATTCAGCCACACGTTCGCCCCGATCGCGTCGCGTTCGGCGAGGGTGAGCGCGACGCGCAGGCGCAGGCACGCCGGGCCGCCGCCGTTTCTCATGCTCTGGCGCAGATCGAATGTCAGGACTTCCCGAATCGGCCCGCCCGATCCGACCAGCCGCGCCAGATATGCACCGACCGCCGGATCCTCGGTGCATTCGGCCGGCGCGACCAGCAACATGCCGCCGCCGGCGCGTGTGAGGAGCTGGCTGTTGAACAAATAGCTCGCCACCGCGCGCTCGACGCTCACGTCGGCATCGCGCACGACGATCGGCGTGAATGCGTCGCCGACGGCTGCCGAGAGCCTTGCCAGCACCGTCTCCTGGTCGACGAAGGCGCGCTGGTGACAGAACAGCACCGTATCGTGACCGACGGCGATCACGTCGTTATGGAACACGCCGGCGTCGATCGCGGCCGGGCTCTGCTGCGCGAATAGCGTGCGCGCAGCGTCGAGGCCGTGGCGCCGCGCGACCGCCTCCGAGGCTTCGCGCGTCTGCCTCGCCGGAAAGCGCAAGGGGGAAGCCGCCGCCGTGTCGAACCCGACGCGCCCGTAGACGAAGAGCTCGATGCCGGGTGCCTCGGGATCGGATGCCAATCGGGTGTGATTGGCAGCACCTTCGTCGCCGAATTGAGGGCTCGCCGGCAGCGGCTCGTGCACGGCAAAGCGGCGCTCGTCGGCGAAGATCGCGCGCAGCACGCGCGTCGTCGTCGGCGCCTCCAGTGCACGGTGGAAATGCGACACCAGATTCGCCGGCGTGAAATGCACGCGGTGGTCGGCGGTGTCCGCCGACGGGCTCACGGTTGCCGCGTTGGCGGTCCACATCGCGGCGGCGGACGAACAGGCGGCGAGCAGCGGCGGATTGTCCCGAGCCGCGCTCGCAATGACCGACGCATCATCGCCGCGGTATCCGAGGGCGCGCAGTGCGAAAACGTCGGGTCGCTCGTGCGGCGGCAGCACCGCCTGCGCGTAACCGCGATCGGCGAGCGCCTTCATCTTGGCCAGGCCCTGCAGCGCGGCAAGGCGCGGATTGGCGACCGAGGCGCGGTTGCGCTCCGAGGCGAGATTGCCGGTCGCAAGCCCGCTGTAGTTGTGCGTCGGGCCGGGAAGGCCGTCGAAATTGACTTCGGCGGCCGCTGGTTCGGAATTCGGCATCGTTGGCCGCAACCCGTTTCTAGCGGTCGCGCGGCGAGAGAGGAACCGCGCGCACCGAGTCGCCGTCCTGCACACCCAGCGCCTCCGCGGCATGCGGCAGCAGCGGAAACTGCGCGATGCGCGCCGGGGCCGGGCAGAGGATCGCGCGGAACGCAGCGAAATGCCGGCTCGCGACCAGCCACAGGACGTCCTCGCTCAGGCTGTCCGGAACCGGGTCCTCTTCGCCGATATTCACCGGCAGAATCTGCGACTGCCGCACGGCGCGGATGTCGTCGCGAAAGCACTCGAGCGTCGGTCCCGCGTCGAAGATGTCGACGTAGCCTTCGTAGCGAAATCCTTCCGATTCGAGCATCGCGCGCGCCGGCAGCGTGTCGGTATGTACTTCGCCGATCGCCGCGCGCGCGTCCGCCGGCAGCAACGTCGTGTAGACCGGATGGCGCGGCATCAGCTCGGCGATGAACGCCTTCTGGCCGATGCCGGTCAGGTAGTCGGCGCGCGAGTACTCGATCGTGAAAAAATGGCGGCCCAGGCCTTCCCAGAACGGGCTCTTGCCGTCGGCGTCGAGCCGGCCGCGCATTTCGGCGATGACCTTCGGGGCGAAGCGATCGGCGAACTCGGCGATGAACAACAGTCGCGCCTTGGCCAGCAGTGGCCCGTTCTTGCCATGCCGGTAGCGCGCGTCCAGGAACAGCGAGCACAGCTCGCTGTTGCCGGTGTGATCGTTGCTCAGGAACAGCGTCGGTGCGCTGGTGTACACGTCCAGCTCGCGCGAGGCGTGGACCTGCGTGCCGACATGGTAGTTGTACCAGGGCTCGGCGAGCCCGACCGCGGCTTCGATCGCGCTGATGCCGACCACGGCTTGCGTTGCCCCGTCGATCAGCACGAACACATAGCAGGCTTCGGCGTTGCCGGCGCGGCCGGCGAAGGACGCGAGCGATCGCTCGATGCGCGAGCCCAGACGCTCGGCGTTGGCCGGCAACGTAGTGAGTGCGGCGCCGCTTCTCTCCGACAGCGCGAACAGCGCGGGCAGATCGGCTTGCTCGATCGGGCGGACGGTGAACATCGTCTTGACGTCAGCGCACGGCGGAGAGGAGCGTTCGCGTCACCGCGCGCCGCGGTCCGGAAACGCCGTTCAGCCGAGCGACCTGCCCAGCGCCGTTTCGAGCCGCGCCAGCCCCTCGAGGATTTCGTCGAGGCTGATCACCAGCGACGGCGCGATGCGGACGACGTCGGGCCCGGCCATCAGCACGATCAGTCCGGCGTCGCTCGCGGCGCGCATGACGTCGGTGGCCTTGCCGTGCCATCGCGGCAAGAGCTCGCAGCCGATCCACACACCTTCGCCGCGGATGTCGGCGAAGACCTCGCGCCGGCCGTTGATCGTGCGCAGTCCCTCGACGAAGAGCGCGTGCCGCGCCTTGACGCCGTCGAGCACCTCGACCGTGTTGACGATGTCGAACACCGCGCCGGCTACCGCGCAGGCCAGCGGATTGCCGCCATACGTGGTGCCGTGCACGCCGACCGAAAACGAGCTCGCCACTTCGGCGGTGGTCAGCATCGCCCCGATCGGAAAGCCGCCGCCGAGGCCCTTGGCGCTGGTCAGGATGTCGGGGACGATGCCCTTCTGCATGTACGAGAACAGCGCGCCGGTGCGGCCCATGCCGCTCTGGATTTCGTCCAGGATCAACAGCGCGTCGTGCTCGTCGCACAGGCGCCGCGCCGCACCCAGGAATTCCGGCGTGCCGGGGATCATTCCGCCTTCGCCCTGCATCGGCTCCAGGATCACCGCGCAGATGTCGTCGCCGCCTTCTTCGGCGAACGCCGCTTCCAGTCCTGCGACGTCGTTGTAGCGTATGTGGGTGAATCCGGTCGGCGCCGGGCCGAAGCCGGTCGCGTACTTCGCCTGGCCGCCCGCGGTCACCGTGAACAGCGTCCGCCCGTGAAACGCGTTGAGCGTCGAGACCACGCGAAACTTCTCCGGCCCGAAGTGATCGTGCGCGTAACGCCGCGCAAGCTTCAGCGCCGCTTCGTTCGCTTCCGCGCCGGAGTTACAGAAAAAGACGCGCTCGGCGAAAGTCGCATCGATCAGCTTTTTCGCCAGCCGCAACGCCGGCTCGTTGGTCATCCAGTTCGACACATGCCATATCGTGCGCGCCTGCTCGGTCAGTGCGCGCACCATCGCCGGATGGCAATGACCCAGCGCGGTGACGGCCACGCCGCTGGCGAAGTCGATGTACATGTGGCCCTGCTGATCCCAGACGCGCGAGCCCTCGCCGCGCACCGGAATGAACGCCGCCGGCGCGTAGCAGGGCACCATCAGCTCATCGAACATCGCGCGCGTGACCGGCAGTGGCGCACCCGCGCCGGGTGCGGCACGCGCGTCGGTGGCGAGCGATGCGGTCGACGTCGAAGGGACGGCCATGGGCTTCATGCGATCTCCGAGAGCCGCGTGCCGACGTGAAGGCATTGAATCGTCATGGTGCTATCCTTACCGCAGACGCGCCGCGCGCCTCGCAGGAGCGACAGTGCGTCATTGTAGACGAATTGCGCACATCAACCGCGGGAGGCCGCGATGAACGGCAAGATCTGTCTTCTCGTTGCCTCGTTCGCCCTTGCCGCCGCTGTCGCGTTGGGCGCGTTCGGCGCGCATGCGCTGAAGTCGCGGCTGGCGCCGGACATGCTGTCCGTCTACCAAACGGCCGTGCAGTACCATTTCTGGCATGCGCTGGGCCTGTTCGCGCTCGCCTTGCTGATGCTGCAGTGGGACGCGCCGCTGCTGAGCTGGGCGGCGTGGCTGCTGCTCGCCGGCCTTATGCTGTTTTCCGGCAGTCTTTACCTGCTCGCGCTGACCGGCGCACGCTGGCTCGGCGCGATCACGCCGCTGGGCGGTATCGCGTTCATCGCGGCATGGCTCGTCGTCGCGTGGGTCGCGTGGCTGCGCTAAAGCCTCAATCGACCTTGGCGCCCGAAAGCTTAACGACCTTCGCCCATTTTTCGGTTTCGGCGCGGATATGAGCGGCGAACTGCTCGGGCGTGCCGCCCGCCGGGACAGCGCCTTGCGCGAGCAGCTTCTCCTTCGCTTCGCCGGTCTGCAACCATTGGTTGACATCGGCATTGATTCGCGCGACGACCGCCGGCGGCGTTCCTGCCGGCGCCAGTATGCCGAACCATGAGCTCGCCTCGAAGCCCGGCAACCCGCTCTCGGCGATCGTCGGAATATTCGGCAGCGCGGGCGAGCGCTGCGCGGAAGTCACCGCGATCGCGCGAAGCTTCCCGGCCTTGATCTGCGCGAGTGACGACGGAAGGTTGTCGAACATCAGCTGTACCTGTCCGCCCATCAAGTCGGTAAGAGCGGGAGAGCTGCCCTTGTATGGCACGTGCATCATGTCGACGCCGGTCATCGTCTTGAAGAGTTCGCCCGAAAGGTGGATCGACGTCCCGCTTCCCGACGAAGCGAAGTTGAGCTGACCGGGCTTCTCCTTGGCGAGCTTGATCAGGTCGGCGACCGAGTTGACCGGCAGGCTCGGCGTCACCTCGAGCACGTTGGGCACGCCGGCGACCA
Source organism: Betaproteobacteria bacterium (assembly GCA_003153475.1). Taxonomy (GTDB): domain Bacteria; phylum Pseudomonadota; class Gammaproteobacteria; order Burkholderiales; family Casimicrobiaceae; genus PALSA-1003. The sequence continues at coordinate 15,624 of PLYT01000048.1, read as the reverse complement.
GGACGATCGGCACGAAATCCTTCACATGGTTGTAGGGCATCTTGGTGTAAAGGCTGGGATTGATCGCGTGCGTTCCGACCGTTCCCATCAGCAAGGTGTAGCCATCCGGCGCGCTCTTGGCGACCAGATCCGAGCCGATATTACCCGCCGCCCCGGGGCGGTTGTCGACGATGACCGATTGGCCGAACGACTCGGAGAGCCGCTGCGCGACTTCGCGCGCGAGGATGTCGGTGGTTCCGGCAGCGGGGAAGGGCACGACGAGCCGGATCGGCTTGGTGGGATAGGCCTGGGCCCAGGCGCCGGCGGCGAGCAGCAAGGCCAGCGCGCCGAGCGTCGTACGTTGCAGTATTCGAATCACGTTTTCCCCCTTGTCCGGTTGTTTCGGATCAATCGACCTTGGCGCCCGACGCCTTGATGATCTTGGCGTACTTCGGGATCTCGCCCTGGATCAGCGCCATGAACTGCTCGGGCGAGGTCGGCGAGGGCTCGGCGCCCTGCTGCGCGAAGTAGGCCTGCATTTCCGGTGTGTTCAGGATGCGCGCCACCTCGGCGTTCCACTTGGCGATGATTTCCTTCGGCGTGCCCGCCGGCGCCATGAAGCCCCACCACGTATAGATATCGAAGCCGGGCAAGCCGGTTTCGGCTAGCGTCGGCAGGTCGGGGACCAGAGGCGAGCGTTTGGCCGTCGTCACCGCGAGCGCCTTCAACTTGCCCGCGCGCACCTGCTGCATCGAATTCGCCAGATTGTCGAACATCAGCTGGATCTGGCCGCCGAGCAGGTCCTGCATTGCGGGCGCGGCGCCCTTGTACGGCACGTGCACCATGTCGACGTGCGCTTCGGTCTTGAACAGCTCGCCAGCGAGATGGCCGGCGCTGCCGTTGCTGCCCGAGCCGAACGCGAGCTTGCCCGGATTGGCCCGGGCATAGGCGATCAGCTCGGCGACCGAATTGGCCGGCACCGAAGGATTGAGCACCAGCACGTTCGGCGTGACCGCGACCAGCGTAATCGGCGCGAAATCCTTGATCGGATCGTACGGCATCTTGCTGTAAAGGCTGACGTTGACCGCGTGCGTCGACAATGCGCCCTCGAGGATCGTGTAGCCGTCGGGCGCGCTTTTCGCGACCAAGTCGGCGCCGATGTTGCCGCCGGCACCCGGCCGGTTGTCGATGATCACCGGCTGCCCCCAGGCGATCGAGAGCTTCTGTCCGATCGCGCGCGCGATCACGTCGAGCGACCCGCCGGCGGGAAACGGCACGACCAGGCGGATCGGCCTGGACGGGTAGGCCTGCTCGGCGGCCAGCAATCGCGGTGACAACGACAACAGAACGCCCGCCAGCATGGCGGCAACGGCGCGAACGAACATCGGAATGATCCTCATGTCATGTGCTGTCGGCGATTGTATATAATCGTGCGCTCGCGCGCTTGGACCGAATAGCGCGCCGAATAGCGCGCCTATCTTTTTCGATCCCTGTCATGCCGTCGTTCGGGAACGCAGTGATGCCCTTTTTGCGCCTGTTGTGCTGGTACGTCGTGCCGTGGTCCGCAGCGCTCTTCGCTGCGGGGCTGCTCGTCGCCTGCGGCCGCGACGCGGCGCCGGCCGCTCCCGCGGCTGAACCGGCGCCCATTCCGGTGCACATGCTCACGGTCGAGCCGCGAAAGGTCCCGATCCGATTCGACGTCGTCGGACAGGTCGAAGGCTCGAAGCAGGTCGAGGTGCGCGCGCGGGTCGCGGGCATTCTGCAAAAGCAGTTCTACAACGAAGGCGATGCGGTGAAGGAGGGCGCGCCGCTGTTCGAGATCGATCGCGCTCCGTACGAGATCGCGCTGGCGCAGGCGCGGGCGCAGCTCGCACAGGCGACCGCGCAGGTCGACCAGGCGCGGCGCGAAGAGGCGCGATTGAAGCCGCTCGTCGAAGACCGCGCGGTGAGTCGCAAGGAATACGACGACGCAACGTCCTCGCGGCAACTCGCCGAGGCGGCGATCCAACAAGCCAATGCGTCGATCCGGCAGGCCGAGCTGAATCTTTCGTATACGCACGTGACGGCACCGCTGGGCGGCATCAGCGGGCGTGCAGAGCATTCGATCGGAACGCTGATCACGACCGACGCCAACGGCAGCCTGCTTACGACGATCAACCAGGTGACGCCCGTGTGGGTCCGCTTCAGCCTCGCCGAGGCGGATCTGGCCAAGTTACCCGAAGGCCGCCTGAACCGGGCGACGCCGGTCGGCATGGAGCTGTTGCTCCCGGACGGTTCGCCGTATCCGCTCAAGGGCCGGCTCAACTTCGCCGCGACCGCGATCGATACACGCCTCGGCACGCAGCAATTGCGTGCCGAGTTCGACAACCCGCGCGAACTGCTGCTGCCGGGGCAATTCGTCACCGTCCGCATCACCGCCGGCGAGCGCGACAAGGTATTTCTCGTGCCGCAGGCTGCCGTCGTGCAGACCGAGAAAGGCAATCTCGTCTTTACCGTCGATGCCGCCGGCAAAGCCCAGTCGCGGCCAGTGACGACCGGAGACTGGATCGGCAAGGACTGGACGATTCTTTCCGGCCTCAACGCCGGCGACAAGGTCGTGGTCGACAACCTGCTCAAGGTGCAACCGGGTGCTCCGGTGACCGAGGCCCCGGCGGCAACGCCCCCGGCGACGGCTGCGCCCGCCGCGTCCGGCAACAAATAGGCGACGCGACCTTGTTTTCGCAGTTCTTCATCAACCGGCCGATTTTCGCCGGCGTCATCGCGATCATCATTACCCTCGCAGGCCTGATCGCATCGCAGGTCCTGCCGGTCGCGCAATACCCGGAAATCGCGCCGCCGACCGTCGTCATCACCGCCAACTATCCGGGCGCCAGCGCCGAGACCCTGGCGCTGACGGTGGCCGCACCGATCGAGGAGCAGCTTTCGGGCGTCGAGAACCTGATCTACTTCAGCTCGACGGCGGCGACCAACGGCACGCTGACGATCGCCTGCACATTCGATGTCGGCTCGAACGCGGACAAGGCGGTGATCGACGTCAACAATCGGGTGGCGATCGCGCTGCCGCGCCTGCCCGATGTCGTGCGGCAGACCGGCGTCGTGGCGCAAAAGCGCTCGACCGACATCCTGTTGGTGATCGCGCTGGGGTCTAACGATCCCCGCTACGACACGCTTTATCTGTCCAACTACGCGACGATCAATCTGCTCGACGAGTTGAAGCGTATCCCGGGGGTCGCCGATGCGACGATCTTCGGCGCGCGCGACTACTCGATGCGGGTGTGGCTGAATCCGGCGAAAATGTCGCAGCTCGGCGTCACCACGACCGACGTGGCGCAGGCGATCGCCGCGCAGAACAACCAGTATGCGGCCGGAAAAATCGGCGCCGAGCCCGCGCCGCCGGGGCAGTCCCTGGTGTACACCGTGACCGCGCGTGGGCGGCTGGTCGACCCCGAGGACTTCGGCAATATTCTTCTGCGCTCGACCGGACCCGGCGGGGCGCTTCGGATTCGCGATGTCGCACGCATCGAGCTCGGCGCGGTGAGCTACGACGCGTTCACGAACCTCGACGGCAAGCCGACAGTAGGCATCGCGGTGTTTCTGCAATCGGGAGGCAACGCGCTCAAGGTCGCCGATTCGGTGCGTGCCGGCATCGACCGGCTTTCGACGAGTTTCCCGCAGGGCGTCACGCAGGTCATTCCGTTCGACACGACCCGCTTCGTGCGCTCGTCGATTCACGAGGTCATCATCACCTTGTCAGAGGCGGCGGCCCTGGTGCTGCTGGTCGTGTTCGTTTTCCTGCAGAGCTGGCGCGCAACCCTGATCCCGATCATTGCGGTGCCAGTGTCGCTGATCGGCGCGTTCGGCGGCCTGATGCTTTTCGGCTTCACGCTGAACACGCTGACCTTGTTCGCGATCGTGCTCGCGACGGGGATCGTCGTCGACGACGCCATCGTTGTGCTCGAGAACGTCGAGCGGCTGATGGCCGAAAGGCACCTGTCGCCCAAGGAAGCGGCGATCGAGTCAATGAAGGAAGTGACCGGCGCGATCGTCGCCATCGAGCTGGTGCTGGTGTCGGTGTTCGTGCCGGTCGCATTTCTCGGCGGCCTCGCCGGCAAGCTCTACCAGCAATTCGCCGTGACAGTGGCGACCGCCGTCACGATCTCGGGCCTGATCGCGTTGACCCTGACCCCGGCGTTATGCGCGTTGCTGCTCAAGCGCCAGCACGTTGAAAACCGCCTGTTCCGCCCGTTCAACCGCGGTTTCGCCTGGCTCACGCAAACCTACCTCGGCGGCGTGCGCCTCACCGTGCGCCACGCGGTGATCGCGGTGCTGCTGTTCGTCGGCGTCCTCGGTGCGGACGCGCTGCTGTTCAGGACCGTGCCCGGCGGCTTCGTGCCCCCGGAGGATCAGGGCTATATCCTGGGCTCGCTGACGTTGCCCGACGGTGCGACGCTGCAACGCACGCAGGAGGCCGGCACCGAGATACAGAAAGTTCTGCTCGGCCATCCGGCTGTCGAGCACGTATTCGTCGTCGCCGGGTTCGATGTAATCGCCGGCGCCAACAAAAGCAACGCGGCGACGATGTTCATTCCGCTCAAGCCCTGGGACGAGCGCAAGACGAGTGCCGAGGACCTGACGAAGTACGTGATCGCCGAAGGCGGCAAGCTGTCGAAGGGCACGCTGCTGGCGTTCAATCCCGCAGCCATTCGCGGCCTGGGCAGCGCCGGCGGGTTCGAGGTCTACCTGCAGGACCGCGCCGACGCCGATCCGCAGAAGCTGTACCAGAATCTGCAGCAGTTCCTGGGCGAGCTGCGCAAGCGCCAGGAGCTGACCGGCATCGCTTCTTTCTATCGCCCGACATCGCCGCAACTCTTTGTCGACGTCGACCGCGAAAAAGCCGCGGCGCTCGGCGTGTCCCTGAAGGACGTGTTCGATACGCTGCAATCGACGATGGGCGTGCTTTACGTCAACGACTTCAATAAGTTCGGCCACACCTATCGGGTGCAGCTGCAGGCGGAAGGTGCGTATCGCTCGAAGCCGGAAGACCTGGGCAATGTCTATGTCCGCTCGGCTGGCGGCGACATGATTCCGGTGAAGGCGCTGATCAGCGTGAAGAACGCCATCGGACCCGAGCAGCTTGATCGCTACAACGGATTCCTCGCGGCCAAGGTGCTCGGCAACGGCGTCGCGGGCGTCAGCTCGGGCCAGGCGATCGCGGCGGTCGAGGACGCCGCGAAATCGCTGGCGTCCGGCTATACGATCGCCTGGACCGGGCAGGCTTTCCAGGAAAAGCGCATCGGTACCGCGTCCATCCTCGCGTTCACGTTCGCCATCATCATGGTTTTCCTGATCCTGTCGGCCAATTACGAGCGGTGGTCGCTGCCTGTCGCGGTGCTGCTCGCGGTGCCGTTCGCCCTGTTCGGTGCGCTGACGGCGGTCTTCCTGCGCAACTTCAGCAACGATGTCTATTTCCAGATCGGATTGCTGGTGCTGATCGGACTCGCCGCCAAGAACGCGATTCTTATCGTCGAGTTCGCCGCGCAGGAACAGGCGAAAGGCCTGTCGCCGGTCGACGCCGCTCTTGAGGCGGCGCGGCTGCGCTTCCGGCCGATCGTAATGACATCGCTGGCGTTCGTGCTGGGCGTTTTGCCGCTGGTGCTCGCGACGGGCGCCGGCGCAGCGGCGCGGCGCTCGATGGGCACGGGGGTGTTCGGCGGGATGCTCGCCGCGACCTTTGTCGCCACGCTGTTCATTCCGCTGTTTTTCGTGCTGCTCACCCGACGCCGCGCCAAGCCCGCGGGCGCGCCGGCGGGAGTCGAAGAGAGGACCGCGTGATGCATCGCTGCGCGATGGCCGCGGTTGCTCTGGTGCTGTCCGGCTGCATGGTGGGGCCGAACTACCAGAGGCCGCAGACGACGCTGCCGCCGACTTACGCCGATGCTCCGACGGCCGACGCCGGCGCGACGGCGACGACGAAGCTGCGCGCCGACTGGTGGACGCTGTACGACGACCGGATCCTCAACGACCTGGTCACGACGGCGCTGTCGGAAAATCTCGACGTGGCGGCCGCGGTGGCGAAGATCGAGGAGTTCGATGCCGATCTGCGCGAAGCCAATGCGGCGCTGTTTCCCGAGATCGATCTCGGCGCGAGCGCGGCGCGAACGCGCTCGAGCGGCGCGGTGGCGGCACCTTCCCCGGTCCTGAGAAGCAACGATCTGCGCATCGCGCTGTCGACGTCTTTCGAGATCGACTTCTGGGGCAGGCTGCGCCGCCTGCTCGAAAGCGCGCGTGCGCAAGTCCTGGCGACGCACTATGCGAAGGACGTCGTCACGCTGTCGCTGTCGGGGCTGACGACGCAGACCTATTTCCTGCTGCGCTCGCTCGACGCGCAGGTCACCGCGACGCGGGAGACGCTGACGACGCGCGAGGAGTACCTGCGCGTCGTTCGCCGTCGCGTCGACGGCGGACTCGCGTCCGGTCTCGATCTCGCGCAGGCGCTCGGCGCGCGCTCGGACGCCGCGGCCCAGTTGAAGGACCTCGTGCGCCAGCGCGCGCTGGCCGAACATCTGCTCGGCACGCTCACCGGCAGGCTCGATCTCAAGCTGGCCCCCGGCGATCTCGCCCAGCTGCCCGTCCCGCCGATGCCGCCTGCCGACTTGCCGTCGACGCTGCTCGAGCGGCGTCCGGATATCCGGCAGGCGGAGGAAAACCTGGTCGCGGCCAACGCGCAGATCGGCGTCGCCAAAGCGGCGCTCTTGCCCCGGATCGCCTTGACCGCAGACGTCGGCACCGAAAGCGCGGCCTTGAGCTCGCTCGCACGAAGCAGCGCCGGCATCTGGTCGATCGGATTTGCGCTGGCGCAGCCGATCTTCACGGCGGGGCGCCTGAGCGCCGAAGTCGACGCCACGACCGCGCGGCAGAAGCAGGCGCTGGTCGCCTATCAGAAATCGATTCAGACGGGCTTTCGCGAGGTGTCCGACGCCCTGGTCAACGTCAGCCAGACGGCGGCCGCGGAGATCGATCTGCAGGCCAGCGTCGATGCCGCGCGCGACGCGCTGCACTTGTCCACCGAGCGCTACGAGTCCGGGTATTCGGCCTATCTCGACGTGCTCGATGCGCAGCGCACGCTGAACACCTCGCAGCTCGCATTGATCCGCAACCGCGAGGCGCTGCTGTCTGCCTCGGTCGATCTGATGAAAGCGCTGGGCGGCGGATGGACTGACGAATCGCCGTACGCGCTGCGATAGGGCGATCGCGGCGCGCCGGGTGACACGCAGCTGACGCAAAAGGCGGTTTACAATAGAATAATCGGCGTTCGCCCGCCTAGAATTCCATTTCCACGGAGGAAACCATGATAAAGAGCGGCAAGTCGAGTTTGGTGCGAGCAGCGCTCGCGGTTGCGCTGCTGGCGCTGACGACACAAGCTCAGGCAGTCACCGAAATCCAGTGGTGGCACTCGATGACCGGCAAACTCAATGACATCGTCGGCGAGATCGCTACCAAATTCAATGCCTCGCAAACGGAGTACAAGGTCACGCCGATCTACAAGGGCCAGTACGACGAATCGATGACCGCAGCAATCGCGGCTTATCGCGCCGGCAACCCGCCGCAGATCGTCCAGGTGTTCGAAGTCGGCACCGCGACGATGATGGCCGCCAAGGGCGCCGTCAAACCGGTCTACCAGCTGATGGCCGAGCAGAAGGAGCCGTTCGATCCCAAGGGATTCCTCGGCGCGGTCTCGTCGTATTACTCGGATACGACCGGCCACCTGATCTCGATGCCGTTCAACAGCTCGACCCAGGTGCTGTACATCAACGATGACGCGTTTAAGAAGGCGGGCCTCGATCCGAACAATCCGCCCAAGACCTGGCCCGAAGTCGAGCAGGCGGCGGCGAAGCTCAAGGCATCGGGTGCAGCCTGCGGCTTCACTACCGGCTGGCAGTCGTGGGTCCAGCTCGAAAGCTTCAGCGCCTGGCACAACGTGCCGTTCTCCACTTTGCAAAATGGCCTTGGTGGCACGGGCACGCGTCTCCAGTTCAATGGCCCGCTGCAGGTCAGGCACATCCAGAATCTGGCCGACTGGGCGAAAAAGGGCGAGTTCACTTACAAGGGCCGGAAGGACGAGCCGCTGGCGTCATTCACCAGCGGCGAGTGCGCGATGATCACGACCTCGTCGGGCTCGTACGCCAACATCAAGGCCAGCGCCAAGTTCGCCTGGCGCGTGGCGACGCTGCCCTACTACGCCGACGTCAAGGGTGCGCCGCAGAACACGATCATCGGCGGTGCGACCTTGTGGGTGCTGAACCAGAAGAACAAGGACATGTACAAGGGAATCGCCAAGTTCTTCACCTTCCTGTCGTCGCCCGAGGTTCAATCCGACTGGCATCAGAAGACCGGGTACGTGCCGATCACGCTGGCGGCCTATGACCTGACAAGAAAGCAGGGCTTCTATCAAACGAATCCCGGCACCGACATCGCCATCAAGGAATTGACCAACAAGCCGCCGACTGCCAATTCCAAGGGCCTGCGGCTGGGCAACTTCGTGCAGATCCGCAACATCATCGACGAAGAGCTCGAAAGCGTCTGGAGCGGCCAGAAGAACGCCAAGCAGGCGCTGGACGAGGCAGTCAAGCTCGGCAACGAGCAGCTCGAGCGGTTCGAAAAGGCCAACAGCAACTAGCATCGGCGCGGACGGGCGCCGCCCGTCCGATGATTCCCCGCCGCATTCGCGCGGCGGGGTGATCCCGACGAGGAAGGGATGGAAAAGCGCGTCGTCTTCAAATCGCCGTGGCTGCCGTACGCGCTCGTCGCACCGCAACTCGTCATCACGCTGGTCTTTTTCTTCTGGCCGGCGAGCCAGGCGCTGTACTGGTCGCTGCTGATCCAGGACGCGTTTGCCGCCAGGACGCAATTCGTCTGGTTCGACAACTTCCGTGACCTGTTCAACGACCCGCGCTACCTGGCGTCGTTCCAGATCACGGCGGTATTTTCCATCCTGGTCACCGTCATCGGTCTCTCGGTAGCGTTGCTGCTCGCGGTCTTTGCCGACCGCGTGGTCCGCGGCGCCAGGGTGTACAAGACGCTGCTGATCTGGCCGTACGCCGTCGCGGCGGCGGTCGCCGCGGTGCTGTGGGTGTTCCTGCTCAATCCGACGCTTGGCGTGATAACGCACCTGTTGCGCGCGCTGGGTTACGACTGGAATTACCTGTTGAACGCGCGACAGGCGCTGATCCTTATCGTGATCGCCGCCGTCTGGAAGCAGATCAGCTACAACTTCCTCTTCTTCCTGGCCGGCCTGCAATCGGTCCCGAAGTCGCTGATCGAGGCTGCGGCGATCGATGGCGCGGGTCCGGCCCGCCGCTTCTGGACGATCGTCTTCCCGATGCTCTCGCCGACGACCTTCTTCCTGCTGGTCGTCAACATCGTCTATGCATTTTTCGATACGTTCGCCATCGTCGATGCCGCTACCGGCGGCGGTCCGGTGCAGGCCACCGCCATCCTGGTGTTCAAGGTCTACCAGGACGGAGTGCAGGCGCTCGACCTGGGCGGCTCGGCGGCGCAGTCGGTGGTCCTGATGGCGATCGTCATCGGACTGACCGTCGTCCAGTTCCGTTTTGTCGAGCGCAAGGTCCAGTATTGATCGCACATCGCTGACGCATGGTCGAACATCGCCCCCTCGGATCGATTGTCAGCCACCTGGTGCTGATCGCAGGCGTCGCGATCGTCGCGCTGCCGCTGTACGTCGGCTTCGTCGCCTCGACGCTGTCGTTCGACCAGGTGACGGCGGTGCCGATGCAGATGACGCCGGGCACGCACCTGCTGGAAAATTACGAAGCGGTGCTGCTGCACGGCAGCACGGCAGGGTCGAAGGCGCCGGTCGGACGGATGATGTGGAACAGCCTGGTGATGGCGCTGGCGATCGCGATCGGCAAGATCGCGATCTCGATGCTGTCGGCGTTCGCCATCGTTTATTTCCGATTTCCGCTGCGCAGGACGTTCTTCTGGATGATCTTCGTTACGCTGATGCTGCCCGTCGAGGTGCGCATCCTGCCCACCTACCAGGTGGTCGCCGAACTCGGCATGGTTGACACCTACGCAGGCCTCACGCTGCCGCTGATCGCGTCGGCGACGGCCACGTTCCTGTTCCGCCAGTTCTTCCTCACCGTCCCGGAGGAGCTCGCGGAAGCCGCGCGCATCGACGGCGCGGGGCCGATGCGCTTTTTCGTCGACATCCTGCTGCCGCTGTCGCGAACCAGCATCGCCGCGCTGTTCGTCATCATGTTCATCTACGGTTGGAATCAATATCTGTGGCCGCTGCTGGTGACGACCCGCGAGGACATGTACACGGTCGTGATCGGCATCAAGCGGATGGTGGCCGGCGGCGACACGCTGATCGAATGGCAGTACGTGATGGCGACCGCGATGCTTGCGTTGCTGCCCCCTGCCGTGGTCGTGCTGGTGATGCAGCGGTGGTTCGTCAAGGGTTTGGTCGATACGGAAAAATGAGTGAGAAATGAGAGAACAATGAGGGAGACCTGACCCCGCCATGGCCAAAGTCCATTTTCGAAAGGTAACCAAGCGCTACGGCGATGTCGAGGTCATCCACGGCATCGACCTGGACGTCGCCGACGGCGAGTTCATCGTCATCGTGGGCCCGTCGGGTTGCGGCAAGTCGACACTGCTTCGCATGGTCGCGGGCCTCGAGACGATCACCGGCGGTGAGATAACGATAGGCGATCGCGTCGTCAACGCGCTCGAGCCCAAGGATCGCGACATCGCGATGGTGTTCCAGAACTACGCGCTGTATCCGCATATGAGCGTGTTCGGCAACATGGCCTACGGCCTGAAGATCCGGGGGATGTCCAAGTCGGACATCGACACCAGGGTCAAGCGCGCGGCGGAAATCCTCGAGCTGGGGCCGCTGCTGGAGCGAAAGCCGCGCCAACTTTCCGGTGGCCAGCGCCAGCGGGTCGCGATGGGACGCGCGATCGTTCGCGAGCCCGCGGTGTTCCTGTTCGACGAGCCGCTGTCGAACCTCGACGCCAAACTTCGCGTGCAGATGCGCTTCGAGATCCAGAAGCTGCATCGCCGTCTCGGCACGACCAGTCTGTACGTGACGCACGACCAGGTCGAGGCCATGACCCTGGCACAGCGCATGGTCGTGATGAATGCGGGTCGCGCCGAGCAGATCGGCACCCCGATGGAGGTCTATCAGAATCCGGCGACCGTTTTCGTCGCTGGATTCATCGGCTCGCCGGCGATGAACTTCATCGACGGCAAGAGCGAGGGCGACGGGCGCATCCAGCTCGAAGGCAGCGGGGTGATGGTCGTGCCGAAAGCGCCGCCGGCGGGACGGAAGGTGACGATCGGCATTCGGCCGGAGCACCTGACGCCGTGCAAGCCCAGCGAAGCCAACCTGGTCGGCAGCGTCGAGGTGATCGAAGCGCTGGGCGCCGATACGCTGATCCACGTCTCGGTCGCCGGACGCACGATCATCGCGCGCCTGCCCAATGGCACGCCGGCCGAGATCGGCGAACCGATCGCGCTGGCGGCCGATCGCGACCGCATCTATCTGTTCGACGCCGATACCGGAGCGCGGCTGCGGTCGTGAGGCCGCGCGCATGAGCGCCGCCGGACCAAGGCGCGGGTGCGCCCCCAACGGGGGCAGCGCAGCGGCGCCAGCCGCAAGCGTGGGGGGCCCATGAGCGCTGCCTGGCCATATCCCCGCTATATCGCGCACCGCGGCGCCGGCAAGCTGGCGCCGGAGAATACGCTTGCCGCAATGCGGGTCGGCTACGCGCACCGCTACCGGATGGTCGAGTTCGACGTCAAGCTCTCGGGCGACGGCGTCCCGTTTCTGCTGCACGACGATACGCTCGACCGCACGACCGACGGCAGAGGCCGCGCCGACGCACTGACCTGGGCCGAGCTTGCCAAGCTCGACGCCGGGAGCTGGCATTCCGCTGCCTACGCCGGCGAAATGCTGCCGACGCTCGGCGCGATCGCCCGGTGGTCGATCGCCAACGGCGTCGCGTGCAATATCGAGATCAAGCCCTGCCCGGGACGCGAACGCACGACCGGTGCCGCCGTCGCGCTCGACGCGCGCGCGCTCTGGCGCGGCGCGGCCATTGCGCCGCTGCTGTCGTCATTTTCGGAAGAGGCGCTGGCCGAGGCGCTGGCTACGGCGCCCGAGTTGCCTCGCACGATGCTGTTCGAGCACGTGCCGGCCGATTGGCCGCAGCGTCTCGCGCGGCTGCAATGCGTGGCGCTCGACACCGATTATCGCGAGATCGATCCTGACCTCGTCGCCGCCGTGCACGCCGCCGGCTACAAGCTGCTTTGCTACACGCCCAACGATCCCGCGCACGCGGCAGAGCTCGTGCGCTGGGGCGTCGATGGGATCATTACCGACGCGGTCGACGCCATCCGGCCGGTCTGAGCCCGCAACACCCGGTTACATCCGGCGGTCAACACCGCGTTGCGGCATCCGTTGTCGGAACTGTGGGCATGTGCCCATTCGAACGACAAAGGGACTCCAATGAAGCGCAAACTCGTTGTTGCCGCGCTGCTGACGCTGGCCTTCGCGACCGTACCCGCGTGGGCACAATCGACCGATACCCCGCGCATCGACAAGCGCGAATCGATCCAGACCGACCGCATCGAGCAAGGCATGAATTCGGGCGCGCTGACGCCGGGCGAGACCGCGCGTCTCGACCGCGGCCAGGCTCGCATCCAGGCCGGCGAAGCGGCGGCCAAGGCGGACGGCACAGTGACCAAGCGCGAGCGCATCGCGCTGACTCGTGCGCAGAATCGTCAGAACCGCAAGATTTATCGCCTGAAGCACAATGCCCGCACGACGACGCCGGCATCCTGAGTCACTACGCACCGCTGCGTGCAGTCGCGGGAGGCGCGATCGGGAAGCACTTGCTTGCCGCATTGCGCCTCGACGCTTGCGCCTCGGCGGTGTAGCGTTCTAGGCCGATGACTTGGCCATTCCCAGTCGCGCGATCTCACGCTCGTCGATCGGCAGGTTGAGCAGGCCGGCGACGACGCCCAGCGCGATCGACAGGTACCAGACGATGTTGTAGCTGCCGGTGCGATCGAACACCAGGCCGCCCAGCCACGCGCCGAGAAAGCTGCCGATCTGGTGGCTGAAGAAAGTGAAGCCGGAAAGCATCGCCATATAGCGCACGCCGAATACCTGCGCGACGATGCCGTTGGTGGCCGGTACGGTCGACAGCCACAGCAGACCCAGCGCCACCGCGAATGCGTACACCGACCAGGCGGACAGCGGCATCAGCAGGAACGTCGAAATGACCACGGCGCGGCCGAAATAGATCGCCGAGAGGATGTATTTCTTGCTGATCCTGCCGCCGAGCCAGCCGACCACGTAGGTCCCGATGATGTTGAACAACCCGATCAGCATCAGCGCGGTGACGCCGACATAGGCGGGCAGGCCCTTGTCGAGCAGATACGATGGCAGATGCACGCCGATGAACACGACCTGGAAGCCGCAGACGAAAAAGCCCAGCGTCAGCAGCACATAGCCGCGATGTCCGATCGCCTCGCGCATCGCCTCGCCGGCCGATTGGCGGAAAATGTGTACGTGCGCGGTGCGGCGCTCGACCAGCGCCGCCGCCAGCGGCGCCATCAGGAGCGCAACGCCGGCAAGCGTCAGCAGCGCGCCGTACCAGCCGACGTGTGAGAGCAGCCACTGCGTCAGCGGCAGCAGCGCAAACTGTCCGAACGAGCCTGCTGCCGCCGAGATGCCGAGCGCCATGCTGCGCTTTTCCGGCGGATAGCTCCGCCCGAGCACGCCCGAGACGACCGAGAACGTAACGCCGGAAAGACCCGTGCCGATCAGCACCCCCGCGGTCAGCACCATCATCAGCGGCGTGGTCGCATGGGCCATCGTCAGCAAGCCGAGCGCGTACAGCACCGCCCCGCCGAGCAGCACCCGGCCGGAGCCGTGCTTGTCGGCCAGCATTCCGGCGAATGGCTGCGTCACGCCCCAGACGAGGTTCTGCACGGCCAGCGCGAGCGCGAACGTCTCTCGACCCCAATGGAGATCGGCGCTCATCGGCTGGAGGAAAAGGCCGAAGCCGTGCCGGATGCCCAGCGCCAGCGTGAGGATCACGCCGCCGCAGACCAGCACGACGGTAGGCGTCCGCCAATCGGCCGCGCGCGCAGCGGGGTTAGTCATCGCAATCCTTCCAATGGCAGCTTGCGTTTCAGCGCTCGCGTCCGCTGCGTACCGGATGCAGCGACTCGACGTCAGCGAGCGTGGCGATCAGCGTATCGAGCTTGTCGCCGCCCAGCCGCTTCGCGACCTCGGCCTGCGCGCGCTTCCAGTAAGGCATCGCCGACTTGAGCGCCGCTGCGCCGCTCGTCGTCAGCGCGACCTCGCGCGTGCGCGCGTCCCGTCCTGGCGTCACCGCCACGAACCCGCGCGCCAGCAGCGGGTCAAGGTTGCGCGACAGCGCGGTGCGATCGAGCAACAAGGTGGCAGCGAGGTCGGAAATGCGCGCGGTGCCGTCGCGCGCGACGTTGCGCAACAGCGAGAACTGCGTGATGCGCAGGCCCGATGGCGCCATCGCGTCGTCGTAGAGCTGCGTCAGAGCCCGGGCAGCGCGGCGAAGCCGCCCGCAGGCGCAGGCAGAAGAGGCTGTGGCGGCCAACCGAGCCCGATCGCTCGAACGCCGAGCGGCAGTCACATTTCGGGTGGCGGAAGGAGGGGCCATTACGGGGAGATTAGGCGCACATGCACTCGATTAGGAGTATATGCACTTAATATTCCACTAGCAAGCTGCCGCCTGATGCAGTCAGGCCCAATCTTTAGCCCGCGCCACCGCCTTTTCCCATCCCGCCGTCAATGCAGCCGCCCGGTCGCGGGTCATCATCGGCTCGAAGCGCCGGTCGATCCGCCAGTTGGCGCGGATGTCGTCGGTGTTCTTCCAGTAGCCGACGGCGAGGCCGGCGAGGTAGGCTGCGCCCAGCGCCGTGGTCTCCTGCACTTTCGGGCGCACGACCGGGACGCCGAGCAGATCCGCCTGGAATTGCATCAGCAGATTGTTGGCCGTGGCGCCGCCGTCGACGCGAAGCTCGGCGAGGTCGAGCCCGGCGTCGGCTTCCATCGCGCGCAGCACTTCCGCGCTCTGGTAGGCGATCGATTCCAGCGCGGCGCGCGCGATGTGCGCGGAAGTCGAGCCGCGCGTCAGCCCGAACATCGCGCCGCGCGCGTAGGCGTCCCAGTGCGGCGCGCCCAGGCCGGCGAACGCCGGCACCAGATANNCTGCGGATGATCTTGAGCCCGTCGCGCAGCCATTGCACGACGGCGCCGGCGATAAAGACGCTGCCCTCGAGCGCGTAGTCGATGCGGCCCTCGCGCTGCCAGGCGATCGTCGATACCAGGTGATTGCGCGACGCCACCGCGCTCGCACCGGTATTGAGCAGCAGAAAGCAGCCGGTGCCATAAGTGTTCTTGGCCATGCCGCGCTCGAGGCAGGCCTGGCCGAAGAGCGCCGCCTGCTGGTCGCCGGCGATGCCCGCGATCGGCACGCTTGTTCCGGCGATGCTCGCATCGCCGCAGACTCCGGACGATGCGACCACGGCGGGCAGCACGGCGCGCGGCACGTCGAGCAGGGCCAG
>PLYT01000012.1 GCA_003153475.1 Betaproteobacteria bacterium | reverse complement strand
AGGTGTCGACGATGATCTTGCGCCCTGTCAGGCCGGCGTCGCCATGCGGCCCGCCGATTTCGAAGCGGCCGGTCGGATTGACTAGATAGCGCGTGTTGACGAGCATCTCCATCGGCAGCACCGGCTTGATGATCTCCTCGACGACCGCTTCGGCGAGCTGCTCCTGCTTGTGGTTCATGTCCGGGTGATGCTGCGTCGAAAGCACCACCGTGTCGATGCTCGTCGGTTTGCCGTCGGTGTAACGCACGGTAACCTGCGACTTTGCGTCGGGCCGCAGCCATGGCAGCCGCCCGTCGCGGCGAACCTCGCTCTGCCGCTGCACCAATCGATGCGCGTAATAGATCGGGAGCGGCATCAGCGCCGGCGTCTCGTCGCAGGCGTAGCCGAACNNAGCCGAACATCAAGCCCTGATCGCCGGCGCCCTGGTTCATGTATTCGTCAGAGGTCCGGTCGACGCCGCGCGCGATGTCGGGCGACTGCCGTCCGTAGCAGACCATCACCGCGCACCCTTCGGCGTCGAAGCGCAGAGCAGGATCGGTATAGCCGATGCGATGGATCGTATCGCGCGCGATCCTCGCGTAGTCGTGCTTGTGCGCGGTCGTGATTTCGCCGGTCATTACGACCAGGCCGGTGGATACCAGCGTTTCCGCCGCTACCCGCCCGTGCGGGTCCAGCGTTAGAATTGCGTCGAGGACGGCATCGGAAATCTGGTCGGCCACCTTGTCCGGGTGACCCTCGGACACCGACTCCGACGTAAACAGAAACTCGTTCATTGCCGCTCCCTGCTGGGTGGACGCTTTGGATGCGCAGCGGCTTCCGCGCGCAGCGCAAAGAGTCGAATTCTAGCAAATTTGTCCCGTCCGCCGCAGCACCCAGCTTAAGGAGAGGCTTCGATGATCGTGCCTGCCACCGCCGAAAACGTCGTGCGCGCCGCGCAGGCGCTCGCGGCAGGCGAGCTCGTCGCGTTTCCGACCGAGACCGTCTACGGGCTGGGCGCGAACGCTCGCGACGCAGCGGCGCTCGGGCGCCTGTTCGCGACGAAAGGCAGGCCGACCGAGCATCCGGTGATCGTTCATCTGGCCGACGCGGCCGCGCTGCCACGCTGGGCGAAGACGGTGCCCGCGGGGGCGAGCGCGCTGGCCCGCGCATTCTGGCCCGGACCGCTGACTTTGATTCTGCCGCGCGCCGATGGCGTTCTCGACGCGGTGACCGGCGGACAGGCCAGCGTGGGCTTGCGCGTGCCGTCGCAGCCGGTCGCGCACGCGCTGCTTGAGGCGCTTGCCGCGCTCGGCTGCGACGGCATCGCGGCGCCCTCGGCGAACCGCTTCGGACAAATCAGCGCGACCACCGCCGGGCACGTCGCAGAGGAATTCGGCGACGCAATCGCGTTGATTCTCGACGGCGGCCCGTCGCATCATGGGATCGAATCGACGATCGTCGATTTCAGCCGCGGGGATCCAGTCGTGCTGCGTCCCGGGTCGATCACGGTCGACGAACTCGCCCGCGTTCTCGGTGCTCCGCCGCGCTCAGCCGGGGCCGGTGCGACTCGCGCCTCGGGGACGCTCGCATCGCACTACGCGCCGCGCACGCCCGCGAAGCTGCTACCGCGTCGCGAGCTGCTGGCGGCAATCGCCGGTCTTGGTGGAGCGAACGCGCATATTTCGGTGCTCGCGCATTCGGTCGCGCAACCGCCCGAGTTCGAAGGCGCGTGGTTCGATGCCCCAGGCGAGAGCGCGGGCTACGCGCAGCAGCTCTACGCGAATCTGCGCGCCCTGGACGCACGCGAGGCCGACGAAATCTGGATCGAAGCGCCGCCCGATGGACCCGACTGGGTCGCGATCGGCGACCGGCTGAGGCGGGCGACGCACCGCGATTGATCGCGTGTCGTTCAACCGGGCCTGCGAAGCTCCCGGCGCAGCGCCGGGACGTCGGGTCGCGGGTCATCGCCTGTCACGCGCGGCGGATCTGCACCACGTAATCGCGCCCCTCTCAGCGCAACGATGCGGCCCACTGGATCGTGAAGTCGAGACGCTTTCTGGAAGCCAGGATCGCGGCGGGGATGTCGGCCACGTGCAAACCGAGCCCGAGATCGATCGTTGCGGTGTCGGTGATCCGCTGCCACCCGTCGAGACCCCAGTGCATCCGGGCGGGCTCGGGCAGGCAGATGCGCAGCGCGTGCCCGGGTTCGATCTCGTCGATAGGGATGCGAGGCATCCACAACGCAAAGTCGGGCGTTGGGCGCTTGCCGCGGTAGGCGCTGCCACACCGCCTCCGGACGATCGAAGGGCCTCTTCAGTTGGCGGCTCGCGGCCAACTTGATGAATTCGGCGTGGGCCCAGACCAGCGGCATGGCTGACCCCGTAGGCTTCCCTGGCCACAGATTACGATCGGGCAACGCCGCGGCATCCCATATCTGTTCGGGAATCATGCCGGCGGGCCCGGTCATCGCAGCCATCGCATCGAGGTAGGCGAGCGGATCGCGCCCCGCGGCGACCTCCAGATGGCCGCGCTCTCCGGTAAGCAGCGGCCAAGCACGGCCGACTCCGACACCGTCGAACGGAGCACCATCCACGTGCTCGCCGTAGCCGTCGCCGTTGTACCGATGCCATGATGGTCCGAACGGCGTTTGCACCTTGAGGAGTCGATCGACGACCCTGAGACTGTCGACGACCAACGGGTCGTTCGCTTCCCGCAGCCCCAGCCGCACCAGCTGCACGAAGTCCGTGCTGATCTGCTCGTCCGCGGCCAGGCGCGGGTCGACGCGGTAATTCTTGATCGGCAGCACGTGTCTGAGGCCCTCGGCGCTGGCGGTGACCACCGGCGACACACAACGAATGTAGTACGCGGCAACGCCGCAGTCCCGGGCGAGCGCTGTGTCGCGGGCCGAGGTCCACACCTCGATGCGGCTGTTCCAGAAATCCGCGATTGCCAGAGCGAAGCTTCTCGCGGGCTCGGGCAGATGTCGCGCGCCGCAGACCAGCGCAGCGACGCAAACGGCAAGCGTGAAGGCATTGAAGCCGGCATCCTCTTCCCAGCGGTCTTGCCGGGTCGATGGGCCGTTGCTTGCGACCCAGGACAACGCCCGCTGCACCATCTCGCGGATGTCGATGCCGTCGAGCGCGTCGAGGTCGGCAAGCGCGGTTGCCAGCAATACCGGAAACGCTGTCTCGTCGAGCTACTCCCCGTCCCAATACGCCTCGCCCCCCGGCCACTGATTCTGCGACCAGCGGCCGTCGGCATGCTGAGTGGCAATCAGATACCGCAGGATATTGGCCGCTTCCGCTGTCGCGCCCAACGCCAAAGGCCCCCGGCGCTTTCCACCAGATCGCGCGGCCAAACCAGGTGGTAGCCGCCGATATCGTCCCTGCTGTTGCCCCAGGGAATGCTGAGGCTCGCAATCATCGCCCCAGGGTAGGTCTTGTCCTGGTGGACGCGAAGGATCATCGCCGACGTCGCGATTTGCGTCTGCAGCGCAGGATCCGGTTCGGTGCCGGGACCCGTGGCGGCGAGAGTCGCCAGCCGCATTCCGCGGTGCCATTCCTGCCACGCGGAGACGCAGGTCTCGCGTATCGCCTCGATCGGCTTCGTCAGGGCGCTGAATGCCAGCGTCGCCGCCGATTCGCGACTCGTTCCGAAACCGAGCGCGAGCGTCGCGCGATTGGGCAACTCGCCGACCAGCGCGACGTTCCCGGGACCCGCAGCGTCGAAGCGCCAGGTCAGCGCGCCGTTTTGCGCGAAGCCCTGCCAGCCGTCCGAGACGCCAACATAGCCGGCGCTGGTTCTCCCCCACGCATCAGACCGTTCTCCACTGCTCGCAGCGAGCGCTACGCCGAACGGACCCCGTTCGGCCCACAAGACTGTGCGGCCGCGGTGCGCAGCGACTTCGGCGAGGTTGTCGGATCCCGAGCCACCCAGGTGAGGCGCGAGCAAGGCATAGGGGCGCAATTCCTCATCGCCGTCGAGCGCGATACCGATCAACAGAACTTCGCGCTGTGGGTCCGGGACGATGCGCAAGCGGAGCTCGAACCTCGCGTGCCTGCGGATGACGTCGATCACGGGAACCCCCGCGCCGGGCAACACGGCGCGGTAGTTCCGCATGCGCTTGACTTCGACCCAGAAGCCCCTGCCGTCGGCAACGATAAAGCCAAGGTCCCGAATCTGGGGCAGGTCCACGCGCGGGTAATACACCTCGTTGACGATGCCGTAGCCCGTCGTGAACCACAACCGCGCCGGACCGAGCGCGCACCCCACCATGTCCTTGGCGCTGCTGCTCCATGTGGGCGGAATACCCGGATGGCCTGGGGCTTGCACGATGCCTACAGTGATCTCACGGACCGCAACCGCCAGCGACGACGGTTTCGAGGAAGCGTACCACCGCCTCGGACAGCGCCCTGCGCCGGCTCGCCATGAAATGATCGCCGCCCTGCGATGGTCATCTGTCTCGAGCATGCATCGCGCGGCAACCCGCGCGTTCACGCCGCCGCCGCGGCCAACACCTCGCGCAAATCGTCCTCCGCGATGATGTCGAGGAGCGGCTCCTTCCGGTGCGAAGCGGCACCGGGATTAATTGCTTGCGCCGTTGAGGCGTGCAATCAGGCGGCGCACCCGCTTTAGCTCCCACCTCAAGCGCTCGGCGCGGCGCTGCCACTTCTGCCGGTCGACCGCTTCCTTCGCGGCCGCGATCAACTCGTCGCCGATCGGCATGCTGGCGATGCTGGACACGCCGTGGTGCTTGTCGATATAGGCGCCGAGCGCCGCGCCACATTCCCACGACGTGATCAGGCAATACCGCGGTGCGCTGCCTGCGTGCCACACGGCGTGCCACAAGCGCTGCGTATCGACGATCAGCTGCGCGCCCGCCGGTAGCGGGATGCGAGTCTCGGTCGCAGCGTCGCTGCGATCCTCGCGCAGGATCAGCGCGGAGCCGGGATCGTCACTCAAGTTGAAAAAACCGCGCACGATCCAGCCGGTGCCTTTGGGGTTCAGGTAGTTGTTGTCGTCCAGATGCAGGTTGCGGACTGCGTCGACGTAGCTGGTGGGCTGCAGCTCGATGACCCGGCAGCGCCCGATGTTGGCGCCCGCCTCTTTCGCGCGGGCGACCAGGCGGGGGGCCTTCGTCGCATTGGACTTCACCCATACGCCATCCTTGTCGGTCTTCGGCGGCGTGTGATTGAAAAACGCGTCGCACTCCATCGCGCCGTAGGCGCTCGCCAGCGGCGCAAATCGGGTCTCGCCCGAGGACATCCAGTCGACGTACTCAAGGTTCAGCCACTCTTCCGGATCTCGCCACTGGTCGTAGCGGTCGAGCGGGACGTACCCGGTCTCGTCGAATTCCGGCAGCGTAACGTAGTCAGCCGCGGGACGTCTGCGGCGCCATACGCTCGTCATTGTCGCCTGCTACCATTGCAGCGCAACCGCATCGATCGATCATACCCGCAACCCATGCCGCGACGTTCGCCTGCCGTCGTCCTCGCCCCGGATTCGTTCAAGGGATCGCTGTCGGCGCCGGCCGCCGCCGCAGCGATCGCCGAGGGCTTGCGCCGCGTCTGGCCCGACGCCGATCTTCGCCTCTGTCCGATGGCTGACGGTGGCGAAGGCACGCTCGACGCCGTGCTCTCGTGCGGAGGAAAGCGATCGACCGACCGCGTCAGCGGCGCGTCCGGCGCGCCGCTCGACGTCGTTTACGGATTGGTCGGCGACCCGGTGACCGCTGTGGTGGAAGTCGCACGTATCGTCGGGCTGACCGACGCTGCGGTCGCCTCCGTCGACGTCGAGTATCGCACGACGCTGGGCGTCGGCGAACTGATCCGCAACCGCCTCGACGCGGGTGTGCGGCGCTTCATGATCGGCCTGGGCGGCAGCAGCACCAACGACGGTGGCGCCGGCTTGCTTGCGGCGCTGGGGCTTTCGCTCACCGATGCGCACGGCCATGCGATCGAACCGACGCCCGCGGGCCTCGCCACGCTTGCGACGGTCGACGCCAAGGGTCTCGATGCGCGGCTCGCCGACGCCGAGATCATCGTGATGTCGGACGTCAACAATCCGCTGATCGGCGAGCACGGCGCGACGGCGATCTTCGGCCCGCAGAAAGGGGTGCCGGGCGAGCGCATCGCCGAATTCGACCGCCGCATCGCGAGCTTCGCGCGGCTGACCGAGCGAGCGCTCGACCGACGCGCGCACGACAACCCCGGAGCCGGCGCCGCCGGCGGGCTGGGCTTTGCGCTGCAGTTGATCGGCGCCCGGATGCGATCGGGCGCGGAGGTCGTTGCCGACCTGATCGGACTCGACGCAGCGCTCGACGGCGCCGCCTGGGTGATCACCGGCGAAGGCAGGAGCGACGCGCAGACGGTGCTGGGCAAGACACCGCTGATCGTCGCCCGGCGCGCAGCCGCGCGACACATCGCCGCGACGTTGATCTCGGGCAGCATCGACCGCGCGGCGCTGCCCGAGCTGGGCCGCCATTTCGCCGGCTGCTTTTCGCTGCCGTTCGGACCGGCAAGCCTCGAACAATGCATGGCAGGCGCCACCGGTCTCCTCGCCGATCGCGCCGAGCAGGTCGCGCGCCTGTTCGAAGGCGCGCGCGGTTAGCGCGAGCGCGGCACGTCAGTGCGCGACACCCATCAGGTGATCGGGCAGCCAGGTGGCGATTTCCGGAAAAATGCACAGCAGCACGATCTGTAGCATCATGCAAAGCACATACGGGATCGTGCCCCACATGATGCGCGTCACCGGGACGTCGGGCGCGATCGAGCTGACGATATAGATGTTGAGCCCGACCGGAGGATGGATCAACCCGATCTCCATGTTGATCGTCAGGATGACACCGAACCAGACCGGGTCGAAGCCGGCCGCCTTGATGATCGGGTAGAGGATCGGTGCGGTCATCAGGATGATTGCCGCCGGCGGAATGAAAAATCCGCAGACCAGCAGGAAGACGTTGATCATCCCCATCAGGACCCAGCGGTTGACGTGCATGTCGGCGATGCCCTGCGCCAGCGTTTGCGTCAGGTACAGCGAGGTCAGCATGTAGCCGAACAGCGCCGCAGCGGCGATGATCATCAGGATCATCACCGACTCGCGCGTCGTGTCGCGCAGGATCTTCCACCATTGCCGGGGCCGCCACATGCGGTAGATCGTCACGGCCATGGCCACGCATAGCGCCGCGCCGACGCCGGCCGCCTCGGACGGCGTCGCGACGCCGCCATAGAGCACGTACATCACGCCGACGATGATCAGCAGGAACGGCACGACTTTCGGCATCGAGTCGAACTTCTCTTTCCAGCTGTAGCGGAAATCGGGAGCGTGGGAGTGGAATCCCCGCTTCCAGATGATGAACAGCGTCCACAGCATGAACAGCCCCGTCAGCATCACTCCCGGCAGCACGCCGGCGAGAAACAGACGGCCGATCGACGTCTCGGTCGCGATGCCGTACAGAATGAACGTGATCGACGGCGGTATGAGGATGCCGAGCGTGCCGCCGGCGCAGATCGAGCCCGTGGCGACATCGTCGGGATACCCGCGGCTGCGCATTTCGGGTATCCCCATCTTTCCGATCGCCGCGCAGCACGCGGGCGAGGAGCCGGTGAGCGCGGCGAACAGCGCGCACGCGCCGATGTTGGAGATTACCAGTCCGCCGGGCAGGCGATACAGCCAGCGGTCGAGCGCCTCATAGAGGTCCTTGCCCGCCGGCGAAGACCCGATGGCAGCGCCCATCATCACGAACATCGGGANNTCGACACCAGCGTGAAATCGTTGAGGCCGGCGAAAAATGTCTCGGCAACGACGTGCAGCGAGCTGAAGCCCTGGAAGGCGGCGATGAAAGCGACCGAGAGCGCGCCCAGGCCGAATGCGACCGGTGCCCCGGAGAGCAGGACGACCAGCGTGACGACAAGGACCAGCGCGCCTTCGGTGCCCGGAGTCATGCGTGACGGCCCTTTTCAATGCCGAACGGCGGCTCCCGCCCGGTGACGAGGCAAGCGAGGTCGGCTACATATTGCAGCGTCAGAATCCCCAGGCCGATCGGCATCGAAGCGTAGGGGATCCACAGACGAACCCGCCACATCGTGTTCGACAGCCACCGCTGGTCCCATGCCTCAAGCCAGTATTGCGCGGTGAGGACCAGCATGACCGCACAGAACGAGATCGCCAGCAGCGTCGACGCCAGTGCGAGAAAATAGCGCGGACGTCCGTGCAGGTAAAGCGGCAGCACGTCGACGTTGACGTGTCCGCGGGTCATCAGCACGAACGGGCTGCCGATGAATGTCGCCGCGACCAGACTGTAGGTGACGAAGTCCGTCTGCCAGATCGTGTTGGTGTTGAGCACGAAGCGCACGAACACCATCTCGCAAACAATGACGACGCCGAACGCGATCAGCGCGGCTGCGACGTAACCGGATGCCCGCGACAACCGCCTGACGACGCGGACAAACCTATCCATCGTGCCGCCGCGCGCAGGCATCTACCGAGCCCGCGGGGGAGTCGCCGGATCGCACGCGAGCTTTCCCCGATATCGGTGACATCGATCAGACGCTATTTGACGCTGAGCGCTTCGTCAATGAGCTTCTTGCCGTCCGGCACATCCTTCGAAAACTCGACGTACGAGCTCTTCTTCGCGAGGTCCAGCCATTGAGCGTATTGGGCATCGCTCAGCGTCTTGACTTCGACGCCATGATCCTTGTAGGCCTTGATCGTCGCTGCGTCGACCGATTCCGCCCTGTCCTCGTAGTACTTCTGCGCCTTCTTTCCGGCCTGGACCAGCACGTCCTGCTGCTTTTTGTCGAGCTTGTCGAAGCTCTTCTTCGACATCAGCAACGGCTCGTACATGAACCACAGCGCATTGTCGCCGGGAGCGGTCAGGCAGTCGGTGACTTCATAAAGACGGGTAGAAGCAAAAGTTCCAAGGCTGGTGTCGGTCG
>PLYT01000061.1 GCA_003153475.1 Betaproteobacteria bacterium | reverse complement strand
GGGTTGCGCGTTCCGCGCGCGCTGCGCCTACGCGACTGCCGTCTGCGAGCGCACGCCCGAGACGACCCGGATCGGCGCACACGAGCACACGCTGCGCTGCTTTCATCCACTGTCTGCGGCCAGCGGATGAAGACCCGAGGGAACGTTGAGCGCGAGTCCTCGTCGACCGCGGTCGATCGGCTGGTGTCGCGCGCCGCCGGCGCGCAGCTTGCCGGACGCGCCGACGAGGCGAGCGCCATCCTCGCCGAGGCGCTGCGGCTGGATCCGAACCACGCTTCGGCGCTGACCTTCGGTGCGCTGCTGGCACTGCGCCGCGGGCAGGCGGGCATGGCACTCGGCTACGCCGAGCGCGCGATCGCCGCCGATCCGGTGCGGGCGCGCGCACACCATTTGCGCGGGCTGGCGCTGCAAGCGACCGGGCGTGGCGCCGATGCTCTGATCAGCCTGAAACATGCGGTGGACCTCGACTCCAGGCTCGTCGATGCCCGCCTGGATCTGGGCAACACGCTGCTGGACGAGGGCGACGTCGCCGGTGCGCAAGCCGAGATCGACGCCGTGTTGATCGCCGAGCCCGCGTCGGCGATCGCCTACAACAGCCTGGGGAATCTACATGCGCGCCAGCGGCACTACGATGCCGCCATCGCCGCCTACGGCAAAGCGATCGAGCTCGATCCGCGGCTCTCGTCGGCGTACGGCAACCTCGGGATGCTCCAATTCGGCATTGGGGAGAACGACGACGCCATTGCCTCGTTCCGCCGCGCCGTCGCGCTCGCTCCCGATCGTCCCGCCAATTGGAGCGCGCTGCTGTTCGCGCTCAGCGTCTCCGATCGTGCGACGGCCGGCGGCATCGCCGCCGAGCATCGCGCTTTCGGCGAGCGCTTTGCCGCGCGCATCGCGCCGTTGCCGTCGATCGCGCCGGTGCCGCGCGCGGGCCGGCGGCTGAAGATAGGTTACGTTTCGTCCGATTGGCGGCGGCACGCGGTCGCGGTGTTTGCCGAACCGTTGCTCGCGGCCCACGACCGTGACCACTTCGAGATCTTCTGTTATCAGAATTATGCCGGTGGCGACGAGATCACCGCCCGCATTGCGGCGCTGGCCGATCATTTTGTCCCGATCGCGTCGATGGTGGACGCCGAAGCCGCCCAGCGCATTCGCGCCGACTCGATCGACATCCTGGTCGACCTGAACGGGCATACGGCGCACAACCGGCTGCCGCTGTTCTTTCTCAAGCCGGCGACGGTCCAGATCACCTGGGTCGGTTATCTGGGCAGCACCGGCGTGCCGACGATCGATTACCGTTTGACCGACCAGTTCACCGATCCACCGGGGCAGCCCGAGGCCGCCGGTGTCGAAGCCTTATGGCGGCTGCCGCGGACGCAATGGTGCTACCGGCCCTATGTCGAGGCGCCGGAAGTCGGTCCGCTGCCGGCGGCGACGGCGGATGGAGNNATGAATCATGCGATCAAGATCTCGCGCACCGCACTGGCACTCTGGGCGCGCATTCTTACCGCCGTTCCGGCATCCCGCCTGATGCTGCTGGCCACGCCCTATGACGGCCAGCGCGCCGAAGTGCTGGCATTTTTCGCGGCACGCGGCATTGCGGGCGAGCGCATCGAACAGGTCGGCGAGGCTCCGATCGCCACCTACCTCGGCCGCTACTTGCGCGCTGACATCGCGCTGGATAGTCTGCCGTGCGCGGGTGGAACGACGACCTGCGACGCGCTGTGGATGGGTGTGCCCGTCGTGACGCTGGTCGGCGATCGGCCCTTTTCGCGCAGCGGTGCGAGCCTGCTGCACAACGCGGGCTTGACCGAGCTGATCGCGCGCACGCCCGACGAGTACGTTCGCGCCGCTGTCGATCTGGCGGCCGATCGCAAGCGGCTTGCGGCGCTTCGCGCCGGATTGCGCGACCGCCTGCGCGCTTCGCCGCTGCTCGACGCCGTCGGGTTCGCCCGCGACGTCGAGGGCGCGTTCGACGCGATGTGGGAACGCGCCGTCGCCGCGCCGCGCGCATGAACGCCGACGTCGAAGTCGACCTGGTACCCAGGATCCCGCCGCTGCTGGAGCTTCGCGGTGTATCCAGGCACTTCGTCAAGCCGCTGGACCTGCCCGCGCGCATTGCCAATCTCCTGGGCGCGGGCTTGCGTGCCGAAGTCGTACCCGCGGTCGATCGCGTCGATCTTGCGATCGCCGAACGCGAAGTCGTCGGACTGGTCGGCGAGTCCGNNCTCGGCAGGATCGCCGTCGGCACGCTGGCATCGACCGCAGGGCGGCGGAGATGGCGCGGCGCTGCGTTGCCCGAGCGCCCTTTGGCGGCGGCGCGCGAGCAGCAACTCAAGATGCAGATGATTTTCCAGGATCCCTATGCTTCGCTCAACCCGGGGCTGCGCGTGGTCGACATCGTCGGCGAAGCGCCCGTCGTGCACGGCCTGATCGCGCCGCGGCAGCAGGTCGAGTACGTTGGCCTGCAGCTCAATCGCGTCGGCATGGACCCAACGTTGATGCGCCGCTTTCCGCACCAGTTCTC
>PLYT01000045.1 GCA_003153475.1 Betaproteobacteria bacterium | reverse complement strand
GCAAAAGTAGGTCAGAAACGAAATCCCGACGCGGCCGATTTCTAGTTCAGAACTGTCGACAAACGGGGACTACGTCACCTGCCAGAAAGTTCTACTCCCAGGGTGTCTACTGTTCGGGGAAGCTTACGTTCATACGCTTGAGCAAGGTTCCTGAGCACATGATGTCGACCTGGGCGAGCTTCTCGCGGACGCGGGCAATGCGCGCTCGCGCCTGACGGGGCAGTTGTGGTCGGTGGCTCGGCATGGTTGTGCTCCGCAATTATTGGCGTCGCGCATTGCACCGCGGGTTTTCCCACAAACGATTACACGCTCGCCGGCGCCGTTGCGAGCAGATACTCGTGATGCAAGCCGGCCAAGACCGATTTAGCAAGCACGAGCGCACCCGCCGCGAATCGATGTCAGGATTCTGAGTTCTGGATCAGCGTGAGTTCCTGCGGAGGATCTGGAACACTAGGGCCAAGGCAGCTGTGCGGTCTACCGCGGTTGTAATGTTCTACCCAGGACTTCAGAATTGAGCGCAGATGCCCCTCGGAAATCGGGATCAACCAGTCCAGACATTCACGCCGAATTGTCCCGATCACTCGTTCACAAATCGCGTTCGCCCTCGGGCAGTACGGTGGCGATTTCAGTACGCTCAAGCCCAGCGCCCTGATCGATTCATCCAAATACCTCGCGAAGATGCTGTCCCGGTCGTGAATCAGGTACCGGCGGGCGTGGTCGAACCCAACGACCTCGCGCAACTGCTGTAAGGCCCATGCCGCACTCGGGCGCGCCGTAACATTGACGCGCACAAGTTGGCGGCTACTGTGCTCGATGACCACGAACACGTAGAGCAGCCGGAACGTCGCCGTGACCGCTACGAAGAAGTCGCAGGCGACAATGGCCTTGGCGTGGTTTCGTAAGAACGTGGCCCAACGTTGATCGCCCCGCGGCCGGCCAGGCGGCCACTTGGGCATGTACTTCCGGACTGTCCGAGGCGAGACCTGGATGCCCAGTTTTACCAGCAGTTCATTGGCAATCCGTTCCTCGCCCCAGAGCGGATTCTCCATGGCCATACGTCGAATCAAACGGCGGAGTTCCAACGGGATGGGTGGACGGCCCGGCCTGGACTTGTAGCGCCAAAGCAGTCGCCATCCGGCACGGTGCCAACGGACCACCGTTTCCGGCCGAACGACCATCAGGCAAGAGCGCCAATCGCACAACCGCGACAACAACGCCAGGCTCACCCGAGTCGCGGCATCGATGCGCCGGGGCTTCACACCCCGCTCCTTGAAGAGTGCGAGCTGGCGACGAAGCACCAAGTTCTCGGCTTCGAGCGACCGCCGGGGCCGTATCGAGAGGACGGCCAAGCCCATAACGTCGGCGAGCAACCGCAGAACAATCCGAGCGAAGGCAATCACGCCCCATCATGCCACGAACAAGCGTGAACTCGTCAATCCACAACACCCGATCCTATTATTGCGGACCACCGGCGCAATCCGCGTTTTGCCTGCGTACGCATCGCCCAGCAGATCTCTCTAGTCGTCGACGGCAGTGACCACACGCCCGTTCTTGATCAATGTTGCCGGCATCAAAACCTCCTCCCAGGTAGTGGTCGTCAGCTATCGATCAGCAAGCGCAGTGACAACGTAGGCCAGAGCTCTTGCTCCCAGGTACAGATCCTCTGGTGACGAGTATTCCGCTGCGTTGTGGCTTATTCCGTCCCTGCTCGGTACGAAAATCATGCAGGTCGGGCAATGTTCCGCAAGGTACATCGCATCATGGAAGGCACCGGAAATAATTTTCAGTGGCTTCTGGCCAGTTGCCTTGATGCACGCCTCTTCGACCAGCCCCTGTAGATCGTCCGGGAAATAGGTGGGCGATCGAGCAAAGATTCGCTCACTCTTGACGTGCAAACCTTCACTGCCGGACGCAATGATTTCGTGCAGGGAATCCTCAAAGGCAGTCAATACTTGCTCCCGCTCGTTTCGCACGTCGACAGTAAAGACAACATGACCAGGAATCGTGTTAATGGAATTCGGGGAAACGGTCCAATGCCCCAGCGTCAGGCGCAAGGTGCGAAAGCGATCCTGCAGAACGAGGGAATTCAGCCGCTGCGCAATGCCCAGTGCCGTGACCATCGCGTCACGCCGGATATCCATTGGAGTGGTTCCCGCGTGAGCGGCCATTCCAGTGCATTCGATCCTGTACCAGCGAACGCTTTGAATGCCTGTCACGACGCCGAGTTGCGCCCCAGCCTTTTCTAGCACCGGTCCTTGCTCTATGTGTAGCTCTACAAACGCCGATGCCGGCGATTTTTGTGCGCGGCGCGGTACGTCAGGAATTTGCCTCAACGCATTATCGAGAGCGTCACGAAATGTCACTCCCTTGTCATCGACGGAGCCCCTACACTCTGTGAGCCGCTCGGGTGCAACAAAGGTGCTTGACCCCATCGCTCCCGGCGCAAAGCGGCTGCCTTCTTCGTTGGTCCAAATCACCACGTCGATGGGTCGCCGCGTTTGAATGTTCGCTTCGTTCAGTGCTTCGAGAACCTCGAGTCCGGCAACAATGCCGTAGGCTCCGTCCAGTTTTCCGCCCACAGGTTGTGTATCGACGTGGCTGCCGGTAAGCACGGGTGTCAGTGATTTCGTTCCAGGCCTTCTAAAGAAGAGATTCGCACAGTCATCGACTTCGATCTCGCATCCGAGCTGCCTCGCCTTGTCGATCAAGTACCGACGAGCTTCATTTTCGATGTCAGTCAGGGTTTGCCTGGATACTCCCCCGTCCGGCCTCTCTCCATACCGTGCGAGTTCTGCAATCGACGATTGCAGACGTTGAGCATTGACGTGAGCTTGGGCACGCTCGGGTGGAGAGGCAGTGCCGGGTTCATGGTCACTCATGTGCGCTCCTTCATCTGATCCAGCGCGATAGCGAGGCTCGGCGCTTTCATCGAGCGACTGCACGCAATGGTCAGTGCTTTTGCGTTTCAATACGCGATTTTGCATGACTTGCAGTACAGGTCGAGTTCGTGCCGGCGCTGCGCTTATCGAGCGTGAGCTTCGGCCTCGGATCCTGACCTCGCGCCCGCAGCGCGCGCCGCGGGGAGCGCGTGTCGTTGAAACGCAGGCTGCTGGCGGAGAGCCAGGGATTCGAACTCTGAGTACGTTGCAGTATACCCTGCCAGCGAAGCTTTGGCGGCCACCACGCATGGCGCATACCTCAAGCCTTGCAGCAACTTCTTAAGAAACTGAGCGGCAGCCTTCTTGTGTCGATGGGTTGCACACTGATGTCGAGGACGCTTCCATCCTGGTCAACACTACGGCATAGATATTGCAAAACAACCGCCGATCTTGAGGTATACCCGTATTATTATTAGATGTGGGTCACCTACGCGAGCACGATGCTGTCGGTGCGCGAGAATCCGGCATGTATTGCTCGACAATCTAGTCTTAGTGGACAATGTAGATTGCCATAGCCTGACTACGCGTGTTATCCGTAGTCTCTGCTTTCTTCGCGTTCATTCCTTCGCCGCAGTTCGCATGGCGCCCAATCCAATGCCGCCGGTGCTCGACGGCACGATAACCGAGACCACCGCCTTGAGGGTAAAGAGGTGGTTGCCCTGGGTCGTCGCAACCGCGCTCTTCATGGAGCAGCTCGACTCCACCATCGTCAACACCGCGATTCCTTCAATGGCGGTGAGTCTGGGTGTGACACCGCTCAGTCTGAAGGCGGTGGTAACCAGTTACATCCTCAGTCTGGCCGTGGGTATCCCTGTCAGCGGATGGATTGCTGATCGCTACGGCACGCGGCGCGTGTTCGCGCTTGCAGTCGCGATCTTTACGCTCGCATCGGTGCTCTGCGAGTTGTCAGTCAATGCCCCGATGCTGGTGGCCGTGCGCATTCTGCAGGGTCTTGGAGCCTGTGCTCCGCAAATATTCGATGAGGCCAATTAGGGCGCGAGCGAATATTCATGGTGCAAGACGCGGCCGATTTCTAGTTCAGAACTGTCGACAAACGGGGACTACGTCAATGGTTTGTAGGATCATGTCAAGATAGCTCAACCACGCCTCCTCGCGTTGCAATTCGGAGGGCCGCGTATCCCGAATGCGATCGATGAATCTTGCATTCCTGCGAGCAAAGTTGCGGCGATTGCATAGCGCTGGATCGAGCCATGACGTACGCGAGCAAGCAGGTGCGTAGTGACGGGCCGGGTGTCAAACCGGGTGTCAAACGCAGGCATCTTATTGATTTATCTGTAAGCGCAACGGCCTGCAAAGCCGTCTACGCCGGTTCGATTCCGACCTCCGCCTCCAGGACATCCGCCTTGGCGCACGTTCGCTTCTGCTCTACGTCGTGATCGGCGCGCTGGTGTGGTGGGCATACGCACACACGTAGCATCGACTGTCGATGCCGCGACCGGACGGCCCCTCGTCGGACCTTGAGTGAACCTGGCGGCCGTTCGGCGGCGGCGCGTCCGCTAAGCTTGAATTCCCGGCTTACCTCTTGTATTCCTTGCGGTTCATGGAACACCTCCATCGGGGCTAGTATGCCCTTCACCAAGTGTCCATCAAACGTGGGCAAGTTCATTTCGGACCTTCGCTTGCGTTCGAATGCCCAGGGGTGACACGAAAGCGTGTCGTACTTGGCTAGAACTTCTAAGCGCGACGGATGGGTGCTAAGGCTGCGGTTTGGCGCTTCGCAGCCTGCGCACGGTCTCGGCGTCAATAGCGCCGGTCACGGCGAGCTTGTTGTCGCTTTGGAATTTCTTGAGCGCGTCGATGGTCCTCGGTCCGTTCACGCCATCGACTTCCAGCTTGTACCCGAGCCCCGATAAGCGTTCCTGCAGTTCAAAGATCGTTATCCCAGCGCTGTTTGCCTCTGGCTCCGATTGTTGAGGGCGAGGCTGGGCCGCGGTTTCGCGAGGAGGAGCTGCGCCAGTCGTCGGGTGCGCGTCGGATTTTCCTTCGTTCGGCTTCCTCGCTCCGGTGGCGTCGCTGTTGGACGAAGGCGGCCCGGCGCACCCGGTGAGGAGAAACGCCGCGGCGAACAGGACCGATAGCAGGTTGCGCAGATGCTTCATGTTTCAACTACATCGATGTTGCAGAACGTGAATGGTGCCAATCTTACATCGAAACAGACTGTCATTATTCGCCATGAAGAGCCCCTTCGTGCGAATCACCCAATAAGCGTATTTCTTGTAGGACAAATGTCGGCTTCCGGCCACTACGAGCTGCTCGGCGTCGCCGCCCAAATTACCCGGTAGCGGCCGTTCGGCTTGATTCCATCTCATTGAAAAGCGCATGTCGGCCTGCGCAGGCACATTCGTGCCACGCACTCGCCGGTAGCGTCAATCAGCGCGGCTGGTCCGAAGGTTGCTGTGAATCTAGAACCAGTGACCGAGTCGCACCGTCATGCCGGCCATCACCTGCCAGTCCGGCGCAGCGCGCGACAAGCCGGCTGCCACGGCGACATCCAGAACCAACGCGTTGCTGACGTTGTAGTTCAGTGCAACGAGACCCTGCGTCTTCGCTGCCGTTTCCCGCTGCACGAGGCCGGACACCTCGCCGGTGACGCCGAAGCGCTCGTCGAGCGGATGTGATGCAGCGATCGCCCATCCACCCTGCCACGGTCCCTGTCCTGAATCGACTGCGCCGAGATGTGCGCCCGCGACGTTGACGTCGACATGGACACCCGGGTAATCGAAGCTGGCAATGGTGTTGATTCCCCAGTCAATGCCACCAGTGCCGATGGGCGGACGCGCGGTCGGCAATGTCACGCCGAGCTCCGCCCCAAGCGCGAGGTTTTCGTTGACGGGCAATTTGTACTTGAGCGTCAGCGCAGTGTCGCCGCCGCTACGCGCGGTACTGCCGTCATACGTGCGCTGCCAGTCGTAAGCGTCGGTCCCGATCAGAATGGCCCAGCTTTCGTTCCACGCCAGCTTGAACGTCACTGGCGACGAAAAGCTGCGCGCGCTGTCGCCACCCTTGGCCCAGTCACCGCCGGCCTCGAGTTCCGGCCAGCCGGGAGCCGGAAGTTCGGCCGGTGTGGCGACCGAGGGGCGATAGGGCACAACCGCCGGGCCGCCGTCTTGTGCGCGCACGACGGTGCTGCCTCCAACAAAAACGACGGTGGCCGCGACGGCAAGTCCGACCCGGCGCAGTCGCGATGTCCTGCTGCGGGTCGATGTGCAGAGATGAACGCGGCGCATGATGTTCCCAAGGGCACTGCGGTGCAGCGTCCGCGATTTAACCACGTGGTGCTCGCATTTGAGAGTGACTCGAACGTGGGGGGACTGTCGACCATCGGTCCGAGTTCGGCCAAAAGCGGCCCGTGAGCGTCGCAAGCCAAGTTGCCCAGACGCGGTCATCCGATTCAGTTTCGTTGGAAAGCGCGGGCTAATCTGCGCCGAGCTCGCCTGCGAGTTCGATCAGTCGTCGACCGGGATCCAGCGGACTCTTCACGCCCGAATCCGATACGTGCGCACAATCAGAGTCGATGCGTCATTGTGCCCAACGAGGCCGACACGTTCGGTCTCAGTCCCCGCGGGCGCTCAGGCCACATGTTGTTAGTCATTTGTAAGGAGAGGCAATTGGAACGGATGCAGAACTGTTCTTCCGAAGATGCTGACCATCTCTGCAACTACCACTTGACATCGCGAACCGACGGCGTAGGTTTTCTCAACCCGAGAGAATAATCCGTCTAGGGAGGGTGCGATGGGGCGGCGAGCAATTGAGGTTCCAGTTGGCCGCTTCGTAGCGGCGCTCTTGCGTGCGGCGGGCGTGGCCTGCGTCGTTCTCGGCGCAAGCACGTTGTAGGCAGCGACGGACACCGTTGAAAACAGCAATGACAGCGGCGCCGGAAGCTTGCGCGCCGTAGTGGGGGCCGCTGCGTCCGGTGACACCATCGTCTTCGATATGACCCCGGGGCACGTCACAAGCCCCATCATCCTGACGAGCGGTGCGATAGTCATCAACACGAATTTGACGATCACCGGACCAGGGGCAAGCACGCTGACGGTGTCGGGCAATAACAATAGCCTCGTATTCAGTGAGTCTTTCCTTGCGGTGGCGATTTCCGGGCTGACGATTAGCGGTGGCAAGAACACCGGCGGCCTCGGCGGCGGGATTTACACCGATGCGCCGGTGACGCTGACCAATAGCACGGTAAGCGGGAATATCGCCACCACCGGGGGCGGCGGGATTTTCAACGAGGGCACACTGACGATGACCAATAGCATCGTGAGCGCTAAATACCGCCGTCTTCGCTGGAGGGATCTACAGTGTTGGCGCGCTGATGCTGACCAATAGTTCGGTGAGCGGGAATATGGCCACCACCGACGGCGGCGGGATTTACAACAATAGCGAGTCCACTGAAACGCTGGCCAATAGCACGGTGAGCGGAAATACTGCCCAATTCGGGGGCGGCATCTGGTCCCAAAGTACGTTCAACATCACCAATTCCACGATCAGCGGCAACGCGGCCGGCGCCGGTGACGGAGCGGGGGATTGAGGTCGACAGGGGAACCACCACGTTGACCAACGTCACGATTGCGGGCAATGGCAGCGCCGGTGAAGCGCAGCTCAATGTAGTTGCCGGTAATGGGGCTGCTGCCACGGTGGAATCCACGATCATCGCCAACGCCGTTGGCGGTGGGAAGAACTGCGATGGAGTGGCACCCACATCGAATGGCTTCAACCTCGACAGCGCCAACTCCTGCTCCTTCGGGATGCCGAATGACCTGATCAATACGAATCCTCTGCTAGGGCCTTTGCAGAACAACGGCGGTCCTACATTTACGATTGCGCCGCTTGCCGGCAGCCCCGCGATCAACAAAGGAGCGAATCCGCTTGCACTGGCCTTTGATCAGCGTGGCCCAGGATTTGCGCGCGTGGTCGGCGTCGCCGCCGACATCGGCGCGTTCGAGGTGCAAGCAGCACCGAGCGCACCGGTTGCCATGCCCACGCTCAATGGTGGCGCATCATTCGCTCTCTCGGCCCTGAGTGCGCTCATCGGCCTGGCCGTGCTACGCCGTCGACGCCGTTCATAAGCGGACAACAAACGGTCGACCTCACGCCGCGTGTTTGGTTTGTTGGCGGTGGCCTGGGGATTTACCCCCCACTTGTGGTGGTGCACTTCCCGTAGCCGTTGTAGTCGCGCCGCCACGCCGTGATGATGGCGCGGGGGGCGGGCAGGGTTTCGAACTAATGGTCGTTCAAGCACTCATCTCGAAACTTTCCGTTAAAGCTCTCGATGAAGGTGTCCGCGTCGGGCTCCCTGGCGCGATCAGCTTTAGCTGCACTCCGTTGCGATACGCCCACTGGTCGAGCGCGTGGCCGGTGAACTCCGGTCCCTGGTCGGTGCGAATAGCCGCGGGCAGCCCCCGGGGCCGCGTCGCTTGGTCGAGCACCCGCGTCACATACAGGCTGGGATGCTGTGATCGGGCACGATATCGGCCGCTTCCTTGGTGAAGTCATCGACGATCGTCAGGCACTTGACCCGGCGGCTGTTACTCAGCGCGTCCATCACGAAGTCCATCGACCACACCTGGTTTGGTGCCGTCGGCAGCGCCAGCGGCTCACGCTCAACGTCCACCCCGCGGCGGCGCCGGCGCACCGCAAGCCCGGTTTCGCGATACAGACGCCAGACGCGCTTGTGATTCACGCTGACTCCTTCCCGCCGCAGCAGCCGCCCCCAATCCCAGCGCTGGGGCGTTGGGCGCTGTCCCTGTTGGGGCTGCTGCTGGCGATGGCTGGTGCAGGAGTTATAAGAAATCGATCGGGCAGGACCCTAGAACGGTACGAGTCACGCGTCCAGTGACGCACGCAATGCCACGATCGCGGAAAGGAGGCAAACAAGGCCTCGCATTGTGCACTTGCTAAGGTCCGCTTTGGGTCGACAATCGCCCGTCGGCCGCGATCAATATGAGGCTCCTTTCCCTCAAAACGAGGAGCCATTCATGCATACCGGGGCGCGCAATCCCATGGAACAAAGGCAAACTGCTCGGCCAGAAGCCGCCGCTGAAGCTGAAAGAGATTTGGGCCCGTCCCGGTTAGGCCCGTATAGCGGCGCTGGGCCAGTCGACCCGGTGATGGAGGTGCGCGGGCGGAGAAGGTACCGGGCGTCGGCGGGTGCCGATGACCGGCGGCTGTCAACGTTACTTCATGCGTTTGCGGCCGCGATACGGGTCGGGCATACCAAAAATGAAATGGCACGGTTGAGTTTACTTATCGCGCGTGTTAGCGTGGCCGGAACTGCTCCATCGCGATGGCGTATTACGCGCCTCCTGCAATGAGATCGTACTATCCACCGCGCCGATGTACCTTGGGATTATTACCCTTCACGATCCAGCTATTACGCTCCGCCGCCAGACGCCAATTACTACCCGCGGTAGGCAGCCCTCGGGGTCGGCTATCGAATACCGCGGGGTTTATCTGATCCGCGGCAGTCGCCGCCCATGCACCTCAAATGACTGCCACCAATAACTCGAGCATCACCCGCCGACGCGCGCGACAGGTGCTTGTTGGCGGCGTGGCGATCGGCGGCGGTGCGCCGATCGTCGTGCAATCCGTGACTGACACCGACACAGCCGACATCGCCGCGACCGTCGCCCAAGTGAAGGCGCTCGCGGACGCGGGTTCCGAGCTCGTACGTATCAGCGTCAACGACGCCAACGCCGCGAGGGCGATCCCGGCCATCCAGGAGCAGCTCGGTGCGCTGGGCTGCACCGTGCCACTGATTGGCGACTTCGATTCAGATGGCCACAAACTCCTTACCAATTATCCCGAGTGTGCTCGCGCTCTGGCGAAATATCGGATCAATCCCGGCAATGTCGGTAAAGGTCGCAAGGACGATCCACAATTCGTCATGATGATCGAGAAAGCCATCGAATACGGCAAATCCGTGCGCATCGGTGTCAACTCGCGCGGCTTCGACCGGGAACTTCTCGCACAATTCATGGACGGTAACGCAAAGGCGGCCGATCCGCTGGACGCAGCGCAAGTGATGCGCGAGGCGCTTATCGCCTCAGCGATCGGCAGCGCGGAGCGAGCCGAGGAGATTGGCTTGCCGGGCGACCGCATCGTCCTCGCTTGCAAGGTGCCGGACGTTCAGGCCCTGATCGCCATTTATTGCGAGCTTGCGCGCCGGTGCGATTACCCGCTGCATCTAGGCTTGACCGAGGGCGGCCTCGGCTCGGAAGGTATTGTCGCCTCGACTGCCGCGATCGCGGTGCTGTTGCAACGAGGGATCGGCGACACGATTCGCGTCTCGCTGAGGCCCGAGTCGAATCGCGGGCACCGCACAAGCGAAGTACAGGTCGCCCAGGAAATCCTGCAGACTATGGGGCTGCGCTCGTTCGCACCGCAGGTCACCGCATGCCCCGGCTGCGGGCGCACAACAAGCCCCTTTTTTCTGGAGCTCGCCGACAAGATCCAGGCGTATCTCCGCACGCAAATGCCCCTGTGGCGCTCATGCTATCCGGGCGTCGAAACGATGAACGTCGCGGTCATGGGATGTGTCGTCAATGGCCCGGGAGAGTCCAAGATGGCCAACGTCGGCATCAGCTTGCCCGGAACCGGGGAGGTACCGGTCGCCCCGGTATATGTCGATGGCGAAAAGACGGTGACGCTCAAAGGCGAACACATCGCAGAGGAGTTTCACCAGATCGTCTCCGACTATGTCCGCGCGACCTATGGGGGCGAGCCCCCGGCGGCGCATCTCAAACCCGAGAGGAAATCGATCCCGATCAGGGCGAGCAGCATCGTCAACTTGCCGCCATCGTGATTCGGCGAAGCGATGAACAGCGCCTTGTGCCTGTGACGCGCCGCCGCGTATTGCTGGCATTCGCGACCTTGCTTGGTGCGTCCGCACTGCCAGCTTCGGCACAGACCGAAGGGGCTGACCCTGCTGTCACCCGAATCCGCGCGTTTTACGATACGCTTCTGACAGTAATGCAGCAAGCCGATAAGCTCGGCATCCACGGCCGCTACGACAAACTGGCTCCGGCTATTCGCACGACCTTCGATCTCGCGGCAATGACCCGTATCGCAGTCGGGCCTGACTGGAATTCGATTTCGATCGAGCAGCAGGCCGACTTGGTCGACGGCTTCGCGCGCTTAACGATTGCGACCTACGCCGCTCGCTTCGATGGGTACTCCGGCGAACGCTTCGAAGTAGAGCCGACCGCCGAAATACGCAACACAGGGCGTATCGTGCGTACGACGCTGCTCCAGTCGAGCGGGGAGCCGATTACGCTCAATTATCTTCTACGAGGTTCAGGCGAGAACTGGAAGGTCGTCGATGTCTATCTCACGGGCACGATCAGCGAGCTCGCGACCAAGCGTTCCGAGTTCAGTGCGATCCTAAGGTCCGGCGGCCCGAACGCGCTGATCGAGAGTCTTCGGCGGAAGACCGACAAGCTGCAGAACTCTTCTGGATCGAAGAACGGTGCGCGCCCTCACTGACGCGCGAAGCGCGCCGGTCTGATCGCCCGCGATGCGCTTCACCGCGCCGTTGCCGCCGCTACTTTTGCGGCCGTGGTTCGGTTGGTCCCGGATCGACAAATTCCTGCGGCTCTGCCGCGAGTCCACGTGCCTCTAGGAGCTCGGCCTGACGTCTCTGCCGTGTGATGCTTTTCAAGTGAGAGTAATAGTCCAGCGCGCTTGCGATGATTTCATCGAGGGTCTCGATATTCCGGGACCTCAGGTCGATTCCGTCCGCCGTACCGACCGCGAGGCCTGCGACGAGTCCCGCGTGACCCGTCACGATGAGAGCGGGCGGTGTCGTGAATAGGTCGACGCCCAGGCCAAGCGCATCGCGAAAGTTCGATGGACCGAAGAACAGCAATACCAGATAAGGTCCATCGGATATGCCCCAGACATAGAGCGTCTGCCCGAAGTCGCCCGACTGTTTCGGAAGGCCTCTTGGGGTCGCAAAATCGAACATGCCGGCAACGCCGACTATGGTATTGAGGAAAAAACGGTTGAATGTTATCCCCGCAGCGTCAGCGCGCCCCTGCAGCAGGTCATTA
This sequence comes from Betaproteobacteria bacterium, assembly GCA_003153475.1. Taxonomy (GTDB): domain Bacteria; phylum Pseudomonadota; class Gammaproteobacteria; order Burkholderiales; family Casimicrobiaceae; genus PALSA-1003. The sequence goes on along the minus strand of PLYT01000045.1, from coordinate 71,022 downwards.
ACTAAAATCCTGGGTTCGGTCAGATTGTCGATTGCCGACCGGATGCGGTCGCGCACGAACAGCGGGATGGTCTGGCGATAGATTTCGGCGATCGGCTTGATGAACGCGTTATCCAGACTGGTGTTGGTATCGAGCACGAGCCGGTTTACGCGCTCGAGAGGGTCATCGGACGATCGGCGGTCGCCGCCAGGTATGGCGGCACAACCGGCGAGGGCCACGCAAGAAGCCAAGGCGATGAGTCTGCCGCCGCCAATGAAGTACGACCCTCTCATCTGATGTTGCCCCGTCGCTGCGGCCGGAACGTCGTGCCGGCGGCCGGGCGGATTGTGGCAGACTCAAGCCGCAACGCGACTCGGCCGCACCGGACGCCAGCGGCAACAGCGAAACGCGTTGCAACGTAGAAGAGGAAGTGGATGACCAACGCTGCACCCTGATGGGAGAAAACTACGCCGCCTGGCTCGGTATCGCCTGTTTCGTGCTGGCGCTGGCCGGCTGCGTCTACGCCCTGGGCGCCGCCGTGGTCGTCCACCGATTCGTCGGAGAAAACGCTCCGCCTCCTGCAACCTTCCCCGGCGTCACCATCCTCAAGCCGCTGCGCGGTGTCAGCCCTGGTCTGTATGACGACCTCGCATCGTTTTGCGACCAGAGCTATCCCGGCCCGGTGCAAATACTCTTCGGATTGCAGGATGCTGCGGATGCCGCCGTCGCTGTCGTGAACCGATTGATCGCCGAACACCCCGGACGGAACCTCGAGCTGATTTTACAACACGCACCGACAGGCGGCCCGAACCCCAAGGTTGCGAACCTGGTTGGGTTGCAGCGCCATATTCAGCACGACGTGGTGATTTTCGCGGACGCCGATATTGCGGTAGCGCGGGACTATCTGTGTCAGACAGTTGCTGCACTAGGCCGGCCCAACGTCGGCGCCGTCACGTGCCTCTACCGCGGCGTGCAACGGGGCGGCTTGTGGGCGCGTCTCGCCAGCATGGGCATCAACTACCATTTCCTGCCCAGTGTCCTCGTTGGGCTTAAGCTTGGCCTGGCGCGGCCATGTTTTGGCTCGACGATCGCGCTCCGCCGCGAGACCCTCCAATCCATTGGCGGATTCGACGCGTTTCTCGACTACATCGCCGACGACAACGCGATCGGCAAAGCCGTGCGGGCCACCGGCATGAAAGTTGCGGTCCCTTCGATCGTCCTTGCCCACGCTTGTTCGGATCAAAGCGCCGCCGGGTTGCTGCGTCACGAGCTGCGCTGGGCGCGAACCGTACGGGCCGTGAATCCGCCGGGATATCTGGGCTTGGTAGCCACTCATCCGCTACCCTTTGCAGTTCTTGGCGCAGCGTTAGGCGGGTTTGGTATCCTCGGCACGGCAATGGTTGGCGTAGCAATCGGCTGCCGGCTTGTCCTGCAGTTGCAAGTTGACCATACTCTGCAAATGACTCCCATCCGCTGGTGGCTCGGGCCGGCGCGCGATTTGCTGGCGTTCGGCGTATATGTTGCGAGCTTCTTTGTCGACGTCGTCAGCTGGTCCGGGCGACGCTACCGAGTACGTGCCGATGGAACCTTCGCTATGATCCGAGAGCCGAAGGCATGATGCGTACGCTTTTTCTCCAAGCGCCGTCTTTCGATGGATTCGACGGAGGTGCGGGTTCGCGTTACCAGGCGCGCCGCGAGATCCGTTCGTTCTGGTATCCGACCTGGCTGGCTCAACCTGCGGCGTTGGTCGAGGGCAGCAAGCTCATCGATGCACCGCCGCACGGCCTCAAGCTTGCTGATATCGCGCTAACCGCGCGCGACTTCGATTTGGCTGTCCTGCACACATCCGCCCCCTCCTTTGCGTCGGACATCAAGGCGATCGAGGCCATGAAGTCGGTCAATCCAGACCTCAAGGCGGGCTTCATCGGTGCGAAGGTCGCCGTCGACCCGGCGGGAAGTCTGAGCGCGTCAAGGGCTGTCGATTTCGTCGCCGGCAACGAGTTCGACTTCACCATCAAGGAACTTGCCGAGGGACGTGCGTGGGACAGGATCGCGGGCCTGTCCTACCGCAACGCCGCAGACCGCATCGTGCACAACGAGGCGCGTCCCGTCCTGGAGAACATGGATGCGCTCCCTTTCGTGACACCGGTCTACAAGCGTGACGTCAAGATCGAAAACTACTTCATCGGTTATCTCAAGCATCCTTATATCTCGCTGTACACCGGACGGGGCTGCAAATCGCGCTGCACATTCTGCCTGTGGCCGCAGACAGTGGGTGGTCACCGCTACCGCACGCGCAGCGTCGGCCACGTCGTCGAGGAAATCGCGTGGGCGCAAAAGGCTTTTCCGCAGGTGAAAGAGTTCTTTTTCGACGACGACACGTTTACGGATAACCTGCCTCGCGCCGAGGCGATCGCCAGGGAGCTGGGGAAGCTTGGCGTCACATGGTCATGCAACGCCAAAGCGAACGTGCCGCGCGAGACGCTCAGGGTGTTGCGCGATAACGGACTGCGTTTGCTGCTCGTTGGTTACGAAACGGGAAACCAGCAGATCCTGTACAACATCAAGAAGGGCATGCGTATCGAGTTCGCCCGCCGCTTCACCAAGGACTGTCATGAGCTTGGCATTACCATCCATGGCACGTTCATCCTCGGCCTGCCCGGCGAGACGAAGGAGACAATCGAGGAGACGATACGGTTCGCCACCGAGATCAATCCGCACACGATCCAGGTGTCGCTGGCCGCGCCTTATCCCGGCACGTACCTCTACCGCCAGGCGCTGGAAAACGGCTGGCTCGACAGCGCCCGTGCCGAGCTGGTCGATGTGCACGGTCTGCAGATCGCTCCCTTGCACTACCCGCATCTGAGCCACACCGAGATCTTCGATGCCGTGGAGACGTTCTACCGGCGCTTCTATTTCCGCAGCGGCAAGATTGCCTCCATCGTCAGCGAGATGGTGAGAAGTCCGGAAATGATGAAGCGCCGACTGCGCGAGGGCGTCGAGTTCTTTCACTTCCTGCGCGAGCGGCGAGAGTCTGCGCACTGAAGGCGCTAATCGTCACGGCCGACGATTTCGGCGTAGCACCGGAGGTCAATGAAGGCGTCGAGCTCGCGCACGTGAATGGCATCGTGACGGCGGCAAGCTTGATGGTGGGCGGTATCGCGGCGCGCGACGCGATCGCCCGCGCGCGCCGTCTGCCGTCACTTCGCGTGGGTCTGCACCTGGTGCTCGTCGATGGCCCGTCGGTGCTGCCTCCCGAGCGCATACCGGATCTGGTCGACGCCCAAGGGCGATTGCGCAGCGACTTGGTGAGGATGGGCGTCGCGATATTCTCCCGCCCGAGCGTGCGCAAGCAGCTTGCAGCCGAAATCGACGCTCAGTTTCGGGCTTATCGAGCGACCGGTCTGGTGCTGGATCACGTCAACGCTCACCATCACTATCATTTGCATCCCACCGTCTGCGCTCAGATGCTGGACATCGGCAAGCGCTACGGCATGCGCGCGGTGCGTGTGCCCTGGGAACCTCCCGGTATCCTGGCTCGCATCGAGTCCCCCGGCAGCGGGCACGACAAATGGGTTGCGGCGTCATGGGCGGCTTTGCTCAGGCGACGCCTGCGTCGGCACGGCGTTATGGCGCCCGACCGCGTGTTCGGCCTCACATGGTCTGGCGCCATGACGTCGCAGCGAATCGGCGGTATATTGCAAAACCTCCCGGACGGTCTCACCGAAATTTACGCTCACCCCGCGACTGCCGACAGCTTCGCCGGCGCGGCGAGCGGTTGCCATTATCGTGAGGAGTTGGCGGCACTGACGGCCCCCGACATCAAAGAGCTTTTGCAAGCCACAGGGGCAAAAGCTGGGGGGTTCCTGGACTTCGCAGCTGCATGAAATACGTCGGGGCGATGCTGGCGGCCGCCGGTCTCGCATTGGCGGTCACGCTATTCGCCAATGAAGATGTCGGCGGTATCGTCGCCCTCGTCGTTGCGGCGGGTCCGGGATTGGTGCTCGCGGCGCTCTTCCACGTCCTGCCGATGATCGCTAACGCCCAAGCGTGGCGGCGCCTCTTGCCGGAGTTGCAGCGCCCGGGGCTGCGCGTCCTGACCTGGGCGACGTGGGTGCGCGAATCGGTCAATGGCTTGCTGCCCGTAGCGCGCATCGGCGGTGAGATCGTCGCGTACCGCATCGTCCGGCGCCATATCCCCCGCCGCAGCGACACAGCGGCAAGCCTGGTGGCGGACATGGCATTGTCGGTCCTGAGCCAGGCCAGCTTCGCGTTGCTCGGCGTGGCGCTGCTCTTCGCCGTCGGCCACGCATCGACCCCCGCCACTCGGCTGCTCGCGGGCGTCGTCGGCATGATATCGCTCGGCGCGGGATTCGTGCTGGCGCAACGAGCAGGCGCGCTCGGTGCCGCCACGCGCGTTCTGGACCGGCTGTTCGCGGGCAGGTTGGGCCTTGTACATGCGCAGTCGTTGCGCCTCGATCGGGCCCTCCGCGCCGTGTACGTGCGTCGCGGCGACGTCGCCGCGTGCCTTGCATGGCAGCTCACCGGCTGGGTGCTCGGAGCCGGCGAGATCTATCTCGCCCTCAACTTTCTGGGACACCCGCACAGCGTGGTCGATGCGGTCGTGATCGAGGCCTTGATCCAGGCAGTCGCCAGCGCGGCGTTCATCGTGCCCGGAGCACTTGGCGTGCAAGAGGGGGGGTTCATCCTGATCGGCACCGCGCTCGGCATCGACGCTGCGACCGCGCTGGCGCTGGCAACGGCGCGGCGGCTACGCGATGTCATCATTTTCTTCCCTGGATTGATTGCCTGGCAGTGGGCCGAAACGCGCAAGCGGAGCGTGCGACCGGCAGGCGCGTCGGGCTCGCACTAGCCGCTCGCAACCTGGCGCGTCGGCGTGGCCGGAGAGCGATCAGCGGCGTGGCCCCGGATCTCCCAGCAGCGCCGGCAGGAACAGCAGCGCCGAAACCAGCGTGCAGGCCAGCGACAACGCCAGGAGCTTGCCCATGCTCGACGTCCCTGGATGATGCGACAGCCACAGGCTTCCGAACGCCGTCCCCGTGGTTAGCGCGCTGAAAATCACGGCGCGCGTCAGGCTCGACGTCAGTAGCTCCCGCTTCCCCGCTCGCCATGCCATCACGAAGTAGATATTGAACGCGACGCCGATGCCGAACATGAGCGGGAGCGCAATGATGTTCTCGAAATTGAGTGGAAGCCCGACGGCAACGCAGATGGCGAGCGTGGCGAGACCCGACACAACGAGCGGCGCCAGCGTCAGCAAAACGTCGGTCACCCGACGCAGGGCGAATGCGAGCAGCGCCGCAATCGCGAGCAGCGCCAGTAAACCCGCCTGCAGAAAGGCGCCGACGATCGTGCGACTCGATTCCTGGATCGAAACTGGAGCGCCTGTCGCGTCGGGTGCAAGCGCCCGGACCGCGGCGACAAAGCGCCGCAGTGTGTCGTTGTCGTTGGCGTCGCCCTTGGGAAATACCTCGATCCGCGCGCGTCCGTCAGCCGCGACCCAGTCCCGCCTGAGGTCGTCGGGCAAGCTCGCGAGCGTCACCGGCCCGGCTTGCATGGCGGTACGCAGTTGACCGAGCACCTCAATCAAACCGGGGATCAGCACCGCCTGTACGCGCTCGCGCTGCGCCGGGTCGCCCTGCGCCAGCGTCCGCAGCGTCTTGCCGAGACGCGCCGCGACGGCGGCCGCGTCCGTTCCGGGGTGAGCGGCCGCGGCCTCCTCGAACAGCTGCGCCGTACGCTTCATCGTGCGCACCGTGTCGTCGTCGCTCGGAGGCGGCTTGGCTTCGTCCGGATTCAGCACCGGGTACAGCAACAGCGCCGCGTCTTCGATCAGCGCGAGCTTCTCTTCCTGCCCTTCGGGAACGAAGCTCGCGAGCATAACGACGTGATCGACTTCAGGCAGTTGCTCGAGTCGCTGCGCCAGCGCGCGTGCAGCGGTCACCGAAGATGCCAGAACGTCGATGGTGTTGGGCGTCGTGTTCGGGTCCTGCATCAGATCGAGCAACGTCGCAACTGATTCGACTTTCGCGCTGCGCAGGTGCAGCGGATTGAAGTCGAATTGCAGTCGCGGCAGCAACACGAGGCTGCCGGCCACGGCAATGCTCGCCGTCGCGAGGATCCAGCCGCGGTGCCGCATCAGAAACCGATCGAGCGGACCGAGCGCGGCATATCCCACGGCGGAGCGCTCGCCCGGCGGACGCAATATCGCGATCAGCGCAGGGAGCAGGCTGACGCTGGCAACGAACGCGACGATCATGCCGGTACCGGCGATCACCCCCAATTCGGACACGCCGCGGTATTCGGTCGGCAGGAATGCGTAGAAACCCGCGGCGATTGAGGCGGCAGCGATCGCCAGCGCGCCTCCGACCTCGCCACCGGCGTCGCACAGCGCAACATGCAAATCGTCACTGATGTGGCGTCTGGCGCGATAGCACACGCTGAACTGGATACCGAAGTCGACGCCCAGGCCGACAAAGAGCACGGCAAAGGCGATCGATATCAGGTTCAGCGTACCGAACACGATGAGCCCGAGTGCTGTCGTGATCATCAATCCAGCGCCGAGGGTCAGCATGATCGCAAGGATCAGACGCCAGGACCGCAGCGCGCTCCAGAGCAGCGCCACCACGGCAATGAGCATGATCGCGGCGTTGAGCGCAGCGCCGTCGGCAAGCGTGGCGAACTCCTCGTCGGCGAGGGGTACCGGACCGGTCTGCCGTACGCGCACCAGCGGATCGGCGTCGAGTCCAAGCTGGTGTGCGGTTTGACGAATCGCCGTGCTGGCGCGCTCGCCGGGCTGGAGCGCGCTGTAGTCGAGCACCGGGTGCACAAGGATGAAGCGACGCAACTCGCGCCGCTCGGGCGCGCGTCCGGTGATCAACGTCTGCCACGAAAACGCCGGAGCCAGCCCTGCCGCCAAGCCGTCGAATGTCTCCGCAAGCGCACCGAGCGGTTGGGCCAGCTCGTCGAATTGCGTCGGGTTGGCTTGGGCGCCTTTGATGAGGAGCGCCAGGGCGTCCATCAGTCCGCGCACACTGGGGTCCGCGGCAAGGCTCCCGAGCAGAGGCTGCGCCGCGATGAGCCGTTGCGTCGTCTGGGAGACGTCGGCAGTCGATTCGAATAGCAGGCCGGCGCGGTCGAAAAACGCTCCTCCGTCGGGGCGCCACACGGCAAGGAAGAGCCCCGTCTGACTAGCCAGGCGCTGCACCAATGCCGCCGTCGCGTGCTCGGCCGACTCCTGTGTCGCACCGTCGACGACGACCGCAATCAGGTCCGCGCGTTGCGGAAAGGCGGTATCAAAAGTCAGCTCGCGCTTGCGCCAGTCAACATCCTCGGAGATTAGTCTGGTGCTGTTGGTATCGATCGCGAAGTGACTCGCGGTGTACGTGAACGCACCGGCACACAGCGCTGCGGCAACGACGATCACGAGCCAGGGGCGGCGCGCGCAGGCCCCCACCACTCGCTTGATCACCGAGGACAAGGCTCGATGGCCGTTCGCGTCATCGTTGCCCCAGGCGGCCGCCGGACCCACGCTTCGCGGTAGCCAAGGAGCAACAGGCCAATGGGCACAAAGCGGGTCGGCGAGAGCCATCCCCGCCCAATGCTCCTCTTCTTCCGTCGCTTCGACCTCGAGCACGCGCGATACCGGGCGTCACCGCAGGGGCCCTGCCAGTAAGTCCGGAAGAATCGCGCACGCGTGTGCAGCTCGCCTCGACATTGACAGGATCCTGACAGGGAGCGGAACTCCGCCATTATAAGTGCGCTCGAATCGGGCGAGTTCCACGAAATTGAGCAGCGATTGGAGTCCGCCGGGCCAGGGCCTGACTCACCGATCGACTTGTCCCGCGGAGCGCAAAAGCGGATCATTGACCGGGTGGATGACAGCGCAGCGCAACGGTGTGTTTATTCGATGATGCACCCGATTGCATTGTTCGACGCGGGAGCAAGGTCTCTGTCGTGCGCGTGATGCTCGCCCAGCCGCGTGGCTTTTGCGCCGGCGTGATCCGGGCCATCGACATCGTCGAGCAGGCGCTCGAGCAGTTCGGCGCGCCGGTCTATGTGCGGCACGAAATCGTTCACAACCGACATGTCGTCGAAACCCTGCGCGCAAAAGGCGCACATTTCGTCGAGGACCTCTCGGAAGTACCGGCCGGAGCGATCACTATTTTCAGTGCGCATGGCGTCGCCCGACTCGTGGAGGAGGATGCGAGGACGCGCGGGCTGCGCGTTCTGGATGCCACGTGTCCGCTCGTGGCCAAGGTCCATGGCCAGGGCAAGCACTACGTGGCGCACGGTCGCGTGGTGATTCTGATCGGTCACGCGGGCCATCCGGAGGTCGAGGGTACGATGGGCCAGGTACCGGGACCGGTATTGCTGGTGCAGACCGAGCACGAGGTCGATGCCCTGGATCTGTCTGCCGACACCCCCGTCGCGTACATTACGCAAACGACCCTCAGTGTGGACGATACGAGAGCGATCATCGTCGCTCTGAAGCGGCGATTTATCGATATCGTCGGACCGGATATCAATGATATCTGCTACGCAACCCAGAACCGGCAGTCGGCAGTGCGCACGCTGGCCAAGCTCGCCGACGTTATTCTGGTAGTCGGCGCCACGAATAGCTCGAATTCGAATCGCCTGCGCGAGATAGGCGTCGAAGCGGGTGTACCGAGCTATCTGATCGCCGACGGCGCTGAGTTAGACGCCACATGGGTCCGGTCCGCCGCTGTGGTCGGAATCACTGCCGGCGCTTCGGCGCCCGAAGAGCTGGTCGACGATGTTGTCGCCGCGCTGCGCCGTCTCGGACCGGTCGAATTGTCGACGCTTCCTGGGATCGAGGAAAACGTCGAATTCCGGCTTCCCGCCGAATTGCTGCGCGCGCGGCGGCCAACCGAGCGCGCGTCCTGATCGGGCGCGGTCGTCCGCACAGAGAACATGGCTATCCCCCTCCAGCAGAAGGCGCGCATCGGCGCATACATCGTGCGCCAGCAATTGGCACGGCGCCGACGCTATCCGCTAGTGCTCATGCTCGAGCCACTTTTCCGCTGCAACCTGGCCTGCGCAGGTTGCGGCAAGATCGATTATCCCGACGAGATCCTGAATCAACGCCTGTCGGTCGAGCAATGCCTCGCCGCCGTCGATGAATGCGGTGCCCCGGTGGTTTCGATCGCCGGCGGAGAACCTTTGCTGCACAAGGAGATCGACGCCATCGTCGCCGGCATCGTGGCTCGGCGCAAGTTCGTCTACCTCTGCACGAATGCGCTGCTGCTCCAGAAAAGGCTCGGCTTGTTTCGTCCGAGTCCGTATTTTGTCTGGTCGGTGCATCTGGACGGTGACCGCGAGATGCATGACCGCTCTGTGTGTGAAGATGGCGTGTACGAACGCGCTGTGGCGGCGATTCGAGCTGCCAAGACGCGCGGCTTTCGCGTCAACATCAATTGCACGCTGTTCAACGATGCGGATCCCGAGCGCGCCGCGCGCTTTTTCGACAATGCGAGTGCGCTCGGCATCGATGGCATCACGGTATCCCCCGGTTACGCGTACGAGCGCGCACCGGATCAGGCACACTTTCTCACGCGCGAGCGTACCAAGCAGCTTTTCCGCGACATCTTCCGGCGGGGCCGCGGCGCGCGCGCGTGGTCGTTCAGCCAGTCGAGCCTGTTCCTCGACTTCCTGGCCGGCAATCAGGAGTATCGCTGCACGCCCTGGGGCAACCCGACCCGCAATGTTTTCGGCTGGCAGCGTCCGTGTTATCTGCTCGGAGAAGGCTACGCGCAGACGTTTCGCGAGTTGATGGAAGAAACTGACTGGGACCGGTACGGAACAGGCAACTACGAGAAGTGTGCCGATTGCATGGTGCACAGCGGTTACGAAGCGACCGCGGTGCAGGATGCGGTGCGCCATCCATTCAAGGCGCTCTCCGTAAGCCTGCGCGGCGTGCGTACAGATGGAGCGATGGCGAAGGAGATTCCACTGGAACGCCAGCGGCCGGCGCAGTACGTATTCTCACGACACGTCGAACAGAAACTCGACGAGATCCGGACAGGCAAGACGGGAGCCAAGGAGTCGACGGCCGCGTAAGAGTGCGCGGAAAGCCGTGCGCGCATCGACTGCTGTGCGAAGCAGCGAAGAGAGTTGGGCGGGGCTACGTGCTAGCGAGCCCAGTACGGCGTCACCCCTTACTGTTCCGTCAGGCGCCAGTGCGACCGTAGCGGCCGGCGGAAGACTTCGCCGTGCGCCATCGGCGACGACGCGGAAAGCCGCGAACGGTAGGCCGTACGCCGCTGCGATTGCTGCTGCAATATGCGATTCGGTGTCAACTGCAGCCGCACCTGTCGCGTGGCGCAAGGCGCGTTTGCCGGCGGACTCGGTGACGGGCGCATCGACGCCGGCGAGATCTACTGTCCATGCTCCAGGAAGTCGCTCGGCAAGGATGCGCGCCCATGTTGCGTCGCAAGGCCAACGCTCCATCGGCGTAACGATGGTGCGAGCGACAAGCCAGGTTCCGCTGGCGATTTCGTCCGCGAGACCACCCGCGATGCCGAAACTGATGACCGCGGCCGCCCCGCGCGCGAGTTCGCGCTCAAGGGCGGCGACAAGCGTTAGTGGCCTGCCTCCACTGGCAATCGTGCAAATACCCGGTCCCGAGGCGATGCGCGCTTCCTTGGCAAGGCCGGTTACCGCGATGATCGTCCGCAACTGCCGCTCACATGCCGAAACGTACGTGGCGCTCGCCGGACTGTGTGAGATTGCGGTAGCGGGCGAGCGCCCATAGCGGGAAAAACTTTGCATAACCGTGATAGCGCAGATAGAACACCCTCGGGAAACCAGTCGCAGTGAATTGCGGCTCGGGCCAGAATCCCTGCGCGCCCTGACGTTGCAACAGGTACTCGACCCCATGCTCGACGGCGGGATTGTGCACCTCGTCTGCCGTCATCAATCCCAGGATGGCCCAAGCCGTCTGCGAAGCATTGCTGGGCGCCCGTTCACAGCCCCGGCGGTTGAGTGCGTAACTATCGCCTGTTTCGCCCCAGCCCCCATCGTCGTTCTGCGCTGCAATCAGCCACGTGGTGGCGCGTCGGACCTCCGGCGCACCGGAGCTCACTCCGGCCGCGTTCAAGGCACACAGCACCGACCAGGTCCCATAGATGTAATTCATTCCCCAGCGTCCGTACCAGCTGCCGTCGTCTTCCTGGTTCCGCCGCAGGAACGCGAGCGCTTTCGTCAGCACCGGATCGTCCGCTGCGTTGCCGAGCTGGGCGATCATGCTGACGCAACGCGCGGTGACGTCGGCGGTCGGGGGATCCAGGAGTGCACCATGATCGGCGAACGGTATGTGATTCAAATATTCGCTGGTGTTGTCCACGTCGAAAGCGCCCCAACCGCCGTTGGCGCTCTGCAAACCCAGGACCCATTCGCGCCCGCGGCTGATGGCTTCACGGAAGTCCGGATCGTTGCGCGGCACTCGGTGACGGGCGAAGCGCTCCATCGCCATCACGACAACGGCCGTGTCGTCGAGATCGGGATAGTAGGGGTTCGCGTATTGAAACGCCCAGCCGCCCGGACGAACGAGCGGCCGCTGGTCCGCCCAATCGCCAACGGTGTCGAGCACCTGCTTCGTTTCAAGCCATAACAAGCCGCGACGAGCGCCCATGTGCGCCTCGGCTCCGCCGACCTCCAGCAAGGATTGGCACACGAGAACGGTGTCCCAGACCGGCGATACGCATGGCTGACAATACGCTTCCTCGCGGGTAACGACGAGTAGCTTGTCGATCGCCTTGCGGGCGACGACGAAGTGTGGGTGGTCACGTGCATAGCCCAGGGCGTCGAACATCATGGCCGTATTCGCCATGGCCGGAAAGATCGCGCCGAGGCCGTCTTCGCCATTGAGTCGTTCGGTCACAAACGCGACCGCTTTTTCGATTGCGCGCCGGCGAATCGCTTGCGGGATCAAGGGCTCGAACACCCGCAAAACCGCGTCGATGGCGGCGAAGACAACGAAGCGCGCGCGCGATTGATGAGGCGCCCTCGCCCACCGCCGCGCGCGAGGGCGCTGGGCCGGAAAAAGCTCGTCGATGCCTACGCCGCGCGGATTGCGCGCCCTCGGCTTTAGAGCTTGCACGACCAGTAGCGGCACTAGAACGGTCCGGCTCCAATAGGAGACTCGCGAAAGGTGGAACGGAAACCACCGCGGCAGGAACACAATCTCGACCGGTATGATCGGCACCGCCGCCCAGGAAACCACGCCAAAAAGCGCTAACAGGATGCGCGTGAAGACGTTGGTCGTGCCGGCGCCGCCATAGGCGAGGATTGCCTCGCGCGCCTGGCGCATATGCTTGGATTCGGGCGCATCGCCGATGAGCTTGAGGGCGAAATATGCCTTGACGGTTGCACTGATATTGAATGCGCCGCCCTGAAACAAGGACCACCCGCCGTGCGAGCCCTGCAACCGCCGCAGATAGATCGCGATCTTGGCTTCCAGTGCGGGATTGAATTCGCCCAGGAAATGCTGCAAGACGACGTATTCTGCTGCAATTGTGGCGTCGGCTTCCAGCTCGAAGACCCAATGACCGTCCGGACGCTGCTGCTTCAACAGGGCGGCCATCGCCACCTCGACGCAGCGCTCGAGCCTTGTCTCCCCAGAGTCGCTGCTGACTACGCGCACGACGCCCTCGGGGCCCGGCATAAGGTACGCCTCAGGCGGTGAAGACTGCATAAGTGATCACGTTCCCCCGCGGAAGTTCAAATCGAGCAGTCCGTATCGCAGCGCGATCCACAGCAGCGTGACTCGCCCCGCCCCGACCGGGCGGCGTGGCGGCGCCCATCCGCGCGCGGCCAGGCGCTCAAGTATATTCTGATAGACCTTCGCCATCAGCCGCGGCGCGCGCACGATGCTTGAAGGGTACTTCGCCATAAGCAGGTCCGCTTCGGCAAAGTTGCTGTGGGCACGCTCTAGAACGACGGCGCAGGCCCTGCTCAACGCCGGGTGGTCGAGAACCGTTATAGGGTCGGTCTGGCCGATCCCCGCGACAAGAAGCGCTTCGCGCGGAAGGTAAAGTCGCCCCTTCCCGGCATCCTCGTCTAGATCGCGCAGGATGTTCGTAAGTTGCAGTGCTCGCCCCAGATGGGAGGCGAGCGCTGGCCCGTCCTGTCCGTGTATGCCGAACACCCGGACCGAAAGGCGCCCCACCGCGCACGCTACTCGATCGCAATACAAGTCCAATGTGTCCAGCGCCGGGGCGCGGATGTCGGACCGCACGTCCATTTCCATGCCGTCGATAATCGAGAGAAAGTCCTCGCGTTGCAGGTCAAACGCGCGAATCGGCCCCGCCAGTGGTCGAACACGGCTTGGCGGCACTTTTGCAAACAGCGCATCGATATCCACGCGCCATGCCGCGAGCTCGGCAAGGCGCCGTTGCCGGTCCCCGCGGCCGTCGGCCACATCATCGACCGCGCGGCAAAACGCATAGATTTCGAACATGGCCTGACGCTGCTCGGGCGGAAGGAGGCGCAGCGCGGCGTAAAAGGAACTGCCGGAAACCGCGGGTTCCGTATCGGCGGATCGAGTAGTTTCCATTCCCATGTGCGGCCGCTTAACGACGGGGCCGGGAGGAAGCCTCGTACGACGAGGCCCTGCGATAGATGCGCCCTTTCCATTCGCCACCCCTTCCACGCCAATGCTGGTACGCCGAGTCCAGCGTAAACACGACATACATCGCCGCAATCGCCGGTAAGGCCAGCCCCCACAACAGGGACACAGCGTAGAACCGCAGCGTCGGTTGAAAAGCCAGCGCCATGATCGCCCAGGCGAGCGATCCCAGCAGTCGGGAGCTCCCGGTTCCAAGCAAAGCCAATGCGGGCGGTGCCAGAAACGTAATGATCATGCCCAAGGTTGCAGCCGCAAGCCACCACGGTGAGAACGCGAGTTGAGCGTAGGCGGACCGCACGACCATGCGCCGGATCTCAGTAAGCGATGCATTGGCACGGACGCTGCACACGCGCTGGGTCATCCCAAGCCAGATTGGTCCGTGGCCCTTGAGCAATCGTGCCAACGCACAGTCGTCGATGATCTGGCCGCGAATCATCGCGATGCCGCCGGCGGTCTGCAGCGCTCGGCGCTGCACCAACATGCACCCGCCGGCGGCCGCCGCCGTGGCCCAACCGGGGCGATTGACCCACGCGAACGGATACAGCATCCGGAAAAAAAAGATGAACGCCGGAATCAGCGCCCGTTCGGCAAAGGTCTGGCAACGAAGCCGCGGCATCAGAGACACTAGCACGAGACCGTCGCGTTCGGCGCGTCGGACCAGTTCCGTCAGCGTGTCGTCAGCATATTGGATATCGGCGTCGGTAAACAATAGATAGTCTGGCGGGTCGGGCAAAGCCTGCACATGACTGGCACCGTGATGCACCGCCCAGAGCTTGCCGGTCCATCCATCGGGAAGATTCGGCGCCGCAAGCACCGTGACCCGGTCGGACGCGCCTCCCGTTGCGACCGCACGGCGAACCACGACTTCGGTGTCATCGCTGCTGTGGTCGTCGACGACAATCAAGGTCAATGTCCCGCGATACTCCTGGCGCAGCAGCGATGCGATCGTCTCACCGATGACGGTGGCTTCGTCCCGTGCTGGTATGACAGCGACGACGCCCGGCCATTGGACGTCTTGCGCGGCCGTCGCCTGAAGCGCATCGTCGCCCTGCTTCACAAGCCAAAAGCCACCGCGCGCCGCTAGCAGGTAGCCCCAGATGATGCAGGAGAGCGAAGCAACGAATAGCGTTATCACCGCAAATACCCTGCCCCGAGGAACCAGTCAACAGCGTCTCGCAGTCCTTCGGCATAAGGACGAGCACGGAAGTGCAGTACGCGCACGGCCTTCGCATTGCTGAAGTACATGAGCTGCCTGGACATGCGCAAGCCGTCGAGCGTCAGGAAAGGCTCGCGCCCCGTCAGCGCGGCAACCATCTCCGCCGTGGCAGCGAGTGGATAAAGCGGCGCACGCGGCAGCTTGAATCGCGGCGGCCGCCGTCCGACGAGTCGCGCGATATCGCGGAGCATGTCCGCAAGCAACACGTTCTCACCGCCCAGTATGTAGCGCTCCCCAATCTTGCCATGCGCGAGCGCGGCCACATGACCCGCCGCGACGTCATCGACGTGCACGAGATTGAGCCCGGTGTCGACGAACCCGGGCATGCGTCCGCAGGCGGCGGCGACGATGATCCGTCCCGTGGGCGTGGGCCTGATGTCGCGCGGACCGATCGGCGTCGAAGGATTGACGATGATCGCCGGCAGCGCGTCGCGCAGAATCATCTTCTCGACCAGCCGCTCAGCAATGACCTTGCTGCGCTTGTACGTCCCGACCGCCTCCGTTTCGGCCAGCGGCATCGTCTCGTCAGCCGGTTGTCCGTCGGAGCGCAGGGCCAGCGTGGCGACACTGCTGGTATACACGACGCGTTCGACGCCAGCGGCCAGCGCCGCGCCCATCACCGTTCGGGTACCCTCTACGTTCGTACGAACGATTGCTTCGGGATCGCGTGCCCATAGACGATAATCGGCGGCGGCATGCACGACGAAGCGTACCCCTGACATGGCGCGCGCGATAGCGTTCGCATCGCGAATGTCACCCTCGATCGTCTCGATCTCGAGTCCCGCCAGATTGCCACGCGGGCTCGTTACGCGCACGAGGGCGCGCACCGGGTATCCTGCGGCGATCAAAGCACGCACGATCGCCGATCCCACGAAACCGGTTGCCCCGGTCAACAGCACACGTCCAGCCGGATCCATATCGCGCTCGGGCATGTTTGTCGCTATGGATGGTAACGCCGCAGGGCTTGAATCTGAATGATACTTAAATTCATAAGGACATGCTCGACCTTACGCTCAATGTGCCGAAGTTCAGTGTCATAGGCAGCACTTGTCCCCGTCGAGCAAAGAGAGGGGCCAGCCATGATCGAATCAGAAGGCTCCTTCGCCGTCCGAGCTCTCCTTCGTTTGGGTCCGGTCCAGCGCCCAAGCAGCCGACGTTGCGCGCGACGCACATATACGATGCGCGCCTGATCGGCGACAAGATGGACATCGTCGGCAATGAAACGCATGCGCCGCACATTGCCGTTTCAACGTGCGCGGCACCGGTCCATGGGTAGAATCTTGCAAAGAGCGAGACTTCGTCGGTGCTCTGCGAGCATCCCAACGGAGTGGCTTGCGAAAATAAACCAAGTTTTGTCTATCGACTAGACCAAAGTCATCGATGTCTATCGCTGAAACCAGGTCTTTGCGCCGTTCCGTTGAGCAGTAATTACCGTGACCTGAACACGAGCGTCTCTCAGACGGACGATGCTAAGGCGAAGTACGGTCCAGTGCCCCAGACGTGGCGCCGCCCCCGATCGCGGTGTAGACGTTGCGTCCGAAGAAGAACCGGGCCACGTCAGAGCTTCGACACATCGATACCTGCTACGCGCCCATCGATCAATGCCTTGGCATGGTCGAAGCCTGCGGCGAATGCCTCTTTTTCCGTCTCGGGACCGCCATCCGGGTACGGAGGGGTCAACTGAATCTCAGTAACGGCGCTCGATCGATCCTTTCGAACGAAGACGGTCGGCACGAAGCGACCGGTTGCCATGTAGTAGGAAGCCTCGATCGTGAAACCCCGATGCTCGGTGAGTTTGTTCGCCACGATTTCTCCTCGTCGCCATCGGAGCGTCCGATCGTCACCCGAAAAGGCTCTAGTTAATCCCTCCGAATACATCGCGCGATTCCACTGCTCGAACGGATCGTCGCGCGAGGGCGCCGCCGCGCATCCGGCGAGCAGCGTGCACGCGATCGCGAGCGCCGAGGCAATGCTCCGAGCGGACCGATTCATTTGCCGGCGCCCCCTTGTGCCGCCTTGTCGAACAGGAACTGGCTGATCAACTTCTCGATAACGACGGCCGATTGCGTCTTGCCGATGTGGTCGCCGTCTTTCAGCATCGCCGTATCGCCTCCCGCATCAAGGCCGACGTAGACCTCGCCGAGCAGTCCCGAGGTGTTGATCGAGGCGATCGTATCCTTGCTGAATTCGTAGTCGCGATCGAGGCGCATCGTGACCACCGCCGCATACGTCTTCGGGTCGAGCCGGATCGATTCGACGCGGCCGACGACGACACCGGCGGCTTTCACCGGCGAGCGCAGCTTCAGACCGCCGATATTGTCGAAGTTCGCCTCGACGCGATAGCTCGGCGTGCGGTCCAGCGTCAGCAGGTTGCCGACCTTCAGGGCCAGGAACAGAATCGCTCCCAGCCCGATCGCGACGAACACACCGACCCAGAGGTCGATCGCGGCACGGTTCATAGACCGACTCCCCTGAACATGAACACCGTCAGCACGAAATCGAGCGCGAGTATCGCCAGCGAAGACACCACGACCGTTCTCGTCGTCGCGCTGGACACGCCTTCCGCCGTCGGCTTTGCATCGTAACCCTCGATGACGGCGATCAGCGACACCGCGGCTCCGAAGACGATGCTCTTGATGATGCCGTTGGTGATGTCCGGCCAGAAATTGACGCCTGCCTGCATCTGCCCCCAGAACGCGCCGGCGTCGATGCCGATCACCCGGACGCCGATCAGGTAGCCGCCGAAGATTCCGAACGCCGAGAACAGCGCCGCAAGCAACGGCATCGAAATCACACCGGCCCAGAACCGCGGTGCAACGACGCGGGCGATCGGGTCGACCGCCATCATCTCCATCGCCGACAACTGCTCGGTGGCCTTCATCAAGCCGATCTCGGCGGTAATCGCCGAACCGGCCCGACTCGCAAACAACAGACCGCCTATGACGGGCCCGAGTTCCTTCACCAGCGAAAGCGCGACCACAATTCCGAGCTGTTCCTGCGCGCTGTAGCGGCGCAACACCTCGTAGCCTTGCAGCGACAGCACCATCCCGACAAAAAGTCCCGACATCAGGATGATCACCAGCGAAAGGACGCCGGAAAAATAGATTTCGCGCACCGTCAGGTGCAGTCGCCGCAGCGCCATCGGCGTATACCAGAGGATCGCGCCGAGGAAGCGCGCCATGTAGCCCAGCCGCGCCACGCCGCCGGTAACGGTGCCGCCGAGCCGGCGCAGGACCAGCACCAGATCGCCTGTCGCTTCACTCGACATTGGCGAGCAGGGCCCTGTGGTAAGGCGGCGCCGGGTAGTGGAAGCGCACCGGGCCGTCGGGTTGTCCATCGACGAACTGTCGGACGAACGGGTCGCTCGAGGCGCGCACTTCGGCGGGCGTCCCGCTCGCTACTATTTTTCCCTCGGAAACGAAATAAAGGTAATCGACCATCTTCAGCGATTCGTAGACATCGTGCGTCACGACGATCGAGGTGATGCCGAGCGCATCGTTGAGCCGTCGGATCAATTGCCCGACGATCGCCAGCGAAATCGGATCGAGACCGGCGAACGGCTCGTCGTACATGACCAGCATCGGGTCGAGCGCGATCGCGCGAGCGAGCGCAACGCGGCGGCCCATGCCGCCGGACAACTCGGACGGCATCAGCTGCGCGGCGCCGCGCAAGCCCACGGCGTTGAGCTTCATCAGCACCAGGTCGCGAATCATCGATTCCGGCAGGTCGGTGTGCTCGCGCATCGGAAACGCGATGTTCTCGAACACCGTCATGTCGGTGAACAGGGCCCCGAACTGGAACAGCATGCCGAACTTGCGCCGCAGCGCGTAGAGCGCATCGGGCTCGAGGTCGGCGACCGATTGCCCGCCGACCAGCACCTTGCCCTTTTTCGGCCTCAATTGGCCTCCGATCAGGCGCAGGATCGTCGTCTTACCGGATCCGCTCGCGCCCATGATCGCGACGATTTTTCCCCGCGGCACCGTCATCGTGATCCCGCGCAGGATCAGTCGCGTGTCGTAGGCGAACGACACATCCTTGAGCTCGATCGCCGCCGCGGCGGGGTCGAGCCGGCGCGTCGGGCTCAGGGTGGCATGCGAATCCGCGGTAGCGGCGACCGGCATCGGAACAGTGGAGAATCCGGGGAAGGGTATTGATTGTAGCCCGTTCGCCGCGACGCAACAACGACATGCGGCCGGGAGTGTACCGACTTGTAACCGCGTCAGCCGCGAAGCAATCGCCGCTCGGCGAATGCGAGGTCGCCGGGCTTGCCCAAAAGCACCAGGACGTCACCCGCCTCGAAGTGGAAATCGGGCGCCGGCGCGGCGGCGCGTGCACCGCGCCGGCGCACGCTGTTGATCTCGACGCGTCCGTTCAACGCGATTTCGGCGAGCGATTTGCCGACCGCGGCCGAGCGCTCGTTGAGCATCACCGAATGCAGCCGCGGCTGAAGGTTGTCCTCGGCGTCTGCCGCATCGGTCGCGCCATGGAAAAAGCCGCGGAAGATGCTGTAGCGTTTCTCGCGCACCGCCTGGACTCGCGCCAGCACGCGGTTGAGCGGGACGCCCATCAGCAGCAGCGAATGCGACGCGAGCATCAGGCTGCCTTCGAGCGTCTCCGGCACGATCTCGGCTGCGCCCGCCTTCAGCAGCCGGTCGAGCTCGGAATCGTCAAGCGTGCGCACGATCACCGGAACCTCGGGCCGCGTACGCTGCACGTGGTGCAGGATTTTCAGCGCGATCGCGGTGTCGGCGAAAGTGATTGCGACCGCGCGCGCTTTCTGTAATCCAGCCGCCGTCAGCGCTTCGCGCCGGCCGGCGTCGGCATAAACGACGTTGCTGCCGTCGGCCGCCGCCTCGGCCACGCGCTGCGGATCCGAGTCCAACGCGAGAAACGGTATGCCCTCGGCGTCAAGCAGCCGCCCCAGATTCTGGCCAGTGCGTCCGTAGCCGCAGATGATCACGTGATCCTGGCGGGAGATCGTGCGCGCCGCGATCTGCGTCACCTGCGCGGCGCGGGCGAGCCAGTCGTTGGCGGTCATCCGGCGGACCAGCGGCTCGGCCAGCTGGATCATGAACGGTGCCGCCAGCATCGACAGAACCATCGCTGCGAGCACGAGTTGCGGAAACGTCGAATCCAGGATGTGGAGATCGGTGCTCAGCGCCAGCAGCACGATGGCGAACTCGCCCGCCTGCGCCAGATAGAAGCCGGTGCGCAGTGCCGTTGCCAGCGGCGAGCGGAATGCTCTGGCGAGAATGACGACCAGGACGAGCTTGGCCAGCACCGGGCCGATCAGCAGCGTCAGCACCCAGCCCAGATGCTGGGCGACGACCGACAGATTCAGATACATGCCCACGCTGACGAAGAAAAGACCGAGCAGGACGTCGCGAAACGGCTTGATGTCCTCCTCGACCTGGTAGCGATATTCGGTCTCCGCGATCAGCATGCCCGCGAGAAAAGCGCCCAGCGCGAACGACAGTCCGGCGAGCTCGGTCAGCGCCGCGAGCCCGAGCGTCACCAGCAGCACGTTGAGCATGAACAATTCCGACGAGCGCAGCCGGGCGACGATGAAGAACCACCCGTGCATCAGCTTCTGTCCGAAGAACAGGATCGCGGTCAACGCGACGGCGGCCTTTCCCGCGGCGATCGCGAGAGACTTCCACAGATCGGCGCCGCCCTCGGCCAGCGTCGGCACCGCGATCAGGAACGCGACGACCGCCAGATCTTGGAACAGCAGGATGCCCATCACGTCGCGCCCGTGCGACGAGTTGAGCTCGGAGCGTTCGGCGAGCAATTTCGACACGATGGCGGTCGAGCTCATCGCCAGCGCGCCGCCGAGCGCGAACCCGGCTAGCCAGCTGAAGCGCAGGAAATGCAGGCCGACCATTGCGACCAGCGTCGTAATCGCCACCTGCGCAAGCCCCAGGCCGAACACCGCGCGGCGCATCGTCTTGAGTTGCGGCAGACTGAATTCCAGGCCGATCGAGAACATCAGGAATACGACGCCGAATTCGGCCAGATCGCGCACGTTCGCGTCGTCCGGCACCCAGGCCAGTGCGTGCGGTCCGACCGCGATGCCGATCGCCAGGTAGCCGAGGATCGGCGGCAGGCGCACCAGCCGGCAAAGGACGACCGCGACGACCGACGCGGCGAGCAACAGCAGGATCAGTTGCAGCGTATGGGTCATCTTTTTTTCGGGTGCGCCGGCGGCTCGCGAGACGACGATGCGCGCTAGCGACCGGCCCGCCCGGCACCGCGCGAGCGCCGTGCGAATGTAGCACAGAGCGTGCCCCTTCTAAGTGACGGTATACTGGCCGCATGCCGACGCCGATCCGCGCACACGCCCCGGCCGCGCCTGCCGCCGCGCCCGGCGTCGACGCCGGCCGGGCGCTCGCGCTCGGCCGCAGCGTGCTCGCGACCGAGGCGATGGCGATCGACGTGTTGCAGCATCGGCTGGGCGATGCCTTCGTCGCCGCGGCCGATGCGATCTACGGCTGCCGAGGCCGCGTCGTCGTCACCGGCATTGGAAAGTCGGGCCACATCGCGCGAAAGCTCGCCGCCACGCTGGCCTCGACCGGCACGCCGGCGTTCTTCGTCCACGCCGCCGAGGCAGGCCACGGCGATCTGGGCATGATCACCACCGACGACGTCGTGCTGCTGCTGTCGAACTCCGGCGAAACCGACGAATTGGTATTGCTGATCCCGCATCTGAAGCGCCAGGGCGCCAAGCTGATTGCGCTGACCGGCAACGAACACTCGTCGCTCGCCCAGGCGGCCGACGTTCATCTGGATGCCAGCGTCGACAGCGAAGCCTGTCCGCTCGGACTCGCGCCGACCGCAAGCACGACCGCCGCGCTGGCGCTGGGCGACGCGCTCGCTCTGACGGTGCTCGATGCGCGCGGCTTTTCGGTCGAGGATTTTGCCCGCTCGCATCCGGGCGGCATGCTGGGACGACGGTTGCTGACGCGCGTGCGCGACGTCATGCGCGTCGGCGCTGCCTTGCCGGTCGTAGCCGCGGATGCCTCGCTCGCCGACGCGGTCGTCGAGATGAGCGGCAAGGGCATGGGCATGACCGCGGTCGTCGACGGCGAAGAGCGCGTTGCCGGTATTTTCACCGATGGCGATTTGCGTCGCAGCCTGGGACGCGTGCGCGACTTCAGCGCCGCGCGAGTGAGCGAGCTGATGACCCGCAATCCGCGCACGATTGCCGCCGACCTGCTGGCGATAGACTGCGTCGAGCTGATGGAGACGCCGCCGAAGGTCAGTCAGCTGCTGGTCGTCGACGGCGAGCGCAAGCTCGTCGGCGCATTGCACATGCACGATCTTTTCCGGGCCAAGGTCGTATGAAGCAGGCCGACCTCGACGGCCGCGCGCGACGCGTCCGGCTTCTGTCGTGCGACGTCGACGGCGTGCTGACCGACGGCAAGATCTACTACGCAGCCGACGGCAGCCAGCTCAAGGCATTCTCGACGCTGGACGGTCTGGGCCTGAAAATGCTGCAGGAAGCGGGTATGACTGTCGCCTGGATTTCCGGCAGCCGCGCGCCGGCGGTGACGCGCCGCGCCGAAGACCTGGGCGTAACGCACGTCGTGCTGGGCGTCGATGACAAGCTCGCCGCCTGGGAGCGGCTGCGACTGCAGCTCCGCGTCGACGCCCAGGATTGCGCGCACATCGGCGACGACATGCCGGATCTGCGAGTGATCATGCGCTGCGGACTCGGCGCGACCGTGCCGCACGCCCCGGCGCCGCTGCGCGAGGCGGCGCACTATGTCACCCGCGCCGACGGCGGCGCCGGCGCCGTGCGCGAGCTCTGCGAGCTCATCCTTGCCGCGCAAGGCGCGCTCGAGCCAATGCTGAAGGCATTCGCGCAATGAATGTCCGCCAACCGCTGCTCGACCGCCTAGTCGCGTGGTCACCGGCGCTGCTGCTTGGCGCGCTGGTCGCAATGACTTACTGGCTCGATGCGCAGGTGCGTTCGCCGCAGCCCAAATTCGACGGCTCCGGAAGGCACGATCCCGATCTCTACGTCGAGAATTTCAAGGCGACCAGCCTCGATGACAAGGGCCGCGTCCACCAGGCCCTGGTTGCCCGCATCGCGCGGCACTATCCCGACGACGACTCGACCGACCTCGAAGAACCTCAGATCACGTTCAACGATCCGGGCAAGCCGCGGCTGACGGTGACCGCCGACCGGGCGAGCGTCGCCGGCGATCGCGAGCATGTGGTGTTCACCGGCCACGTCAAAGGGGTGCGCGACGCATCGTCGGATACCGCGCACGATGGACCCACGACGATCACCAGCGAATACCTGCTCGTCATGCCGAAAGAGGACAAGATCGTGACCGACAAGGCGGTGACGATCGCCGACCCCCGTGGGATAATCAGCGCGACAGGGATGGAATACGACAACAAGAGCAAGACGGTCAAGCTGAAGTCGCGCGTCAGCGGACAATTTGAGCCCCAGCAGAAATAGGCCGATGATCGATCATCCGATGCGCATGCTGCTCGCCACGGGCTTGGCGCACCTTTGCTGCGCCCTCCTATGTCTCGGCATCGCGGCGCCGGCCTGGGCGGAAAAAGCCGATCGGGACAAACCGATCAATTTCCAGGGCGATACCGGCGGCGGCAACGCCGAGAGCAAGAACGGCGAGCTCTCCGGCAATGTCGTCGTCACGCAGGGCACGCTGTCGATTCACGCCGATCGCATCACGTTCCACCAGAACCCGGACAACTCGTTGTCGGCGATCGCCTACGGCAATCCGGTGACATTCCGCGAGAAACGCGACGGTGTCGACGAGTACTACGAGGGCCTCGCCCAGCGCATCGTGTACGACGGACAGAAGCGCTTCGTCGAGCTGTTCGACAACGCGCTGCTCAAAAAAGGCAGCGACCAGATCCGCAGCAACTACATTTCCTACGACGCGGCGACCGAGGTCTTCAAGGCCGAAGGCCGCCCGGACAGCGGACCCGGCGCGACCGGCGAAGTGCCGCTCGGGGCGCGGGTTCGCGGCGTGTTCCAGCCGGAATCGAAGGACGCCAAGGATGCCAAGGACGCGAAGGACGGCAAGAACGCCAAGAGCGCCAAGAGCGCGGGCACAGCGTCGGCCGCCAAGCCCAATCCCGCGCTTCCGCTCAAGCCCGACGACAAGATCGCCCCTGCCGCCGGCAAATGAGCCGGCGGCGAACGTAATGAGCACGCTATCGGTTGCCGCGCTGAATAAACGCTACAAGTCGCGCACCGTCGTGCACGATGTCTCGCTGGCGGTCGGAAGCGGCGAGGTCGTCGGGCTGCTGGGACCCAACGGCGCCGGCAAGACCACCTGCTTTTACATCATCGTCGGACTGGTCGCCGCGGACGGCGGCACGATCGAGCTCGACGGCGACGACTTGACGCGAATGCCGATTCACGCGCGGGCGCGCCTGGGCCTGTCGTATCTGCCGCAGGAGGCGTCGATTTTTCGCAAGCTTTCGGTGGCCGACAACGTGCAGGCGATCCTCGAGCTGCAGGGCATCGACGGCGACGAGATCGCCAACCGTCTCGACGCGCTTCTCGAAGACCTCTCGATCTCGCATCTGCGCGATGCCTCCGCCGTCAGCCTTTCCGGCGGCGAGCGCAGGCGCGTCGAGATTGCGCGCGCGCTGGCGACCAGGCCGCGCTTCATTCTGCTCGACGAGCCCTTTGCCGGCATCGATCCGATCGCGGTGCTCGACATCCAGAAGATCATCGGCTTCCTGAAGGAACGCGAAATCGGCGTCATGATCACCGATCACAACGTGCGCGAAACGCTGGGCATCTGCGACCGCGCCTACATCATCAACGAGGGCCGCGTCCTGGCCTCGGGAACGCCGGACGAAATTGTTTATAATGAAAACGTTAGGAAGGTCTATCTGGGAGAGCATTTCCGGCTTTAGCCATGGCAACAATCGAATCGGGCAGGCGCGCTTTCCTGCCGGCCACGCGGCCTCGCCGCGCCGCCGGCGGCCGCGGCCTGCCCATTCCTGCCGCGCAACACCGGTCGGCTCACCGCGGATTCCGCGCCGCGCTTGACGCGCCGACCGTCGTGTCGATGCGCCGCCGCCCCGGCCGCCGCGGTGGCGCGAGACGATGAAGCCGACCCTTCAGCTCAAGCTCAGTCAGCACCTGACGCTGACGCCGCAGCTGCAGCAATCGATCCGCCTGCTGCAATTGTCGACGCTGGAGCTCAACGCCGAAGTGGAACGCCTGCTCCAGGAGAACCCGCTGCTCGAAAAAGCCGACGACGACGAACACGTCGCTCCGCCGCCGGAGTTCGCGCAGTCGGCGGCGACATCGGCCACCGTCGACGAGCCGCTGGAGCGAGCGGACGGCACGCTGCAGTCGGATTTCGACTCGATGACCAGCGCGGCCGGCGACGGCGACTGGGGCACCTCGACCGGTGGCACTGACGACGACGATGAAAATTTCTCGCCGCAACAGGTCGCGACCAGCTCGCTCCGCGACCACCTCAATTCGCAGCTGGCCGAGCTCAATCTTCCGTTGCGCGATCGTCAGATCGTGGCAGCGCTGATCGATGCGCTTAATGACGACGGCTACCTGACGACGTCGCTGGAGGAGCTGCTCGAGTTTTTTCCCGAGGAGTTGGGCATCGACGCCGACGAACTGCAGATCGCGCTCCGGCACCTGCAGAACTTCGAGCCCGCCGGCGTCGGCGCCCGCGACGCTTCCGAGTGCCTGGCGCTGCAACTCAAGGTGATGCCCGCAAAGACTCCGTTCCTTTGTGAAGCGCTGAAGCTGGTCGAGCATCATCTGCCGCTGCTGGCCGCACGCGACTTCGGGAAGCTCAAGCGGCTGTTGCATATCGACGACGCGGGCCTGCGCGGCGTGCGCACGCTGATCACCAGCCTGCATCCCCGTCCCGGCGGCGAATTTTCCAAGACCGAAGCGAACTATGTGATTCCGGACGTGGTCGTAAGAAAGATAAGGGGTCGCTGGGTCGCGGCGCTCAACGAGGCCGCGATGCCCAAGCTGCGGCTGAATCGCATCTATGCCGATATCCTCACGCGCAACCGAGGCTCGTCGAACCAGCAGCTGGCGGCCCAGCTGCAGGAGGCAAAATGGCTGATCCGCAACGTGCAGCAGCGGTTCGAGACCATCCTGCGCGTGTCGCAGGCCATCGTCGATCGGCAGCGGCATTTCTTCGATCACGGCGAAGTCGCAATGCGTCCGATGGTCCTGCGTGAGATCGCCGAAATCCTGAACCTGCACGAGTCGACGATCTCGCGCGTCACCGCGCAGAAGTACATGCTGACGATGCGCGGTACCTACGAGCTCAAGTATTTTTTCGGCAGCCACGTCGCAACCGACACCGGCGGCGCCGCATCGGCTACCGCGATCCGCGCGCTGATCAAGCAGCTGATCGGTGCCGAGGATCAGAACTCTCCGCTGACCGACAGCCGCATCGCCGACCTCTTGGGCGACCAGGGTATCGTCGTCGCCCGCCGCACGGTCGCCAAATATCGGGAAGCGCTGCAGATACCTCCGGTCAATCTGCGCAAGGCCATCTAGTGACCTGTGTTACGGGCCACCCAGGCCTGCGCGTCAATGCGAAGGAGAGCTGGATGAACCTGAGCCTTAGCGGACACCATCTTCTGATCACCTCCGCGATCCGCGATTACGTGACGACCAAGCTCGATCGCGTCACGCGACATTTCGATCATGTGATCGACGTCAACGTGATGTTGTCCGTCGACAAGCTCAGACAGCAGGTAACCGCCAATCTGCACATCCGCGGCAAGGACATCCATGTCGAGTGCGTCGATCCCGACATGTACGCGGCGATCGACGCGCTCGCCGACAAGCTCGACCGGCAGGTGCTGCGGCACAAGGAAAAGAAAAACGGGCACCGCCGCGAGACCGGTCCGATCAAGCGCGCCGCCGGCGCCCCGGCGCCGGGCAAGACGCGCGCTCAATAGGCTGTCGCGCGGCGTATAATCGCGTCCGGCTCAAGCGCCGCTCTCACGCGGCGCTTGAGGATTCCGTCGACCACCGATCCCAGACGATGAACCAGATCGCGCAGCTTCTGCCCGAAGCGAATATCGCGCTCAACCTCGAAGCGACCAGCAAGAAGCGCCTGTTCGAGCAGATCGGAGCGCTTTTCGAGGCGCACTCGCAGATCGCGCGCTCAGTCGTCTTCGACAGCCTGTTCGCACGCGAACGGCTGGGGTCGACCGGGCTCGGGCAGGGCATCGCCATTCCGCACGGCCGCATCAAGGGACTCAAGCAGGCGATGGGGGCGTTCGTGCGGCCGCAGCAGCCGATTCCGTTCGACGCGCCCGACGGCAAGCCTGTGGAGCAGGTATTCGTCCTTCTCGTACCGGAACACGCCACCGAGGAGCATCTGGAGCTGCTGTCCGAGCTCGCGCAGATGTTCGGCGAAAGGTCGTTCCGCGAACAGCTCGCGATGGCGGCCGATGCCGCCGAAGTGCACCAGGTGTTTGCCGACTGGCAGCCTGAGCCGCTATGAACCGGAGCGGCGCCGTACGGCAGGTGAGCATCGAGCGCCTGATCGCCGACAACCAGGAGCGGCTGGGCATGACCTGGCTCGCGGGCCGGCAGGGCGGCAACCGCGTGCTCACCGGAGAGGCCGCGCTGAAGCCGACGATCGGCCAGGTCGGCCACATGAATTTCATCCACCCGTTTCGCGTGCAGATGATCGGCGCCGCCGAGGCGAGCTATCTGCGCAGCCTCCCCGAAGAAGCACTGCAGCAGGCGATCTCGCGCCTGTTCACCACCGACCTGGCGGCGATCATCGTCGCCAACGGCGAAGAAATTCCGAAATATCTGCTCGACACGTGCAACCGCCACCACATGGCGCTGCTGACTTCGCCGCAGCCCTCGCCGCACGTCGTCGACGTGATCCGGCTTTATCTGTCGCGCATGCTCGCCGAGTCCACGTCGCTGCATGGCGTGTTTCTCGACGTTCTCGAGATGGGCGTGCTGATCACCGGCGCATCGGCGATCGGCAAGAGCGAGCTTGCGCTCGAGCTGATTTCGCGCGGCAACGGCCTGGTCGCCGACGACATCGTCGAGCTGTACCGCATTTCGCCGGACACGCTCGAAGGACGCTGCCCGGCGGTGCTCAAGGACTTTCTCGAAGTTCGCGGCATCGGCGTGCTCAACATCCGCACGATTTTCGGCGAGACCGCGGTGCGCCCGCGCAAGCTGCTCAAGCTGATGGTGCACCTCGAGGACCACAGCAACGAGCAGTTCTCCGAGCTCGACCGGCTGCAGGTCAGCGCGACCTACCAGGAGATCCTGGGCGTGCCGATCCGCAAGGTGACGATTCCGGTCGCCGCAGGCCGCAACCTCGCGGTGCTGGTCGAGGCGGCGGTGCGCAATTTCGTTCTCAACCAGCGCGGCATCGACAGCACCAAGGAGTTCATCGAGCGGCAGCAGAAGCTGATGGAAGACGGCGGCTGACGCGCGCGTATGGACCTGGTGCTGATCGGCGGCGTCTCGGGCTCGGGCAAGAGTGTCGCGCTCGCGGCCTTGGAAGACAGCGGCTACTACGCGGTGTCGAATCTGCCCGCGACCCAGCTCGGCGGCCTCCTCGATCACCTGAAGCGGGCGCGGCAGGACCGGGTGGCGATCGCGCTCGACGTCAAGACCGATCCCGCGCTCGAGGGTCTGCAGGGGGCGATCGAGGCCGCGCGCGCCGACGGGTGGACGGTGCGCTTCGTCTATCTGGACGCCAAGACCGAGACGCTGGTCAAGCGCTTTTCCGAAACGCGCCGCCGGCATCCGTTTTCCAGCGACGACCGGACACTGCGCGAGGCGATCGAATTCGAGCGCGGTCGCCTGGCCGACATCCGCTCGCTGGGCTACAGCTTCGACACCAGTGACCTGCCTGCGGCGGCACTGCGCCGATGGGTCAAGGATTTCATCAGCGTCGATCCATCGCGGATGACGCTGCTGTTCCAGTCGTTCGGCTACAAGCATGGCGTCCCTCTCGACGCCGATCTGGTCTTCGACGTGCGCTGCCTGCCTAACCCGTATTACGAGGCCGAGCTTGCGCCGCTCAATGGCAAGGACCCGGCAGTGATCGCCTACCTCGAGAGCCATCCCGAGGTCGAGCGCATGTACACCGACATCTACCATTTCGTCGGCAGCTGGCTGCCGGACTACGCGCGCGACAATCGCAACTACCTGACAGTGGCGATCGGCTGCACCGGCGGCCGGCATCGGTCGGTCTACCTTGCCGAGCGCTTGGCGCAGGCGTTCGGCGGCCGCTACCAGGTGCATACGCGCCATCGCGAGATCGGTTGAAGCGTTCGCGGCTTGCGGTCCGCCCGCGGTGGCGGTGCGTGCCAATACGCTAGAATCGTCCAATGACCGCCCCGAAAACCGTCACCGTCGCCTTCACCGGCGCGTCGGGTCTGCCGTACGGTTTGCGGCTGCTTGAATGCCTGATCGCGGCGGGCGCGCGCGTGTTCCTGCTCTATTCGCCGGCGGCGCAGGTCGTGGCCCGACAGGAGCTCGAGCTCACCTTGCCCACGCAGCCGGCCGCGGCGGCAAGCTTCTTCGCTGAGCGCTACGCTGCGCAGCCGGGGCAGCTCACCGTATTCGGCCGTGAAGACTGGATGAGCCCCGTCGCGTCCGGATCGAATCCGGCCGATGCGATGGCCGTATGCCCATGCAGCATGGGAACGCTGGGCGCGCTCGCGGCGGGACTCGCCGACAATCTGATCGAACGGGCAGCCGACGTGATGCTCAAGGAGCGCCGAACGCTGGTGCTGGTTCCGCGCGAGACGCCGCTGTCTGCGATACACCTCGAGAACATGTTGAAGCTCGCGCGCGCGGGCGCCGTAATCCTGCCTCCGTCGCCGGGCTTTTACGGGCATCCGGCCACGATCGAGGACCTCGTCGACTTCGTCGTCGCACGCGTTCTCGACCAGCTCGGCGTCGAGCATGCGCTCGGACCCCGCTGGGGCGCGGCGCGGGTCACGCGGCCGCGGCTCGAGCGCGCCTAAAGGCGCTACCGATGCTGCCCTTTCGGCGCGGCGCGCCATCGCGCGAGCCGCTGACGCTGCCGCTTTTTCCGCTGAAAACGGTGCTGTTTCCCGGCGGCCTGCTGCCACTGAAAGTGTTCGAGCAGCGGTACATCGACATGACCAAGCGCTGCATCCAGGACGACAAGCCTTTCGGCGTGTGCCTGTTGACGCGGGGCGAGGAAGTCGCGCGGCGCGGCGCCTCGGACACTCCGGAGTTCTCGCTGGTCGGCACGCTGGCGAAGATCACGTCCTGGGACATGCCGCAGCTCGGGATCCTGCAGCTCAGGACGGAGGGCGGCACGCGGTTCCAGGTGCAGTCGCATCGCACAGCCGACGACGGCCTCTTCCTGGCGCAGGCAACCACGATCCTTCCCGAGCCCAGGGTACCGCTGCCCGACATGCATCGGCCGCTCGCCGATCTGCTCGAGCTGATGATCAATCGCGTCGGCCGCGAAAATTTTGCAGGCGAGGCGCTGGACGACGCTTCGTGGGTCGGCTACCGGCTCGCCGAGTTGCTCCCGCTGCCGGCCAATATCAAGCAGGGCATGCTCGAGATCAACGACAGCGAGGTGCGGCTCAAGGCGATCGCGCAATTTCTGAAGCAGCAGGATCTGCTGTAACCGCGGCCGGCATCCCGAGGCGGCAACACCCCCCGCTGCTATAATTTGCGATCGAGCAGCACGGCGGGAATGTATCATGGCAGGCCACAGCAAGTGGGCGAACATCAAGCACAAGAAGGCTGCCACCGATGCCAAGCGCGGCAAGATCTTCACGCGGCTGATCCGCGAAATCACCGTCTCCTCCAAGCTCGGCGGCATCGACGTCTCGACCAATCCGCGGCTGCGGCTCGCGGTCGACAAAGCGATGGACAACAACATGCCGAAGGACACGATCGAGCGCGCGATCAGGCGCGGCTCGGGCGGGGCCGACGACGCGAGCTACGAAGAGATCCGCTATGAAGGCTACGGCATCAACGGCGCCGCCGTCATCGTCGACTGCCTGACCGACAACCGGACGCGGACCGTCGCCGACGTACGCCATGCTTTTTCCAAGAACGGCGGCAATCTCGGTACCGACGGTTCGGTGGCTTTCCTGTTCAGGCATTGCGGCCAGATTCTGTTTGCCCCGGGTACCGACGAAAACAGGCTGATCGAGCTTGCGCTCGACGCCGGCGCCGAGGACGTCGTCAGCCAAGACGACGGCTCGTCGGAAGTGATTACCGCGCCGCACGAGCTGGTCAAAGTCAGGCAGGCGCTGGCCGACGCAGGGCTTAGATCCGACTTCGCCGAAGTGACGATGAAGCCGGTGGTCGAAGTCGAATGCAAAGGCGAGGACGCCGTTCGGATGCAAAAGCTTCTGGACGCGCTCGAAGCGCTCGACGACGTGCAGGACGTTTACACGACCGCGGTCATCGTGGAATGAACGAGGTGCGACGGATATTGGGAATTGATCCTGGTCTCCGGGTGACAGGCTTTGGTGTGATCGTCTGCACCGGCAACCGCCTGCAGTACGTCGCCAGCGGCTGCATACGCAACACCTCGGGCGAGTTGCCCGATCGGTTGAAGCTGATCCTGCGCGACCTGGCCAGCGTCATCGGCGCGCACTTTCCGACCGAGGTCGCGGTCGAAAAAGTCTTTGTCAACGTCAATCCGCAGTCGACCTTGCTGCTCGGTCAGGCGCGCGGCGCGGCGATCTCCGCGGCCGTTCTCGCCGAGCTCCCGGTCAGCGAATACACGGCATTGCAGATCAAGCAGGCCGTCGTCGGCCACGGCAAAGCGGCGAAGGAGCAGGTGCAGGAGATGGTCAGGCGCCTCCTCGCGCTGCCGGCCGCCCCTTCCGCCGATGCAGCCGACGCGCTGGCGTGCGCGATCTGCCACGCTCATGGCGGCGCCGGCATCGGGGGCTTTCGCCGCGGCGGCTACCACGTACGCAGAGGCCGCATCCTTTGATCGAGCGCTGGCCGGAAGCCGTCATCTTCGACATGGACGGCTTGATGCTCGACACCGAGGCCCCGGCGCTACGCGCATGGGAGCGCGCCGCGCGCGGCCTGGGCCGCGATTTCGATCTCACACTCTGCCGGCAGATGATCGGACGCGACTTCGGCGATTGCGTCGCGCTGATCCGCGCCCGCCACGGCGCCGACTATCCGGTCGACGAGCTGACGCGCGCCTGGGCCGCCGACTACGACACGATCGTCGCTGCCGAAGGCATCGCGCTCAAGCCGGGCCTTGTCGAGATCCTGGATCTGCTCGACGAGCGCGGCATCGCCACGGCGGTGGCGACGTCGACGCGCCGCGAGCGCGCTCTCGCCAAGCTCGATCGGGTCGGCCTTACGCATCGCTTCGCTGCGCTGGTCGGCGGCGACGAGATCGCGCATGGCAAGCCGGCTCCGGATATTTTTCTCGCTGCCGCCGCGCGCCTGGGCGTTCCCGCCGGCGACTGCATCGTGCTGGAAGACTCGGAGCCCGGCATCATCGGCGCGGCGGCCGCCGGCATGATGCCGGTGATGGTGCCCGATCTGCATCAACCCAGCGTCGAGCTGCTGTTGCTCAAACCGCTGGTCGTGGGCTCGCTTTCCGCCGTAGCCGTGCATCTGCGCGCCATCGGCCCTTGAAGCGCAGCGGCCGACCGGCGATGCGGGCGTCCGTGCATGCGATAATTCGCGCCATGCGCGGCATCCGTCTACACGATTTGCCCGATGCCTCCGGTTCGACGATCCGGAGCGCGCGCATCGCGATGCCGGCGGCAACGCGATGATCGGCCGGCTTGCCGGGACGCTGCTGGAGAAGAACCCGCCGCAGATCCTGCTCGACGTGCAAGGCGTCGCTTACGAAATCGATGTGCCGATGAGCACGTTCTACAACCTGCCCAACCTCGGCGACAAGCTGGTGCTGTTCACCCACCTGGTCGTGCGCGAGGACGCGCATCTGCTGTTCGGATTCGGCTCTGAAAACGAGCGCCGCGCATTCCGTCAACTGATCCGGATCAGCGGCGTCGGCGCGCGCATCGCGCTGGCCGTCCTGTCCGGCCTGTCGGTTGCCGAGCTTGCGCAGGCGGTCAGCATGCAGGACAGCGGACGACTGATCAAGATTCCCGGGATCGGAAAAAAGACGGCCGAGCGCTTGCTGCTCGAGCTCAAGGACAAGCTCGGCGCCGATCTGACGACCGCGGTCGGCGTGCATCGGCCGGCGCCGGTCGCGGCCGACGTGTTGAACGCGCTGTTGTCGCTGGGCTACAGCGACAAGGAAGCCACGCACGCGGTCAGGGCGCTGCCGGAAGGCATTGCGGTCGGCGACGGCATCCGTCAGGCATTGAAGCTGCTGGCGAAGGCATGAGACGCCCCCGCCGTTCCGCACTGAGGGGCAGGCCACCGCAGGCATAATAGACGCATGATCGAGACCGATCGCCTGATCGCCGCCGCCCCGGTGAGCCCGCACGAAGAAGTGCTCGAGCGCACGCTGCGGCCGCGCGCGCTCGAGGAGTACATCGGTCAGGAAAAAATCCGGGGACAGCTTTCGATCTTCATCGAGGCAGCCAAGAAGCGTAAGGAGGCCCTCGATCACGTGCTGCTGTTCGGGCCGCCGGGCCTGGGCAAGACAACACTCTCGCACATCATCGCGCACGAGCTCGGAGTCAACCTGCGGCAGACGTCGGGGCCGGTGCTCGAGCGCGCCGGCGACCTGGCGGCGCTGCTGACCAACCTCGAGCCGCACGACGTGCTGTTCATCGACGAGATTCACCGGCTGTCGCCGGTCGTCGAGGAAATCCTGTATCCGGCGCTCGAGGACTTCAAGATCGACATCATGATCGGCGAAGGTCCGTCTGCGCGCTCGGTCAAGCTGGACCTGCAGCCGTTCACGCTGGTCGGCGCGACGACGCGGGCGGGCATGCTGACCAATCCCTTGCGCGACCGCTTCGGCATCGTCGCGCGGCTCGAGTTCTATACGCCGGAGGAGCTGACCCGCATTGTCACGCGCTCGGCGCGGCTGCTAGAGATCCCGATCGAAGCCGACGGCGCGCTCGAGATCGCGCGGCGATCGCGCGGCACGCCGCGCATCGCCAATCGATTGCTGCGCCGCGTGCGCGACTTTGCCGAGGTGCGCGCGGCCGGCAATATCACCTGCGCGGTCGCCGATCTGGCGCTGCAGATGCTCGATGTCGACGTGATGGGTCTCGACGTGATGGACCGGAAGCTCTTGCGCTGTGTGCTCGACAAGTTCGGCGGCGGCCCGGTCGGCGTCGACAATCTCGCGGCGGCCATCGGCGAGGAACGCGACACGATCGAGGACGTGCTCGAGCCGTTCCTGATCCAGCAGGGGTTCATGCAGAGGACCAATCGCGGGCGGATCGCCACGGCGCTTTCGTATCGCCATTTCGGCCTGGCGCCGCCGGCGGCCGCCGGCGAGCTCTTCAACGAATGAGCGGGACACGCTCGACCCTACCCGCAGCCGGCCGGCGTTTACATTTACATGAGGATACCGACGCTTGAACGTTCATCCTGATCTCTCATTTGTCGCGATGGTCGTGCACGCCAGCGTCGTCGTGCAGGCGGTGATGGTGCTGCTGCTGGTCCTTTCGCTGTGGTCGTGGTGGCAAATCTTCCTGAAAATGTTCGCGCTGCGGCGAGCCGAAGCAAAAACCGACGCCTTCGAGGACGAATTCTGGAAGGGTGGCGACCTGAACGCGCTGTTCCAGCGGGCGACCCAGGCGCGCGATGGCGGCGCGCTGGAGCGGGTCTTCTCGGCCGGATTCCGCGAATTCTCCAAACACCGCAAGCAAGGTTCCTCATCGGCAGCGACGATGGACAGCGCTCGCCGCGCGATGCGCGCATCGTACCAGCGCGAAATCGACGCGCTGGAGGCCAATCTCGCAGGCCTCGCAACCGTCGGCTCGGTCAGCCCGTACATCGGGCTGTTCGGCACCGTGTGGGGAATCATGAACGCGTTTCGCGGCTTGCAGAGCGTCAGCCAGGCCACGCTGGCGCAAGTCGCTCCGGGCATCGCCGAAGCGCTGATCGCCACCGCGCTCGGCCTCTTCGCCGCAATTCCGGCGGTCGTCGCCTATAACCGGTATACGCACGACGTCGACCGGCTGGCGACGCGCTTCGAGACGTTCATCGAGGAATTCTCCAACATCCTGCAGCGTCAGGGCTGATGCGATGCGCCGCCCGCGCAAAGCGATCAACCAGATCAACGTCGTTCCCTATATCGACGTGATGCTGGTGCTGCTGGTGATTTTCATGATCACCGCACCGCTGATCACGCCCGGCGAGATCACATTGCCCAGCGTGGGGATGGCACTGACGGCGCCGGTGGCGCCGATGCAGATACAGATAAAGCGCGATGGCGCGCTATTGTTCAAGGAAGGGTCGGCGTCACCAGTACGCGTATCGCGCGACGAGTTGATCGCGCGCATACAGGCGCGCCAGCAGAGGGATCCCACCCAGGCGGTCGTTATCGCCGGCGACAACGACGTGCGCTACGAGGAGGTGGTCAAGGTACTCGACATGCTGCAGCAGAACAAGGTCACCAAAGTGGGCCTGCTCGCTAAGCGGCAATCGGGCTGAATCGACCATGCCTCCGTCGCGCCCGGCGCCCGGCTGGTCGGTCGGCAAATGGATTGCCGCGATCCTCGCCGTCGCCGTGCATCTTGCGTTCGTCGTCTTCCTTATCTTCAGTGTCGATTGGCGGAATCGCGAGCCCGAGCCGGTGAGCGTCGACCTCTATGCGCCACCGAAGGAAGCGGCGCCGGCCCCGCAACCGCCGAAGCCCGAGCCGGAACCGCCGAAACCGCAACCCGAGCCGCCGAAGCCGCCGCCCGAGCCGCCGAAGCCCGTGCCGAAGGCCGAACCTCCGCAGCCGACCAAGGCCGATATCGCGCTGAAGGAAAAGCAGGACCAGCAGCGCAGGAAAGAGCAGGCCGATCGCGAGCGCAAGGAAAAAGAGCGCATCGACGCCGAAAAAAAGAAGGTCGAGGAAAAGCGGCTGGCCGAAGTGCGCGAACGCCAGGCGCGCGAGGCCGATGCGCTCAAGGCACAGGCCGCGCGCGAGCAGACCGCCGCCGCCGATGCGGCGAAGGCTCGCGCCAACGCCGACTACATCCGCCGCATCCAGGCCAAGATCAAAGGCAACGTCGTCGTGCCGCCCGAGATCGCCGGCAATCCGGAGGCGATCTTCGACGTCGTGCAGTTGCCGACCGGCGAGATCATCGATGCGCAGATCAGGAAGTCGAGCGGCAATCGCGCCTACGACGACGCGGTGCAGCGCGCGATCATCAAATCCTCGCCGCTACCGAGGCCGGATTTGCCGGACATGTTCCAGCGCAGCTTGAGTCTCAGATTCCGGCCGCTGGACTAAGCCTAACTAACCGTCCTCCCGCACCTTCTTGTCGACCAGCTGGATCGTCGCCCAGCTCCAGTCGGGTCGCTGCTCGACCAGATGGCGCATCGACACCGTGTACACCGACCGCGCCGTCGTCAGCAGGACATTGCGCCCTTCGGCGTATTCGGAGGTCGGCACAATGATCGTCTTCATCGCCAGCGGTTTGTCGGGACGCGAAGGCGGCGGCAGGTACAGGCCCTCGAAGCGCTCGCCCATCGTCGACATGTCGAGGCCGTTGATGACATAACCCAGGTCCTCGTTCGCGCGCCGCTTCGCCGCCAGGGTCACCGCCACGACGCGTTCCGCGATGATATTGACGCCGGCTTCGACATCTTCGTTGGAAACCTTGTTCAGGCGCCGCACGACGCCGAGCAGCCAGCCACCGACGTCGGACTGTCGAACGGCAACCAGCGCGCCCAAGGTCAGACTCTGGCCGATGCCGCCGGTCGCCGCAATGCGCAGTCCGGCAACGCTGCGGTCCTTGATTTCCCAGGTCGGGTCGGTCCACGAGGAAAGGCTCACGGCGAGCGAATCGTCCTCGGACGGCAGCTTGCGCCTGATACGCGGCGCGCCCGCGACCGCAAATACTTCGATCTGCTCGGTTCCCGCGTTGACGTCGTTGCTGGTTTCGCCCGCGGCTTGCGCGCCCAGGTCCTGGCAAATGCGCGACAGGCCGATCCGCACCCGCGCCGATACCGCGACCGGGACGCGCGGATCGCGTCGCAGCTCGGTTTCCGACGTCGGCGAAACGGCGGGCTGGATCTTGCGCAATACCGACAGACGCTGCTGATTGATCGCGGCGACCGGTCCCTGGTCGGTGAGCTCGGCTTCGCGCAGCGCGGTGATCGCGCGCTCGAGACCGTCGGCCAGCGGCGTCGTGTCGAGATAGCGCAGTACCGAGCCGCGATCGTTGCCCGTCCGCTTCACCAGGCCTTCGCGTCCGGCCAGATCGACGAAAAATCCTTCCAGCGACAGCGGAATCTGCT
Source organism: Betaproteobacteria bacterium (assembly GCA_003153475.1). Classification (GTDB taxonomy): domain Bacteria; phylum Pseudomonadota; class Gammaproteobacteria; order Burkholderiales; family Casimicrobiaceae; genus PALSA-1003. The sequence goes on along the minus strand of PLYT01000045.1, from coordinate 33,765 downwards.
CGAGCGCGAGACGGCGGGTCCAGGCGCGAAGCTGCGAGCTCGCCCAATCGATCTCGGTCGGGTTGAGGTTGCCGGTGTTGAGCTGATGCACGAGAAGCACATACAGATATTCCTGCTCGACCGACCATTGTTGCGCCTGTGCGCCTGCCGCGGGCAGCACAGCGGGCTCCTTGTCGCACTGCATCTCGCACGCGCGAAGGTAGGCCTGATGCAACTCGATCCACTTGGCCGGAATCCATCGTTCGTACTTGAACACGCGCAGCTTGGCGTCGGTACCCTGGAAGTGAACGAAACGCACGAACAGCAGCGGCAGAATCGCGCGCCAGCGCGCGTTGCCCGCCTGCGGCAACGCGCTCTCGAGCGCCTGCTGATAGGCGAGCGTGAACGCCTGACTCATTTCCCAGAGCGCCTGCCAGATGCGCTCGGCGAGCTTGGGCGCGCTCTCGATGTTTTCGATGTACTGCTTGATCAGCTGGCGGCGATCGGCGCCGAGCGCGGCGTCGACGAATCCGATCGCGGCGATGCGGTTCAAGTCGATCGGACGCTGCGTTCCGCGCACCCCGTCGAGTGCGCGAATCACGTGCTGCTGCCGTCCGATGACGTCAAGCGCCGGAAGCTGCCGCAGCCATGCGGCCGCAGCCTTCGAGCTTTGCAGCGGATCGGCGGAGTCCTTGCCTTGTGGGGTCAAAAATCCAAACATCGCTTTGATTGAGCCAGCTTGACGACGATGGCTCTGCCCTGAGTTCTGCCCACCGCCCGTGCCGGACGTCGCGCTCATTGCGGCCCCGTCGACCTGATTGCCGAGTTGCGGAGGAACCCTGATTTATAGCCGAAATCCGTCGGCCGCGCAAAAAGCATCATTGGGTTGGAGTAAAATTATCGCATCGTTATAAATCGTAGCGCGCATTTTGTCCGCCGCGCTCATCCCGGAGGTCTACGTGCCAAGCGTCTCATTTTCCACGAGACAGATGCAGCTCTCGCTTTCGACAGCCGCGCTGTTGCTCGCCACCTGCTTGGCGCTCGCACAAACGGGCGCGACAGATCCCTCAACTACAGCTAGCAAGATGGGTGCCAAATTGAATGAACTGCAAAAGATCGACAATAAAATCGGCACCGGTGCGGAAGCCGTCAAAGGTGCGTCGGTAGTTGTTCACTACACTGGATGGCTTTACGCGCCTGCCGCCGCCGATCACAAAGGAACCAAATTCGATTCCTCGCGCGATCGCAACGAGCCCTTCGTTTTTCCGCTGGGCGGGGGACGCGTCATCCGCGGCTGGGATGAAGGCGTGGCCGGCATGAAAGTCGGCGGACAGCGCACGCTGATCATCCCGCCCGACATGGGGTACGGCAGCCGAGGCGCCGGCGGCGTCATTCCGCCCGACGCGACGCTGCTTTTCGACGTCGAGCTGTTGGACGTCAAGCGCTGATGCTGCCTCGCGACGCGGCGCCGCCGGTCGTACAACGGCTCGCCTATCGCCCGCCCTCGCACCTCGTCGACGACGTCGAGCTCCGCTTCGAGCTCGATCCTGCCGCCACGCGCGTGACGGCGCAATTCGCCTACCGCAGGAATCCGGCGGGCGAGCACGGCGCCGCGCTGTCGCTTTTCGGCGAGCAGTTGAAGCTGGTCGAGGTTCGCCTGGATGGCCGCCCGCTGACTCCCCGCGAATACGCGCTGGGCTCGGCCGGCATCACTTTTCCGGCACTGCCTGACGCGGGTGTACTGCACATCGTCTCCGAATGCGCCCCGGACGCCAACAGCGCGCTCGAGGGCTTGTACCTCTCATCGGGTGTGTTTTGCACCCAATGCGAAGCGGAAGGGTTTCGCCGCATCGCCTTTTTTCAGGACCGGCCGGACGTGCTGGCGCGGTACACGGTAACGATCGTCGCCGACCGCAAGCGGTACCCGGTGCTGCTTTCGAACGGCAATCTGGTCGAGCGGGGCGCGGTCCCCGGGGACGCGGGGCGGCACTACGCCATCTGGCACGATCCGTATCCGAAGCCCTCATACCTGTTCGCGCTGGTCGCCGGCGATTTGGCTTCGCTCGACGACGAGTTCACCACCGCGCCTGGACGCAAGGTCGCGCTGCGTATTTTCTCGACGCAGGCCAACCTCGCCAAATGCCGCCATGCGATGGCGGCGTTGCAGCGCGCGATGCGCTGGGACGAGCAATGCTACGGCCGGGAGTACGACCTCGACACCTTCATGATCTTTTGCGCCGATGACTTCAACATGGGCGCGATGGAGAACAAGGGTCTCAACATATTCAACAGCAAGCTGCTGCTGGCCAACCCGGAAACGGCGACCGACGCCGATTATTCGAACATCGAGGGAGTCATCGCCCACGAATACTTTCACAATTGGACCGGCAACCGCGTCACCTGCCGCGACTGGTTCCAGCTGTCGCTGAAAGAGGGCCTGACGGTGTTCCGCGACCAGGAATACTCGAGCGACGTCGGCTCGCGCGCGGTCGAGCGCATCGAAGCGGTCGACTTTCTGCGCGCACAGCAATTTGCCGAGGATGCGGGTCCGACCGCGCATCCGGTGCGCCCCGACAGCTACGCCGAGATCAACAATTTCTACACGGCGACGGTCTACGAAAAGGGCGCCGAGGTAATCCGGATGCAGCGGGCGCTGCTCGGACCGGAAGCTTTCCGCCGCGGCATGGATCTCTACTTCGAACGCCACGACGGCCAGGCGGTCACCTGCGACGATTTCGTCCAGGCGATGCAGGATACCTCAGGCGTCGATCTCGTCCAATTCCGCCTCTGGTATAGCCAGGCCGGCACACCGACGCTCGCGGTACGTGGCCATTATGAGGCCGCGGCGCACACCTTCACCCTCGACGTCGCGCAATCGTGTCCGCCGACGCCCGGCCAACCGGACAAACGCCCACTGCACATTCCGCTGGCGATCGGACTCGTCGGCCGCGACGGAAGCGATCTGCCGCTGCATCTCGATGGCGCCACCGCCGGCACCGTCTCCACCACGACGGCGGTCGTGCACCTGCGGCAGGCGCGGCAGTCGTTTCGCTTCGTCGACGTCCGCGAGCCCCCGGTGCCGTCGCTGCTGCGCGGGTTCTCGGCGCCGGTCAAGGTCGACTACGACTACGACGAGGGGGATCTCGCGCTGCTCGCCGCGCACGATTCCGATCCGGTATGCCGCTGGGACGCCGCACAGCGGATATTTTCGCGGGCGATCCTCGCCGAGGCCAGTCGCAGCAAAGCCGGCGCTGCGTTCGCTCTGCCGCCGGCGCTGGTCGACGTCGTCCGCGCGCTTCTCGCCGACCAGGCGAGCGATCCGGCGCTGCTCGCGCTCGCGCTGCGACCGCCGCGGTTAAGCATCCTCGCCGATCAGCAGACGCCGATCGACATCGAAGCGCTGCATCGCGTGCGCATGGCGACGATGGCGGCGCTGGCGCGGGAGCTCTCGGTCGAATTCGAAAGCGCCTTCGCCGCGCATCGCACCGCCGGCACCTATTCGGCCGACCCCGCGCAAGTCGCGCGACGATCGCTGAAGAACGTCTGCCTCGCGTATCTGGGCGCGCGGGACGATGCGGCCTCGCACGCGCTGGCGCTGGCGCAATTCGACGCCGCCGACAACATGACCGACTCGATCGCCGCACTGGCCGCGCTGAACGACACGGGCGCCGAAGCACGCAGCATCGCGATGGCGCGATTCGAGTCGCGCTGGCGCGGCAATCCGCTGGTGATGGACAAGTGGCTGGCGCTGCAGGCGACCTCGGCTCGGTCGGACACGCTCGATCGCGTGCGCGCGCTGCTTTCGCATCCGGCGTACGACGCGCGCAACCCCAATCGGATCCGGTCGCTGGTCGGCGCGTTCGCCCAGTCGAACCTGCCGGCATTCCATGCCGCGGACGGCGGCGGCTATGCGTTCGTCGCCGATCAGGTGCTCACGATCGACCGCAGCAATCCGCAGATCGCCGCCCGGCTGGTCGCCGCATTCAATCGCTGGCGGCGATTCGATGCGACACGCGGCGCACTGCAGCGCGCCGCGCTCGAGCGGATTGCGGCCGCGCCGGCGCTGTCGGCCGACGTCGCCGAAATCGTCGCGCACGGCCTGGTCGACTAGGGCCTGGACGGTTACCAGTACGTCTCGAGCGTGTAGTTCCCTGGCTCGCGGCGGCGGTGGCGTTTCATGCCGCGCAATTCGAGCACGGCCTGCGTGTCGCGCACCATGTCGGGATTGCCGCAAAGCATTGCGTGGGCGTTGTCCGCCGTCAACGGCAGGCCGGTCCACGCTTCCAATCGGCCGTCGCGAATCGCGTCGGGAATCCGGCCGGACAGGACGCTGCGATCGGTCTCGCGACTGACGAAGGGCGCGAACGCGAACCTGCCCGCATGCGCGGCCCCGATGTCGGCGATTACCTCGCCGTAGGACAGATCCTGCGCATAGCGCACCGCGTGCACGAGCACGACGCGCTCGAACTTTTCCCAGGGATCGGCAGTGCGCAGGATCGACAGGAACGGGCCGATGCCGGTGCCGGTGGCGAGGCACCAAAGCACGGCTGCCGAAGGCACCTCGGGCATGCTGAAAAATCCGTTCGCGCGCTCGAGCAGCCAGACCGGAGCCCCGGGCTCGAGTGCGGCGAGACGCGGCGACAGCGGTCCCTCGGGCAGCACGTTGAAATAGAATTCGTGCGGCGCGAGCTGGGGCGGATTGACGAACGAATACGGCCGGCCGAGCATCGGCTCCTTCGACCCGGGCGGCGCGGGCAAGGCCAGCCGCGCGAACTGTCCGGCGACGAACGTGAGGGCGGGTGCTGCAACCTGCAGCGAGAAGAGCCTCTCCGTCCATTGGCGCTTGCCGGCCACCTTGCCTTCGATCCAATGGCTCATTGCCAGCACACCCCTCGCGGTAAGATGCGCATTATGCCAGCCCCGAAGCATGCGCTCGCCGTCGGGCCCAGGGTTTACCTGCGACGGCCGGGTCCGCGCGACGCCGCGGCGTTCATTGCCGGCGTGCGGCTTTCCGGACGGCTGCATCGGGGCCGGGTGCAGGCGCCGACGACCAAAGCGGGCTACGCGGCGTATCTCCGCCATTTCGCCGGACCGAAGTCGCGGGACCCCGCAAGCGCGTCGCACATCGGCGTCGTCGTCTGCAGGCTCGACGACGATGCGCTGATCGGCGTGTTCAATTTCAGCGAAATCGTTCGCGGCGCATTCGAGAGCAGCTATCTGGGTTACTACGCTTTCGCCCCGCATGCCGGCCATGGCTACATGTCCGAAGGGCTGAACCTCGTGCTGGCGCTCGCGTTCGTCAAGCTCAAGCTGCATCGGGTCGAAGCCAATGTGCAGCCGACCAATCGGGCGTCGGTGTCGCTGGTGCGGCGGGCGGGATTCACGCACGAAGGCTTTTCGCGCCGGTACGTCAAGATCGCCGGCCGCTGGCGCGATCACGAGCGCTTCGCGATGCTGGCCGAAGACTGGCGCCGCCTGCGCCGGAGCGGTCATTGATCGCCCGCGGCAAACCGCTCGCGATCGCGCTGGCCACGTCGTTTGGCGTCGCCGCCTGCGCCACGGCGCCGGACCGGCTGGACGCGCCCAAGGTCGTCGCCGGCCTCGAGATTGCGCCCTACGCCATCCACGAGGAATGCGTGGAGTTGCGGGCGGAACAGCGCATCGGCTACCTCTTCAGGAGCAGCGTACCGCTGGCATTCAACATCCATTTTCACGATGCCAATGCGGTGATCGAACCGGTTTCGGCCGCAAGCACGCAGGGCGAATCCGGCGAATTCACCGCCGATCGCGACCAGACCTATTGCCTGATGTGGGAAGCAAGCGCCGGCGGCAGCGTGCTCGATTACCGGGTCGAAAGGTTGCGGCGCTAAAGAGCCGCCTCCCGCGCGAAGGGCGGCGCGGCCGCCGATGCGCTACAGCTCCTTGTAGCTGTAGCTTCGTCCGTTCTCGACCTCGCCCAGCACCAGTCTATCGACGATCTTGCCCGCAACGACGTCGGGCGGGACCAGCTGCCCCGACGCGTGGAAGTCGCGGAACATGTCGACATTGGCGAACGCCTCGCGCGGCTGCTCGCGCATGAAGGACTGCATGCCGGTGTCGATGATGCCGGGTCGCAGCGAAATCGCGCGGAAGCCTGGCGCTTTCACATCGGCGACGATCTGCCGCGTCAGCATCTCCAGCCCCGCCTTGGCGATCGAGTAAGGGCCGCTGCCGGGGAGCGCGCGCTCGGCGAGCCCCGATGAAACGTTGATCACCAGGCATGGCGCCGGCACGGCGCCAAACGCGCGGCAAAACAGGTTGGTCAGCGTGACGGGTGCCACCAGATTCACCGCCAGCGCGTCGGCGACCGAGGCCGCGTCGAATGTGCCCAGCGCGCCTACCGGTCCCGCAACGGCGGCATTGTTGATCAGACAAATCGAGCGCGGGCGCGCCGCGGCGATGTCGGCGAATACCGGCGCCAGCGTGGGCTCGATCGCCGCGACCTGCCCGAGATCGCAGCGTACGAAGCGGTATCGCTCGCCCAACAGCCGGTCGGCGCTGGCGCGCCCGACGCCGGTGACCGCAAAGCCGTGCGCGAGCAGTGCCGCGGCCAGCGATTCGCCTAGGCCGCGCGATACGCCGGTGACGATGGCCGATTTCATCGGGGCTCCGGTGCAGACATCGAATCGATCATCCCGTCGCGAATCGAATCGTCAGCGGTGAGTGCCGAGCGACAGCACGACGAGCACCGCGATCAGGATCGCGATGCCCAGCAGCGTAAGCTTTACCCAGCTCTTCGGGTACTCGCCCTGGATCGCCCCGGTGACGCCGTTCATGACCGCCTGGAAGCTGCGCGAGCCGAAAGAGTAGGTCAGCAGCCAGATCGGCGCGAGGATGTGCTTGAACGTCTGCCCGGAATAGGCGGCGCGCACGTCGAGATTGCGATAGGTGTCGCCGGGAATCTGTGCCGCACACAAGCGTCGGAGTTCCTCGTCCATCGCCTCGCGCGCTGCCTTCGCCGCACCGACCAGATCGAGCTGGTAGCGCTCGACCACCCAGCCGGCAACATATGCCGCGTCGTAAGGCTTGAGCTCGCCGGTCGGAAACGGCTCGACGCCGCGCAGCAGCGCCGGGTGCACGCCTACCGAGGCGCAGACCAGATCGTCGTCGAAAACGTGCTGCAGGCGACCCGCCGCCGGCTCCCAGCGTACCTGGCGAACTTCGCGCGTCTGCGTGCGTCCGCTGCCGTCAGTATAGGTTTCGGTCGTGTAGTAATAGTGGCCGGCCTCGGCGGTCCACGCGGCGTCGGCTTTGGCGTCGAACGTCCAGTACGGCAGATAGACGCCCTTGACCGTGTCCGTCAGCGCGGCGCGCTTGAGCGCATTCGGTGCCAGCCACAGCCTGGCGTACCAGGCGCGGATGCCATCGCGCGCCTTGTCCTCGGTTATCGTGAACGGCAGCACGCTCTCGGGGCGAAATGCGTCCTTGACCGATTCGTAGGGGACGAGCTGTGCCGAGCCGCAGAACTCGCAGCGTTGCGCCTGCCGGCTCGCGTCCATGACCGATATCGCCTGGCAGCTGCGACACTTGACGTAGCGCTTCTCGATTTGCCAGCCGCGCTTGTCGTCGCCGATGTCGCGAAGCGCGGTGACCAGATCGTGCTCGACGATGACGCCGGCTTGGTCGATCGTTGCGGGGGATGTCGTGCCGCAAAACGGACACACCAGCGCCTGCTGCGCCGGATTCCAGACCGCCTCGGCGCCGCAGGCGGGACAGGCGAATTTCTGCTGCGCGAGATCCTGCTGGCCTTCGGCCGAAGCGCCCGACGGCGCGGCGTCAGCCATGGGCGGCTGACCGGCTCACCAGTCCCCCGACGATCACGCTCGCCGCGATCATGTCATTGGACGAAGTATCCGATCACGCGCCACGCGTCGTCGGGTTCGTGCTCGAGCGTCACCGTTTCGCTCGCGTCGGACTTCTTGGCGAAGGTCGTGCGAAAGACGACGACCGCATACTCGCCGTCGGGCGCGCCGGGGAAGCTCTTCCGGAACTGCGTCTTCAGCAGCGCGCGCTGCGAAACGGCCCCGAGCGGTGGACGCACCTGGTTGAGCGATTGCGTCCAGCGCTCGACGGTAATCGCGTTGCGGAACTGCTTGCCGGCGGCCTTCCAGCTTGCTGCGGCATCGCCGCGGTCGGTATTTGCGAGCCACGCCCGCGCGGTCTCCTGCACTAGGCTCGCGCGCGGATCCTGCGCGGCGAGCTGGCCCGCATAGCAAAGGGCCGCAGCGAGCGCCAATCCCGCGTGCAGGGCGCGCCAATCACCTCGGGTCGCTGCCATGGGATCTTGCCTCGCTTTGCAAAAAATGATCAGGAATGCAGGAACTGATCGACTGCGGCGCGCGTGACGCGCCACTGGGTGCCGATCTGCTTGCCCTTCAGATCGCCCTTTTCGAGGCTGGATACGACGTCGGACTCGGCCACGCCGAGGAGTTGCGCGACCTGCGTCGGCGTGAGCAATTGCGGCTCGGCGTTGGCGGTCGCTGCGCTGCCCGGGACTGTTGCGGCAACCGCCGGCGTCGCCTGCGGTCCCATGATTCCTCCTGACTGGTTCATCATCTGCTGCGCCATCGCCATGCCTACCGCCATTTCGGCCGCCATCCCGCCGGGTCCGCCATTGCCCTTCTCGAGGCCTTGCGCCATCTGAAACTTCACATAGTCATTCAGGCTGCCGACCGCGGCCATGCTCGAGCGCTTGTCGATCGCCTGCTCGACTTCGGGGGGCACCGAAACGTTTTCGACTACGAAGCTGGTGATCTCAAGGCCATATTTGGCGGTGGTCTGCGGATTGATCAAGGGCAGCAGCGCGGTGCCGAGCTCGCCGTAGCGAGACGCAACGTCGAGTGCCGGAATCTTCGACTGCGCGAGCGCCTCGGAGAAGACGCTGACGATGCGCGAGCGCATCGTGTCGCTGAATTCGTCGAGTCGAAAGTGATCATCGGTGCCCGCGACTTCCTTCAGGAACAGCTTCGGATCGGTGATGTGGAAATCGTAGATGCCGAACGCGCGCAGGCGGACGATGCCGAAATCCTGATCGCGCATCATCACCGGGTTGGCCGTGCCCCATTTGTTGCCGGTGAAAAGCCGCGTGACGACATAGTAGACGTCGGCCTTGAACGGCGATTCGAACCCGTACTTCCATCCTTTGAGATCGCTCAGCACCGGGATGTTGTCGGTGGTCAGCGCATACTTGCCCGGACCGAAGGTGTCGCCGAACTGGCCGAGATAGATGAATTGCGCGACCTGCGATTCGCGAACGATCAGCTGGGCGCCGCGCTTGATTTCCTTGTCCTCGTCCGGAAAGCGATACGACAGCGTGTCGCGCGAATCGTCGCTCCATTCGATGATGTCGATGAACTGTTTCTTGATGAAATCCATCAGCGCCATATCGTCTCCACTGCCTTGAGGCGTATCGCCGCCGCTAACGCTTGGCTGCCGCCTGGTTCTTGGTCGCTGCCTCGGCCTGCTTGAGCTCGGACTCGAGCTGATCCAGCGGCAGCGCACCCGGCACCATCGTGCCGTCAGCAAACACCAGCGTCGGCGTCGCGCTGACGCGGTACTTCTGGCCGAGCAACGCGGTCTTCGCGATCGGCGTCGCGCAGTCGCCCTTGTTGTTCGGAAGCTTGCCCGACGCAAACCAGTCGTCCCAGGCCTTGGTCCTGTCCGGCGCGCACCAGATCAGCGCGGACTTGCGCGCGGAGTCGGGATGAAGTTGAGTGATCGGGAACAGGAAGGTGTAGATGGTCACGTTGTCGAGCGTCTTCATCTCGGATTCCAGACGCTTGCAGTACGGGCAATCGGCATCGGAAAAGATCGCCAGCCTCCGAGCGCCATTGCCCTTCACCTTCTTGATCGCGAGATCGAGCGGCAGTTGATCCCAGGCGACGCGGTTGAGCTGGCGCAACCGCGCATCGGTCAGATTCTGCTTGGTGTCCGCGTCGAAAATCGAGCCCACCATCACGTAAGTGACTTTGGCATCGGTATAGATCATCCGGTCGTCGAACTGCGCTTCGTACAGGCCGAAATAGGGCGAGCGCGCGACGTTGCTGACCGGGGCGCCGGGAAACTTGGCCTCGATCAGCTGCTTGACGGCCGCGAGCTCGGGCGTCGTGGCGTCGGACTGCGCCGCGGCGTCCGGCGCCTGCGCCGACGCGGGATGTGCGCCAAGCAGCGCGCAGGCCGCAGCCGCGGCCAGGTACTTTAAAAATCGCATGAGCTACTCCTTTGACCGAGCAGTTTACCGTAGCGCGGGCTGTGCCAGCAGCCTCTTCAGCGGACCGACGGCGCCGACGGCGCGCATGCCCCGGTTGCGCAGCACGCGCAGCCACGAAGCGCGCACGTCGAACAGCCGGACCAGTCCATCGGTGACCGCTTGCATCGCGAGCACCGGGCCCGCGCGACGGCGCGCATAGCGCTCGAGAAGAATCGCGGCGCCGGCATCGGCGACGGGGCCGCGCGCACCGAGTATGGCCGCGAGCGCCGCGGCGTCGCCGAAGCCGAGGTTCACCCCCTGGCCCGCGAGCGGATGTACGCCATGCGCGGCATCGCCGACCAGCGCAAGCCTGTCGCCGACGACCGATGGCAGTTTCAGGAACGAAAGCTCGAACGCTGCCGCCGGTGTGATCGCGGTCAGCGCGCCCAGCTCGTGGCCGCCGGCTTCGCCAACGCGCGCGGCGAGTCGCGCCGCGTCCAGCGCCGTCAGCTCGGCGGCAAGCGCCGACGGTGCCGACCAGACGATCGAGATGCGACGGCCGGGCAAGGGCAACCACGCCAGCACGCTGCCATCGGGAAGAAACCACTGCAGAGCGCGACCGCGATGCGCGCGCTCGATAGCGAAGTTGGCGACGACGCCGGATTGGCCATAGCCGCGCGGGACGCTGCGCATGCCGGCCTCGGCTCGCGTCCATGAATGCACGCCGTCGGCTCCGACGATCAGCCGGGCCGATATCGTTCGTCCGTCATCGAGACGCAATTCGGCCGCGCCGGCACGCCAGGCGATCGACGCAGGCGTGCACGGTGCAACAACGTCGAGGCCCGGCGCGTTGCGCGCCACCCGAACCAACGCAGTGTTGAGCGCGCGGTTCTCGACGATCCACGCCAGCGCGCGCTCGCCAAGCTCATAGGCGGAGAATTCGATCCTGCCGCCGGCATCACCGCGCACGTCCATCGCTTCGATCGGCTCGATGCGTTCGACCGGCAGCAGCTGCCACGCGCCGAGGCTGTGCAGGAAACAGGCACTGCCCGGACTGATCGCGTAGACCCGCTGATCCCAGTCTTCGCCGCCGGCATCGCGCGCCGCTGCCGAAGTTGCCACATTGCCGCGATCGGCGATCGTGACGCGCAAGCCGGCACGCGCCAGCGCTGCCGCCAGCGCCAGACCCACCAGCCCGGCGCCGACGATGATCACGTCGCGCGTGCCGGCATCCGCGCTCAACCGAGCACCTCGATCACGTGATTCTGGTTGGTGTAGATGCAGATGTCGCCAGCGATCGTCAGCGCCTGCTTGACGATGTCGTCGGCCGGGAGCTCGGTATGCTCGAGCAGCGCTCGCGCGGCGGCTTGCGCGTACGGGCCGCCGGAACCGATCGCAACGATGCCGTACTCGGGCTCGAGCACGTCGCCGGTGCCGGTGATCACCAGCGAGGACGTCGCGTCGGCCACCGCCAGCATCGCCTCGAGCCGGCGCAGGATGCGATCGGAGCGCCAGTCCTTCGCCAGCTCGACTGCCGCGCGCTGAAGCTGTCCCTGGTGCTTGTCGAGCTTGGCTTCGAAGCGCTCGAATAAGGTGAAGGCGTCTGCCGTCGCGCCGGCAAAACCGGCAAGCACGCGATCGTTGAAGATGCGGCGAACCTTGCGCGCCGTCGCCTTGATGACGACGTTGCCGAGCGTGACCTGACCGTCGCCGCCGAGCGCAACCCGCGCGCCGCGGCGCACGGAGAGAATCGTCGTGCCGTGAAAGAGGTCCATGGTCAAATGCTGCGCAATTGGTGCGCCGGATTTTAGCGCCGGCGCGGCGCACCGGGCTCGACGTGACCGGCGAGATCCGCTGTCTACGTCGCCTTCTTGATGAAATGCCGAGGCGAGATGCCGATCAGCAGCAGCAGCGCCCTGATGATCGGCGACGCGCCGACGATCTGAATCGACTTGCGCTGCGATTCGGCACGGCTGATGGCGTTGAACAGCGCTCCTGCACAGACGAAATCGATGCGCTCCACCCCGCCCATGTCGATCGGTATCGCATGGCGTCCTTCCCCGAACATCGCGAGCTTGGCGAGCTGCGGATCCGACGAACCGGCGAGCGTCCCCTGCCACACCAGCATTTCCGGATTGTCGGATGCCGCGCCGGCCAGCGCAGGCGGATCGCCCTCGGCGTCTACGGGAAGCGACGACGGCGGTGGCTCCCACGACGGCGGCGACACCTCGAACGCGACGGCGAATTCCACCGCGCGGTCCTCGAATACCTTGTGATCGTTCTGCCACTGCAGCAGTTCGAGCAATAGAATCCAGTAGCCTTCTCCGGCGGCGCGACCCTGCACGACCGAATGTTCGAGTGCGTTGCGGATCTTTTCCGGATGTTGCAGCGCGAGCGGGTAGCAGCGCTTGCGCAACTGCGCCAGAGCATCGGCCAGGAGCTTCGCGCCCGCGTTGTCGGCGCCGGTGAGCGAGCCCAGGTCGAGACGGAGCTGCGGCTGCTTTTGCGACGCCGCGAGCAGATTCGCGATCTGCGGCGCATGGCCGGCGTTCAGCTTGCCGGTCAGGCCGACATAGCCGGCGGCGACCGGACGCGCACCCTGCCGCGCCTGATTGCCCAGCTCCTCGCGCGACGGCGCCGAGCGCTCGAAGGCGACCACATATTGCAACGACAGACGGTCGTACTCGGCGTGGTCGCCCGAGCGCTGCAGCAAATCGAACAGCGCGAGCCAGGCCAGCGGTGAGATCTTGGCGTCGTCGTCGTTGGCGATGCCGTCCTCGAGCACGAGGCGGGCCTGGGCGGCTTGCCCGTTGGCGTACAACAGCGCCGCATTCTCGAGCACTGCGCACAGGCCCGGGTTCGCTTCGGCGACCTGGATCTTCTGATTGAGCGCCGGAGTCCACTCGATCAGGCTCGGCGGCCCAGTGACGGTGATCTCGCGTTCGCTCTCGACCGCGGACGGACGGACCGCGCCGCGCGACGGCGCGGACGGCCGGACCTTCATCGTCGCCGCGAGCTCCCGCGCGGACCCGGGCGGGGAACGCGGGTCGGGGCGCGCCCCCGGCTCGGGTCGGGGCTTCGCATCGGCCGCTTTGCCCTTGACGGGGGATTTGGGAAATAGATTAAACGCCATCGCAGTCCGGGACGTGCGCCGGGTGACCGAAAGGCTTCGATTATGGGCCGATCGCCACCCGCCAACAAGCGGGCGCCCCCGGACGGCAAGGGCGTACAACGACAGCGGATCAGTGTGCCATTGCGGCTTGTGATCCCTTGACTGAGCCGACGTTGGCGAGATTGTCCGCGGCGAATTGCCAATTGAGCAGTTTGTCGATCACGGCATTGACATGATCTGCGCGCCGGTTCTGATAGTCGAGGTAGTAAGCGTGCTCCCAGACGTCGATCGTCAGCAGCGGCGTCATTCCCTTGGTGAAGGGAACTTCGGCGTTGCCGGTCTTGACGACCTTGAGCGAATCGTTCTCGACGACCAGCCAGGCCCAACCGCTGCCGAATTGCGTCACTGCGGCTTCGGCAAATGCCTTCTTGAAATCGTCGTAGCTGCCGAAGGCCGCATCGATGCGGGCAGCAATCGCGCCCTGCGGTTTGCCGCCGCCTTTCGCCTTCATGCATTGCCAGTAGAACGCATGGTTCCAGCTTTGCGCCGCGTTGTTGAATATTGCCGTCGAGCTCGCGTTGCCGGCGGTGGCCGCGATGATGGCTTCGAGCGGTTGCCCCTCGAATTCGGTGCCGGCGACCAGCTTGTTAAGCGTTTCGACATAAGTCTTGTGATGCTTGCCGTGGTGAAAGCCGAGCGTCTGCGACGAAATGACCGGCGCCAACGCGTCTTCGGCGTACGGCAATGGGGGAAGTGTGTAAGGTCGTGCCATGGAGTAGCCTTTCGATTGTTCGTAAACGGTACAAGACTGGAGCGATCCGAACCTCCTTTGCGCCGACCGCCCGCCCGGCACGATCAAGATGGCTTGATCCGCTGCCGCTTGCTACAATCAAGACGACAGCTTCGACGCGCTAAAGTTTCCGCACCGGCCGCCCGCCGCTTCGATTCACCATCCGGCGGACCGGTCACATCCATGGGAGAAACACAATGAAAAATCCGCTCGATTCGCTGTGGGGCACGATCATCTGCGGGCTGGTCCTGACCGCAATCCTCTACTACGTCGTCAAAAGCATTCCACTCTAAAAAGCGAGGCCACGATGGATTACGTTCCCGCACTCGCAAGATGGCTGCACTTCATGGCCGGCGTCATGTGGATCGGTCTTTTGTATTATTTCAACTTCGTGCAGGTCGCGGCGCTCAAGGCCGCAACCGCCGACGGCACCAACGCCGGCATCACCAAGCATGTCGCGCCGCGCGCGCTATTGTTCTTCCGATGGTCAGCCGTCGTGACCTGGCTTGCGGGCGCCGCACTGCTCGGCAACCAGTTCGTCAACGCGTTCACGCTGAGCCACGGCATGGCCGGCATCGGCATCGGCGCGTGGCTCGGCACGATCATGCTGTTCAACGTATGGGCGCTGATCTGGCCCAATCAACAGAAAATACTCGGGATGAAGCCCGCGACCGACGAGGAGAAGAACAAAGCCAGACGCGTGGCTTTTCTGGCGTCGCGCACCAATACGGCGCTATCGATCCCGCTGCTGTTCTTTATGGCGGGAGGGTCGCACCGCGCGATCTTCGGTTTGTAGAATTTACCGGCTGCCGCGCAACTCTTCAGACCGGTGCCCGATCGCGGCGGCAGCGGGGCGCACTGCCCGCTGCCGCCGGCATGCGGTGAGCGCTCAGTCGCCGTAGAGCTTTTGCACGCGCTCGCGGCGCTCCTGCGCTTCGAGCGAAAGCGTCGCCGTCGGCCGGGCCAGAAGGCGCGGAATGCCGATCGGTTCGCCGGTTTCCTCGCAAAAGCCGTAGGTGCCGTCGTCGATCATCTTCAGCGACTTCTCTATTTTCTTGAGCAGCTTGCGCTCCCGATCGCGGGTGCGCAGCTCGAGCGTGTATTCCTCTTCGAGCGTGGCACGATCCGACGGATCGGTCGTCACCTCGTTCTCGCGCAGGTGCTGGCCGGTGTCGTCGGCATTGTTGAGCAGTTGCGCGCGAAGCTCGAGCAGTCGCTGGCGGAAGAACGCCAGCTGCTCCTCGCTCATGTATTCCTTGTCGCTCGCCTTGAGAAGATCTGGCTCGGTCAGCACCCTGACCTTTTTCGCTACGCTTTTTGTCGCCACGTTTCCACCTTCCCCGCCATATCCGCCTGCACCGAATCGCATTACCCGATGGGCCCGTCATCGCATCGACCTGCATGCGCATCCGGGCCCGGCCAGCGGCGGACCTTGCCGGGCCATCAAAAACCCGGTTGATCACCGCACTAAACCGCCCATTATATCGCGAACCGGCCGCTGCAAGCCAAGGCGAACGCGCTTTGCTTCGGGCTGCCGGGGGGCGGCCGGACAGCCCGTATAATGGCATGGAAAAACAATGCCTGACATGCTGACGATCACCCGCCCCGACGACTGGCATCTCCACCTGCGCGACGGCGAGCCAATGCGATCGGTCGTCGGCGCGACGGCCCGCGTTTTCGCGCGCGCGGTGCTGATGCCGAATCTCGATCCTCCGGTCACCACGGTCGCTGCGGCGGCAGCCTATCGCGATCGAGTCGTTGCGTCGCTGCCCTCGAAATCGACTTTCACGCCGCTCTTGACCCTTTATCTGACCGACGACACCAGCCCGGCCGAAATCGAGTGCGCCCGCGCCGCCGGCTTCATCATCGGCATCAAATATTACCCGGCCGGCGCGACGACCAACTCGGCATCCGGGGTTACCGATCTCTCGCGCGTCTACCCGGCGCTCGCCGCGATGGAAAAGTGCGGGCTGCCGCTGCTGGTGCACGGCGAAGTCACCGACCCCGACGTCGACGTGTTTGATCGCGAAAGAGTCTGCGTCGAACGCGTGCTGGCGCGCATCGTGCACGACTTCCCGGCGCTGAAGCTCGTCGTCGAGCACATTACTACGCGCGAAGCGGCCCAGTTCGTCGCTGCCGCGCCGGCGCACGTCGGCGCAACGATCACGCCGCAGCATCTGTTGTGGTCACGCAACGCCTTGTTCGCCGGCGGGTTGCGGCCGCACGCCTACTGCCTGCCGGTGCTCAAGCGCGAAACGCATCGACAGGCGCTGGTCGACGCGGCGACCGGCGGTAATGCCAAGTATTTCCTCGGCACCGATTCGGCGCCGCACGCGCGGCACGCCAAGGAAAGCGCCTGCGGCTGCGCCGGGTGTTTTTCGGCCCCGCTCGCGATCGAGCTCTACGCTCAGGTGTTCGATGCAGCCGGCAAGCTCGACCGGCTCGAAGGCTTCGCGAGCTTCCACGGCGCGGACTTCTATGGGCTGCCGCGTAATGCCGGCACGATCACGCTCAAGCGCGAGTCCTGGACGGTGCCGGCAAGTTATCCGTTCGGCGCCGAGACGGTCGTGCCGCTCTTTGCGGGTAAGGCGCTCTCCTGGCGCGTCGCTGACTAACGCGATTGCTGCGTGATAAACTGAGCATCGAAGTCGGCCAGACCGTCGCTGTCCGCTTAAGGCGCAAGCCCGAAGTTGGCAGAGGAAAGTCCGGGCTCCGCAGAGCAGGATGCTGGGTAACGCCCAGACGTTATAAGTCGTTCGCGAGAGCGGCGACGAAGGCGAGGAACAGGGCCACAGAGACGAGTCGCCCCCGGTTCGGGTCAAACCGCGCCGGGAGCGGGTGAAACGCGGCAACCTCCATCCGGAGCAACACCAAGTAAGCGGACGATGACGCTGCTCGCCGAGTCCGCGGGTAGGTGGCTCGAGCGCCGTGGTAACGCGGCGCCTAGACGAATGATGGTCATAGGACGCGTTTCGGCGCGCCCCGTAACAGAACCCGGCTTATCGGCTGACTTCGACTTTTATTGCGCAGCACCTCTGGCGCCCCGCGAGTTTCGCGGGGCGTCGCCTTTTCCGGCGGCCCATCGCATGCCGGCCGGCACCGAGTCGATCGCTTCAACCGTGCCTCCGCCGGCGCAGGTCACGCAGGATTTCGCGCGCGGCGTTATGTCCTGGCACGCCGGTCACCCCACCTCCGGGATGCGTGCCGGCGCCACACATGTACAGGCGCTTCAGCGGTCCGCGATAGTGCCCGTAGCCGAGGACCGGCCGCGCCGAAAACAGCTGGTCCAGCGACAGCGCGCCGTGGAAGATGTCGCCGCCGATCAAGCTGAACTCGCGCTCGAGATCGAGTGGCGACAGCACGCGGCGGCCAATCACGCTGGCGGCGAAATTCGGCGCGTGGCGATTTACAGTTGCGATCATCAGGTCGGCGACCTCCTCCCTCGCGGCGTCCCACGAGACGCCGTCGGGCAACAGCGGATTGGCGTGCTGGCAGAATAGGCTCGCGACGTGCTTGCCCGGCGGCGCCAGCGTGTTGTCGACCAGCGATGGAATCAGCAGCTCGACGATGGGCTCGCGCGACCAGCCATGCTGCCGCGCATCGAAATAGGCGCGCTCCATGTACGCGAGCGAGGGCGCGATGATGATGCCCGAGCGCAGGTGCGCGCCGTCGCCGGGCAGGCAGGCGAAGTCTGGCACAGCGTCGAGCGCGACGTTGATGCGAAACGTTGCCGAGGCGCAGCGGTAGGCTTCGATGCGCTGCCGGAAATCGCCGTCGAGCGCTGCCGCATCGATGAGCTGGAGGTACAGCAGCTTCGGATTGACGTTGGCGACGACCCGTTGCGCGGCGATCTCGCTGCCATCGGCCAGGACGATGCCGACCGCGCTGCCGTCCCTGGTCAGCACGCGCGCAACGGCCTCGTCGGTAAAGATCTCGACGCCGCGCTCGACTGCTTCGCGCGCCATCGCCTGCGTGATAGCGCCCATGCCGCCCAACGCATGTCCCCACTGCCCGCGCTTGCCGTTGACCTCGCCGAAGACATGATGCAGCAGCACGTACGCCGAGCCCGGCGTATACGGGCTCGCGAAGTTGCCGACGACGGCGTCGAAGCCCAGCGCGGCCTTGATCGGATCGGACTCGAACCAGTGGTCGAGGATGTCGCCCGCGCTCTTGGTGAACAGGTCGAGAAGGTCGCGACGCTCGGCCATCGGCAGGCGCTTGAGCTTGCCACCGACCTTCCACGCCTGAAACAGCTCGTGCACGCCGCCACCGACGTTCGGCGGTGTCTCCAGCAGCAGCGAACGCAGTACGTTGGCAACGCGCTCGAGCATCGCGTAGTACGCGGGGAGCGCCGTTGCGTCCTTGGGCGAAAACCGCGCGACTTCGGCTTGCGTCCCGCCGCGTCCATCGGCCGACGCGCCGCCGACCTTCAGATACTCGCCCCCAGGCAGCGGCAAAAAATTCGCCATCGGCCGCTCGACAATCTTCAAGCCGTGCTCTTTCAGGCGCAGCTCGTGGATGACCTTAGGATGCAGCAGGCTGACCGTGTAGCTCGCCGTCGAATTGCGAAAGCCCGGATGGAATTCCTCGGTCACTGCGGCGCCGCCGACGATGCCGCGCCGCTCGAACACCGCGACTTTCAATCCGGCGCCGGCGAGATAACAGGCGCAGACCAGGCCGTTGTGACCGCCGCCGATGACGACGGTGTCGTAGCGATCCTTAAGACGCGGCGGGGCGGCGTCCGCGGCGGAGCCGACTGCGGACTGCGCCGTCACCGCGATCGCAAGCTACGCGCCGCGCAATGCGGCGAATGCGCGCTGCGAGCCCGCTCGCGAGTCGCTCACGGCTCGCCCATGCCCGCGGCGACGGTCGAAAATCCGCAGTCGACGTAGGTGATTTCGCCGGTGACGGCGCTGGCCAGGTCGGACAGCAGAAACGCGGCGACGTTGCCCACTTCCTCGATCGTGACATTGCGCCGCAGCGGCGCGGTCTTCGCGACGAAATGCAGAATGCCGGAAAAGCCGCTGATTCCCGCGGCCGCCAGCGTCTTGATCGGGCCGGCCGAGATGGCGTTGACGCGCACGCCTTCCGGACCTAGGCATTGCGCGAGATAGCGCACGTTGGCCTCGAGGCTCGCCTTGGCGAGCCCCATCACGTTGTAATTCGGCAGCGCCCGCACCGCGCCGAGGTAGGTGAGCGTCAGCAGCGCGCCGTGCCTGCCCTGCATCAGCGGCCGCGCGGCCTTGGCCAGCGCCGCAAAGCTGTACGAGCTCACGTCGTGGGCAATGGCGAACGCCTCGCGCGACATGCCATTGAGGAAGTCGCCGGCTAGCGCTTCGCGCGGCGCGAACGCGATCGAGTGCAGCAGTCCGTCCAGCCCGCCCCATTCGCGCTCGAGCGCGCTGAACAGCGCAGCGATCTGGTCGTCGTGCGTCACATCGCAGGCCAGCACCGGCGCGCTGCCGAAATCGGCGGCCAGCTTGACGACGCGGTCCTTCAGATCGTCGTTGACGTAGGTGAACGCGAGGTTCGCGCCTTCGCGCTTGCACGCGTGCGCGATGCCGTAGGCGATCGAGCGGCTGGACAGCAAGCCGGTGATCAGGATTTTCTTGCCGGCGAGAAAGCCCATGGCCGTCCTTGTAGATTGCTGTGTGCGATCGCGGCGGGGCGCCGCCGATTTACTACGGTTCGCCTTGGAACCGTTCGATGACGCCGCAGGCGAGCCAGTCGTTGACAACGCCGTATTCGGGCTTGGGATCGGGATCGAGCTTGCCATGAACGACGACCGAATGCCCGATGACGTCGTTCGCCGCGCCAGTGCCGACCGACAGGCCGGTCACCCGGGCATCGAGGGTCACGTTCTCCTCATGCCGCACGACGAGATCGGGCAATTGCCCCGAGCGTCGCGCGCCCGGCGGCGCGCCCTTCGCATTCCAGACCGGCCCCGCACTGGCCGCGTTGGGCGAGCTGCAGTTACCCGTTTCGTGGATATAAAGGCTGTGCGGTCCGCCGGCGACATTGAACACCTGCGCGAGCAGCGCAACCTTGTCGCCGCGCTGGGTGAACATGACCACGCCGGAGGTACCGCTTCCGTTCTTGGGCATGAGGCGAGCGATCGCCTGATTGCCCGCGGGAGGCATGATTTCGTTCAACTTCGGCAGTTCGACCGTGCCGCAGGCGGCAACGATCAGACTGGCCAACGAGGCGACTGTCGCGCGCAGCGACAAAGGCGAAGGCGCAATTCCCATCAACGCTTGCGGATGACGCCGCAGGCCACGCGCGCGCCGGAATTGCCGGTCGGCTGCGTCGTGTAATCGTCGGCGTCCTTGTGCACGATGACTGCCTTGCCGACGATGTCGGTCACGCCACCGCCGACGCTCATCGGCGCGAGCTCCGCTTGCAAGGTCGCGTTACCGGCTGCGTCGGCGACGAGCGCCGGCATGTCACCGGCGTGATGGTCGGCGGACGCGGGATTGCCGTGCGGTTTGCCGGTCGGATTGAAGTGCCCGCCCGCGCTCATGCCGTCGGATGCGCTGCAATCGCCTTTTTCGTGGACATGGAAGCCATGCATACCCGGCGCGAGGCCGGACACCTTGGCGTCGACGAAGACCTTGTCGCCGCGTTGCTCGAAGCCAATCGTGCCTTTGGCGCTGTTTCCCGCCGTCGAATCGAGAACCGCGACGGCGGACTCGCCGTGCACAGCCATTGCCGCGCACGCCGCAAGCGTAGCAATCACCGAAATGAGCATCGGTCGTTTCATGAGTTCTCCTTTTAGCGCCAGCGACTTCTTGGCCATCACAAAACAGCCGCCGCAGCTTGTCCGTCGCATCATAAGCGAAGCGCCATGCGTTGCCAACGCGAAGCCTTCGCGGTTGGCGCCTGCGCGCCGAGTTGGCAGTCCCGGCCGTGACGATGCGGTACACTCCGACCTGGGCCGGATATGAGAAGCTGCTGGCCGACCGTTGATCGCGCAAAGCCCTAAGACCCGCCCGCCAGGCGCTACGCGAAGCGATCCGGTCTGCGCTGGGGGCACCCCAATTACGACGGCCGTCCCGGGATTGCAGATCTCCGGCTGGTTCGCCTCCGACCCCGCTCACGAGGCGCGGTTCCTCCTCCGGCTTCCGAATAACTGGAACGGCAAGCTCGTGGTCGCTGGCACGCCGTCGCAACGCAGCGAGTTCGCCAGCGACTACGCGTGGAGCGATTACGTGATCCAGAAGGGATACGCCTACGCCTCGCAGAACAAGGGCGTGTACGCGTTCTATTTCGTTCCTGCTCCGACGCCTCCGGCAATCGTCCCGAGCGATCCGCTGGCGTGCCGGTTCAGCCCGACGTTCCTTAACTCCATCTGGCTTCACTTCTACGATGACGATCCCGGCAAGCCGTTCACGCAATGGGCGCAGTACATGATCGACACCGCGAAGCTCGCGCGAGTCGGGACCGGAGCGCTCTACGGCAGAGAGCCAAAATTCACCTATGCGGTCGGCACGTCGAACGGCGGCTATCAGGTGCGGCGCGCGGTGGAGCTGGCTCCGCAATTCTTCGACGGCGGAGTGGATTGGGAGGGCACGTATGTCGACGCCGATACCCCGAACATCCTCACCGATCTGCCACCGGCGGTGCTCAACTATCCCGACTATGCATTATCCGGATTCAGCGCCAGCAGCACGGCCGCGAAGAACATCCAGCTCGCCGGCTATCCGCCGGATATCGTCGGCGCGGCGACGACACTCTGGAGACTGCACTACGAGAACTACTGGGAACTGACCGCGTGCCAATGGCAAAAGCGTCTCGATCCGACGTACAACACCTACGGCCCCGACCTCACGGGGCTCGCAACGTACAACTACGTCTCGCGGCTTTCGGTCTCGGACGTCGGCGCCGAGCTCGACACATTCGCGACTACGGGCCTTATTCAGAAACCGTTGATCACCGTGGCGGGGACGGAGGACTCGCTGCTGCCGATTGATCATCATGCTCGTGCCTACGCCCGCGCGGTAGCGGCCAGTCTCGCCGCGCAACCGGGATATCCGCACCGGCCGCAGCCGGCGTATCGCCTGTACGAGGTGCAGAACGGCAACCACATCGAGAACTACAAGAGCCTCTTCCCGTCGCTCGAGTACATCCTGCCGCACGCGCAGCACGCCTTCGATCTGCTCGTAGCCACTGTCGAGCACAGCTCGACGCTGCCGCCGAGCCAGTGCATCCCGAATCACGGCGGCACGATCTCGTCGACGCCCGCCCAGCCGGGGCATTGCGCGCTGCTCTTCGCACCCTGAGGCGGCGACGAGCGGCGGGGGACGGCGTCGTACGCTGAAACGGGTAAAATGATGCGGCCGCCCACGTGGGCGGCCGTTTCTTTTTACGAGCTGCAAGCGAGCCCCGCCATGTCGTCGATGACCCCGCAGGAAATCGTTCACGAGCTGAACAAGCACATCGTCGGCCAGGACGCCGCCAAGCGCGCGGTCGCCATCGCACTGCGCAACCGATGGCGGCGCCAGCAGGTCGCCGATCCGCTGCGGCAGGAGATCACGCCGAAGAACATCCTGATGATCGGNNGCGACCAAGTTCACCGAGGTCGGCTACGTCGGCCGCGACGTCGACACGATCATCCGCGATCTGGCCGAGACGGCGATCAAGCAGACGCGCGAGTCGGAGGCGCGCAAGGTGCGCGACCGCGCCGCCGACGCGGCCGAGGAGCGCGTTCTCGACGCGCTCCTGCCGCCGGTGCGCGAAGTGAACTTCCACGACATGCAACCGACCGATTCGGCCGCGCGTCAGAAATTCCGCAAGATGTTGCGCGAGGGCAAGCTCGACGACAAGGAGGTCGAGGTCGAGATCGCCATGCAGCCGACGCAGATGGAGATCCTCGCGCCGCCGGGCATGGAAGACCTCACCAGCCAGATCCAGGGCATGTTCCAGCAGATGTCGGGCGGCAAGCGAAAGCTCAGGAAAATGCACGTCGGCGAGGCGCTCAAGGTGCTGATCGACGAGGAAGCAGCCAAGCTGATCAACGACGACGAGCTCAAGACCAAGGCGCTCAACAACGTCGAGCAGAACGGCATCGTGTTTCTGGACGAGATCGACAAGATCGCGAGCCGCCAGGAAATGCAGGGCGCCGACGTCTCGCGCCAGGGCGTGCAGCGCGATCTCTTGCCGCTGGTCGAGGGCACGACCGTCGCAACCAAGTACGGAATGATCAAGACCGATCACATCCTGTTCATCGCCAGCGGCGCATTTCATCTGTCCAAGCCGTCGGACCTGATCCCCGAGCTGCAAGGACGTTTTCCGATCCGCGTCGAGCTTGCGTCGCTCTCGGTCGACGACTTCGAGCAGATCCTCACCGCGACCGACGCCTGCCTGACGCGCCAGTACCAGGCGCTGCTCGCCACCGAGCACGTCGATCTCGACTTCCAGCCGGATGGCATCCGCCGGCTGGCCGAAATCGCCTACGCGGTCAACGAAAAACAGGAGAACATCGGCGCGCGACGGCTGTACACGGTGATGGAGCGCATGCTGGACGAGGTGTCGTTCAGCGCCGCGAAGCTCGATGGCCACACGATCACGATCGACGCCGCGTACGTCGACGAGCGCCTCGCCGGCATCGTCAAGGACGACAACTTGGCGCAATATATCTTGTGACCGCGGAGCAGCGAAGGAGCGATTCGCTTCGGACCTCGGCGCCGTCGCGGTTCGCATGACGAGCAGCCGGGCTGACCCGTCATGATCGAGCGCATCCTCGGCATCATCCTGCCGGTGTTCAGCGTCATCCTGCTGGGTTATTTCTACGCCCGCCGCGCCCATCCGGACATGACGTGGGTCAATCGCATCAACATGAACGTGCTGGCACCCGCGCTCATTTTCAGTGCGCTGGCGAGCAAGGACTTCGATCTCGCCTCCAACCGCGTGCTGATCATCGGCGCCATCGGCGTCGTGCTCGGCTCAGGGCTTTTGGCGTGGCCGTTCGCGCGCCTGCTGCACGAGGATCCCCGCACGTTCGTGCCGCCGATGATGTTCAACAACTGCGGCAACATGGGGCTGCCACTGGCGGTGCTGGCATTCGGTCCGCCGGGGCTGTCGGCGATGGTCGCGCTGTTCACGATATCCAACCTGCTGCACTTCACGCTCGGCGTGCACATCGTCAACCGTCACGCGGCATTCTGGCCTATTTTCCGGAATCCGATGGTGATCGCGACCTTTGTCGGCTTCGCCTTCGCGCTCGTTCATCCGCCGGCGCCCGAGTGGGTGATGCTCGCGATCCGCATGACCGGTGACGCGATGATTCCGCTGATGCTGATTTCGCTGGGCGTTCGCATGGCAACCGTCAGCTGGGGCGGCTGGAACCTCGGCGTCATCGGCGCGCTGGTGTGTCCGTTGACGGGGATCGCGATGGCGGCGGTGCTGTCGCCGGTGCTCGCGCTGGACGCGACACAAGAGGGCCTGCTGATCCTGTTCGGCTGCCTGCCGCCGGCGGTGCTCAACTTCATGGTCGCCGAGCAGTACAAGCAGGAACCCGGCAAGGTGGCCTCGATCGTACTGATCGGCAACGCGGCATCGATCGTGTTCGTGCCGGTCGCGCTGTCGCTGGCGCTGCGTTAATCCATTACCTCAAAAACCTGCCGTCGGCAGACGGCGCTTCAGTACGTCGCGCGGCCGCCGGAAAGATCGAATACCGCACCGGTCGCGAACGAGCAGTCGTCCGAGCAAAGCCACGCGATCTGCGCGGCGATCTCCTCGACAGTGCCGAAGCGGCGCATCGGAATGCGCGCGACAATCTCCTTCTCGCGTTCAGGCGACATGCCTTCGGTCATCTGCGTCGCCACAATCGCGGGGGTTACCGTGTTGACCGGAATGCCCGATTCGGCGAGCTCCTTGCCGAGCGTCTTGGTCAGCGACACGATGCCAGCCTTCGACGCAGCGTAGGCAGCGGCGCGCGGCATGCCCTCCTTGGCCTGAATCGAGGAGACGTTGACGATGTGCCCGCGCTGACCGGTCTTTGGGTCCGGCGCATTGGCGAGCAGCAGCGGCACGATGACGCGGCAGCAGATGAACGTCCCGGTCAGGTTGATGTCGAGCACGCGGCGAAAATCGTCGGTGCTGTGCTCCCAGGTATTGGACACGGGGCCCAGGATCCCGGCATTGTTGATCAGGAAGTCGATGCGCTCGAACCGCTTCAAAACGGCGCGGGCGGCCGACGTGACGGCGGCTTCGTCGGTCGTGTCGACGGCAAGCCCGAGCGCGCGCTCGCCCAGCAATTGCGCCGCCGCAGCGACACCGGCTGCGTCGCGGTCCCACAAGGCGACCGATGCGCCCGACGCGTGCAGGCGCGCCGCGATCGCGCGGCCGAAACCGCCGGCGCCGCCGGTGATGATGGCCGTGCGGCCGGCGAAATCGTATTTGACCATGGGAGCACCGCCAGCGAATGGTGGGGGCGCGACCGGTCGAACGGCGGGACGCCGGGTTGACAGCCGCGGTGAGCGCAATTATACGATGGGAAGCGCTAGAGCCTTCCGGCGCCAACGCAGGACCCAAGCGAAAGATCCCGCCGATGGACGCAGCACCGATCGAAGCCGCCGCGCAGCTGCTCGTCGCCGCCCGCACTGCGCGACGCCCCGGCGAAAGGCTGCCGCCGTCATGCCGTCCCGCGGACGCCGACGCGGGTCTGGCGATCCAGCGTCGCGTCGGGGAAATGCTGGGACTGGCGATCGGCGGCTGGAAATACTCGGTGCCCACGCCGGAGCGAAAATCCGCCGCGGCGGCGATTTTCGCGCCGACGATCGTCGGCGTGGCGCCCTGCCCGATCCTGCCGATTGCCGGCAACGCGCGTGTCGAACCCGAGATCGCGTTCGTTCTCGCGCGCGATCTGCCGGCACGCGCGACACCTTACGACGAAGCCGAGGTGCGCGCGGCGATCGGGGAATCGCGGCTGGTGCTGGAGCTGATGGGCCCGCGCTATGCTGAGCCCGCAGTCATCACCTTTCCCGAGCTCCTTGCCGACAGCATCGCGAACCAGGGACTGTTCGTCGGGCCGGTGCTGTCCAATTCGGTCGGTCTTGCGCTGGATTCTTTTGCCATCGTCATCGACGGCGCCGATGGAACGCTGGTGACGCGCGAGGGCAAGCATCCGGACGGCCACCCGCTGCGGCCGCTCTATTGGCTGGCCAATTTTCTCGCCGGCGGCGGCTATGGCGAAGGCGTGTGGCTCAAGGCAGGCCAGATCGTCACCACCGGTTCGTACTGCGGCGTCGTCGACGTGCCGCTGGACACGGCACTGGTCGTCCGCTACGGCGATCTGGGCACGCTGAACGTGCAGTTCTCTGCTGCCTGACGATGAGCCTGGCCGGACGCGGTGCCGTCTGCATCTGGCACGATCTTGCGCCGGAGGCCACCGACGAGTTCTATCAGTGGCACAACCGCGAGCACATGCCCGAACGCGTCGGCATACCCGGCTTCCTGCGCGGGCGGCGCTATATCGCGGTCGCCGGCGCGCCCGCGTATTTCAATCTTTACGAAGCCGAAAGCGCCGAAGTGCTGGACGGCAAAGACTATCTCGACCGGCTGAACTCGCCGACCGAGTGGACGCGGCGCGTCGTACCCTCGTTTCGCCGCGTTTCGCGCTCGATCTGCCGGGTCGCATACACCGAGGGCGTCGGCCAGGGCGGATTCATGCTGACGCAACGCTTCGAGCTCGCCGCCGCGGATCGTGCCGGCACCATCGAGACGCTGCGCATGCGGCTCCTGCCGCCACTCGCCGGGCGCAAAGGCGTCGCCGGCGTGCATCTATGCGTTGCCGACGACACGATCAGCCGGATCGAGACCTCGGAAAAAAGGGCGCGCGCCGATGGAACGGCGATTCCCGGCTGCATCGTGCTGATCGAGGGCACGTCCGAAGTCGATGTCCGCGATGCCGGCGACTTGCTGGCGGCCGAGTTGCGCGCGCTCCCCGGCAGATCGGCGCCATCGATCGATACGTCGATTTACCAGCTGCAGCACGCGCGCTCCAAGGCGCCCTGATCGCTGTCGGTCGCGCCGCGCATCCTGCGGTGCGTCCTTACTCCCGAGTCGTCGAGGAGCATCGCATCGGCAAATGATCGTAGTCACGCAGGGCTCGCTACGCGGCTCCGGCGGCAGTGGACGATGGCGTGGCTTGCACGCGGTCGCCGCGGCACGCCGCCAGCATCGCGTCGATGCCGTCTTCCAGCCGCGTCGCCGGCGCGAAACCCAGCGCAGCCTCGAGACCATCGTTGCGCAGCGTCCAGCCGCTGGCCGGCGTGCTGACCGCTTGCGGCTCGACCTGCACACCCGGATACCGGACCTGCAAATGTGCAATGGCATCGCGCATCGTGCGGCGATCGCCGACGACATTGAACACCGCAAAACGCGGCAGCGGCGCCGCCAGCGCACGCAACAGTACTTCCGCCGCGTCGTCGACGTAAGTCCAGTCGATCGGCCCGGGAAAGTCGGGAGCGACAACGTGGCGATCGCCGCGAGCGAAGCGCTCGACCACTTCCTGCGCGACGCGCCAGCCGCGCCTTCGTCCGGGGCCATAGACCCAGCCGAAGCGCAAGGCGACGCAGGCCGGATAGCCGTCGACCGCGCTCAAGGCGCGGCACAGATGCTCGCCGGCCGCCTTGGTCGCGCCGTACGTGGTTTGCGGCCGCAGTGCGACCTCGTCGCCGCCGTCTTCGGCGCAGAGGCCGACGGCGGCGACCGAGCTCGCATACACAATGCGTTGCACCGCTGCGGCGCGAGCCGCCGCGAATACTGCGGCCGTGCCGCCGATGTTGACGCGCACCGCCGCTGTCGGATCGTCGGCCGCGGCATCGGTCAATAGCGCCGCGAGGTGCACGACGACTTCCGGCCTGACCTTCGCCATTGCCGCCGCCAGCGTCGGAACGTCGGCGACGTCGCACCGGATGTCGGCATCGCCGCCGAGATCGAGCGTTGTCACCTGGTGCCTCGCGCGTCGCGCGCGCACGGCAAAGGGATGGCCCAGAAAGCCCGCGCCTCCGGTCGCCAGGATTCGCACGACCGTCAATACTTGATAACGCCCATCCGCAGAAAGGCGCGATGGATGCGCTCGGCGTAGGCATTGAAACTTGCGTCCTCGCCCAGTACGGCAGGACGCGGACGCGGCAAATCGATCGCGATCTCGTCGACGATTCGGCCCGGGTTCGGCGACATGACCAGCACGCGATCGGACAGGCCGATCGCCTCTTCGATGCTATGGGTGATGAACAACACGGTCTTGCGCGTCTCCATCCACAAGAGCTCGAGATCGTGGCGGATCTGCGTCCGCGTGATCGCATCGAGCGCGCCGAACGGCTCGTCCATCAGCAGGATCGACGGCTTATGGATCAGCGCGCGGGCGATCGACACGCGCTGTCGCATGCCGCCGGACAGCTGGCGCGGGTAGCGATCGCGGGCAAGCTCCGGAATGCCGAGCTTGCCCAGGATGCGCTCTCCCTCGCCCCGGGCCGCCGCGAGCGGGAGGCGACGGATCTGCGCCTGCAACAGCACATTGTCCAATGCGCTTCGAAACTCGAGCAGCAGGTGATCCTGGAAGACGATGCCGACGTCGGTCAGCGGCCGCTGGAGGAATTGTCCGCCGACGACGAGCTCGCCGCTGCTGGCCGGAACGAGTCCCGCCGTGATCAGCATCAGCGTGCTCTTGCCGCAGCCCGATGGGCCGATGAGGCTCACGAATTCGCCGCCGCGTATGTCGAACGACACGTCCTCCAGCGCGGTGAAGATGCCGCTCTTGCCGGCGAACTGCTTGCCGACGCCGCGGGCGACGATCGGGGCGCCGCCCGCTGTCACGGGTTGTTGCGTCTCGATCGCCGCCGGACCTTGCACGGTCAGCACTTCGGCGCGTTGACCGGCAGGAAATCGTTGCTGTAGTAGTCGCCTATCGGCTTGTCCTTCGGCAGATTGAGATACATCGTCAGCAAGTCGAAGGTCGTCTGCCAGTTCTTGTCGGGCACGCGTCCGAGCGACGTCGCGCCGGGCGCGCAGACGAGCATCAGGTCGACATTGAGCTGTTTCAGTATCTGGTCCTTGCTCGCCGACGGAAATTGCTCGATGACCGCAGCGGCGGCGGCATCGGGATTCTTCCGCGCTTCGTCCCAGCCCTTGAGGCTCGCCGCGACGAACTTTCGGTACAGGTCGGGGTTTTCCTTCAGGCGATCGTCGCGGGCGATGATCGACAAGCCGACCGTCGGCACGCCGACGTCGCGATACAGGATGTCGTTGACCTTGAAGCCCCGGTCGCGCATCTGGACGCTCTGGAAATCTGCACCGGCAAGGATCGCATCCACTTTCTTTTCCAGCAGCGCGCCGACCAATGCCGCGGGATCGATGTTGACGATGTCGAGCTTCACCTTGTCGAGCTTGCTAGCCCGGGTGCAGCGTGCCGATCGCGGCGAGGACTTCCTGGGTGCTCAGGAGCTCCGACAACAGCAGCGGTGCCCCATCCGGACGGTACAGAACGTAGACCGGCACGCCGTCGCGTCCCAATGCGGCAAGTGCTGCGCCGATGACCGGATCGCGGCGCGTCCAGTCCGCGCGCACCAGCGCGACCTTGCCCTGCGCGAACGCCTGGCGCACGGTGTCGGTGTTCAGGACCAGACGCTTGTTGACCTGGCAGGTGACGCACCAGGCGGCGGTGAAATCGACGAATACCGGCTGGCCCGCGGCGACGAGCTGGGCGACGCGCTGCGGCGTGTAATCCTGCCATGGTTCCGACGCCGCGACCGACGGCCTCGGGCCCTCGCTCGTCACGCCGGCGGCGACCGGCCAGCCGACGAAAATTGCAGCGGCAAGGCTCGCGATCGCCGCCGCGCCCCAGGCGCGCGCGCCGCCGGCGCGCATCGTCTGCCATGCCCAGAGCGCCAGCGCGACCAGCAGCAGCGTCGCGGCAAGGCGTGCGACCGCGTCGTTGTCGAGCTGTGCGCCGAGCACCCAGGCCAGCCAGATCACCGTCGCATACAACGGAAACGCGAGCAGCTGCTTCAGGCGCACCATCCACGCACCGGGTTTTGGCAGCTTGGCGCGCCACGCGGGGAAATAAGCGAGCATCAGATACGGCAGCGCCATGCCGACGCCCAGCGCAGTGAAGACGATCCACGTCGAGCCTACCGGGCTCCCGAGCGCGTATCCCAGCGCGGCGCCCATGAACGGCGCCGAGCACGGCGAAGCGATCACGACGGCGAGGACTCCCGACAAGGCATCGTTGACGTACGGATTCTTGGCGCTCCAGCCGGCAAGCGACGACGGCAGCAGCCGGCGGATCTCGAACAGGCCCGACAGATTCAGCGCAAGAACGAAAAAGAGCAGCGCAAGGCCTGCGACGACGGCGGGCGACTGCAGCTGGAAGCCCCAGCCCAACTGCGCTCCGGCCGCGCGCAGCGCAACGAGCACTGCAGCGAGCAGCCAGAACGAAACGACGACTCCCGCCGCGAATGCAATGCCATGCTTGCGCATCGTCGCGCGATCGCCGCCGTGCGCGGCGAAACCCAGGACCTTCAGCGACAGCACCGGAAACACGCAGGGCATCAGATTCAACAGCACGCCGCCGAGCAGGGCCAGGGCGATCGCGGCACCCAGCGACAGCGCGTTCTCCGCCGGCGCGAGCGGCAGCGGCTGCAGCTCGGTTTGCTTCGGCGCAGCCGCTGCGATCACCGTTCCGGAAAGCGGGACGTCGACTTGCGCGGCGCGCCCGTTGCCACCAAACGCGGCAGTCGATTCGAGCACGCCCGAAAGGCGCGTGAATTCGCCGACGCGCTGCACGGCAACCGGCAGCGTAAGCGTCCAGCTCGCTTCATGGCGCGAAAGTTCCTGCGTGCCGCTCGGTTCGATCTGGCCCGCGCTGTACGCAAAAAAGCGCAGCTTGCCCAAGTCGACCGGCGCGGCGGCGCCGGGTGCCGGCGTCAGGACCAGATCGACGGTCGAGCCCTTCGCCGTCGCGCTGGCGGTCCAGCCGTCGAGCGCGCGCGGAAACGACGTGCGCGTCTTCGCGATCGCTGCGCTCCAGCGCGAATCCAGCGCGGTCGTCTCGCCAGCGCTTTCCCTGGCCGCGACCGGCAGCTCCAGCGTCAGGTCCGCGCCCTCGGGAATGCATATTTCCTTGCAGACCAGCCAGTCGGCGCGCGCGGCCAGCGTGACCGTCGATGCGTCGGCGATCTCGCCGCTGCTCGCGATATCGCTCAGCAACAGCACTTCGCCTTCGTACCCGTAATTGGTAAGCGGCCCCACGGGGAGCAACCGTGGCGCAGGCCACTGTATGGGTCCGGCGCGCATGCCGGGGGGGAGCTTCCAGGCGAGTGTGGTCGGCAATCCGGAATCGCCCGGGTTCTGCCAGTAGGTATGCCAGCCGCGATCCATCGCGAGGCGCAGCGCAACCGTCAGCGGCTGACCGGGAATGAAGGCGCCGCGCTCCGAGACGAGCTCCGCCTCGACGTGCGCAGTCCGCACCGGCGCGGCGTGCGCGACCAGGGCTGCGGCGGCGAAAAAAGCGGCCGCGATCAGGCTGACGAGAAGTCGTAGGCGAGGCATGGCAGATGTTGGCTTGGGCCGCTGCGGCGGCGCCGTGGTTTTGATACGGTACAATTTTAGCAGTCGCGTCTGCCTAAAGCGCTGCGCTTTGCCCCGTGAGGCGGCAAGCGGGCGATCCCGCCCGACCGATGGCCCCGGCCGCCGGCCATTCTCCCGAAGATCTGTCGCCCTCCTTGGAAGCCCTCCTCGCCTCGATCATCGTGGTTGCCGTCGGCGAAATCGGCGACAAGACCCAGTTGCTCGCATTGATGCTCTCCGTGCGCCTGCGTAGGCCGGTGCCGATCATCCTTGGTATCCTGGTCGCAACGCTGGCCAACCATACGCTCGCTGCCTTGGTCGGCGACTCGGTGCGGCACGCACTGCCCGCGCAGTGGCTGCGATGGCTGGTCGCGGCATCGTTCTTCGGCGTCGCCCTGTGGGCGCTGAAAGCCGATGACGCCGAAGATACGACCCGGGTCGCCTCCGGTAACCTCGGCGCGTTTACGCTCGCCGCGGGCGCGTTCTTCATTGCCGAGATGGGCGACAAGACGCAGATCGCCACCGCCGTGCTGGCCGCACAATTCGGCAGTGTCGCCACGGTCGTCGCAGGCACGACACTGGGCATGCTGCTCGCCGACGTGCCGGTCGTGCTGCTCGGTAACGCCGGAGCACGCCGCATTCCTTTCAAGCTCGTGCGCATGATCGCCGCCGCGTTGTTCGCGCTGATGGGAGTCGTCGCCTTGGTCGGACCCTTGCCGGGCCTGACGGGATAACAGCCCCGTGCCGGTATAATTCCACGGCAAGCTTCCCGATCGCGATGCAACCCTACCGCCCCGCCGACATCGAAAGTCGCGCCAAGTCGCACTGGCAGCAAACTGACGCCTATCGCGTCGACGAAGATCCTGTCCGGCCCAAGTTCTACTGCGTCTCGATGCTGCCGTACCCTTCGGGCATCCTGCATATGGGCCATGTGCGCAACTACATGATCAACGACATGATGTACCGGCATTTGCGCATGAATGGCTACAACGCGCTGATGCCGATGGGCTGGGACGCGTTCGGCCTCCCGGCCGAAAACGCGGCGATCAAGAGCGGCGTCCCGCCGGCGAAGTGGACCTACGACAACATCGCGACAATGAAGCAGCAGATGCAGGCGGTGAGCCTCGCGATCGATTGGTCGCGCGAGGTGACGACCTGCAAGCCGGACTATTACCGGTGGAACCAGTGGCTGTTCCTCAAGATGCTGGAAAAGGGCATCGCGTACAAAAAGACGGGCGTCGTCAACTGGGATCCGGTCGACCAGACGGTGCTCGCCAACGAACAGGTGATCGACGGCCGCGGCTGGCGCTCCGACGCGCTGGTCGAAAAGCGCGAGATCCCCATGTACTACCTGCGGATCACCGATTACGCCGACGAGCTGCTCGACAACCTCGACCGGATGGACGGCTGGCCTGAGCGCGTGCGCACGATGCAGGCGAACTGGATCGGCAAGAGCCAAGGGGTCCGCTTCGCCTTCACGCACGACATCCGAGGCGAGGACGGCAGGCTGATCGGCGATGGCCGGATGTACGTCTTCACCACGCGCGCCGACACGATCATGGGCGTGACCTTCTGCGCGGTCGCGGCCGAGCATCCGCTGGCGGAGCTCGCGGCCAGGAAGAATCCCGTCCTGGCTTCGTTCGTCGCCGAATGCAAGCGCGGCAGCGTGATCGAAGCCGAGATGGCGACGATGGAGAAAAAGGGCATGCCGACCGGGCTTTCCGTCCGGCACCCGCTTACCGGAGATCAGGTTCCGGTCTGGATCGGCAATTATGTCCTGATGGCTTACGGCGACGGCGCCGTCATGGGCGTGCCGGCACACGACGAGCGCGATTTCGAGTTCGCGAAAAAGTATGCGCTGCCGATCAGGCAAGTGATCGAGGTCGCGGGCGAAATGTTTTCGACCGATGAATGGCAGCCGTGGTACGCCGACAAGACGCGCGGTCGCTGTGTCAACTCGGGCAAGTACGACGGGCTCAACTACGCGCACGCCGTCGAGGCGATCGCCGCCGACCTCGAAGCGAAAAACCTGGGCGAAAAGAAAGTGACGTGGCGGCTGCGCGACTGGGGCATCTCGCGCCAGCG